>NZ_CP174303.1:20000-817500 GCF_052467225.1 Microbulbifer maximicatervae (SeqCode) | reverse complement strand
CTCAACAGCCCTAATTCAACATAAGCTTTTGCCGATTCTTCTAGCGGGGCCCATAGACCTCGCCGATTAACTGTCGAAAATACTATTGCCGAAACGAGCGTCGCAATAACAAAAGCTACTCGGTACATGGTATCTGGGTAGCTCTTCGCAAGAATTACTCCTAGCAAATAGATTACCCCAGCTATTGCAAAAAGATATTCAAAAGCGACCACCAATCGCATTCGTCGCTCCTGGCGACGCACCCAATTCAGCGCTGTAATTGGGATTTCTGCGCTGGTCTGTTGCCCCTTCCAGATACTTTCCAGCTCTAGCCACTGTTTTTCTGTGTCTGATTCATTCATTTTTCACTTCCCAAAAGGCAGATATTGAGACGCTCTTTTGCCCGGTTGAGCCGCACTGCAATATTGGACTCGGTAATACCCAGAACTTCAGAGATTTCCGCATAGCTCAGGCCTTCCAGGCGAAGAGTCAATGTCTGCCGGAGTCCTAAGGGTAATTTCTGCACTGCACGAACCAGCTGTTCAGACTTGCGTTCGGCTACCAATCGCTCTGCGGGGCCCGGCTGGTGGTCCTCAAGCTCCAGTAATTCATCATCACTCCCATGATAAGGTTTTCTACGGGTCAGCTCGGTCACACAGCGGTTATGTGCGATACGATATACAAAGGTTTTTAAGCTGGCATCACCGCGAAATGTCGGCAGGGCCCGCCAGAGTCCCAGCCAGATTTCCTGTAACAGATCATCATGCTCGGCTTTTGATCGCACATAGCTATGTACCAGCCGGGAAACCCCTTCGGTATATTCCGTAGTCGCTTGTTGAAATAATTGATCCCGTAATTCCACCGGCCACTCCATCGTCTATGCAAATTACTGTACCGGCTTCAAATAAAACCTTACAAAAAGTTTCGCTGCTCTCGATTGGCAGTATGTGTCGGTTCTGGAACAATGAAGGAGCGTGGTAAGTCCATACTTGCGCTACACTGGCGCAAAACTGCCACCGGTAAGTAGGGTGTGCCTATGGCCAAGTCCATAAACGAAGACCAAAAACTCGATAACCAACTTTGCTTTAGCCTGTATTCTGCCTCCCTGGCAATGAGCAAAATGTACAAGCCTCTATTGGAGACACTGGGAATAACCTATCCCCAATACTTGATGATGCTGGTACTCTGGGAAGACGACGGAATCACCGCTACGGAGCTGAGTCTGCGGCTTGGCCAGGATAAGGGTGCCCTAACGCCAGTTATCAAACGATTGGAGAATCAAAATCTGATCAACCGCCACCGAGACCCGGAGGACGAGCGTCGAGTCATTATCGAGCTGACTGATACCGGTAGGTCGATGCAAAAAGAAGCTGCTTCAATTCCCACTCAAGTGCTGAATGCCTGTGGCTTGAATCCTCAGTCTGCACGAGCGCTAAAGGCGCAAATAGAGACGCTTCGCCAATATTTAGCGAACCCTTAATCTTTCCCTCTTTTTATCGCCCCGCCATTAGCGGGGCCCCGCTTTGACCCCATTTGTTATAGCTATCGCCCTTATAGAGATATTTAATTATCGCAATAATAGTTATCGCAATAACTTTATCTGGCGCCCAAGCTGACGCGCTATTTAGAAGCTGACTTAGAAATCCGGACTACTACCCCCAGCTCAATAAATCCAGCGGGAAAAGGACTGGACTCCATTCCAGGCGGCTTCTGACAGACAAACACACATCAATGAGGACAGGTTAATGCAAACAGTTTACACCGCAGTAGCAACCGCAAATGGCGGCCGTGATGGCGAAGCTCAATCATCAGATGGGAAGTTAAGCGTCAAGCTCAGTATTCCCAAAGAGCTTGGCGGTCCCGGTGGCGATGGCACCAACCCAGAGCAACTGTTTGCTGCGGGTTACTCTGCCTGCTTTATTGGCGCTCTTAAGTTTGTCGCCGGTAAAGAGAAAGTAAAAGTCCCGGAAGAAACCACTGTGCGCGCTGAAGTTGGAATCGGTCCCCAGGGTAAGGGGTTCGGTCTGGATATTGACCTCTACATCGATCTTCCTGGCCTGGATCAGGCGACGGCAGAAAAAATTGCCAACACCGCTCACGAAGAAGTTTGCCCTTATTCCAATGCAACCCGAGGCAATGTTGATGTGCGCCTGCACATATCCGCTTAAGCAACCGGTAGAGAGTTGAAGGTATCCGTTATGAATGGCTTAAAAATTTCCAAGCTGGCACTACCCCTTTTCTTTGCTCTTGGCATGGCTTCTGCGTCTGCTTCTATTTCCCCTGGTGTGGAGAAAAATACCCAGGGATTCCTTCAAGCACTGGCGCAAGGTGGCGGCAAACCCATTGAGCAACTATCACCAAAAGATGCCCGCGCCGTCCTGGTCGGAGCCCAAGAGGGTGCGCAACTGCCGCCCGCTGAAGTCAGCAAGAAAACCATTAGGGTTAATGGCGAAAAGCTGGAACTGACTATCGTTAAACCGAAAAACACCCGGGGCCAGATTCCCGCCTTTATGTATTTCCACGGCGGAGGCTGGGTCTTGGGTGACTACCCAACTCACGAACGCTTGATCCGCGATCTGGTTCAACGCTCCGGCGCCGCTGCGGTATATGTGGATTACACCCCATCTCCAGAGGCCAAGTACCCGACTGCAATTAACCAGGCTTATGCGGCTACCCAGTGGGTCGCGGAGAATGGCGAAAAGATCGGTGTCGACGGGTCCCGTCTTGCCGTGGCCGGTAACAGTGTCGGTGGCAATATGGCAGCCGTGGTTGCCTTGATGGCGAAAGAGAAAGGAACACCGGATCTGCAATTCCAACTGCTGCTCTGGCCGGTTACCGATGCCAACTTCAACAACGCTTCTTACAAGCAGTTCGCCCAGGATCACTTCCTGACACGGGATATGATGAAGTGGTTCTGGGATAACTACACTACCGACCCCAAACAGCGCAACGAGATCTATGCTTCACCTCTGCGCGCAAGCAAATCCCAGTTGGTCGGCTTGCCTCCCGCTCTGGTGCAGACTGCTGAGATGGATGTGCTGAGAGATGAAGGGGAAGCTTACGCCCGCAAACTTAACGAAGCTGGTGTGACCGTAACCGCTGTTCGCTATAACGGCATGATTCACGACTACGGCCTACTAAATGCCCTGAGTGACGTGCCCGCAGTGCAGGATGCTCTTGATCAAGCAGGCTCCGAGCTTAGGGAACACCTCAAGTAAAACTTAAAAGCCCTGCAATGCGGGGCTTTTTTATTCAGGTACTTAAAGCAGCGTTTTAGCCACTGCCTCAATTTCTATCAATGTCTCTGGCGACGCCAGGGATGTGACTCCCACTCCCGTGATTGCCGGGCGAGTAGTACCCAAATATTTAGATAGCACAGGGACTATTTCCCCCAGATGCTCACTAACTTCTCCACGCACATAGATACGTAACTGCAAAAGGTTCTCTACCGACGATCCGGCCTCATCCAGTACTGTCAATAAGTTTTGCATGGCGCTTTCCACCTGAGCACCAACCCCTTTGTTTTTAACTTCACAATTACTATCCCAATCCACCTGACCCGATACAAATACCAAGCCTGTTTTGGTATCGACTCGGGCGTGGGATAGGCAGGAAGAACTGCCATCATAAAGTGAAGAAGGATTAATATTCAGAATACTCATAACAGGCCTGTACGCTTTCTAGCTTTTGAAAAAATCATAGTAGAAAGGCAGCTTTGCCAAAGCTATGGAGTAAAGCTTGTTACGGATACAATCAGGAAGCCATTGACTTAGAAAACCGTTGGTGCAGATCATTGAGAATCCAACTTACCAATGGATCATTTTCCACTCGGGGATGAAAGGCGGCTACAACTTCGTAGCCAGGTGGGTACTTGTCCAAGGTAATTTCCACCAAGCCCTCACAAGGCATCAATCTAGAGGGAATAAAGGCCAGGGTATCTGTCCTTTTCAAAAACTCCTGGGCTATATAAAAAGAGGGCGCCGAAACAACAATCTCTCTTTTTAGACCTTGCCCCTCTAGCCAACGATCGGCTGAACCGCGCAAGCCTCCAACCCCTGGCGATGTAATCACAAAATCAGATTGCATCAACTGACCAATAGGGACCAACTCATCTAAACTATACATAGGATTAGCCGATACACAGACATAACGCTCATTAAAGAGCACCTGTGTATTAATTCCATCAGGCACATACCCCGTTGATGTGAAAGCTAAGTCAATTTCTCCCTGATGCATTTTCTGGGTGAGCGAGACGCTTTCAATATTAGTGACAATAAATTTCACTTTCGGCGCATATTGCCTGACCCTTTCGATCAATTCGGCAACAACCACTTTTTGCGTGTAATCTGTAGCAGAGATCACCAGGGTCCGGGAAGCCTGGCTTGAGTCAAGAGAGCCCGGGGCGGGAATCTCACTGAGTAACGTCAGCACCTGTCGAATCTGTGGCTCTATAAATTTTGCATAACTGGTGGGAGCCATCCCATGCCCAGTGCGCACAAATAGATCATCCCCAACTATTTTTCTAATCTTCTTCAGCTGCAAACTGACAGCTTGCTGCGAAACCTGTAGATGCTCTGCAGCAAGGGAGATACTTTCAACCCTGAATAGTATTTCCAGGGTTCTTAGGTGATTAATTTCAAGATCTTTGATCATATCAACTGCAAAAGTGGAGCTTTCTGCCAGTCACTTACGGCTGTGGATAAAGATTAAAATAGTGGTTTCTAATACTGAAGTTAACGCGACCTCCAAAGACATACAGGCCGCGCTGTATTATTAAAAAATACTCAGGGGATTTTTCTGGCCGCACGATTTGCAATTTGAAAACCTAAGCGGGCTGCGGTACGCGCACCATGATCCTCAATATCAAAATAGGGATTAAATTCAGCAATATCCGCCAAACAAACTTTATTGGATTCCAAAACGGTATCCAGCAAGACTTCCAGAAACTCCATGGAAACCCCCCTGCCAGAGGGGGCACTCACCGCTGGCATTACTGCCGCCGGCAATACATCCAGACATACCGTCAGATAGACAAAATCCACCTTCTCAATAAAATCGCGGATTCGCGCCTGAACAGTATTCAGATTCCAACTACTGATTTCACGATCCCGAATAACCTGGGCACCCAGCTCATCAGCTCTCTGGTAGAGAGCAGGCGTGTTGGCGTTATCCGCTGCGCCTACACAGAGATAATTAAATTCGCGGCCATTTATCCTGCACTGCTCTGCAATCTGGAAAAATGGCGTACCCGATGACCCCTTTGGCGCAGGTGTGCGTAAATCCAAATGCGCATCAAAATTGATAATACCCAGACTGCTCTCGCGGTGATGCTCGCGCATCCAGCGGGCAATCCCCTGATAACTGCCAAAAGCAATTTCATGGCCGCCTCCCAATACCAGTGGAAAGTGACCGGCACCGAGCAACTCATTGATACGGGCACCCAATAGCGATTGGGCAGACTCCAAGTCTTCCCGTTCGACTCTGACGTTACCCGCATCGTATAAGGGCGCATCAAAAGTTGCCGGCAAGTTCGCCATGGCCAAACGCAATATTCTCGGTCCCTTGGCCGCGCCAATTCGCCCTTTATTTCGACGCACACCCTCATCAGAAGCGAAGCCGAGAACAGTCAGGCCGGGAGGGTCATCCAATTGCAAAGGAGAAATCCGCTGGTGCCAGCGCTCACCTGCACGTCCATCCTCAGAGTCGGTGCGACCACTCCATAACTGCATATCAGCAAGTTGTAACATCAATACCTCCGAGGAAGATCTTTATTGGCTTCAAGCCCCCACTTTGTAGGCAAGTTGAACCGGAATATCCATTGGCCGTGCGCAATATGCGCGCGCAAACCTTCGCACAGTGGGCTGTGGGAACTGTAAAGCCCCAACGCGAGAGCTGCCGATACTTTTGGAAGTAGACGATCAAGCAATGCCCTCTGCGAGTACCTTAAAATATGTCACGGAAAAGAAGCATTTAAGTTGCGCTTCTATAACACTAACGCGCCGCATTTTTCAACAGCACGTGTTGCATGTCGGTACTATACCGCAGACGCTGCAGGCTGCTCCATAGCTTTCCCTTTGTGGGAACGGAAATTAACCCAAGCTCGAGTCCCGACATGAGAAAGCAGGAGTACGATAAACATTGCTGTTAATGTACTGGCCATACCAAGCTGCTGGGAACCAACTAACATTAATCCCCATCCAATTATCAACCACTGAGCAATATAGAACGGAGTTATGTTTTTACCCCAAAACACCATTACGTCAATGAGCTTTCTGTTCTTTACTTTGTTTAAGAGGAAATTACTAATCCAAAGCCAAAGGAAAGTATAGCCAATAAGCAGAATAATTAGACCTGGGCCACCTCTCATGTTTTCGGCAAAAAAGTATTGCGTATTCAACATGATTAGAAGGCCACCTATGCTCATTAGGGCTAAGCCAATCCATATGCTGCGTGAGAACAATGCATCTATATTTTTTGTATTTTTAAACCAGTAGCCAACTGCCATGCCTGCGAGGGGATAGGCAAGCCAGGAAAATAACGGGAACATTACCCCTTCGCGCTTATTGCCAAAAAACAACTGTAAAATTTCGTCAATAACAACGGAGTTACTGCCGATATCCCAGACGAGTGAGGAGCCGAATGCTACGATAGCTGCCGCAGCGAGCCAGTATATAGGATGAGGCAAGAAGTGCCTGACTAGTGCACAAATAGCAAGCGCAAGGCCAGCAAACTGGAAAATATCTACCATAAGAAATTCACTCAGCGGTGTGTATTCTCCCAGTTGCTCCTGTGTCACAAGGCCAAACTGTAAAGAAAGCCACATAGGCACTGTGCCACGGGCGAAATTAAGTAAATACCCTATTGCAAAAAGACCAGCAGCACGAAACAAATCCTGTTTCAGACTCGGCTTCGAACTATAGCCAATGAAAATACCCATAATCAGCATAAACACTGAAGCTGCCGGAGTTCCCGCAGATACCTGGATAGCAACACCAATAGCACTGTCTGCCACGTCTGTTCGTCCATAATGATATAAGACGTGAATAGCAATCATAAACAGTACGGCAATGCCTCGGGTCAGATCAAAGGCCAAAATACGAGGATTTTCTTGCGGGAGCACCACTGCTCCTGAAAGACTGGAATTACTCATTTTCAAGAGCTCCTAGCTTTAGAGTAATGAATTTAGTGTGCATTAACTGATATAGAGATATTGCAAAGGCAAGATGCACTTCCTGTGAAAATGTAAGGTATACAAAAAGCCTTATTACTTATTTATCGGTTACAGCCCCCTGATCATTAATGTTAAGAGGGGACCGTTTATTTATTCCGATTGTAAATCTAAAGAGGCTTACAGTTTATAAGTATGCCCTATTTATCAGCCAACGCTGTGACATTGGTTAGCAGTATCAAAAAGTGTCGCCCATTGTAAATACAAAGCGGCACTCATGAACTAAAAATAAAGCCCTCGATAGATACTAAATAGAGATCAACATTCCAATTCTCAGATAATAATGGGCGCAAAAACCTTATAAAAATTGTTGATAATATTGTTGCTCATTTAGCACCAACTTATCCTTATTTCCGATATACATCCACCCTAAGAATCAACTTACCCGATTCTCAGTTGCATATCAGCAAGCTGTAACATCGCGCCCCTCCAGGAAAATTCTTGCAGGCTTTAAAGCGCCAACTTCATAAGCGAGCTGATCCGGGGTATCCATCGGCCAAAGAACAATATCTGCTCGCAGCCCCTCGCGCAGTACACCGCGAGAACAGCACAAACCCAATGCCCGAGCGGCTGCACGGGTAACACCTGCGAGAGCTTCTGCCGGAGTTAAGCCAAACAGCTGACAACCCATATTCATCATCAAACGTAGGGAAGCGATTGGACAACTCCCGGGATTAAGGTCTGTAGCCAATGCCATACAAACCCCCGCCTCGCGTAATTTTTCAATGGGCGGAACCTGGGTTTCGTGCAGCGTATAGAAAGCACCCGGCAGGAGGACGGCCACGGTGCCGCTTTCCGCCATGGCCCGGACATCCGCATCGCTGATGTATTCAATATGATCTACCGATAATGCCCCGGACTTTGCCGCCATTTCAGTAGCCCCTGTACGCGCCAACTGCTCGGCGTGCACTTTTACTGGCAGGTCCAGTTTTTTCGCTGCATCGATAACTCTCTGGCACTGATCGACAGTAAATCCAATCGTCTCGCAAAACATATCCACGGCATCGGCCAGTTGCTCGCGGGCTACAGCGGGCAATATCTGCTCGCAGATAAGGTCGATATATTCATCGGCACGACCGTCGTATTCCGGTGGCAGAGCGTGAGCTGCCAGACAGGTCGTTACTATTTCCACTGAGTTGTGTTGCGCCAGGCGTCTCGCGGTGCGCAATTGCTTTAGTTCAGTATCCAGGTCCAGGCCATAACCGGATTTAATTTCCACGGTTGTAACGCCTTCGGCCATCAGGGCGTGCAGACGGGGCTCAGCCAACTTATACAGGTTCTCGGCACTGGCACCCCGTGTCGCCCGCACGGTAGAAATAATACCCCCGCCAGAGCGAGCCACTTCTTCGTAACTCTCTCCCCCCAGGCGACGGGCAAACTCCCCTGCGCGATGGCCTCCATATACGAGATGCGTGTGGCAATCGATCAGGCCCGGAGTTGCCCATTGACCTTCGCCATCAACAATGCGGTCTGGGGTGCACTCGGGCAGATCCCGGCGGGGACCAATCCAAACGATCCGACCTTTGGTTACCGCAATTGCAGCATCCTCGATAACACCGTAACCACCGGCAATGGATGGGTCCATTGTGGCGGCATTCAAATTGGTAATCAGCAAATCACAGCGTTCTGACATAAGCTTTTAGCGGCACGCTTTTCCTTTTAAACCATAGATGCTCGGCCCGATGACCGACAAACCAGTAACGGGCAGGATACAGTTCCCCTCATCGACTTGACAGCCCGCAGCAGGGAAACCATAGTAGCCGTAACTATTCTTGTATATACAACAATATACAAGCCACGGAAGCACTGTACCTGAGTCTATGAATACTGCAAGTGAACCCCGATACGCGGCCATCAAGCGCCATATCCGCCAACAAATTGAGTCTGGCGAGTGGCCAATTCACTCCCAGGTACCCTCGGAGAACCAACTGGCACAGCAATTCAGTGTGAGCCGGATGACCGCAAGGCGGGCACTCACCGAGTTAACCGATGAGCGCGTTCTGATGCGCTCCCAGGGGCTGGGTACTTTTGTCGCCGAGCCGGTGCCCGCCAGCTCACTGTTGGAAGTGCGCAATATCGCCGACGAGATCTCGGCCCGGGGGCACAGTTACAGCAACCGCATTCTGTTAGCTCAGCCCTGTGTCGCCAGCGCCGATGTAGCCCTGGCATTGGAAGTGCCCGAACAGGCAAAAGTGTTTCACTCCATTATTGTGCACTGTGACAACGGCTTGCCGGTGCAGTGGGAAGAGCGGTTTACCAACCCAGCCTTGGCTCCAGATTACCTGGACCAGGACTTCGCCCACACCACCCCCAACGCCTATCTTTCCAAAGTCGCACCGCTGACCGAGGCCGATACAACCGTCGAGGCCATAGCTGCGGAAGCCGCTATCGCCCACGCTCTGGAAATTGCCCCCGGAGATGCGTGCCTCCAGGTTTGGCGGCGCACTAAATGCAGTGCCGGCACCGTGAGCTTCGCGCGCCTGGTTCACCCAGGCAATCGATACCGCCTCGGTGCACAACTGAGATTCTAGTTATTGATTTATCCCGCGCGCCCTGGGAAAAGAAACAATCAAATCCGGGACGTGTGAATTTTTTTACGAGAAAAATTGACGAGGAAGCTATGTCTACCGACAAACGCCACGATCCCAGCCGCAAAATCCGCGCGCCTCGCGGCAGTGAGCTCAATGCCAAAAGCTGGCTCACCGAAGCTCCCCTGCGCATGTTGATGAACAACCTGGACGCCGAGGTAGCTGAACGCCCGGAGGACCTGGTGGTGTACGGTGGTATCGGCCGCGCCGCGCGGGATTGGGAGTGCTACGACAAGATTGTCGAAGTGCTGAAGCGCCTGGAAGACGACGAAACCCTGCTGATGCAGTCCGGCAAGCCTGTCGGAGTCTTTAAAACCCACGCCGATGCACCCCGGGTATTAATTGCCAACTCCAACCTGGTACCCCACTGGGCCAACTGGGAACACTTTAACGAGCTGGATAAAAAAGGCCTGGCCATGTACGGCCAGATGACTGCCGGCTCTTGGATTTATATCGGCTCCCAAGGCATCGTCCAGGGCACCTATGAAACCTTTGCCGCCGTCGCACGCAAACATTTTAATGGCGAAGCGAAAGGCAAATGGATTCTTACCGGTGGCCTCGGCGGCATGGGTGGCGCTCAGCCACTGGCGGCGACGATGGCTGGTTTCAGCATGATCGCAGTAGAGTGCGACGAAACCCGTATCGACTTCCGTCTGCGCACTGGCTATGTAGACAAAAAAGCCACCAGCCTCGACGAAGCCCTGCAAATGATTGAAGCCGCGATGGAAAAAGGCGAAGCCATTTCCGTTGGCCTGCTGGGCAACGCAGCAGATATTTTCCCGGAAATTGTAAAGCGCAATATTCTGCCGGATTCGGTTACCGACCAGACTTCCGCACACGATCCTTTAAATGGCTACCTGCCCCAGGGCTGGACCATGGAATACGCTGCGGAGATGCGCAAGAAAGATGAAGCCGCAGTAGTAAAGGCAGCCAAACAGTCTATGGCGGTTCAGGTTGAAGCCATGCTGGAGCTGCAAAAGCGCGGAGCCGCAACCCTCGACTACGGCAACAATATTCGTCAGATGGCTCTCGAGGAAGGTGTGGAAAATGCCTTTGATTTCCCCGGCTTTGTACCCGCTTATATTCGCCCGCTGTTCTGCGAAGGTGTCGGTCCTTTCCGCTGGGCGGCCCTGTCCGGCAACCCGGAAGATATCTACAAAACCGATGCCAAGGTTAAAGAACTGATTCCCGATAATCCGCAGCTGCACAACTGGCTCGATATGGCCCGCGAGCGGATTCACTTCCAGGGACTGCCCGCACGTATCTGTTGGGTGGGCCTGAAAGATCGCGCGCGCCTGGCACTGGCATTTAACGAGATGGTAGCCAACGGTGAATTGGAAGCACCGGTAGTGATCGGCCGCGACCACCTCGACAGCGGCTCTGTAGCGAGCCCCAACCGCGAAACTGAAGCCATGATGGATGGTTCCGACGCTGTCTCCGACTGGCCGCTGATGAATGCCCTGCTGAACACTGCCTCCGGCGCTACCTGGGTATCTCTGCATCACGGTGGTGGCGTAGGCATGGGCTTCTCCCAGCACTCTGGTGTGGTCATTGTCTGTGACGGTACCGAAGCTGCGCGCAAACGTATCGAACGGGTTCTCTGGAATGATCCCGCCACCGGCGTAATGCGCCACGCCGATGCCGGTTACGAGATCGCAAAAAAATGTGCAAAAGAGCAGGGCTTGGACCTGCCCATGCTGAACGACTGATTTTTTACCGCAATAAAAATACCGCCGGCGGAAATCTTTTACAGCCCGAATAATTTTTATCGGGCTGCGCCGCCGGCGCCTAACAGGGTGTTGAAAAAGCCTACAGGCGACTTTTTCAAGCCATCTTTGCGGCACATGTCCACAAAGATGGGCACTCAAATCAAGCATTTGCAGTGCTTGATTTTGCGGCAGGCGCTTTCGCACCGCCCGCGCAGGCTGTTTTTCAACAGCCTGCTAAGCAGTAAATATTTTTTGGTGAATGAATTTATGTATCAATTGGAAATCGATCCCGGTCAATTGAGCCTTGCGCAACTGCGCCGCGTAGCCCGCGAGTCGGTGCAGCTGTCCCTGGCGAAAAGCGCCTACCCCGCTATTGAAGCCTCTGCCCACACTGTTGCCCAGGTTATTACCGAGGGGCGCACGGTTTACGGAATTAATACCGGTTTTGGTTTATTGGCCAACACCCGTATTGAAAAGCACGACCTGGAAAACCTGCAGCGCGCTATTGTACTGAGCCATGCCGCCGGTACCGGCAACTTTATGAGTGAAGCCACCGTGCGTCTGCTGATGGTGTTGAAAATCAACTCGCTCGCGCGCGGCTTCTCCGGCGTGCGCCCGCAGGTTATCGAAGCTTTAATGCAACTGGTCAATGCCGGTGTATATCCCGCTATCCCTGAGAAAGGCTCTGTCGGCGCTTCTGGCGATTTGGCGCCGCTGGCTCATATGAGCGTGGTACTTCTCGGTGAAGGGGAAGTATTTATCAAGGGCGAGCGCAAGAGTGCTCACGAAGGCCTCAAAGCCGCGGGACTAGAGCCCATTACCCTGGCCCCCAAAGAGGGCCTTGCCCTGCTAAACGGCACCCAGGCTTCTACCGCCTTTGCCCTGCTCGGCCTGTTCGCCAGTGAAGACCTGTTCGCCGGCGCCCTGGTAACCGGTGCTATTACCCTGGAAGCCGCTAAGGGCTCACGCCGCCCCTTCGATGATCGTATTCACAACGCCCGCGGCCAACAGGCTCAGCGCGACGTAGCGGCAATTTATCGGGACCTGCTCGGTGAGACCAGCCAGATCGGTGATTCCCACCAGTTCTGTGAAAAAGTGCAGGACCCCTACTCCCTGCGCTGTCAGCCCCAGGTCATGGGTGCCTGTTTGCAGCAGATGCGCTTCGCTGCCGAAGTATTGTTGGCCGAGGCAAATGGTGTTTCCGATAACCCGCTGGTATTTACCGATGAGGAAAATCCGGATAACTCCGACATTATTTCCGGTGGTAACTTCCACGCAGAGCCTGTTGCTATGGTCGCCGACAACCTGGCGCTGGCATTGGCAGAAATCGGCTCTCTATCCGAGCGTCGCATGGCGCTGCTGATCGACAGTAACCTATCGGGCCTGCCTCCCTTCCTGGTGGAAAATGGCGGGGTGAACTCCGGCTTTATGATCGCCCAGGTCACCTCAGCGGCGCTTGCCAGTGAGAACAAATCCATGGCGCACCCAGCCTGCGTGGACTCACTGCCCACCTCCGCCAATCAGGAAGACCATGTATCCATGGCCACCTTTGCTGGCCGTCGCCTGCGGGATATGGCCGACAATACCTGTGGCATCCTGGCGGTGGAGCTACTCGCTGCCTGTCAGGGACTGGATTTCCGCGCGCCGTTAAAATCCACGGAAAAACTGGAGGCCGCCAAGGCAAAACTTCGCGCCCGAGTACCTTTCTATGACAAGGACCGCTACTTTGCCCCGGATATTGAAGAGGCAAAGCAGTTGCTGAGCAGCGGCGCCTACTTAGAGTCAATAAACCCCAATCTCCTGCCCAGCAGTCACTAGGTTAAAAAACCTTCATGGCTTGATTCGCGCATTGCGAGAGAACCATTTTTCTCACAATGTGCGAATTTTTAGTGGTTTCACCCGCCTGCCGACCTTACCTTTTTTGACTCCGAACAAGTGGGTCTATCAAATTGAAACTGAAGAGTTTCCATCAACCAACACAGACCTGCCTCGGTATTCAGCTTTGCTAGAACATTTACTCTGCCCCGTGATGATTCACGCGCCAAAAATGCTAGGCTGAATGTAGAAGTGTTACCCGCCAATAGGTGTGGAGGTCTTGATGAAACCGCTGCCCACTAGATTGCTGCGAGGCTCAGGTTGTGCGCTCGCCATCGCAGCAGGACTGGCTCTATCGGCCTGTAATGGAACATCCGGCTATCCCTGCGGAGGCAACGATTGTTCCGCCAGTTATTACGGATACAGCCCTTATTACAACAAGACGTATTACAACCTGCGTGGCCGCTATGCCCACTGCCACCCGGATGGCACCTGTCACAATATGCAGCACTGTAACTTCTACTGGGACGGCAACTTTTATCGCCTGAGACCGCCTGCGGTTGTAAATACCCAGTATCAAATTGTCGATCCACCGCCGCGCGCAAGACCTTACTAAACCTGAGATTCTGTGCTCGCCTAGTTGGCGCGCCTAGGGGCTTGGCCCCTGCCGGGCCTCTCCGGGGGGAAATTCCACTTACCGGAGAAAGCACTATGAATAGAGCTGTTAAAACGGTGATTCTCACCGCCACGGTGTGCACAGCCCTAGCCCTGGGTGCCTGTGCCACCGATGGTTACTACACCACCTACACCAGTTACGGTGGCCCAAGTGGAGGGCAAGTCGCTTACACCTCCTCCTACGCTTATCCCTATGCCACGCCCAACTATTACGCTTCGAGTAATGTCTATTTAACTTCCTACAGGACACCGGTTTACCAAACCGTTGGTTTCACACCGGTGAATACCTATTATTACCGCGGTGGCTACGCCAGTTACCGATCCGCATCATTCCGCGGCCACCCTCGCTACCGGGCTCGCTATTACTATCGCGGAATGCCCTACTACAACCGTTTCTATTACCCTCGGTCGCCCCATGCCCGCTACCGGGCCCATCACCGAGGCTATAGAAGTTATCACCGCGGCGGTTATCGCGGCTACCGGGGCCATAGAGGCCACTATCGTGTTCGCGGTGGACACCATCGCGGTAGACGCTAACTCCAAGCTTTATTAGGTAACTAACCCCGCTGTAGTAAACCATCAAAAGACGCAGCGGGGTAAGTTAATCGCCAACCTCAGTGCAACCGCCCACTTAAATAGCCTCACCATCCAAGCTCACTGTCGCCACTTTTAACAAATTGGCGCGTTATACATCTCAATGACAGCTATTACCTCTACCCTGAATAAACAAGTTATTCGGGAATGCGTCACTCACACCACTCAAAGAGGTAACTGCGGTGCAGAAAATACTACTTATTCTGCTTGCCGTGGCCCTGGCGACAGGAGTTGCCGGTTGTTCGACAACCGCGCCCCAGGGAAGCCCAAAGTCATTAACCCTTGACGGTCAGAAGTTTCGCTGTGTTGAGCAGGAATTGGAGACCAAGGTACTGGTTAGATGTGTTCGTGCGGGGTAAGTTATTTGCACTGTGAGAATTTGTAATTTAATCGTTTGTATCAGGGCACGCGGACAATACGCAGGGTATCGGTGTGACCACCAATATCCTGTTGATAGCCCCGGGATATCAAAACGAAGTCCCCTGAAATTAGCAGTTCCTGATCCAGCAAATAAGAAATTGCTTTTTGATCTCGCAGCGGGCCGTCCATATTAGAAACATCCATTAATACAGGGTCAACGCCGCTGTAGAGGGCTACACGATTACAGCACTTTTGGTGCCGACAAAAAGCGTAAATAGGAATTAATGCACATACTCTCGACATCAATAACGCAGTATTTCCAGTTTCGGTCTGGCAAATAATGGCTTTAATTTCACGGCAATGATTCGCTATGATCATGGCGGCCATGGCGATACACGCATCACCCGCAGGGTAATCGCCGCGAAGGCTTTCCGGCGTGGAATAAATTTTACGGTGTTTTTCTGCCCCAAGAATCACTTCAGCCATATGCTTAACGGTTTCAATAGGATATTCACCTGCCGCTGTCTCAGCAGATAACATTACCGCATCAGTACCATCCAGTACTGCATTAGCCACATCGCAGACTTCTGCTCGAGTAGGTACCGGACTCGAAATCATCGACTCCATCATTTGTGTCGCAGTAATAACGACCCGATTGAGATAGCGGGCATAGCTGATTAAATGTTTTTGTACTCCCATTAATTCTGCATCACCAATCTCCACGGCGAGATCACCGCGCGCTACCATAATGGCATCACTGGCCAAGATGAGCTTCTCAAGGCGAGCATCATTGGATACCGCCTCAGCCCTTTCGATTTTGGCAATAATATGTGCGGTGCCACCCGCCTCTCTGAGTAACTTTCTCGCTTTGTGAATATCGCGAGCATCGCGAGGGAAAGAAACGGCTAAATAATCTACCTGTAACTCGGCGGCAACTTTGATATCCCGATGGTCTTTTTCTGTCAGTGCCGGCGCAGTCAGGCCACCTCCCTGCTTATTTATTCCCTTTCTATCAGATAACCAGCCACCATTTTCAACCTCGGTTTTTAATGACAGACCAATAATTTTTTTGATGCGCAAACTCAATCGGCCGTCATCCAGTAACAGGCAGTCTCCCTCATTACAGTCTTCTGCGAGTGCTTCATAATCAACCCAAACACCTTCAGGACTGCCACTTTCTTTATCCCAATCAGGGTCCAAAATAAATTCTTCACCTTTGCGCAGATATATACGCCCATCAGTGAATTTTCCGACACGAATTTTGGGCCCCTGTAAATCTCCCAGCAGGGCAATATGTCTGCACTGACGCTCGGCTTCTTCACGGACAAATTTTGCCCGGCGCCGGTGATCATCAATTTTTCCATGAGAGAAGTTAAGGCGAACCATATCCACACCGGCCTTGATTAATTGCCGAAGTGTTTCTTCTTTATCGGTAGCTGGACCCAGGGTGGCAACAATTTTGGTGCGCCTGATCATATCGACGACCGTCCTTTAATCGATGGCCAAATACTATTTTTTTACATCAGTGCAAGCATAGCTTGTCACTGCTGTCGTCTCGTCACGGCAGCCAACAACTAAGCTTTTGTGAAAGCCGAAAAGTGGCTGGCTTGGGTGTGGGCTGGAGAAGGGTTTGTGTTTGGGAGTTATTCGTCGATGAGTAGGTTGGTACAAATATGGCTTCTGGGAGCCCTATTAGTTGTCGGCGGATGTCTAACAAACCGAATAGAAGAAGCCCAAGTTGTTCAATCTTCAGGCAGTATGGGAGCGGTCTGTGGTAAGAAGTGGCAGCTGGTACGCTTGCGCGTCAATGGTGGGGTGGTCGACATCCAGAGGCCTGCGGACTTTACCTTTGTGTGCAATCTCCAAGGCAATGTCATGGGGAGGAGTGGCATAAACACCTATCGGGGAGAGGTGCAGGTAACCGATAACGGGCAGTTACTTTGGGATACCTCCAGCTTTGTCTCTACCAAGATGGGCGGCCCCGAACCCTTGCTGCGGCAAGAACATGCCTACCTCGGTGCCCTCGCCGCCACTCGCCAGGCATTTACCAAATCGCGCGGGAATCGTTTGATACTTCGTGACCCCTCCGGTGATATCTATATAGAATACGTAAAGGCCGGACCTTGAACGCCGCCACAGAAGACCTGTAAATTTTTAGGTTAAATGTCGCAAAATCAATGAGAACGACATCATGCCACGTCGTGCTTTTTACTTACTACTGAGTATTATCGTATGCAACCTGGTGCTTGCAGGCTGCAGCACCCCCAATCCCCCTATTCCCCAACTCCAACGATCGGCCTGGTCTGCCTGTGAGCACGAGTGGGTGCTATCGAGCTTGTATTACTCCGGGCGCACTTATGACTCAACCCTGAGCTGGAGCAGGTTTTGGCGGGATAGACCCTTTTTCAAATGCGATCAATTTGGTTATGTTAGGGGCAACAGTGGCACCAATCCGTACCTGGGGCGATTTTCTCTCACTAGCAGCGGTGCTTTCACCTGGGAGCGGATTCCCGCTATTGCGCGCATGGGGGGAGCACACCCCAGCGATGAACTGGAGATCGATTACCTCAATGCCCTGAGAAAGTCTGATTTGATTGTTATCGTGGGTAACAAGATGATGATCAGCAATACCGATGGCAGTGCCTATATTGAGTTTGAACAAGTAGACCGCAGCTACCGTCAGGCCCAACCCTATAAGAAAGGCGACCCATTGGGTCGCCAGAATGACAATCAAGAAGAATCAAAAAGATGAGCTTTAGGAGTCTAAAAAAGCACTCTTGAGGGGAAAGCCTCAGCGGCGCATCTTAATTTGCATAAGTGACAGAAAAGTTACAAAAGAACCTTAACGGCGTTTTTGATGTATCTCCAGATTCTCCTGCCGCTTGCGTTCACTCTTTCTCAGCAGCAGATAAGTCGCTCCCAAGCCCCCGTGTTGGGGTTGCGCACTGTGAAAAGCCAGTACTTCATGCAGCTGCGGCAACCAGTGATTGATACAGCTTTTCAATAACGCCGGCTGCTTACGCCCCTCACCCTTACCGTGGGTAATCAGGGCACAGCGCACATCCGCTTCAACACAATCACGGATAAATTCCATCACGGCCCTGCGCGCCATCTCCACAGAGTGGCGATGTAAATCCAGGCGCGCATCTATGCTGTATTTGCCCAGGCGCAAATTGCGATAGACCCCGTTTTGCACACCATCGCGCTTGAATTCCAACGGATCCCATGGCTCTACCAGATCAATATATTCACCGGACAGGGGGTTCATTTCCCGCTCTGTCAGTCGCGTGGCAGCGGCGCGGCGCTCCCGCAACATAGACTCAGATTGCTTCGGCTCCTTGCGCAAATTGACGCGGCGCTCCTGCGCCAGCGGTTTAACGTCTCCCATTTCACCGAGAGCGTCTTTAAATAATTTGCTGTCGCTGCTCACAAATACCCCCTGCCAGCGTCAGTCGAGAAATAAATCCTTGGTTAAATTGTCTGCATTGGCTGGATTGTGGGCATAACCGGTGAAATCCTTCACACCGCGCTCTGCCAACAGCTCTTCATCGATTAGCTGGCGACCGCTCAAGGCGACATCTTTAGTCGTCAGTATCTCGTAGGCCGCATCGGCCATAATCGAGGGCTTGCGGCTCTGCTCAAACATATCACGACTACCCACCGCAAATTCAATCGCGGCGGTGGCCACCAGTGTGCGCGGCCACAAGGTGTTCACGCTGATCCCCGCCTCACGCAGCTCTTCTGCCAAACCCAGGCTGAGAATGGTCATACCAAATTTTGACAGGGCGTAAGGAGCGAAGGGCCCCAACCACTTGGGCTGGATATTCAGCGGTGGGCACAGGCTGAGAATATGAGCATTGTCAGCTTTTTTCAGATAGGGAGTCGCCAAGTGGGCGGTGAGATACACCGCGCGACTATTGATACTCTGCATCAGGTCGTAGCGCTTGGGTGGTGTCGACTCAACATTGGTCAGGTTGATCGCGCCCGCATTATTAATCACAGCGTCGATGCCGCCAAATTTTTCGGCAGCCTCCGACATAGCCTGCTCTACTCGCTGCTCATCGCGCACATCCACCTGCAGGGCCAGGGCATTGCCGCCGGCTTTCTCCACTTCCTCCGCCACCGAGAAGATGGTTCCCGGAAGCTTGGGATGTGGCTCTGCCGACTTAGCGGCAATCACGATATTGGCACCATCCGCCGCGCATTTGAGGGCAATCGCCCGGCCGATGCCGCGACTGGCACCAGTGATAAAGATGGTCTTGTCCTTAAGCGCGCCTGAATTATTGGTCAGGGATACAAACTCTTCACTCATTTTTTTCAGCCTCCGGGGCAGTCACTGCCGGACTGTAAATTTCCTTGAAGATCGCCGGCATACGTTTTGGCTTGCCAGTGGAAAGCTCAATGCACACCATCCGCCATTCGGCCCGCAATACCAATGCCTTATCGGCGGCGCGAAATACCTGAAAGCGGCGAGTCATATTCAGACGCCCGTCCACCTCAGTGAGCCAGGTGCCAAACAGCAATTCCTCCCCCTCTCTGGCCGCCAGTATATAGTCATACTCGCCATGACGAATTGCCATTCCCCGGTCAAGCTGCTGATAATTCGTGACATCCAGACCCAGGGCTGCGCTGTGCGCCCAGGCGGTGGCCTCACACCAGCGCACATATTCCGCATTGTTGGCATGACTCAGACCATCCACATGTTCGGCGCCAACCGTCACTTTGGTGATAAATGGGTTTGGCAGATCCCACTGCATAAGCGGCTCCAGGTTTGTGCTGCGGTTGCGGAGGGATAGTCAGTAAAATGGACGCTATCCCCGGGGAGATTACAGATATAAAAAAAGGCCCCACTAAGGGACCTTTTTATCGTGCCAGCTGGGCTAAAGCGAATTAAGCGTTCGCTTGAGCGCCCTCTGCTTCTTTCTGTGCCTTATCGAGGGCAGCAGCGAACAGAGCGTCGAAGTTCACCGGCGGCAACATCAGTGCAGGGAAAGAACCTTTAACTACAGCGTTATCGATCACTTCGCGAGCGTAGGGGAACAGAATTTGCGGGCAGGCAGTATTTAGGGCCTGGGCCAGCTGTTGACCTTCAAGGCCTTTGATACCGAACAGGCCAGCTTGTTTTACTTCCACCAGGAAAGCGGTGTCTTCTTCCAGCTTTACGGTGATAGTCAGGGTCAGAGCCACTTCGTACAGATCGTCTTCGATCTTCGCGGTCTTGGTGTTCAGCTCCTGATTAACCTGGGGCTTCCACTGCTTTTTGAAGACCTCGGCACCCATCGGGGTTTCGAAGGAGAGGTCTTTCAGGTAGATGCGTTGCATCGCAAATTGTACTTGTGGAGCCTCTGCGTTTGCCGCTGCGCCATTTAATTCTTCAGCCATGTTACAGCCTGTTCATTATAAAAAGTTTATTGATGCCTTCCGTGAGAAAGACTCCGGTAATAACTCAACAGTTGGGGCCTCGATAAAACGTTTCAAGGCCCAGACCGGATAAATAGCAAAAATTGGGGACCGCATGTTGGCGGCCGCGTCAGTTTTCCGCTTATCCCGCTGCTTTCAGCAATTTGTCGAGTCGGCCACCACGCTCCAACGCCATCAGGTCGTCGCAACCACCTACATGCTTATCGCCAATCCAAATCTGCGGCACCGAGCGGCGCCCCGCCTTGTCAGCCATTTCTGCGCGCAAGCCGGGATTATTGTCCACAGGGATTTCGCGATAAGCGACACCCTTGCTATCCAGTAGCTGCTTGGCGCGAATACAGTAGGGGCAGAAACGGGTGGTATAAATGACAACATTCTGCATGACAAAACTCCGTCAAACTTATACTTCAGGTTAACCTTTGCCTTTAACGACAGGCAGGTTCTGGTTAGCCCACTCGCTCATTCCGCCCTGCAGGCGACGCACTTGGAAACCTTTCTGTTTCAGCATGCGCCCCACCGGACCTGCGTGCTGCCCCATCTTGTCAGCGACAATAATGGTCTTGTCTTTAAACGGTTCCAGCTCGGCAATGCGCTCAGCCACATCCCCGTGGGGAATATGCAGGGAGTCGACAATATGACCGGCAGTGAACTCGCTGCGATCGCGAATATCCAGCACCTTGGCCCCTTCGCTATTGATCAGCTTGGTCACTTCATGAAGTGATGCCGGCTCGCCAGACTTGAATCGCTCAGTCAAAACAAATGCGTAAAGCAATGCCACAAGCAGGCCGACCAACAGCCACTGCTCAGCTAAAAAGTCGAGAAAATCCACTTCGCCCCCAAAATCCTCAAGTGGTAATCAATAGGGCGCTACGGCGCCCAATGCCGGCGGGAGTATACACGATCATGGCGAAATTCTAATCAACCAAATCCCTCCGCCCCAGCCTCTTTGTAATCCGGCTTAAGCTAAATAACATGGTGAAATACCAGCCCCACAGGTTAAAATCCGCGTCCGCAATTTAACCCTTGGAAGAGGAATACTGTCGCTATGGCCGCTACGCAAGCCCCGCAAAAACGCCCCCTGGTCCTGCTGATTCTGGACGGCTTCGGCCACAGCGACAATCCCGAGCACAATGCGATTCACGCAGCCAAGTCTCCGGTCTGGGACAATATCTGGGCGACCCGCCCAAAAACCCTGATCCAGACCTCCGGGATGGCGGTGGGCCTGCCCGATGGACAAATGGGCAACTCGGAAGTCGGCCATATGACACTGGGTGCCGGTCGAGTGGTCTACCAGAACTTTACCCGGATCAACAAAGCCATCCAGGACGGCGACTTCTTCCGCAATACCGCTTACACCACTGCGGTCGATAAGGCTATCGCCAACAACGGCGCCGTCCATATTATGGGACTCCTGTCCGAAGGCGGCGTACACAGCCACGAAGATCATATTGTTGCCATGATAACCCTGGCGGCACAGCGCGGCGCCCGCGCTATTTATGTACACGCGTTTCTCGATGGCCGCGACACCCCACCGCGCAGTGCCGAACCCTCCCTGGCGCGCCTGATGCAGGTGTGTGACTCCGTCGGCAATGCCCATATGGCTACCCTGGCCGGGCGCTACTTCGCCATGGATCGCGACCAGCGCTGGGAGCGCACCGAGTCCGTTTACGACATGCTGACCCTGGGTACAGCAGAGCACAGTGCCAGTGACGCCCTGGCAGGACTGGCCTCGGCCTATGAGCGCGGTGAAAACGATGAATTTGTCGCGCCAACGGTGATTGGCGAGCCCGCTCCCATCCAAGACGGCGATGCCCTTATCTTTATGAATTTCCGCCCGGATCGCGCGCGCCAGTTAACCCGCGCTTTTACCGAGCAGGACTTCAGCGGCTTCGAGCGCAAAGCCAAGCCGCAGCTGGCGGACTTCGTCATGACGACCGAATACGCTGCCGATATCCACGCCAGCTGTGCCTTCCCGCCAGAAAACCTGGTCAACTCCCTCGGCGAGTACTTGTCTGCAGAGGGCAAAACCCAGCTGCGCATCGCCGAGACAGAGAAGTACGCCCACGTTACCTTCTTCTTCAGCGGCGGCCGCGAAGAGCCCTACAACGGCGAAACCCGCGAGCTGATCAAGTCACCGGATGTGGCCACCTACGACCTGCAACCGGAAATGAATGCGCCAATCGTCACTGACAAACTGGTAGCGGCGATTGAGAGCGGCGAGTACGACGCCATTATCTGCAACTACGCCAACGGCGATATGGTCGGCCATACCGGTGTTTTCGAGGCGGCAGTAAAAGCCGTCGAAGCCCTGGACCAGTGTGTAGAGCGCGTCGTAAACGCCGCTCTGGCTGCCGGCGGCGAGGTGCTGATTACTGCCGATCACGGCAATGTGGAAGAGATGTTCGACGCCAACTCCGGCCAAGTCAGCACCCAGCACTCCACTCTGCCGGTGCCTTTTGTTTATATCGGCGAGCGCAATGTGCAAATGTGTGACGGAGGTAGTCTGGCGGATGTAGCACCAACCATGTTAGCGTTGATGGATCTGCCACAGCCGACGGAAATGACCGGCCAAAGTTTGGTAAAAATGGACTGATGAAAACTCTCGTACTCTTCCTGATCACACTGATTTCTCTACCCGCCTGGAGCCAGGCTGAGGGAGATGAGCAGGCGCGCCTGGCGCAAATCAAGCAACGCATTGAGTCCCTGCAACAGGAACTCAACCAGGTGCGAGGCCAGCGCGACCAATTGCTCAAGGATTTGGAAGAGAACGAGAAAGATATTTCCGGGCTGCACCAGCGCATAGACAAGATCAAACAGGATATGCGCAGCCGCTCGGACAAGCTGCGCGAACTCCAGCAGGAACAACAGCAACTGCAAGAGTCGCGACGAAGTATGCAGCGGCGGGTCGAGCAGGAGATCGCCGCCGCATACCGACTAGGCCGACAGGAGCAGATCAAGCTCCTGCTCAACCAGCAAGATCCACAGAACGTCGCCCGCCATCTCCGCTACCACGATTACTTCCTCCAAGAACGCAGCCGCATCATAGACACTTACCTGGAAACCCTCACCTCACTGGAAACCGTATCCGCCTCCATTGAGCGCGAGCGCGAAACCTTGAAAGCGGAGCGAGAGCAGCTGCAGAAACGCCAGAGCAAACTGCGCGTCGCACAGCAGAATCGCAAGGACACGCTGGATAAACTGGCGGCGCGGCTCTCCGATGGCAGCGGTGAACTCAAGCAGCTCCAAGGGGATCGCACACGCCTGCAAAAATTGATCGACGAAGTAGGCCGCGCCATCGCCTCACTGGTAAACCCCAGCGAGCAAAAGCCCTTTGCGCGCCAGCGAGGCCGAATGCAGTGGCCGGTTGATGGCCGCCGCGCCAATGCCTATGGACAGCGTCGCGCCAATGGCATCACCTGGAAAGGTGTCACCTTGCGCGCCAATGAAGGGGAGCCCGTGCGGGCGATCCACCGCGGCCGCGTGGTTTTCTCCGATTACCTGCGCGGCCACGGCATGCTGGTTATCCTGGATCATGGAGAGGAGTACATGAGTCTCTACGCCCACAACCAGTCCCTCACCCGCAATATTGGCGAGTGGGTGGAAAGTGGTGACACCATCGCTCGGGTTGGCAATAGCGGTGGACTCAGCCATAGCGGTGTTTACTTCGAAATTCGCCACCGGGGTAAAGCGCAGGACCCTACAGTTTGGTGCCGCTCCTGATCGGGGCTGGCACTGAGGGCATAATACGAGGCGCAAAAATCTCGGGCATTTTCCACGCACCCGTTATAGAGCCCCCTCGCAAATCACAGCGATCGGGATTACACACCCGCCTAATGCTCTCCACTTCATCTCACGACTCCCGCCGCTGTGCTAATTAAATGAGAAAGCATCACGACGAAAAGCTGCGGCGTAGCGGCTTTTTTATCGCCAAAAGAGAATAAGAGCGGGAGCCAACCCAGGTGTAAGACCCCTGGGCTTATGACGACTAAGATCGTGACACTGTAGAATTTGGCGTCCGCTTAGAATCCCTGCCAATCTCTGCGGTCTACACTTTCGCAAAGCAGCGAAGAAATAAGGCAGAGGTCACAACAACATGTTTATCCCCAAGGCGCTGACAACCTTGATCGGCGCAGCCGCTCTGACAGCCCTGCCTTTAATGGGTTTGACCGACGGCGATAGCCATTCCCAGGTGGCTGCAGACACTGAAGCCCGCCTGCCGCTGGAAGATCTGCGCAGCTTTGCCAAAGTTTTCGAGCAAATTCGCCAGGGCTATATCGAGGAAGTGGACGACCGCACCCTATTGGAATACGCCATCAAGGGCATGCTGCAGGGCCTAGACCCCCACTCCTCCTACCTTGATCGCCGATCCTTTGACGATTTACAAGCCAACACCACCGGCGAATTTGCCGGCCTCGGGATCGAGGTGGGCATCGAAAACGACCATATCACCGTCGTCACCCCCATGGACGACACCCCCGCCTCCCGCGCTGGCCTCAAGGCCGGCGATGTCATACTGCGCTTGTCGGGCAAATCCATGAAGGGCGTGAGCCTGGATGAAGCGGTGGAGTGGATGCGCGGGCCCAAAGGAAGCAGTGTCACCCTGACCATCGCTCGCAAAGGTTTTAAAGAACCTTTCGATGTCACTCTCAAGCGGGACACCGTGCGCGTGCGCAGTGTGCGCAGCAAAGTCCTCGATGATGGCTACGGTTATCTGCGCATCAGCCAGTTCCAGCTGGACACCGGCGCCGATGTGGCCGACGAGCTGATCAAGTTGCAGAAGAAAGGCGCACTTAAAGGGCTGGTTATCGACCTGCGCAACAACCCCGGTGGCGTGCTGCAATCCTCGGTGGAAGTAGCGGATGCATTTTTGGAAGAGGGCCTGGTGGTCTACACCGAAGGTCGCAATGAAGCCGCCAACCTGAGCTATTCCGCCGAGCCGGGCGATTTAACCGAAGGAGCTCCGCTGGTTGTATTAATCAACGCGGGCTCCGCCTCTGCAGCGGAAATTGTCGCCGGCGCCCTACAGGATCACCGCCGCGCAGTGGTGATGGGCACCGACAGCTTCGGCAAGGGATCGGTACAAACAGTAATCCCTATCAATAATGAACGCGCCATCAAGCTGACAACCGCGCTCTACTTCACTCCCAATGGCCGCTCAATCCAGGCCCAGGGCATCACACCGGATATCGTGGTAGAGCGGGTGAAAGTCACCCGCTTGGACGACTCTCCCAGGCCCACTGAAGCTGATTTGGCCGGGCATCTGGACAACGGTAACGGTGGTGCCGACCGGACTTCTGAAGACCGCTCGAGAGAACAGGAAGAACGGGAAGACTGGATGGATCGTGACAACCAAATCTTCGAAGCCCTCAATGTACTCAAGGGCCTCAATCTCTACGCTCACAGGGACAGGGGTTTGCGCGAGCGCCTTGCCCGCGCAGACGAACAGCAGTAAGCAAAGTACGGCGGGCCCAGGGCCCGCCGTGCAAGACTACCCCAGCATTACCTACAACCGCATTTCAATCCCCGCGCTGTGCATAAACGCTTTCGCCTCGGCAATGGTGTATTCGCCAAAGTGAAAAATACTCGCAGCCAATACCGCATCCGCACCGCCGTGCAATACGCCATCCGCCAGGTGCTGTAGATCTCCCACACCACCAGAAGCAATGACTGGCACTTGAACCGCCTCAGTAACTGCCCGGGTCAGGGCCAGGTCAAAACCGTTCTTGGTACCGTCGCGATCCATACTGGTCAGCAGGATTTCGCCGGCACCGTATTCGGCCATCTGCCGAGCCCAGGCCACTGCATCAATGCCAGTGGGCTGGCGCCCGCCATGAGTGAAGATCTCCCAGCGACCCTCTCCCACCTGTTTGGCATCAATGGCCACCACAATACACTGGCTGCCAAAGCGCTCGGCGGCCTCGCGTACAAACTCGGGATTTTTCACCGCCGCTGAATTGATTGCAGTCTTGTCCGCACCGGCATTCAGCAGATTGCGGATATCTTGCAAGGTGCGCACACCGCCGCCGACAGTGAGGGGGATAAACACCTCGTGGGCCATTTTCTCCACGGTGTGCAGGATGGTATCGCGCTGTTCGTGGGTGGCGGTGATATCGAGGAAGGTAATTTCATCCGCGCCCGCTTCGTTGTAGCGGCGGGCAATTTCCACCGGATCGCCGGCATCGCGGATATCGACAAAGTTAACGCCCTTCACCACGCGGCCGTTGTCTACATCCAGACAGGGAATAATACGTTTTGCCAGAGCCATTACTTGTTCCGTTGGTCGCAAAGCTGCTGCGCTTCGCGCAGGTTCAACTTGTCTTCGTAGATCGCCCGGCCGGTAATCGCACCGTAGATTTCACCGGCATCCAACAGCTGTTCGATATCCTCGATGCTGCTGACACCGCCGGAGGCAATAATGGGCACCTGCACTGCGCGGGCCATTTCCAGAGTCGCCTCAATATTGACGCCTTGCATCATGCCGTCGCGGGCAATATCTGTATAAACAATAGAGCTGACGCCACAATCGGCAAAGCGCTTGGCCAGTTCTGTCGCCTTCAGCTCGGAGACCTCAGCCCAGCCCTCAGTAGCCACCAAGCCATCTTTGGCATCGAGCCCGACAATAATATGGCCCTCAAACTCGCGACACGCCTCTTCCACCAGCTTGGGATTTTTTACCGCCGCAGTGCCGATAATCCCCCACTGCACACCGGCATCCAGATAGCGCTCGATAGTGTGCAAATCGCGAATGCCTCCGCCAATTTGCACCGGTAAATCGGGAAACTGTTTGGCGATAGCAGTTACCGCTTCACCGTTCACCGGGTTGCCGGCGAAGGCGCCATTCAGGTCCACCAGGTGCAGTCGCTTGGCTCCCTCGTTCACCCAATGCTGAGCTGTAGCCAGGGGATCATCGGAAAATACAGTGGCGTCATCCATCTCGCCCTGGCGCAGGCGCACGCATTGGCCGTCTTTTAAATCTATCGCGGGAATTACAATCATGTCTTTTCTTACGTCGGCAGTAATTTCAGTGTGATCGGTGAGCTGGGTCTATTGGGCCCGGCCGTTCCAGTGGACAAAGTTCTTTAGCAGCTGCAAGCCAGCCTCGGCACTCTTCTCCGGGTGGAACTGGGTGGCGAAGATATTCTCCCTGGCAACTGCGGCAGCCAGGGGAATGCCGTATTCGGCTTGCCCGGCAATATCCGGATTTTCAGCAGCCGGCACATAGTAGCTGTGGACAAAGTAGAAACGGCTGCCATCGGCAATATCGGCCCACAGGGGGTGCGGCTGACGCTGCTGAACACTGTTCCAGCCCATATGGGGCACCTTGAGCCGTTCAGCACTCTGCGCCGGGGGAATGTTGTCGCCGAAGAACTTCACCGGCTCCGGGAAAATCCCCAGGCAATCAACGCCATTATTCTCCTCGCTGTGGTGCATCATAATCTGCATACCCACACAGATACCCAGCACCGGGGTACCCACACTGATAGCCTCGCGAAGCAGCGGCGAAAAACCCGCCTCGACAAACCCTGCCATACAATCCCGAATGGCACCCACACCGGGCACCACCAGGCGCTCTGCGCCCTCGGCCTGCTCCGGAGTTTGTGCCAGCACCACCTCGGCCTCCGGCGCCACCTTGTTCAGGGCGCTGGCCACCGAGTGCAGGTTGCCCATACCGTAATCGAGTACCGCAATCTTACCCATCACAAGACTCCTTTGGTGGAGGGCATGGTGCCGGCCATACGGGGGTCCGGGGTCAACGCCATACGCAGGGCGCGGCCAAAGGCTTTAAATACAGTTTCCACCTGATGGTGAGCGTTGTGGCCACGCAGGCAGTCAATATGTACGGTTACCAGCGCGTGATTGACGAAGCCCTGGAAGAACTCAAAAAACAGTTCAGTATCAAAATTGCCGATCCGCTTCTGGGTGAAAGGCACATCCATAACCAGGCCGGGCCGCCCGGAGAAGTCGATTACGACCCGGGAGAGCGCCTCATCCAATGGGACATAGCTGTGGCCGTAACGGGTCATCCCCTTTTTATCTCCCAGCGCTTCGGTAATGGCTTTGCCCAGGGTAATGCCGATATCTTCCACCGTATGATGGTCATCGATATGAATATCGCCATCGCAGCTAATGTCCATGTCGATCATGCCGTGGCGGGCAATTTGATCGAGCATATGCTCCAGGAAAGGAACCCCAGTCGCGAACTTGCCATGACCTTGGCCGTCCAGGTTAACGCTGACTTGAATCTTGGTTTCCAGGGTGTCACGGGTGACGCTAGCTGTACGCATCGAAAGCGATCCTTATTTGCACGATAAGACAGAGGGCGCAAATTATAGGATGAATGACATCCCCTGTGGCTCTCTAGTGTCAGATGAAACTTGATTCGTAATTGTTTAGCCCTATCATGCACCGCATGGTTACTCTAAAGCGCCGAAAATCCCATTACTGGGCCAGCCTGTTCCTGTTACTCGCCGTAGTAGCAGCTCAGCCGCTGTGGGCGGAGCACTTCCACCTGGGCAATACCCAGGTAGAGATGTGTGACCTGTGTTGCATGCATTCACCTGCAGCACTCGGCAGCGAGCCATTGCTCGTACAGGCTGAGCCCCAAAGTCACTACGAACGGCCCTCTGCGCCAACCGCGCGCGATTGCCAGCCAGAGCGCCAGAGTGCGCGCGCCCCTCCCTTCTTCCTGTCACTCAGCTAACACCCAAAAACCGATATTTTTTTAATGAATGCCCGCGCTGGAGCGCGTATGGCATTGTCCGCCTGTGACAGGAATAAAAAACAATGACTAAGTTCAATACTTTAGCCCTGGCTATTGCCAGCTTGGCCGTGCCCGCTATTTGCGCCGCAGAAGACAGCAACAAACTGGAAGAAGTTAACGTCACCGTATCTCCCCTGGATAAGCCCGCCGACGCAGTAGCTGCCCCGGTATCGGTGCTCTCCGGCGAGACCCTGCGCAAAGCCGCTTCCGCCACCCTGGGCGAAACCCTGAAGAACCAGCCGGGAGTGGCCAACGCCTCCTTCGGCAGTGGCGTGGGCCTGCCAGTTATTCGCGGCCAGAGCGCCAACCGGGTGAAGATCCTGAATGACAACCTAGATGTATCTGACGCCTCCAACACCAGCGCCGATCACGCTGCCAGTATCGAACCTCTACTGGCGGAGCGCATCGAAATACTGCGCGGACCGGCGGCACTGCGCTACGGCAGCGGCGCTATCGGTGGGGTGGTAAATATTATCGACGGTCGCATCCCCACTGAGGTACCCGAGGAAGTTGAAGGCGCGGTTGAGATGCGCCACGACACTGCCAACAGCCAGGATGCCTCGGTATTCCGCTTTACCGGCGGTGCCGGGCAGCTGGCCTGGTACTTCGACGGTGTCTATCGCGAAAATGACGATACCGAAATCCCCGGCCTCGCTATTGTCGAGCACGAGGAACACGAAGAGCACGACGAGGACGAAGGCGAGCACGAGGAAGAATTCAACACCGACGGCTACGTCGGCAACACCAACGCCCGCGCCCACAGCTACAGCGGTGGAGTTTCCTGGATTACTGAAAGTGGCTATATCGGTCTGTCAGTAAACAAGCTTGAGAACAACTACGGCATTCCCCTCGGCACTCACGAGCACCACCACGATGATGAGGAGCACGACGAGGACGATCACGAGGAACACGAAGAGCATGAGGAGGAGAGCGAAGCCGAAGCTGTGCGTATCGATATGGCGCAGACTCGCTACGACCTCAAAGGCGAGCACCGCTTTAACAGCAACTATTGGGACAAGTTACGCCTGCGTATCGGCTATAACGACTACGAGCACGTAGAGTTGGAAGAGGACGCAGCCGGTACCCGCTATGCCAACGAAGCCTGGGAAGGTCGCTTGGAAATCACCCACGACAGCGGTAGTGAGTGGCGTGGCGCCTACGGTCTGCAGTTGTCCGATAAAGACTTTACCTCTGACGAAGGGGCATTTATCCAGCCCTCCCGCACCCGCAGCGCCGGCCTCTTCACTATGAAGGAACGCGAATGGGGCAACTGGCACCTGGACCTGGGCGCGCGTATTGAGCGTGTCGATGTCGACCCGGAGACCGCAGAGGATCGCGACTTCAACCTGTTCAGCACCAGCGCTACCCTGCAGTACTTCCTGCAAGAGCACCAGCATATCAGCGTCGGTGCCACCCGCTCCGAACGCGCCCCGGTAGCCGAGGAGCTATTTGCCGATGGTGAGCACCTGGCCGAGTCCCGCTATCTCATCGGTAACAGCGAACTGGACAAAGAGCGATCCATTAATCTGGAGTTGGGCTATCACCACCACAACGAAGCGGCCAGTGGCTGGCATGCAGCGCAGATTGAAGCCAGCGTCTTCTACAACCGCATCGGCGATTACATCTACGCGCAAAACACCAATGAGTTGTTTGAAGAAGAGCTGCCCATCTACGCCTATGGCAACCGCGATGCCACCTTCTACGGTGCTGAAGCCTCGGTGAAATTTCCCCTGCGCAGCAACTTCTACCTGACTCTGTTTGGCGATGTTGTGCGCGCGAGCTTCGACGAAGATATCGCCGGTGAGAGTTCCGATGTGCCGCGCATGCCTCCCCTGCGCCTGGGTCTCGCCCTGGGAGCAGAGTACGACCAGTGGGGTTGGGAATGGCGCACAGTCGAAGCTGCGGACCAGGATCGCGCCGGCGCCTACGAAGAAGAAACCGACGGCTATACCCGCATGGACCTGAGTGCCCACTACAACTTCAACATCGGCAGCAGCGACGCGGTGATCTTCGCCAGCGCCCGCAACCTGCTCGACGAAGAAATTCGCAACTCCACCTCACTACTGCGCGACTACGCTCCTGAAGCTGGTCGCAGCGTCGAAGCCGGTGTGCGGTTTATTTTCTAATAAACACCTGCTTCAATGGCCCCGCAGTGCTTTCCCAGCCTCGCGGGGCTGCATCTCCTACAATTCCGGCATAACCTATTTGTAGAAGTGCGCGGGAACATCGAGCCGCGCTGCGGCGTCATATGCGTGACACCACACGACAAATACACAGGGACAATGCTCTCCATGGCCTGGATAAAGCGCACTTTTATCGCACTTTTAATCGTTTTCCTGCTACTCGCTGGCGCCGTCGCCTGGCTGTTAGCAGGACTCGACATCAACCAATACAAACCCCAGTTAGAAAAACTCGCTGCCAAGCAAGGCATCTCCCTGCAACTGGAAGGTGATATCGGCTGGCAACTGTGGCCCAAGCTCGGCCTGCAACTTGAAGATGTACAGCTGGCACCATTAAAGCTACCAAAACAAACTCTGGTGAAAGCAGAAAAAATTGCCATTGGCGTGGCCCTCAAGCCACTACTGCAACGCAAAGTAGAGGCTGAGGAGATAGTCCTGGTAGCTCCGCAAATTGAGCTCACCGTCGACAAAGAAGGGCGCGGCAACTGGGAGCTGATCAGCGAGGCCCTGGAAGCGCAGAGCAAGCAACCTCCCAAACTCTCCATCCCCAAGGAACAGGAAGAGCCTTCACAACAACAGGTCGACCTGAGCCTGCAAAAGCTGCGTATCGAGAAGGGCGTGGTGCTCTACAGCGATGCCCAGACTAACAAAGAGTACAAAGTCCAAGACCTGCAGGTAAGCGTTATTAACCTGGTACCGGGTGGCGAACCGGGCAAACTCACTGCCGCAGCAGACCTTACCGGCAGCGACCTCAAACACCCGCTGAAGCTAAAAATTGACAGTACCCTCGCCCTGGATGAGGGCCTCAATGGGCTGCGCCTGCAACCGCTACAAGTAGACCTCACCTCTGAGAACAGCGCCAAGGCCAGCCTACATATGCGCGGCTACCTGCGCAGGGACAGCAACACCCAACCCTGGCGTATACAACTAAACGTCAACGCCAATGCCGACCCTCTGCGCCCCTGGTTTGAACTGACGGGCACCGAAATCGATACCCGCGATAAAGCGGCACTGCAAAAGCTGAGTATCGAAGCGAGCGTGGAAGGTACCGAGCAAAAGCTCGACCTGACACCGCTGCAATTGAAACTGGACGACGTCACCTTTAGCGGCAACGCCCAATTGCGCAACGCAGAAATGCCCGGGCTGGACCTGAACCTGCGCGGCGGCGCCTTTAACCTGGATAACTATCTGCCCCCTTCGAACGAAGATGAGGCTGGAGCCGCTTCGGCGGAACAAACCGAGGGAGTGGAAGCACAGAGTGCGCAAGCTCCCGCCGCTGAAGGCAAAAAGCAGGGAGAGCAGGCGACAAAGAGTGATCAAACTGAAACCGCAGAAAAATCAAAGAGAACAGTAGCTGCCAAGCCGCCCGAGGCAGAACCCCTTCCACTGAGCGACCTGCGCGGCTTCAACGCCAATATCAGCCTGGCACTGGACCAACTGCAAGCCGCTGACCTGCAAATGGACAGCCCGGAAATCCAACTCACTGTGGATAACGGCCTCTACCGACTGCAAAAATTGAGTGCCGATATCTATGGTGGCCAGCTGAACACGAATGGCCAGCTCAACGCTCGCGCCCAGTCCGCCGAGGCGCAGATGCGCGGTGGTCTCACCAATGTGGATATCGGCAAGGTCCAAGCTGCCCTCTTCCCCAGTGAAGACGTCCAGCTGGCTGGGGAAGCCAGCGTTAACTGGAGTGCCAGCACCAAAGGTAAAACATCCACAGCCTTAGAGAAAAACCTGCGCGCCTCCGTTGAGGTTTCCAGCAAGGAAATGTCGATTTCTCCATTCAACCTGGAGAAAAACATGTGCCAGCTGTTCAGCTACGCGGAAAATACCGAAATGCCCACCCGGGACTGGCCCAATAGCACCGGACTGCAGGACCTTCGCGCCACCATCGCGGTGAAAGGCGACCAGGTAGATGTGAGCGAAATTCTCGCCGGTATCGAAAATATCGCCCTGACCGGTGACGGAGAGGTGGACCTGAAGAAACAGGACTTCGACTTCAAGCTCGGCCTGGCCCTGGTGGGCGAGAGCACCTCCGCCGACGGCTGTACCGTGCGCAACAAGCGCTGGCGCAATCGCCCGCTGCCGCTGCGCTGCAAGGGCGACTTCGACGATGTGAACATCAGCACCTGTAAACCCGACAGCCGCCGCCTCGACGACTTGCTGCGGGAAGAACTGAAGCACAAAGCCGAAAAGAAATACGGCGATAAAGTTGAAGAAAAGGTCGACGAACTGAAAGAAAAATTGAAAAATCTCTTCGGCCGCTAAGGCCCCGCTAAAGTGCACCGGGGTCCACCCGGTGCACAACTCCAGCGTTCAACCACAGATTCCAGCCCGCAGTATCCCCATGACCCCAAAGCAGTTCCAAAATGCCGTCCTGAAATGGTTCGACAAACACGGGCGCAAAGACCTGCCCTGGCAGCAGGACATCAACCCCTATCGGGTTTGGGTGTCCGAAATCATGCTGCAACAGACCCAGGTCACCACGGTTATTCCCTACTTTGAGCGCTTTATGCAGAGCTTCCCCACCCTGGAGAGTCTCGCCCGCGCGCCTCAGGACAAAGTCCTGGCTCACTGGAGCGGCCTCGGCTACTACGCCCGCGCCCGCAACCTGCACAAGTGCGCCCAGACGGTTCTGGAGGAATACGGCGGAGAGTTTCCCCAGGACGTAGAGGAACTGACCGAATTGAGCGGCATCGGCCGCTCCACCGCTGGCGCTATTGCCAGTATCAGTATGGGACTCAGGGCGCCGATCCTAGATGGCAACGTCAAACGGGTGCTGGCCCGTTTTCACGCAGTGGAGGGCTGGCCCGGACAGACAGCGGTTGCCAATCAACTGTGGGAACTGGCCGAGACCTACACCCCGAACCAACGCGTTAACGACTACACCCAGGTGATGATGGACCTGGGTGCCACCCTGTGCACCCGCTCGAAACCACGCTGCGAGGAGTGCCCGGTGAAAAAATCCTGTGTGGCTCACGCCCAGGGCAACCCACAGGATTACCCCGGCAAGAAACCGCGCAAGGAAAAGCCGGTGCGCAGCGCCACCCTGCTCTTGCTTGAACACAAAGGTGAAATCTACCTGGAACAGCGCCCGCCCAGCGGAATCTGGGGCGGACTCTGGAGCCCGCCTGAAGCCGACAATAGCAGCGACTGGCTCAAGGCAAAGCGCTGGCGTGCCAGTGACGTCCAAAGCCTGCCGACCCTGCGACACACCTTCACTCACTTTCACCTGGATATTTCTCCGGTGTGGGTACAACTGAGCAAAGTCCCAGCACAGGTGGCGGAGAGCGGCGCTGGCTGGTATAAACTGCGGCGTTTAAACCGCCCTCGTGCGGCCCAGGAACTGGGGCTACCCGCCCCTATCGTCAAGCTGGCAAAACAACTACTGGCGCTGCAGGCTCCCCTGCTCACGCCGACCACTGCCGACTAAAACCAGGAGGAGTCCATGTCCAGAACCGTATTCTGCCGCAAGTACCAAGAGGAATTGGAAGGTCTGGATGCACCGCCCTTTCCCGGCCCCAAAGGCATGGATATCTTCGAGAACGTTTCCAAAAAAGCCTGGCTGGAGTGGATGTCCCACCAGACCATGCTGATTAACGAAAAGCACCTGAACATGATGGAACCCTCAAGCCGCGCCTACTTGAGCGAGCAGATGATGAAGTTCTTAAGCGGCGAGGAATACGACGCAGCCGACGGTTACGTTCCGCCGGAACAGCAGTAACACAAGGCCCCGAAGCTTCCCCGGCAAAGAAAAAAAACTTTTTTATAATCAAGGGGTTGACTCTGACCCGGGGAAGGGCTTTAATACGCGCCTCGCGACGCAGGGGAAGCCCAGCAAGATCGCAAAGCCCGGATAGCTCAGTCGGTAGAGCAGGGGATTGAAAATCCCCGTGTCGGTGGTTCGATTCCGCCTCCGGGCACCATATACAAAAGCCTCATCCGCAAGGATGGGGCTTTTTTTATGCCCGGACGGCCGGATAAGAATCGCCGATATGGTTCGAGCCGATGCGCCAGCATTGGCAAACGAGCGCGCAGCGCGAAGCCCACAGGGGCGGAACAGCCCAAAGGCTGTTCCGATTATTCCGCCTCCGGGCACCATATTAAAACCCGCGCAAGCACACGCTTTCGCGGGTTTTTTAATGCTTGATCAAAGCACTAAAGTTCCCGGCAGCGCCTGGTTCAATTCCACCAAACCCCCCGCCCCATCAACTAGAGGGTTTGTCAAAGGGGCATCAAATAGCAGCTACTGCCTATTTTTTCTTTCGGCTGTCACTAGCAAAGCGTTTTTGATCTTTCATCAACTTCAATCCAAGCTCCACCTTCTTAGCTTTATCCTTCAGCACGGATTTTCTACTTTTTAATTGTGACTGAATATCTCTAATCTCATCTATCTTCATTTCGCTTTAAAATCCTTTTTACATGTATCTCACTAGGGTTTGTAAGCTTGCCTCTCGGCTCATTATCGACATCTTTTTTTGCAAGCTCTTTCAGCTCTTCTATCTCTGGACGTAGTTTTTTAAGAGATCTTTTTATCTCTTCTCGCCCTTCTTTTGTTGTTGGATCATGCTTCATAACAACCTTCTCTTTTTCATCTGTCCAGGCACCTTTTGATGGTAGTAGGTGCGAGGACCAAAACCTACTGACTTATAAGTCTCTTCTAAATGGGCAAAAGGCTCAATTACCCATATTTCATCTGCACCGACAATATCAGCGAACAGGGTCGCGGCAGCAGAGATTACCGGAAGAGATCTCATCCCCAAAGGACTAGGCCTTACCGGTGTTGATTCAATAAAATCCAAGCGTACTTTTGAGCCGGCTCTAGAAGTTTGACCATATGCCAGCGCACCCAATGTCCCAGCTGAAGTAAGAGCAATTTCGAACCGATTTGGCTTATTTTGATAAGATTTAAATAGCTCAACCCAATCCCAACCACCCCTATCTCTTCTATATCCTTTGCCTTGAAGGTTCTCCCAGTTATTTGCAAGCTGGCAATCTCGCAATGTCACTCCTTTTGCATTAACACCAAAATCATTTCGAATTTCTTCAAATACAATTTCCCGGATAGCATTATATTTCTGCTCCTTTACATTGTGATCATGGCGACGTGGATACACGCATACTCTCCTTTATATAATTAACCCATGGTGCTTCTTGCAGGGATAAGACTTACAATTTTATCCAGGAGTATGAGGAGCTAGAATCATAAAGAAATTTAAAAAATAGTTTTATGACCACCTTGAGAACCAGGTCTCATCCAAGTATACATACAATAATTAATAGGCTAATTACTTATACGCAACGTACGTACCATCTAAGTGTGTTTATCACTTTTATTTTCAGTTCAAGAATACAATTCTCCGCAATCAGGGAAAGCTATGGACTCACCCCCGCACGGAAGGCAAATGGAAAAAAACGTACAATTTATAATTCAATACGTGGTTAATAGGTTTATTTATGGGTATTTAAAAATACATTCCAGAAAAATTTAAAGACTTAACTGATTATAAGTGCCGGAAAAAATTATTGAAAATGGATAGGGAGGGTCACCAAAACAGCCCCTGAAGCACTCACACCATCTAAAGAAGATTTAAAAATATGAAGAAAAATGAAAGTCTTGGTCTATTTAGCACAGTACAAAAATAACAGCATGAACTGATGTCGTTGCTAATATGAAGAGACAATACCGTTCTTTCAATACTCCACCCCACTATATTGAATAGCGCTCAATTTTCTCCGCTCAAACGTCCAAAATATTTGACCAAGAGAAAAACACTCTCGGCTTAGACCTGGCAATTTATTCTGCAAGCACCATTATTTCTTACTCTGTAGGCGCCGTAACTTGAAAGCCGTTTGCACTCTCATTCATCAAGCGGGCTCCACCAGCAACGTAAAGCTTACGCAGGCCCTCACTCTAGCTAAGTGGGCTTTGCTGTAATGGCTCCACCCTAACCCATCGCTCAGGAGCAACAAGCCACTGCCGCAGCACGCAGTAATCCACGTCTCCAAATACCCCAGCCTTCCCCAAAAATTTATGGTATTTTCTATCGCTTAAAACGGCGTCACAAAATCAAAATGCCTATTCCAAGTTATCAACAACTCTTCCGCCCGCTCTTAGCAGCCATAGAAGATGGCCGTGCTCACCAAATGGCCGACCTGCACGAGCGCCTAAGTACATTTTTTGAGCTAACCCAGGAAGAAATCCAGAGGCGTCTCCCCAGCGGCCGCCAAACCTATTTCCGCAACCGCCTCGGCTGGGCCCGCACTTATCTAGGCAAAGCAGGACTTATCGAAATCCCCGCACGCGGTAGCTGCAAAATTACCGACCGTGGCCGGCAAGCATTGGTCGACTGCCCTAATGCCATTAGCAACGCCTACCTGCGCCAATATCCGGAGTTTCTAGAATTCACCCGCGGCTCCCGTGAAACCGCTGATAGATCCCAGGCAACCACCACCGACAACGACCTAACCCCAGAAGAACGGCTACGCAGCGCCCACGCCGAGCTCAAAGACACCCTGGCAGACCAGTTGCTTACCCATATCAAGCAGTGCAGCCCGCAGTTCTTTGAGCGTTTAGTCGTCGACCTGATGCTCGCTATGGGCTACGGGGGAACCGCCGAAGACGCGGGCCTTGCCACCCAATACAGCGCCGATGGCGGTATTGATGGCATTATCAAGCAAGATCCGCTGGGACTAGACAGTATCTACCTGCAAGCCAAGCGCTACACCGAAAACACCATTGGCCGCCCAGAGATACAAAAATTCTGCGGCGCACTGGATATGTGCCGCGCAAAGAAAGGGGTATTCATAACCACCAGCCGCTTTAGCCAGGAAGCCCAAGCATTTGTGGGCATGATTGAAAAGAAAATCATCCTGATCGACGGCGACAAACTCACCGACCTAATGATCACCTATGGACTCGGCACTAGTGTCAAAGAAACCCTGACCCTACAAGCCATAGACTCCGATTACTTTAGTGAAGATGATTAATATCGGTCCAAACCTGCCCCATCAGCCGATGCAAGCACTGAAGAACACACCGAACAACCAAAAGATTTAACCAATAGTCGTAATTCCATGACCAACAGCGAAGAACAACAGTTTCTCAACGACCTCGAGAAAAAACTCTGGAATGCCGCCGACAAGCTGCGCTCCACCCTGGATGCCGCCCAATACAAACACACCGTACTGGGCCTGATCTTCCTCAAATATGTCTCCGATGCCTTCGATATCCGTTGCGCTGAACTCAAGCAGCAGCTCACCAATGCCGACCACGACTACTTCCTCGACCCCGACGATTTTGGCGGTCCCGACAGTGAAGACTACGCAGCAGAAATCGATATCGAACTGGAAGTGCGCGACTACTACCTGGAAACCAATACTTTCTGGGTGCCGCAGCAGGCCCGCTGGCAGTTTCTGCAAGACAACAACAAAGCCGTGATCGGTGGTGCTGAACTCAGCTTCCAGGACGAGAAAGGCCAGAACAAAACCCTCAAAATCAGCTCTGTCGGCCACCTGATTGATAACGCCCTGGAAGCCATCGAAGCCGACAACCCCAAGCTCAAAGGGGTGCTCAACAAGCGCTACACCCAGCTGCAAATCGACCAGTCCAAACTGGGTGAACTGATCGACCTGATCGCCACGGTGCCGTTCAACCACGCCAGCCTCAACAGTAAAGATATTCTCGGCCACGTCTACGAATATATGCTCGGCCAGTTTGCCCTGGCCGAAGGCAAGAAGGGTGGCCAGTTCTATACGCCCAAGTCTATCGTCAGCCTAATCGTGCAAATGCTCGAACCCTTCAGGGGCCGCGTATACGACCCGGCTATGGGTTCCGGCGGTTTCTTTGTGCAGTCCGAGCACTTTATTACCGAGCATCGGGGTAAGATTGGCGAAGTCTCTATCTACGGCCAGGAATACAACCACACCACCTGGCAGTTGGCTGCGATGAATATGGCCATTCGCGGTATCGACTTTAACTTTGGTAAAGAGCCGGCCAACACCTACACCAACGACCAGCACCCGGACCTGCGCGCCGACTTCGTTATGGCCAACCCGCCGTTCAATATGAAGGAGTGGGATACCGGCGTGGCCGAGGATGACAAACGCTGGCAATACGGCAGGCCGCCATCGGGCAACGCCAACTTCGCCTGGCTGCAACATATGCTGTTCCACCTGGCCCCCAACGGCAGTATGGGTCTGCTGCTGGCCAACGGCTCCATGAGTTCCAACACCAATAACGAAGGGGAAATCCGCAAGCGCCTGATCGAGGCCGACCTGGTGGAGTGCATGGTCGCCCTGCCCGGCCAGCTGTTTACCAATACCCAGATCCCCGCTTGCATCTGGTTCCTGAGCAAAAACAAAGGTGCGCGCACCTCCGCCGCCGGCAGAAAACTGCGCGACCGCCAAGGCGAAGTGCTGTTTATCGACGCCCGCAACCTGGGCTATATGAAAGACCGCGTGCTGCGGGATTTCACCCAGGAAGATTTAAACCAAGTTACCGAGACCTACCACAACTGGCAGGTAGGCGAAAACTACGAAGACGTACCGGGCTTTGTTAAAGCCGCCAAGTTGGAAGAATTGCAAAAGCACGATTTTGTGCTGACTCCAGGCCGCTATGTGGGTGCGGCTGCCGAAGAAGATGATGGTGAGCCCTTTGCCGAGAAGATGGCGCGTTTAACCGGCCAATTAAAAGTGCAGTTTGCAGAATCGGATCGTTTAGAAGCGGAGATTAAAAAGAATTTGGCGGGGTTGGGTTATGAAATTTGACACTGTTAGACTTGGTGAATTGCTTGAGCTCTTGACTGATTATCACGCTAACGGAGCATACAAAAAGTTAAAGGAAAACGTTGAGCTATTGGATGAGCCTGACTATGCGGTAATGATTCGTACGACTAATTTTGAACAAAATGAGTTTTCTTCAAATTTGAAGTACATTACCGAGAATGCTTATAATTTTTTAGCAAAATCTAAGGTACAAGCCGGCGATATTATCATGAATAAAATCGCTAATGCAGGTTCGAGTTACCTTATGCCGAAATTAGACAGACCTGCTTCATTGGCCATGAATCTGTTTTTATTACGCATTGACCCTGAGAAAGCCAATCCAACGTATGTTTACATCTATCTTAAGGTTCATGAGGCTTATGTAAAAAATTTCGCAAATGGGTCTGTTACCAAAACGATAACAAAAGAAGCTGTTAGAAATCTTGAAGTAAAATTGCCGGATAGAGCGATACAAGATTCGATAGTAGATATATATTTTTCATTATCAGATAAAATCGAACTCAACCGCCAAACCAACCAAATCTTGGAACAGATCGCCGAATCCCTATTTAAAAGCTGGTTTGTCGATTTCGAACCCACCCGCGCCAAGATCGCCGCGAATCAGGCCGCCCAGATGCGCCAGCAAGGCCAAAGCGACAGCGAAATTCTAAGTAAAATCCAGCAAGACCCATGCTGGACCAGCGCCCAGGCCGCCATCATCTCCCAAGGCAACCCCGAACAAGCCGCCATCGCCGCCCTTAACGGAGGCCAAGCCTTCGATACCCTAAGCGAAGCGCAACAAGCCCAACTTAAAACCACCGCTGCTTTGTTTCCGGATACGCTGGTGGATTCTGAGCAGGAGAAAATACCGGAAGGCTGGAGCATTGAGTCAATTTACAATATTGCTGATGTTATCTATGGCGCGCCATTTAAATCAAAGCTCTTTAATGAGGATGGAAAAGGCTTACCCTTGGTTCGTATTAGAGATTTAAAAAAAGAACGACCGGGAGTGTACACACCTGAAGTGCACAAGAAGGGATATTTAATTAAAAATGGTGACTTACTTGTTGGGATGGATGGCGAATTTAGGCCATACATTTGGGGTGGGAACGAAGCCTGGATGAATCAACGAGTATGCACCTTCAAACCAAAAAAAGGTATCTCATCTGTACTTGTGAGAGAGTTTATAACTCGGCAATTGAGATTCTTTGAGTTAACAGCAGTGGCAACAACAGTAATACATCTTGGTAAGGGCGATATTGATGGCTTTACTTATCTAGAGCCTAACAATGATCTACTGGAAGCTTTTAGCAAAAATTTAGAACCAATCTTTAAAAGAATTGTTGCAAATAAAGTTCAGTGCATAAATCTAGAGGAGATGAGAGATGCATTGTTGCCAAAGCTCCTTTCTGGTGACTTATAAGTAAGCAATATTGCATAGGTACCTTATGGATACGGACATTTTTAAAAACATACCTGTGTGGAATGGTAATACTGAAAGCTTTGATATTCTTTCTGACAGCAATCATGGTCGTATACCAACTACGAGATTAGAAAGCTGGAAAGAATTTTCAGAGCTACTAGAACATAATTTTTTTAATAGACCAAAAACACAATTAGTTTTTCGAGGACACAGACGCTTTGATTGGGGGTTGATGCCTACGCTTGCACGTGTACCCGACTCAGGAATCATAACGCGTGAATTAGCAGATAGTCAGCTGGACTATTTTAGGCATGCTGTAAGAGGAAGGCTTTCAGATAATGCTCTAGTACTTGAAGGTGAAGAGGATGAGTTATGGTCTGTAGGACAGCATCATGGTTTACTAACACCCTTGCTAGATTGGACGCACTCACCATATGTGGCTTTATTTTTTGCCTTTGCAAAAGAAGATTCTGAAGAGGAGAAAGAAAATCCATATCGTGCCATTTATATTCTAAATAAAACATTTGTTGCTAACAATAAACGTTGCCCAGATATACGCATGTTTGAACCGAAGAAAGATGATCATGGACGATTAGTCAATCAAGCAGGTTTATTTACGTTTTCTCCATATGGGGCAACGATTGAGAGTAAGTTACTAGATGCCTTGGTTGCGGATAACTCACCTGATAAGGGCTTACTGACAGCAGAACCTGAGTCAGATTCAGAAGGTAATATTTTGGCTGATGCACAAGCTGAAATTGTCGCTAAATATATTTGTAAAATTCTAATTAAAAACGAAGATAGAGAAGGCTGTATGCGACATCTTCGAAGAATGAATGTGCATCATGCAAGTCTATTTCCTGATTTGATTGGTGCATCGGAATATTGCAACTTAATGGTGGCCGAAAAGTATCTGGAATATGAGTTCGATAAATCTGCAAGACGAGCAGAGAATAAGGTTTCTGGTAGAACTCCAGAAGCTGATGTTTCGGAATTAGAGACAGCCGTTATTGATGATGAATCGAAACATTTTGCAAGGATACTAACTAAATATTCAGCGCAACAAGTAGAACCAGGACGAATACAGTTTGCTTCAGAACATTTGGCTAGAGAAATTAAACCCTTATTAGTTGTTGACTGGAATGAAAGAGAGTCAGCGATTGCCAAAATACGGTCATCTATAAGAATAAGCTTAAGAAAATATGGCTACCCTTCAGATAACCGAGATACTGCAATAGCAGAAATTATTGAGTATTTGAAGGCAGGTATTAAGCAAAGTGAGAGTAATCGTGTAGATAGAGAAATTCTAGAGGAAACGGAATGAATATTACCGAAGACCAACTAGAACAACTCTGCTTAGAATGGTTTAACTCCCTCGGCTACAGCTATACCTGCGGCTACGATATCGCCCCCGATAGCAATACCCCGGAGCGCAACGATTACCGCCAGGTTATCCTGCACAAGCGCCTGCTAAGCCGCTTGGAAGTTATTAACCCGCAGGTGCCGGTATCCACCCTTGAGCGAGTCACCCAGCAGATCGCCACACCCGAAACGCCCATCCTGATCAAAAACAACAAACAGTTTCACCAGTGGTTGCAGGAAGGGGTCAAGGTCGAGTTTAAGGATGCCAACGGCGAAGTAGTGACCGACTATGTAAAGCTGGTGGACTTCGACAATACCAAACACAACGAATTTTTGGTGGTCAACCAGTACACCATTATGGGTACCAAGGGGAGCCGCCGCCCGGACATTATTGTATTTATCAATGGCTTGCCGCTGGCCGTGATTGAGCTGAAAAACCCCGCCGACAACAGCGCCGATATTTGGTCCGCCTACCAGCAGCTGCAAACTTACAAAGAAGAAATCCCCGACCTGTTTATTTTTAACCAGGCGCTGGTCATCAGCGATGGCCTCGATGCCCGCGTCGGCTCCCTCACCGCCAGCAAAGAGCGGTTTTTGCCCTGGCGGGTGGTCAATAACGAGCACGACAAACCGCACTTTGAATATTTCTTAGAAACCCTGGTAAAAGGCTTCTTTAAGCCCGAACTGTTGTTGGACTATATCCGCCACTTTGTGCTGTTTGAGCAGGACGGCGATCAAATCGTTAAAAAGATCGCCGGCTATCACCAGTTCCACGCGGTGCGCCAAGCGGTGAAAGCGACCGTGATTGCGGCCGAGCGATCAAACATGGTGGCCCAGCCCCGGGCGAACTATGCCGATAAAGTAATACCCGGTTCCGGCAAGGCCGGGGTGGTTTGGCACACCCAGGGCTCCGGCAAGTCCATCTCCATGGTGTGTTACGCCGGCAAATTGCTGGCACAGCCCGCCATGAATAACCCCACCATCGTAGTTGTCACCGACCGCAACGATCTGGATGGCCAGCTGTACAACACCTTCTGTATGGCCGCCGATGCCCTCAAGCAGACCCCGGTACAGGCCGGCGACAGAGACGAGCTGCGCCAGATACTCGCCGCGCGCCAGTCCGGCGGTATCGTGTTTACCACGGTGCAAAAATTTGCCCTACTCGGCGAGGAAACCAGCCACCCGGTGTTGAGCCGCCGCCACAATATCGTCGTGGTCAGCGACGAGGCCCACCGCAGCCAGTATGGCGACAAGGCCAAGTTCAACGCCAAAAAGGGCACTTACACCTTCGGCTATTCCAAGCATATGCGCGATGCCTTGCCGGCGGCCTCGTTTATCGGCTTTACCGGTACCCCGGTCGACTCGGCCGATAAAGATACCCGCGCGGTATTTGGTGAGTATGTCTCCATCTACGATATTCAGGATGCGGTAGACGATGGCGCCACGGTGCCCATCTACTATGAATCGCGCCTGGCCAAGCTGGATATCCACGCGGCCGATATCGAGGCCCTGAACGAGGATGTTGAAGAGGTTATTGAGGACGAAGAAGATGTAGCCGAGCGGGAGAAAACCAAATCCCGCTGGGCCACACTGGAAAAACTCGTCGGCAGCCAGCCCCGGGTGGAGCAGGTGGCCAAAGACCTAATCCAGCATTTCGACAGCCGCACCGCCTCCATGCCCGGCAAGGCCATGATTGTGGCCATGAGCCGCGAGATCTGCGTCGACCTCTACGATGCCATCGTCGCTATCAAGCCGGAGTGGCACCACCCAGACGCCGACAAGGGCGCGATCAAAATTGTGATGACCGGTTCGGCGTCGGACAAAGCCAAGTTGCAGCCGCATATCTACAACAAGGAAACCAAGAAGGCATTTGAAAAGCGCTTTAAGGACGTAAACGACCCGTTACAGCTGGTGATTGTGCGGGATATGTGGCTCACCGGCTTCGATGCCCCCATTTGCCACACCATGTATATCGACAAGCCCATGAAGGGCCACAACCTGATGCAGGCCATTGCCCGGGTTAACCGGGTGTTTAAAGACAAGCCCGGCGGCTTGGTGGTGGACTACATCGGCATTGCCAACGAGCTGAAGCAGGCACTCAAGACCTATACCGGCGCTAACGGCAAGGGCAAGCCCACCCACGACGCCCATGAGGCCTACGCCATTCTGCTGGAAAAGCTCGGCGTACTGCAGGATATGATGCACGGCTTTGATTACAGCCAGTACGAGACCCAGGCCCTGCAACTGTTGCCCGGCGCCATGAACCATATCCTCAGCCTGAAAAACCCCGGCAGCGGCGAACTGGATGGTAAACGGCGCTTTCTCGATGTGATGGCTGCGCTCAGCAAGGCCTACACCCTGTGCAGCACCCTGGCGGACGCCGCGCCCTACAAGAAAGAGATCGCCTTCTGGGGTGCGGTGAAAAACGCCATCACCAAGTTCACCACCATCGACAAGCGCCGCACCGATGAGGAAAAGAACTCCGCACTCAAGCAGATTATCGACAATGCCATCGTCGCCGACGGTGTGGATGATATCTTCAGCATGGTGGGCCTGGACCGCCCGAATATCGGCTTGCTGTCCCCTGAGTTTATGGAAGACGTCGCCAATCTTAAAGAAAAAAACCTGGCCGTTGAGCTGCTCGAACGGCTACTGCGCGATGAAGTGAAAGCGCGTATGAAAACCGATGTGGTGTCGGAGAAAAAATACTCCGACCGCATTATGGAAGCCCTGCGCAAATACCATAATCGCGCCATCGAAACCGCCCAGGTGATTGAAGAACTGATCCAGATGGCCAAGGACATGGCCGACGATGCGCAGATGGCGGAAAACTCCGGCCTCAATACCGACGAAATCGCCTTCTACCGCGCTTTGATCCAAAACCAGTCGGCGGTAAAAGAGCTGGGGGATAACAATCTGCGCGAACTCGCCAAATACGTTACCCAGCAGCTGCGCAAATCCACCACCGTGGACTGGCAGGTGCGCGACAGCGTGCGCGCCAAACTGCGCAACCTGGTGCGCCGCGCACTGCGCAAATGGAAGTACCCACCGGATGGGGCAGATGAGGCGGTGCAACTGTGCTTAAAGCAGGCGGAGACCTTGAGCCATAGCTGGAGTGCTTAGGTCTATCACCCGGGTGAACCGGGGGTCTACGGCAAAGTGGAACCTGAAAAGGCTTATGGCAGCCTCTTGGGCAACGCCTCTTAAATAGGCGTAAGAAAAAGCGGCCAGAACATAGGAAAATTGGTGGGGGACTCTGAGCCAAGCAGCCTGTACTTGCCGTAATTATGATGAATATTGATTAACTAGTGAAAGGTCTGCCGTCAGGCAGTTCATCCTCTAGCATTCATCCTTATTACTGCTAACCTTGAGCCTGCTAAGGAATAAGAATAAGGAGATTCAAGAAATGGCCCAATCATTCCACCTTGAACGTTTTGTGACGGCGCAAGAAGGCTCTTATGAACGCGCCTTGAGTGAATTGCACAGCGGACATAAATGCTCTCACTGGATCTGGTATATATTCCCCCAGGTCTCCGGCCTGGGACACAGCGCGACATCAGAGCATTTTGGAATTAAGAATCTAGATGAGGCCCGCGCCTATCTGGAGCACCCAGTACTAGGCCCCAGGCTCAAGGAGTGCTGCAAGGAGCTTCTACAACAAAATAATCTCTCTGCCCATCAAATATTTGGTTCTCCTGATGACCTGAAGCTCAAGTCATCCATGACGCTATTTTCTATCGCCGATCCGAATGACAAGCTATTTGATGAGGTGCTGGAAAAATACTATGAAGGACAGAAGGACCCTCGTACTTTCGAGATACTGAAGGTTCCTGTCCAACATTAGTTCGTACTCCAGTTAAGCGGTTTGGGTAGTCGCTTCCTCCAGCCTATCGCTACCCAGCAGCTTGTCCATCACCAAACAGGCAGTCAGGTCTCCAGTGACGTTCACGGCGGTACGACACATATCGAGAATCCGGTCCACCCCCAGAATCAGCGCAATACCTTCCGGCGGTACGCCTATGCCAGCCAGAATTGTCGCCAGAATTACGATACCGACCCCCGGCGTACTGGGAGAACCTATTGAAGCGCCAACGGTGGTCACAGTCAGCCCCACTAGCTGCGCGGTTGTCAGGTCGATGCCATATACCTGGGTTAGGAACACCGCAGCGATTACCTGATAAAGCGCCGTGCCATCCATATTTACAGTAGCGCCCAGGGGCACAATAAATTTGGCGATGGATGGTTTTACTCCCAGAGGGCTCTCGGCAACACGCATGGATAGGGGCATAACAGCAGCGGAACTGGACGTGGAAAATGCCAGTAGCTGCACTCCGCTAATTCTCTGCAAAAATGTGATCGGGCCGACGGAGGTCACCAGAGAAACAATTATCAGGTAAAAGCTGAGAAGAATAAGTAGCCCCAGAATCACGGTACCCACGTACACGGACATCCCGAGAATTGCAGTGAGACCGACGCGAATAGCAATATCTGCCAGGAGGCCAAATACGGCCAGGGGCGCAAACAGCATGGCCCAGCCAACTACCTTAAGTGCCACCTCCTGAATAATGCCAAAAGCGTATACCGCTGTTTCCCGCTGCTTTTGCGGCAACAGCATCACTGCAACACCAATAAAAATCGCATAGACCACCAGCTGCAACATATTGCGCATAGCAATACTTTCGTTGAGGTTTGCGGGAATCAACTCAGCAATACGCTCGGGAAGCGGTTTGGACTCCATAACCTGGGGGGCGCTCGCAACCTGTAACTCAGTGGCGGCGCTGAGCAGGGACTCATCGATATAGTCGCCGGGTTGGATCAACTGGACCAGGATAATGCCGATAATCACCGCAACAGTGGTAGTGCCGACAAAGTAGGGAGCAATGCGCAGTCCGACACGTTTAAGCTGACTGACGTTCCCGCTGCCACTAAGCCCCAGGATGATTGAGGACATAATCAGCGGTATCACCACCATCTGGATCATATTCAGAAAGATGGAGCCCGGCAGCTTAAACCAGCTGGCCAATGCCGCACTGAGATCCTGGCTCACCAGCGCGGCCCCTTCAGGAGATAGCAGCAGGCCGACAGTTAGCCCCAGAATCATGGCGACCACTATCTGCATCCACAGGCGAGTGCGCACCAGCACACCGAGGGATTCCACCATTCGGATCAGATAGAAATTTGTACCATTGCTCATTGTTGGTATTCCGGATTACCTGAAATAGTTAGAGGCATTATGTCCCAGGGCCATTAAGGAAACCTGACGGTCAGATCAAGTCCTGGGCTTAAAAGACAGTTATTCGACGCCATTTATTGTCATCAATACCAAAAAGAGTGCTGAGGCTCTCTTCGTCTTTCACTATTTGAAGCAACAATCGGGCCTGAGTTAACGCCTGGGTGGTCCGGGAGGTCCCCGGTGGGAGAAATCGCACTGGCTTTGATTGCCGGCCAGGGCACAACCTCTCTCCCCTTTTAGGCAATGCAGGATATCGTTTTCTGCAGCGAGGTTGGCGTGGTAGTGATAGCCCAGGTCGGCAAACTCATGGCCACGGCATTCGTCCAGGTCACCGGGCTCGCGGCCATCGGCATTCTCCCGCGCATAAATCAGGTAGCCATCTATGGCGACACCGACAATCGCAGCATGGCTTGCGGCAGACGGGTAGGCCTGGCTGCAGCCCAGGGCAGCGTGGTAGTGATAGCCCACGTGGGGATTTACATGACCACCACAGGCATCCACTGGCGCTAAGGTATGTGCACCTAAAATTGCACCGATGGGCGCGGCGATATCAAATTTAACCCCATTAAAAGCAACCCCATAGCCGGAAAAACCATCGGGATTCTGCTTTGACTTGGCCTTGGCCTTGGCAGGCTGTACGGGGATCAGGTAGCGGGTATGAAAATCCGGGCCCATATAGCTGGCCAGGCACTCCACGCAGTAATTGTTGTATTGCGGTGCCACATCAGGCCGCGCGGCCATCTCGCAAGCCTGCTTCGAATCGGTAACCTTTATCGCCCCAGTTTTAGGATCATATAGGCTCCATTTTGGATCAGAGAAAAAGGTCGCAGCATTTTTAACGAAAGGTCCATCAATCGGCACTATCTGCTGCTTGATAAACATCATGCCGCCAGACGTAATTGGGTCGACAACATTGCGTGGACACCAAGGCCCCATTTTATGCTTGGGCTCTGCCTTTACCACGATCATCCAGCATTGGGTCTTGCGCCCCTCAGAGAGGGTGCAATCCACTTTTTTAATTTCCTCAACCAATGCGTCCTTGGCAAATAAGTGGGGGATACCCACTTGCTCGGTAAAATCGGTATGAGCGTAAACAGAAGCGCTTAAAAATATCAGTAGAAAAAATGCTGCACGCATGGCGACCACTAGCTGAACCCTTGGAATGCTCAAGTTTAGCAGCGCTGCCTCCCTCGCTAATTACTGGGAAATTGTTGTGCTAACAGGGTGCGAATCCACTTGTGCAAAGGGTCCTGACTGCTGCGGGTATGCCAGGCGGCAATCACATCAAACCCCGGGGGCTGTTCGACAATAGGCAGTGTTTTTAGTCGGGGATCAGGCAACAGTCGCGAGGGCAAAAAGGCAACGGTATTGGTAGAGGCAATGCACTCGGCTGCGGCGGCAAAAGAGGGGACAGACAGCACCACATTGCGCTCCAAACCAAACTGCTCAAACCAACTATCCGCCATGCCCCGCAGATCCCCCCTGGAAGGTGATACCACCAGCTGTGGCAAAGCTGCCAACTCTTCCATTCCCAAGGGCTGACTGGCGCTGTGCGGCATTTCGGTGTGCTGGCAGCATACGCAGACGTAGCGCTCTCGATACAACAACATGCTGGGGCTGTTATCCGGCACAAATCCCGGCGTGCTAAACACCAGATCCACTTCACCGGTTTGCAGTTGCTGGGCCATGCGATCAATCTCCAACTTAAGCACCACGACTTTTATATCCGGGGCCTGCTGACGCAGTTGCTTGAGGAGAACCGGCAGTACCACCCGCTGCTCAAAGTCTGTTGCACTGATGGTAAAGATGCCCCGATGCTGTGCCGGGTCAAATTCATCCGTACGCAGCAGCGCCGCGACATTGTTCAAGATCTCATCCAATTTAGGAGCCAGACGCTCGGCCAGGGGGGTGGGAATAACACCGTTGCTGGTGCGAATAAACAGCCGGTCATCAAAGATTTCCCGCAGGCGTTTCAATTGTTCACTGACTGTTTGCTGGCTCACACCCAGCTGGTCAGCCACCCGGGATAAGTTCAGTTCCCGCAAGATAGCGTTCATTAAGCGAAGTTGACGTAACTCCAGCCTCTCCAGCGGGTTCGCCCGATGATTTCTGCTCAAACCTGTATCACTCACAACTGTTACTTGGTTTTCATTGTATCCACGTAACCCTAGCATTGTGAGTAGATTGGCCCGTATGGCATCCACTTCGGTGGGGGGAGAGTTCAATATGCAAACCGCAGCCCGATCCTCCTTTCAGGATCAATTAGTTACAGCAATTATTCACTACGCTGATCCCAGTAGCGATCTGGTGTACGACAAGCGTTCAGAGGGCCCCGGGCCCGCCAATCTGGTCGAGAATGTTATTTCCCAGCAGGTTCACATCTACGATGGTCGCGCCCTGAAAACCGCCGGGGAGCGTTTTCGTCTCGATACCCAGGGATTTGAGCTTGTACGCCCTATGCTCGGCATAAACCTGCGCCAGCTGGATGATGCGCTACACGCGCTGGACCAACCCTCAGGGAGTAGCCCCAGCCCTGAGGAGCGCGACCAGTTGATTCGCACCCAATGGTATCCAGCTATTGAATCCTGGATAGGCGCTCACCTGGGTGCAGCAAAGGTACTGACCTTTGACCACACGTTGCGAGCCCAACCATCGACTGATGCGGCACCGGAGCTGAGTCGCAGTCGCCGATCCCCGGTGAAATTGGTGCACAACGACTACACACCCTGGTCCGCAGAGCGCCAGCTAAAGGAAACCCTGGAGGCCCGGGGGTACAAGCCATCAGATTATCCGCGCTACCAGTTTATTAATCTCTGGCTGCCCCTATTGCGCCCGGTGCAGGAGTCACCGTTGGCAATGGTGGACCTGCGCACTGTCGCCGCCAGTGATTTCCACAATATGCGATTAATTTACCCAGAGCGAAAAGGGCAGATTTCGGTGTTGAGTTTCAACCCGGTTCACCGCTGGATTTGGTTTAGCGACATGCAGCCCGGCGAAGGCATTTTACTGCGGGTCTTCGATAGCCAGCACCGAGGTGATGTAACCGGTGTTCCCCACTGCGCTTTCGACCTGCCGGGAAGTGCAGGGGCACCACGCAGAACCAGCCTGGAAATTCGCACTATTGTCCTGTTTGACCAATAACACCAACGCTTTTAAGAAAACACCCGGCCACTCAATAAAGTGGCCGGATTAAGTGAGACCCCATTATGGAAAATATACTTCGATCGATTGATCCACTAACCGGAGAGGCCATCGGATCGCTACCTGTCAGCAAGCCCCAAGATATTCAGGACATGGTGGAGAAAGCTCACAAAGCGCAGCGAGTGTGGTCGAGTAAATCTCTTCAGGAGCGGGTACTACTACTTCAGCAGGCTTACACAAAACTGAATGCGGAAGAGGGAGAGCTGGCACAACTTATCAGCCGTGAAATGGGCAAAGATGCCCGGCGTGCACAGTATGAAGCCGGCGGCGTAGTCCAAGGCGGTGCCTGGTTAGCGGGGGATGCCGGAGAGGCCCTGCGGGCAAAACGCAGTGGCGGTAGCGAAATTCAATATCGGCCACTGGGCGTTGTTGCGGTTATCTCCCCCTGGAACTATCCACTGGCCATGGCCAATAACCTGATTGTTCCCGCGCTGATCGCCGGCAACGCTGTGATTTTAAAACCTTCAGAAGAGTCGCCATTGGTCGCTGACTTATTGGTGAAAACACTCAATCAAACCCTGCCTCAGGACATTTTACAAATTGCTCACGGCGATGGCGCCACCGGTGAAGCCCTGGTGAAATCCCCCATCAATATGGTCGCCTTTACCGGATCGCGAACAACGGGCCAAAAAATTATGGCCAATGCCGCTCCGGCATTGAAACGCCTGGTTATGGAATTGGGTGGCAATGACCCGATGATCGTGTTGCAGAGCGCCAATATTCCCCAGGCTGCACAATTTGCCGTTGGCTCCAGTTTTGAGAATTCTGGCCAGATGTGCACCTCCACAGAGCGTATTTATGTGGACGAAAAAATTGCCGATAAATTCGAAAATGCCGTGGTGGCATTAGCGAAGCAATATCGTGTCGGCGGGTGGCAGGAGCCACAGGTGGATATCGGCCCCTTGGTTAATCACCGCCAACATCAAAAGGTAGTGGAGCATATCCACGATGCCCTGAATAAAGGCGCAAAGCTTCTTCTAGGGGAGCGCGATCCACAGGTGCCGTTTATTCCGCCCACAGTTATCAGCGGTATTCGACCGGGCATGCTGGTGGAAGATGATGAGACTTTTGGGCCTATCGTAGCCATCGACCGCTTTAGCTCAGTAGACGATGTGGTCGAGCGGGCCAATAACTCTGTTTACGGTCTCGGTGCGGTTGTGTTTGGTGAAAGCAAACAGGCCGAGCAAGTCGCCAGCCAGCTGCAAGCGGGAATGATTGGCATCAACCAGGGCGCCGGCGGGTCACCTTGGGTGGGCGCCAAGCAAAGTGGCTTTGGCTTCCACGGTGGAGCTGAAGGGCACCGGCAGTTTGCCCAAATTACCGTTTTAAACCGCTAAGTCTTTTAAAAGTTTTTCTATAGAAGTACAGCAGATGTCCACGACTGAAAGTATTGATACTGTCACCCACTTGGATGACTTTTTTGTTATCGCTCGCGAACCCGGAGCAGAACATCCGGCCCTACCTACCTGGGCTACTCGCAGTAAAAACCCGGCGGCCCTGGCCGAGCAAGCTCCGCAACCGGTTTCACGACGAGATATCGCCGAGGTACCCGGAGCCTTCCAATTGCTCAATGTCTTTTCAAAAGAGGAATGCCAACGGCTCATTGATATCACTGAAGCGGTGGGTTATTTACCGGATGCAGCCGTCTCCCTGCCCCGGGAGGTCCGCCATAACGACAACCTGACCTGGGTGGTTGACGAGGTTACAGAGCGGCTGATCTGGCAGCGATGCCGAGACCTGGCGCAGGACTTAAATGGTTACTTTGGTGGAAGAGAGGCTGTCGGCATCAATCGGCGTTTCCGCTTTTATCGCTATGGTGAGGGAGATTTCTTCCAGTTCCACACCGATGGCGCCTGGCCCGGTAGCCGCATTGACAACAACCAGTTGATCACCAATGGCTACCCCGATCGCTATAGTGAAATGACGTTTTTAGTACTGCTGAGTGAAGATTTTGAAGGTGGTGCAACCCGATTCAGGGTGAATGCAGATGACCCCCTAAAACAACCCAGCCGAGACTCTTTATTAGACATCGATGTCCGCACACCTGCCGGGGCCGTACTGTGCTTCCCTCATGGAATGCATCCCTTACACAGAATTCACAGCTCTACTCCAATCACCCGAGGAATCAAATATATTATTAGAACGGATATTCTCTTCCTGCAGGAATAACTTCTCCAAGACCTGTTAAAAGGGAAAAGATGCTTCGGCTCACATCGAAGTATTAAGTGCTCCAGGCACTAGAATTTCATTCGATTTCTACCTTGGAGCACATTCAGTGAAATTGCTTAATTATCTGGATAAACACTTCCTGACCAAAGAACAGCTTATTCAGGCTACTCAAATCAGCGAACTACAATTGCAGCGCTACCAGGATGAGGGTGTTATGCCAAAGCCCTCTTATAAGCTTAATATTCAATGGGACTGTGAATCCTTTTTTGGACCCCACTCCGAAAAACAGGCAGTTGAGTACTTTGCAAAAGGCTACGCCAGCTGGATTGGTATCATAGAGGCTAAGCAAGACTTTAACTCTATTTATCAATGCTTTGCTAATCGATATATGGCTAAAATAGCTCAATTGCAAAATTTAAGATACGAATCAAGAAACCCAAAATTTTCATCCGGAATTTCTCAACATATCGAAGAGGAATGGCAACACTTTATTGAGGGGACTTATGGATTATGTACTCGCAGTGGCCTGCCAGAAGATATAGCAGCAAAGGAGCTGGCTAGCACAGAAATCAATGCACTTCTTGCTCAAGATAATTTAAACCAAAAACAAATACATCGGCTATATCGCTTTGTAGATCTTCTAGATGAAACCAGCGCATATTTTGCACCTCACGAAAGAAGTATAAGCTCAAGAACGGAGCTAATTGATATACCACGCCAGGAGTACAATTTAGGTTGTGCAATATAAATTTTTCTATACACCAATATCCCAGGGCAAATAATTATTCAATTACGGGGATAGGGTCCCCGATATACTCCGTAGAAGTTGCCCTCAGCAAAGGATGAGCTGTAAGTATTTTCCCCGAATACTCAACGGACGGTTTCAGGAATGGGCCAAAATCTTCTGTCAACTCCGTACAATTTAACCAGGACTCTACAAAATCTGGGCGATTGGGCGCAATCATGGGAAGTGACTTTTCATGGTAGCGCTTAGTGGCTGGGTGGGAGTCCAAAGTAATGATTGAGCAACTGAGTAAATTTCCCCAGATTTTATACAAACCACAAAAGAAAAAAGGTTCACCATAACTGAATTCTACCGGGTACTTGCCACCTTGGCTTTCCACCCAGGCGGTAGCGGGTATTAAGCAACGGGACTTGCGATATTCCGGTCTGGAGTCCAGTTTTTTCCAATTACTGTTGATGGACCAGTATTTTTTATGGGGCCGCCAAGTATCACCATACCTCTCAAGGTAGAGATGCCAAATGGCATTTTCTATTTCAGCAGCACCCTTCCGAGTAGTCATGATAGACACCTGCTGGGTGGGCCTCCGGCGTCTACCGTAAATCATATGTCCGGCACCCCGAATACCATAGGTATCGAGAAAGCGCTCCATACCCGCATGATCACTGACATCAAAGACACTACACACCCATAGCCTCCCACTTATCCCGCTGAACTGGTTTTTTCAGTATATTCGGACAGCCACCTTAAATTACTCTCGATCCCTCTCATCTGACACAAGGTTAACTCCAATTCCTTGCGCAAATCCACTCCCACAGCAACAGAAAACCGACGTACGTACTTTTCATAGTTCAAAATACTAATCGCGTACATAGGGCGGCTGTCATAACTGGACCTATAGCGGCAAATTCTTATGGGTTCATTATCAAAAACTATAACTCTGGGGCGCATAACAACTCATCTATAATACTGTACAAAAATACAGTATATCTTGAGAAAGTACAGATCTGTCAAGCCAATAGCGAACTGGCACCGCTGCCAACTTCCAAAGGCGCCGAATAACTTTATCTAATGATGACACCAGCAAAACCTGGCGCGTAAATTAATAAAGATCACAATCAAATCTAGAATTCTTCTAAGAATTAGAAAACAGATTTCATTTGAATATTATCCAGGCAAGAGTAAATCAATTTAAAATTCTATAAATTTTGCGAATAGCAAAATCGTGCAAACCACCTTTATTTAGAAATCCACTTCGCGAGACATCCTGATGAAAAAATGTAAATTTCACGTAACGATTATATTTTCTGGATTACTTATTCCACTTTCAGCAGTCGCCGTTGAATGTGGTGATACGATTACTTCACCAACCACACTGACAGAGGATCTTATTTGTGAAGTCACAGAGCCAGACCAGATAGTTTTGACCGTAGATGGCCCCACTGGAATTTTTGATATGGATGGTTATCAACTCACCTGTATTGATGAGAGCAATCAAGCAGACGCAGCAATACTTCTTACCGGAACTGGCGCGCAGGTATTTGATGGTTCGATCACCGGTTGTGGAAGAGGTATTGTTGCTGAAGGGGAGGGAGGGCATGTCATTTATTCTATGAACCTTACTGATATGTTTGGTGATTTAATTTATGTAGAAACTAATAATACAGTTATAAGAGATAACACCCTTTCTACAACTCAAAGTGGGGATGGTGTAGAGCTTAGGGGGAATTCAAATATAGTACTTAGAAATACCCTTACCAATATTGACAATTCAGGTATTGAATTAAGGGGAATGTTTAATAGTATAACTTTTAATAATATCAGTGGTAGCGGCAATCAGGGTATCGAGGTGAATGGACAGTTCACCAATGTATTTTCAAATATTGTTACCGATGGCTTAAATGATGGAATTGCCGTAGGGGAAGGCGATGAGGGAGATAAAGCTGACTTCTCTACAGTCTCAAACAATCTTGTAACCGGAAATGCCGGCCTAGGAATTCCAATTAGATTTACTTCAAGTACTCTCATCACTCAAAATACTGTCGAGGATAATGGCGAGGGAGGAATTGGTATATTTATCGAGGGTAGTGAATTTAACAAGATTGTTCGAAATACCTCTCTCAATAACTCACCTTACGATTTGGAAGATGATACCGATCCGGGCGATTGCAGCGGCACCAATACTTGGGTCTTTAACACGTTTACCGCAGCAGAACCTGCATGCCTGGATTAAAATATCTATTGAAAACAGTGGGTAGCGAAAATATAAAGTGTCTCGCTACCCATTGCTATCTACCTAACGATCACTAATTGGCCGCTATTTAATCTTAGAAGATCTCTCTTCATCCCTAAGCGTTAGCACTTCATAACCGTCACCAGTTACCAAAATCGTATGCTCCCATTGGGCCGATAGCTTTTTATCCTTAGTTACTACAGTCCAGCCATCTTTCTTGAGTTTGGTTTTACGATTTCCCTGATTGATCATGGGCTCAATGGTAAATGTCATTCCCTCCTGTAAAACTTCACCGGAACCAGGCCGCCCAAAGTGAAGAACCTGAGGTGCTTCATGCATTTCCCGGCCAATACCATGACCACAATATTCCCGTACGACACTGAAGCCGTTGCGCTCGGTATGGCGCTGGATTGCATTGCCGATATCACCAAAAGTAACTCCCGGCTTTACCGTGGCAATACCGGCCCACATAGCTTCATAGCAGGTGGTTACCAGTTTTCTGGCAATAGGGGTCACGGTACCGATGCTATACATTTTGCTGGAATCCGCAATATAGCCAGATTTCTCCAGGGTAATATCCACATTGATGATATCTCCCTCCCGCAGTAGCTGCTTATCACTGGGCATGCCGTGACAGACTACTTCGTTGACTGAGGTGTTCAGAGCGTAGGGATAATCATATTGCCCCTTGCTGGCGGGGCGGGCATTGAGTTCATTGACAATAAATTCTTCTACCCGCTCATTAATTTGCATTGTCGAGACCCCCGGTTCAATAAAGGCGTCCAGCATGGCAAATACACGACTCAACAATTGGCCCGATTGGCGCATTAACTCCTGCTCATCAGGAGTCTTTATTTTTATTTCACTCACGTATCAGCTCTTCCAGGGTTAATGCCTGATTGCGCAGCAACTTCTTACACAAGTCGCTGTAGCTTAATTCCGGGTTCAGCTCCGCCAGCATCCCAATCTTGATCCAGTACTCCGCCTGGGAATTAATTGAACGGGCCATCACCGTACTGGCCTTGCGAATCTCATCGTGTAGCTCATCGGATATCTTGACGATGCCCATAACCCTAACCTTGATATACTTTATATATAAATTGTATACGAAACATATAAAAGTGCACAATAGATAAACAGAATATTAATATGCAACTTATTGCATAGCTCGATAGGGGGCGCTATGGTTGAGGAATAAAAACAATAGTGGCGAGGCCATCATGACAGAGACCCCTGAGAAGAAGCGCAGTGCCCCAAAACCAAGCCGGCTGCGTATTGGTCGGCGCTATCGCCCGAGCCGCCTGGAAGGCAATTACGACGCCATTATCATCGGCTCAGGCATTGGCGGTCTGACTTGTGCTGCGATGCTCAGTGCCATGGGCAAGAAAGCACTTGTCCTTGAGCAACACTACACTGCCGGGGGATACACCCACGCCTATGACCGCAATGGTTATGAGTGGGATGTCGGCGTCCACTATATCGGCGATGTGGGCGAACACCCCACCATGACCCGCAAGATCTTCGACTTTATTTCCAATAACCAGTTGCACTGGGCGCCAATGGACAGCACCTATGACCGCATCTGTATTGGCGATAAACAATACGACCTGAAAGCCGGCCGCCAGCAATTTATCGATGAGTTGGTCAGCCACTTCCCCGATGAGCGCGCGAATATCGAGGAGTACCTGCAACGGCTGAATGTGGTTGCCAAAGCCATGCAGCGACTGGCAATGGAAAAAATGCTGCCCTCCTGGTGTGGGCCTTTTATTCGCCTGTGGAGAAAGCTGCGCGAACCCGCCTGGCTCAATAAAACCACCCGCGAAGTTCTCAGTGGAATCACCAGCAATGAAAAGCTGATCTCTGTGCTGACAGGGCAGTGGGGTGATAATGGCATGACCCCATCCGAGGGCAGCTTTATTATTCACGCCCTGATCGCCAAGCATTATCTCTATGGCGGTTACTATCCTGTCGGCGGCGCCAGTAAAATCTCCGAAACGATTATTCCCCAAATCCAGGCCAGTGGTGGAGATGTATTTACCTATGCCAAGGTGGAAACCATCCTGATGAATGGGGATCAGGTTCGCGGTGTAAGAATGTCCGACGGACATGAAATCGAAGCACCATTAGTTGTCTCCGGCGCAGGGGTATTTAATACCTTCGAGAAGCTGTTACCGCGCAGTACCAGTGAGCGCATGGGATATATCCGCGACCTGGACACCGTCAACCGCTCCATGTCTCACCTGTGTCTGTATATTGGCTTGGAAAAAACAGCGGAAGAATTAAACCTGCCCAAGACCAATTACTGGATCTATTCCAGCGATCAGTACGAAGAGGATATGCAGGCCTTTATCGACGATCAGGATAAGGAAATACCGCTAGTCTATATTTCGTTCCCGTCTGCGAAAGACCCCACCTTTACCCAGCGCTACCCGGGCCGCGCCACTATCGAAATTGTGGCACCGGCCAACTACGATTGGTTTGCCCAGTGGCACGACAAGCCTTGGGGCAAGCGAGGAGATGATTACGAGGACCTGAAGGAGGCATTTAGCCAGCGCCTGCTGGAGCATTTGTATAAGCACATGCCGCAGTTGCGTGGGGAAATCGATTACTACGAGCTTTCAACCCCGTTATCCACGGATTATTTCTGCTTCTATCCACGGGGAGAGATCTACGGACTGGATCACGATCCCAACCGCTTTGAGCAATCCTGGCTGAGACCCAAAAGCCGGGTCAAAGGGCTCTACCTTACCGGGCAGGATGTGGTGAGCTGCGGCGTAGCCGGTGCAATGATCTCCGGTATGCTCACAGCGCAGAGTATTATTGGATTGCGTCAAACTGGAAAATTAATGAAGAAAATATTTTCCAACCAAGCCCCAAAGACGCCGGTAAATTCCAGTGAGGAACTGGGTAATGCCTCTAGCTGAGACACTATCCTAAGCTAGCTCTTCACCTGCAAGCTGTTCGGGGTTAGCGCCTCGGCAGTTTGCTGGGAACACGATCAAAATTTAGTACCCGGATCATCAGGCGGCGGTTCTCCCGCTTGCCTTTCTCTGTCTCATTATCCGCAATCGGATCAGTATCGCCGTAGCCCTGGGCTTCCATACGGTCAGCGGAGACGCCTCGCTCTATCAGGAAATGCTTTACCCAATCCGCTCTGCGCTGGGACAGGCTGAGATTCTTTTTCGCATCGCCGCCACTGTCTGTATGCCCCTCAATGGAGATTCGCATCTCTGAAAAATCGCGCATGATCACCAGCAAGGCTTCCAGATCGGCAATGGTTTCTATGCGGGGGGCAAAACCGCCGGGATCGAACTCCAGGCGCAGGCGGAACGTGTCTCCGATAGAACGATTATTTCCCCGTAAAAACCTCACCAGCTCATCGGCAAAGGGGGCCGCTGCTCGGGCAGTCTTCTCACTGTCACCTGACTGTATTCCATCGACAGGCTCGAGCGTATATTTCTTTGGGGATTCGGACTGGTCACAGCCCACCAGAGTAAAGGCCAATAAGAATAGGCAACTGGCAGACAAGAATTTACCCGCCATAGGTACAGCTTCCGGTTTCTCGACGTCAAATTCAGTGTAGAACAGCGAAAGCGCTGATCAACTGGAAGTCTCGGCCACTGTGGCCATTAAATAAAGTTGAGAACTGCCATCATGTCTGTGACTACCCGGGCACCCTGCTGTTCCAGCTGGGGACCCCTTACTGGATGGGCACTGTAGCCAACCACGCGCATACCTGCAGAGACGGCCGCAGAGACACCGGCAATGGAGTCCTCCACTACCAGACAGCGCTCCGGCGCCACCCCCATGGCATCTGCTGCGTGCAGGAATAGCTCTGGCCAGGGCTTGCCCCGGGATACATCGTCGGCACTAAAAATCCGCCCGTCGAAATAATCGTACAAACCGGTCTTATTCAGTGTCAGCTGCATTTTCTGGTGAGAGCCCGAGGAAGCCACGCAGCTGCGCAGACCCAGCTGTTGCAGTTGGTCGAGCAGGCCTTCAATACCCACAACCGGCTGTAATTCCTGCTGGAACGCCTCGCGGATACGCCGCTCCGTATTGCCAAAATAATTATCCGGTAGTGGTCCGCCAAAGCGCTTCTCGATTTCCACCAAGCAGTCCCTGGCCGGGCGACCGCTGAATTGCTCGTCCAGCTCCTCGGCGGTGGTCTGCAAGCCCAGGCGATTCATTTCTTCTGCCAATATGCGACAGACGATGCTCTCGCTGTCTACCAGCACACCATCACAGTCAAAAATAATTAAATCGGTAGAAGACATGGGAACCTACATCGTTAACGCGCAGAGAGCAGCATCAGGCCGAGGATGACACCGATGACGCCGCTAATACGCAGGAAATTTTCATTGCCACGGGAAATTTTAACCGCTAATTCTTTGCCCCGCTCAAAACCAATTTGCAGCATATAGGCACCACTCAATAGCACCAGTACGCCGAGAGCGTTGAACAAAATATACCAGTGGCGAGTGTCTGCAATTAGTAAAAGGATCAGGCCAATAATAATTCGCGCCCAGGCGGAGAGGGCATAGCCGGTTTCGTTAAGCCGTTCGCTGAGGCTTTGTGCCAGCTTCGGCTTGGCAATAATCGCCAGTGATAGCACAACGATGACAATGCCCAACAACCAGATAAATGCTTTTATCATGCTCTTCTCTCCCTGAATACTCTCGAGTCCATTCCTTCAGCGACTACAAATCACCCCATTGAAATTGCAATACCGACAATGCCGCTATCGGCGCTGTCTCAGTGCGCATCACCCTTGGTCCCAAGCGCAGAGGCATAAAATCCTGCGCCAGTGCCGCATCGATTTCCACCTGCGATAGCCCGCCTTCTGGACCTACCAGTAGCAGGGCGGATTCCGGTGTACCGCGCTCCGCCTGCCATTGGCGCAGATCCAGCTCGGTGCGGTGATGCAGTACCAACTTGGCTTGGGGCTCAGCTTCTGCAGATTCACTCTGTAAATACTGCGCCAGCTTTATCGGTTCGGCAATCTCCGGCACCCGGTTGCGCTCACACTGCTCACAGGCACTGATAGCAATCTGGCGCCAGTGACCCAGTTTTTTCTGTAAGCGGTCCCCGGACAGCTTCACTTCACAACGTTCGGTAAACAGCGGCTGTATCGCCGCCACTCCCAGCTCAGTGGCTTTCTGTATCACCCAATCGAAGCGATCGCCACGGGAAATACCGATCGCCAGGGTCAGTGCCAACGGTGACTGGCGATCCTCTGCACAGTACTCTCCCGTGCGCGCGCGCGCCCGTTTGCCGGTCTCGATCAACTCCGCCGTATACTCACCGCCATTGCCATCAAAAAGAACTAAGGGGTGGCCCGCATTCAAGCGAAGTACTTTTACCAGGTGACGGGAAGCCAGCTCATCCAGGTCTACTTCTTGATCGGAAGCCAGAGGCTGCTTGGAAAAAATACGCGGGATGCGCATGGGAGAATCCTATTCAAACACCATAAAAAAGCCGACAGGAATGTCGGCATTTTGCTGGCAGTTAGTTTAGGCATTTATACCCCAAAGGCGCAATGGTGAAGGCGATCCACCATTGCGCCTGGATACCCGCGCTACACAGTCTCCAATGAGACCGGGGTATCGTCTTCTACTGCAACTTTGTGCTTCGGGCGTAACTTCTCAATAACTTTGTACAGGTTGGGGACCAAGATCAAAGTCACTGCCGTTGCAAACAGAACGCCGAATGCCAGGCTGATCACCATCGGGATCAGGAACTGGGCCTGGATCGACCGTTCGAACATAATCGGTACCAGACCGATAAAGGTAGTAATCGAGGTCAGGATAATCGGGCGGAAACGATCCCGGCCCGCGTGTACTACCGCATCCATCACCGCCATACCCTGAGCGCGCAGCTGATTAATACGATCCATCAATACCAGGTTATCGTTCACAACCACACCCGCTGCTGCGAGGAAGCCGAGCATCGACATAATGCTGATGTTGTGTCCCATCAACAGGTGGCCAACTAAAGCACCAAAGAACCCAAACGGCACAGCAGTAAGGATCAGCAACGGCTGAGAGTAGGAGCGGAAAGCAATCGCCAGCAGCGCATAAATGCCGAACAGGGACAATACGAAGAAGGCCAGGATAGCACCGTTAAACTCTTCCTCTTCCTGCATTTCCCCAGCGGTTCTCAGGGAGAAACCGGGGAACTGGCGCTCCAGCTCAGGTACTAGGGTCTCGCGCATATCCTTAAGGATATCCTGCGCGCTGGAAGTATTCGGCGTTATTTCGGCAAATACCCGCACGGTGCGCTCGCGATCGTTGCGGCGAATCGTGGTATAGCCCGGCACGTAAACTGCCTCGGCCACCGCTGAGAAGGGTACCTCCCCATCGTTGGTACGAATGCGAATGCGGTCCATCTGCTCTTCGCTGGCGCGCTCCTCCATAGGGTAGCGAACCATTACGCGAACATCCTCACGACCACGTGGGATACGTTGAACTTCCTCACCGTAGAAACCCTGACGAACCTGCCTGGCCACGTCTGCCAAGTTAATACCCATCGTAGTGGCGTAGGGTTTCAGCTGGATCTCAATATCGCGACGGGCACTGGTCAGGTTATCCCGCACATCATAAACACCGACATAACTATCCAGTTTTTCCTTAACCAAATCAGCAGCAGCGCGCAGTTCACCCATATCCCCTGAGGCAGTGCTCAGGTTCAGGCTCATACCATTACTACTATTGTTGATGCTCGCATCAATATTCATGTCCTCGACGCTAGCCGGCAACTCGCCAATCAATTCGCGCCAGCGCAACGCTAGAGACTCGGAGGTGACATCGCGCATCTCTCCATCGGTAAGCTGCAAGGTTACATAAATATTGCCACGCCAATTGAAAACCAGGGAGTTTTGCAAGAAAGACTCACCCTTGTTCTGCTCCAGCATTCCCTCATCGGTTTCCAACTTATCAGCGGCAGTGAGTACCTGCTCCATTACCCGTTCAGCTTCACTGAAGGGTTCACCTGAGGCCATAGAAATTCGCAATTGCAATAAATCGGAGGGGACCTGGGGTGAGAATGAAGAGCCCACATAACCACTCTGGAAAACAGCGATCGACAAACCCAGTGCCAACATAAAGCTCATCACTGTGGTGCGGCTATTGCTAAGGGACTTTTCCAGCAAAGGTAGGTAGTACTTATCTCCGGCCGTCTTCATCGCACCGGCAAAACTTCTACGTACGTTTTGTAATTTAATTCCCAAAGTCGATTTGGCAGGTTTCTCTGGCTTCATGCCCACCAAGTGAGCCGGCAGGATCAACAGGGATTCCACCAGGGAGAAGACCAGACACAACAGTACCACCACCGGCAGGGCCAGCATCATCTGTGCGGTAATGCCGGGTAGAAACAGCATAGGGATAAAGAACACCATGGTGGAGGTCACGGCGAAAATTACCGGGGAAGCTACCTGCTTCACCCCTTGCTCAGCTGCAGCTAAGCCAGATTCACCTCTATCGTGGGCAGCATGTACTGCCTCCCCCACAATGATGGCATCGTCCACCACAATCCCGAGTATTAACAGGAAGGCGAACAGTGACAGCATATTTAGGCTGACGCCGGTCACCGGCAACAGCCAGAAAGCACCCAGGAAAGCGACAACAATGCCCACGGTTACCCACATGGCCAGTGCCGGGCGCAGGAACAGCATCAGCATGACAAACACCATGGCAAAACCACTCAGGGCATTAGTAGTCAGCAGATTCATGCGGCCTTCAAATGCCTTGGAGAAGTCGAACCAGACATCCAGTTCCATGCCCGGTGGCAATTGCTCGCGAGTCTCCTCCAGGAACGCTTTTATTCGCTCAGCGGTTTTCACCACATCCAGGGGCTCGCCCTGAATAATGCGAAGGTTCATGGCGGGATTGCCATTAAAACGAATAACGTTGTTGTATTCCTCAAAGCCATCGCGCACTGTCGCTACATCGCGCAGCAACAATACAGAGCCATCGGCACGGCTAACTACGGGGATACGCTCGAAGTCTTCGGCGGTATAGGCCTGGCCACGAGTTTGCACCTGAATATCACCGCGGTCCGAGCGCACCATGCCGGCAGGCAAATCCAGGGAGGAGCGGCGCACCGCGTCGGCAACCTGATTAAAGCTCAGGTTGTAACGACGTAAATCCAGCTCGGAAACTTCAATGGACAACTCGTCTGGTCGATCACCCCAAACATCAACTCTGCGCACACCGGAAATCAGGTTGAGCTTATCGCGCAAATCCAGGGTGGTTTCCTTGAGCTGACGCTCAGAAACTGGCCCACCGATGGCGATCATCATTAACTCGGCATTGGCTTCAATCAAGCGAATAACGGGACGTTCAATACCGTCAGGAAAGGTGTTGATACTATCCACCTGAACCTTAATATCGTTGAGCAATCGCAGCTCGTCGTAGCCATCCATCGCCTGGATTTCAATAGAGGCACTACCCCGTCGGGAAGCAGAATTTACCTCCTTAATACCCTTTACTTCGGAGATAGCCTCCTCAACCCGAACGGTTACCTGCTGCTCCACCTCTGCCGGACCGGCGCCGGGGTAAGAGATATTAACCTCTACAATCCCCAGCTGCAGCGTGGGAAACACCTCCCGGTCGATACTCATAAGGCCAAAGATTCCGCCGATGATTATCATAATCATCAGCAGGTTTGCGGCTTTGCTATTGCGCGCAAACCACGGGATGATTCCGCTCATTACTTGCCTCCCTGGGAAGCATTGCTAACACCACCGGCATCACCAGCAGCGGATACTGTAGAGGGATCTGCTGGATCTTCAGGAAGACTCCCCAGGCCCGCTGGCCGCTCATTGAGGGGGTTAGCGGTAAGTACCATACCCTCACGGGAGTAGCCCAAGCTTGAAACAATCACTCGGTCACCCATAGCGATATCCCCGCGGAGCCAGATTCTGTCACCGATGGTTTGTAACAGCTCAACAGTTTTGTAGATCAGCTGACTCTCGTCATTCAGCACCAACAAGTGGTCCCCTTCATGCAGTGCCTGACGGGGCAGCTCCACAACATCATCAAAGGTTCTGCCGGCAATATCTGCCTCAACAAACAGGCCATTCATCAGCGGCACATCCCCTTCATAGGGTTTCTGTACCTGGGCAACAGCAAAAATAAAGCGGCTGTTGGGATCGATACTCGCTTCGGTTCGCACCAATTGCGCACGCCACTCGTGCTCACGTCCAGCCACAACAGCTTGCAGACGCACAGCGGGGCCATTCTCAATAGTCTTACCCAGGGGAAGATCGAGCAACGCCAGTTGCTGGTCGGTCAGAGGGAGGCGGACTTCAGCGATACCGGTGCTGTGAATTTTTGCCAGAGGGGTGCCGGGGGTAATGTACTGTCCCAGGTCGACAAAAGTCTCAACTACACGACCTGCAAAGGGTGCTTTGAGTGATGTGCGCTCCAAATCCAGCTTGGCCTGGTCGCGGTCAGCTCTCGCGGCTTCCACTGCAGCCTGGGCAGCTTCGAGATGGGGTTTGCGTAGGAACAGGGCATTGGCAGCTTCAGATCCCAGGTCACGCCACTCGCGCTTAGCTTGCTTGGCATGGCCCTGCTCCTGAGCCAGGGCGGACTTGGCATTTGCCAGTTGCGATTCTGCGCGAGTGACCTGGTAGCGATAGTCTGCTTGCTCAAGCTGTAATAAACGGGCGTCTTTATTGAAGAAGCCACCGGGAACAAATGCCTCATCCACGCTTTCGATCACACCGCCGACTCGCGCGATCACATCGATTTCATGGCGGGCATGAACGGTTCCCTGGCTGGGTACCAACAGTGTCTGGCGACGGGGTTCTATATAGAGAACATCGGCCATTGGCGGTACCACCACCTCTGGCGGTTTTTCCTCCGGCTTCGGCTTCAATACAACCACCGCAGCAATAACAGCCACCCCGACTAACAATACAATGAATAACAGCTTGTTTTTACTCGAGACTTTCACAGGTACCCTCTACCCCGTTCCCTGACCTGAATTGGTCAAATTTTAGTTAGTACGCATTCTACTGGAGTTCGACGCACATAAGAGGCAATTTGGATGCAGACTGCCGCACAACTTTGTGTCCTGCCGCAAACCTTCCTCGCTGCGCTCGGGTAACGCATAATGCCGACCCAAAATTACTCCTGTAAGGGCCCTCTCGTTTACCCGCCAAATACCACGGAAACTGAAAGGCTACTTACTGGTCCAACATCGCCCTTAACGGTACGAAATTTCCCGGAAAACGGATGTAAACATCAAATGCTGGATATCAACGTTCGCATCGCCGAAGAACTCAATGTCAGACCACAACAGGTTACCGCCGCAGTATCCCTGCTCGATGAAGGAGCCACAGTCCCATTTATTTCGCGCTACCGGAAAGAAGTGACAGGAGCCCTGGACGACACCCAGCTGCGCACCTTGGAAGACCGACTGCGCTATCTGCGCGAACTGGAAGAGCGCCGCGCTGCCATCCTGAAAAGCATTGATGAGCAGGGCAAGCTGACTCCAGAGTTGTCACAACAAATTAACAGTGCCGACACCAAGAACCGCCTCGAAGACCTCTACCTCCCCTACAAACCCAAGCGTCGCACCAAAGGGCAAATCGCCATCGAGGCTGGCCTGGAACCGCTGGCCGATGCACTGATCAACAACCCCTCCCTCGACCCTGCAGCCGAAGCAGAGCAATACCTCAACACCGACAACGAAGACGCCTCCCTTCACGTCAAAGACATTAAAGCCGCTCTGGATGGAGCCAAATTTATCCTGATGGAACGCTTTGCCGAAGACGCCGAGCTGCTGGGTAAACTGCGTGAATTCCTCAAGCGCGATGGGCAGGTGAAATCCAAGCTGCTCGAAGGCAAAGAAGAGGAAGGGGCCAAGTTCCGCGACTATTTTGAATACGCCGAAGACTGGTCCAAAGTGCCCTCCCACCGCGCCCTGGCTATTTTCCGCGGCCGCAACGAGGGCGTACTCGCTATCAGTGTGGGCCTCGCTGAAGAAGAAGGGGCCTCCCCAACCGCCAGCCATCCCTGCGAAGCCATGATTGCCCGCCATGTGGATATCACCGACGAGGGACGACCTGCAGATAAATGGCTCGGCGAAGTGGTGCGCTGGACCTGGCGAATCAAGCTTCTGACCGCGTTGGAAACTGACCTGATGGGTGAACTGCGCGAGAAGGCAGAAGAGGAAGCCATCAAGGTATTCTCCCGCAACCTGAAAGACCTGCTGCTGGCAGCTCCGGCTGGGCAAAAAGCCACCATCGGCCTCGACCCAGGCCTGCGCACCGGGGTCAAAGTCGCCGTGGTCGATGCCACCGGCAAAATACTCGATCACACCGCCATCTTCCCCAACCCACCACAGAATCGCCACCAGGAGTCTGCAGCGGTTATTGCCGCCCTGTGCAATAAATACAATGTGGGCCTGATCGCCATTGGCAACGGCACCGCCAGCCGCGAAACCGACAAATTCGTCGGGGAAACTATTAAGCAATACAAGCTGACGGCTCAAAAAGTTGTGGTTAACGAAGCCGGTGCTTCCGTTTACTCCGCCTCTGAATTTGCTGCGCGGGAATTCCCGGATCTTGACGTTACTATCCGTGGAGCTATCTCCATCGCCCGCCGCCTGCAGGACCCGTTGGCAGAGCTAGTGAAGATCGAACCCAAGTCCATTGGTGTAGGCCAGTACCAGCACGACGTTTCCCAGACTCAGCTGGCCCGCTCATTGGACGCCGTGGTGGAGGACTGTGTGAACGGTGTCGGCGCTGAGCTGAACTCCGCCTCAGCACCGCTTCTGGCCAAGGTCTCTGGCCTGACAGCTTCTATCGCCAGCAATATCGTCAGCTACCGCGACCAAAATGGTGCCTTCACTAACCGCAAACAGCTAATGGAAGTACCACGTCTGGGGCCCAAGGCATTCGAACAGGCCGCCGGCTTCTTGCGTATTAACAATGCTGACAACCCGCTGGATAAATCCGGGGTGCACCCCGAGTCCTATATCGTGGTTAAACGCATTGCCGAGAAAAATAGCCGTGAAATTCACAGCCTTATCGGCGACTCCAGCTTCCTGCGCCGACTGAACCCGGCAGACTATACCGACGAGAAATTTGGTGTACCTACCGTTACCGATATTATCGCCGAACTGGAAAAACCCGGTCGCGACCCGCGCCCGGAATTCCGCACGGCCAAATTTGAAGAGGGCGTAGAGGAAATAAAAGATCTGCGCCCGGCAATGGTACTCGAGGGGACCGTCACCAACGTCACCAACTTCGGTGCCTTTGTGGATATCGGTGTTCACCAGGATGGATTGGTACATATCTCTGCACTCTCAGAGAAGTTCGTTAAAGATCCTCACGAAGTCGTAAAAGCCGGTGATATTGTCAAAGTTAAAGTGATGGAAGTGGACGTTGCCCGCAAGCGTATCGGCCTTTCCATGCGTTTATCTGATGAGCCCGGTGAGCAGGGTAGTGGCGGTATTAAAAAAGGTGACCAGCGCGAAAACCGCCAAGCCCAGCGCTACAACAAGCAGCAGGGCAACCGCTCCCAGAAAGGGGGCCAAGGCAATGGCCGTGGCAGCATGGGTGATATTTTGATGGCGGCAATGAAAAATAAAAAGTAGGCAACAGTAAGGGCGGTCTTTTGACCGCTCTAGAAAACGATTAAGTCCAAATGCATATAATAATTTATTTACACAAGATTAATTATTTATCGCTGCTATGACGCAACCAAATATTTCATCACAAGCTTCATGAACTGATAATCTTTAAGAATTTTTAGGGGCGGCTGAATGATTTCAAGCCTGTTTGATAGTATTCGGCTACCTGCCAAGACTACGATGAACCATACATCAAGGTGCATTTATCAAGCTAAAGCGTCATATAACTCGCCGTAAGAAGTTTCTCTCTCAGATAGACATCGAAACCTTCCCCCATTGAGTAGACGCCTACCTTTTGAATAGGGTAGGAAAAAACTCCGAAAATGCTGAGTGAAGAACGTGTTGTTGAATACTCAACAGAGTTCAAAGTTAGAGTGGTAGATCTCACTAATCAACTGAAAGTAGATACGACTACCATCGCCACAATTATTGGTCTTCGCCCAGTGATGGTGTATAGATGGCGACAGGAAAGCAGAGAAGGCAAGCTGGTCGGGAAGCCTAGTCGTAGAATAAGTATGACAAAGGCAACGAAAATTCAGTCTCAAACTGATGATAAAGAGATAAGACGTCTTAAAAAGCAGGTTGAGAAATTGCAAAAGGGGAATGATTTCCTAAAAAAGTGGGAAATGTACCTGAAAGATCCAAAGCTGAAAGATTCTCGTTCATAGCTCTTAATCGATCAGACTTTGGGGTCAGGTACTTATGTAGATACTTGAATGTTTCACCCCAAGGATTTTATAAGTGGCTCAACCGCGATGAGAGCACTCGTGACATGGAAAATAGGCGAATTCTAGGGTGTATAGAAGCTATCTATGCTCAGCATGATGGTAATTATGGAAGCCCAAGAATTGGCGCAGAGCTGAAAGCTAATGGTGAACGAATAAATCACAAACGCGTTGAACACCTTATGAGAGAAACTGGAATCGTTGGGAAAACAGGAAGGATTTATCGTCGACGCCCATTGCCTGGAAATCCTTGCATCAAGGTTGAAAATTTACAAAAAGAGCATGGTATGCCGACTAAGCCAGACTCTCAATGGACTGGTGATGTAACCTATCTGAAGATCAATGGGCAATGGCAATATTTAGCTGTGATTATTGATCTTTACTCCCGGAAAGTGTTGGGTTGGGAGCTGTCGGATACTCGAACTGTGGAGCTAGCACTGTCAGCGCTAAATAAAGCTGTCCGTCGCAGAAACATAGAATCAGATCTAATATTTCACAGCGACCGAGGTTCTGAGTACGGTGCTTATGCATACCAAAACCGACTCAAAGAACTGGGTATTGAGCCGAGCATGAACCGTCCAGGATTTATGAATGATAATGTGTATGTAGAATCATTTTTTCAAATGCTGAAAACTGAGAGTTTCAAAGGATTTAATTTTGAATCCGTTGAGGAGCTAAGAACCAACTTATCTTGGTATCTTGATAGGTACTACAACTTTAAAAGAAGACATGGTTTACTTGGGTTCAAAAGCCCAGATGAATATGAAAGAATGGCCGCATAAAATGAATATAAGGTGGCGTCTACTTTAAGGGGGGAGGCTTCCATCCCCTAGACTGGAAGATCAAATTGCGCCTTGTTATCCACAAGGGAGGCGTAGTCGGCAGCCATTCCCTTAAGCGTGTAATGGCTCGAGCTAAATAGCTCTGTCCATTGAGGACTTCGGTCTAGTATCGTTCTTTCAGCGTCAGTTGATTCTCATAGGATTTTTGGCTCGTTTGCGTGGAATCTAAAAGACCTACAGCCAGCTGGCCTCCTTCGCTATCGCCATATCTGTCGGTAGTTGTTGGAATTCAGGCTGAAAATTAGCGTAGCATAACTGGCAATTAGGAATACCTAAAAGAGTCATTAAGTATTTATTATTTCCCATAAATTTGAAACCTACATATACCTTTAACTTACCTACCATTAATATAGAATTGAAAAATATTTATAAAATAAAAAAGCACACCACAAACTGAATATTTCGCAATCAGAATAATTCATAGATATCTAAACGTAAAAATCGATAGGTAAATCACTTTTGAGAGTTAGCAAACTTTCAGTATAGGGGTGAACGAACTCTAACTCACTTGCATGTAGCAACAACCTGGAAGCAGCAGTCATAGCTTCTTGATGGGCATAGAAAGGATCACCTAAAATTGGATGCCCTATGGCATTCATATGGACCCTCAGCTGATGCGAGCGTCCTGTAATAGGTTTAAGTCGAAGTAAACTACTACCTCCTACGCTGGATATTTTCTTCCAGTGAGTCAAGGATGCTTTTCCTACTTCAAAATCTACCTTTTGCCGTGGCCGATTGGGCCAGTCACATATTAGTGGCAAATCCACTTCGCCGTTACTTTTTTCTGGCACACCCCATACTCGCGCATAATAAGTCTTTTCAATTTTTCGATATTGAAATAAAGCGCTCATCCTCTTATGCGCTTCTGGACTACGCGCCATCACAACTAACCCTGAAGTATCCATATCCAAACGGTGAACAATCAATGACCCCGGATATTTATTTTGAGATCGAACAAATAAACTATCTTTACGATCACTACTACGACCAGGCACAGTGAGAAGACCACTAGGTTTATCTAAGATTAGTAACATCTCATCTTCGTAAACTACGGATAGAAAAGGTTTATTTGGCGGTGTGTATTTTCTCATCATACCTACTGAAAATTACTACTTAACAAAAATATACCACTTTAAGGAGTTACTAAGCTTGTATTGATGTTCCCACCCTATTCAAATATTGAAAATTCTTTTCATTAACGGGTAAATTGAGTTTACCTTCGGCGGCCATCGAAGGCCATGTTTATCACAGTTCGCAGTTTGGCTAATTCGTAAAAGACCGATAACAAGTATGAACGTGATAAGTACTCACTAGGCATAGCTCGGGTAGTCATGTGAACCTCGAACCCAAATAGCAGGGCGGAGATAGCTTATCTTATGGAACCTCAAGAGATCAATGTCGGTATCGATACCAGCAGTAAAAAACTCGGTATTTATGTAAGACCTTCTGGCTAGTTCTTTAGTATTACCAATGATAAAGAAGATATTAAGGATGCCATTAAACAACTACAGCCCTTAAACCTAAAAGCGTACTGATAGAGTCTACAGGAAGGATTTAATTAGAGTTCGTTTGTATCGCAGATAAAGCGGGACTGCCTGTTATTGTTTTTGCAATCCTTCTCAAATAAGAAGCTTCACAAAATCCGCAGGCCGCCTCGCCAGGACTAACAAGCTAGACGCTATTGATGTCGCCCATCTTGGTGAGGCTATGAAGCCATAGATTACCTGCGCGTAAGCCAGAAAATCCATCGATATCGGTGACTTACTGGCTGTGAGAAATCATTATTTAGAGTTGAGTACAATGCAAAAATATCGGCTTCAAAGGACCCCGGATTCTGTGCACGAACCTATCCAAGCCACTCTAAACACCATTAATAAGAATTACAAGAAATCGACAAATAACTGCTTAAACTGGCTAACAGTGTGCCTATGTGGCGCCAAAGAAGTTGGAGATGGACAGGCTTATACGTTGATGAGTGTACTTCCTGAACGATGAAAATTGAACCGTAAAGAAATAGCTGCACTTGTAGGTATCGCACCAATGAACCATGATAGCGGTAGCTTCCAGGGAAAGAGATATACTCGAGACGGAAGGCATCATGTACGTGGGGCTCTATTTGCTCCCATTATGTCAGCCACTAAATCATCCCAAATTAAAGCCGATGTATAAGTATAAGCGGCTAATCGACGCTGGAAAACCTAAAAAGGTCATCCAGATTGCTGGCATGAGAGAGTAGCTTACGATCCTGAATACCATCGTGAAAAATAAAACCTATAGGGATGAAAGCATGGCTTAATAATTTGACGAGTAACCATAGTCACTTTTTAAACCCGCATTTTTATTAACTAGCCAGCCCCTATAGAGGCAGTAATGTGCAACTTGTTACATATCAGTTGACTAATCCGCACCTTGATAGTTACTAACTACCTAACAATTTTATTACCAGCCAGAGCAGGCCAAGTCAAAATCATTATTCTAAGGAGCCTCTGATCAATGAAGCATTTTTCTAGAATTAAGCGGAATTATTTAAAAAATTCACTTTCCTACGCAAAAACGCTCAATTTTTGGGTAATAGCTCCCTAATTTTTCACCTAAAATCCCCGGTAGGGGGATTTCAGACCCCCCCCCCCCCCCCCCTAGGTGGCCAAATATTTTCTCCCTATTAGTAAGTTGGTAAAGCCTGCTAGCAAGCACAGCCGCTCAGTATTTTTTAACAGCCCCCGATAGCGGACCTTGTCATAACCAAATACCCGTTTAATGTAGCGAAAGGGGTGTTCAACCTTCGTCTTATCTGTGCCTTGATCTTTTCCGCCTTACGGAGTGCATCACGCCCTGGAAGAGTTTTTAGCTTGCTTGGCTTCATTGCTATGTACCAATCCACCTCCCGCTCCTTCAACTCTTCACGCTTCTCCGTACCAATATACCCAGAATCACCCTAACTTGTTTAAGTGGAGCCTAACTAACATAAAAGCAAACCTTTTAGCAAGAAAATGCAACGTGTTATACGATCTTACCATTTATTGACCAAAAAAGATTGAGGGAATCAATAAGCAGGACGTCTAAATTTTGGGGGCGAATTAAAACTATAAAATTCAGGCTGACTCAGTCTTCTGAAGATTACGAATCGCATCGCTCTTCCATAGATCTAAAAGGAAAAACAATGGATACCAATTTTAAGAAAACGTTGCTAGCGATCACAGTTGGGATGCCTGCCATCTTTGCCAATGCACAAGACAGTATCGATAGTGATGAGCCAAAGCTTAGTAATTCACAACAAATAGAAGAGGTCACTGTTACTGGCTCCCGTATCCCAAGAGCCGGTTACGACACCATGCAGCCAGCCTCAACCATTGGACAAGACCTTATAGAAACCAATGGGTATACAAACGTATCAGATGCAATCAATAGCTTGCCTATGATGGCAGCATCTGGCACCAATATGGCAGAATCAGACTCAAACAACGTTGGTCAAAGCTTTGCTGACCTCTATGGCCTAGGTTCACAGCGCACCCTGACCCTGGTAAATGGCCGCAGGGTTGTATCCTCTAATGCACCTAATGCCTTTGGAGCCACTGGTGGTTTGCAGGTCGACCTGAATGCTCTTCCAACAGCACTTATTGAGCGCGTGGAAGTTGTATCCGTTGGTGGTGCACCCATCTATGGTTCCGATGCCGTTGCGGGAACAATCAACATTATTCTTAAGGATGATTTCGAAGGCATTGAAACAGAGATTTCATCTGGCTTTGCAGACGGCGAAATGGATGCTGGCGACCATATGGCATCTATTACCTTTGGTCAGAATCTATTTAATGATCGCGCCAATGTCGTTGCCAGCTATGAATACAATAAGACCGATGCGGTCCTTATGAATGATCGGGAATTTACCCGAGATTATTACTACTTCTTTGAGAATCCAGAAAGCGAAGGGCCCAATGACGGAGTTTATGACCGAGTTTTTGGAAAAGGAAGAGCTATCCCAATTCTCACCCAAGAGGGAATTCCTACTCCTACAGACTACTATCCTTTATTTGCCCTAGATTACAACACAATTAAAGATGCTGATGGAAATGCTTTGGGCTTTGGTGCAGACGGTCAGTTAACACCTCTGAATCTCGGCACGCCAACGGGCAATGTTATCACTTATATGGGGGGGGATGGACTCCTGCTCCAAGACTACGACTCTGTTCGCGCACCTATTGAGCGACACATGTTTAACTCTCTTGGACACTTTGATATCACCGACAATATCAAAGCTTACGCAGAGGTTAATTTCTTCACTTCAGAGTCAAGTGATCCAAACGCCCAGCCATTTTATCAGTCCTCCATGTTTGGGGGCGACTCTGGTGCACTCCCAATTTCCATAGATAATCCTTACTTGAGCGAAACCGATCGCCAAATCTTAATTGATAATGGCATCGTAGAAGATGGGGTATTTTATCTCCACAAGGGAATGAATGACCTTGCTCAAAGTGGGTATACCGGTGGCGAAAGCGAAATGTTTCGCTATGTCTTAGGCTTAGAAGGTGACTTTTCCTTTGCCGGTAGAGACTGGAACTGGGACCTAAGCTACAACAAAGGCAAAACTGAAGCGACTACAGAGGAAACACAATTAGTCCAAGAGAACTACGAAAAAGCCTTGGATGTTACCACAGATGAAAGTGGCAATATTGTTTGTGTATCTTCCGATCCTGATTGTGTTCCGCTGAATGTTTTAGGAGTTGTTACTGATAGCGACGCCATCAATTATGTGACAACAAATGCCCATACTTACGGAGAACTGGAACAAGAGATATTTAGTGCCTACCTTTCCGGTGAAGTTATTGAATTGCCTGCCGGTCCTCTTGCGCTAGCATTTGGATACGAAATTCGTGATGAATACTCCGAATTCCGTCCAGATAGTTTCCTTCAGCAGGGACTTGGACGCAGCGCCGCATTGTCACCACTTTCTGGAGGCTTTGATACTAAGGAATTTTATACGGAATTCCTTGTTCCAGTAATCCCATCTGACCTGATTCCAACTGTATCAGGATTGGAGCTTGAGGGGGCCTGGAGGACAATTGACCACTCTCAAGCAGGAAGTGATGAAACTTGGTCTGTTGGTTCTCGAATCATGTTAGACATTCCTGTTGTGGGCTCACTCACGCTGCGAGGTAACATTACTGAATCCATCAGGGCTCCCGCTGTCACAGAAGCATTACTTCCTATCTCTGAAACATTTAGCAGCGCAAATGATCCTTGTGATGAACGATATGTTGGGCAAGGTGAAGATCCTGCTTTACGTCTCGCAAACTGCCAAGCCGAAGCCACCGCAGCTGGTTTTGACTACGACCCAAACAGTTGGCAGTCCGAGGTTGTTAATGCCACAAAAATTGGTTCTACCGGTGGCAATCCTGATCTATTAAATGAGCGCGCAGAAGCAAGCACTTTTGGTTTTGTTTGGGTCCCGCAATTTGCGGACGGTCTTGAACTCACCGTAGACTGGATCAATATCGATATAGAGGATGCGATTGAAAATCTATCTTTAACGATATTGATGGAGGCCTGTTATGACGGTGACCAAAGTAACGAAGCTTGCGGTAATTTCACACGAGATGAAAATTTTCAAATCGTTGACTTCACTACGGGCTATAGAAACGCAGGCTTCTATAATTTCCGCGGTGTTCAATCCGACTTGTCCTATAAGTTCGATTTAGGTAAATGGGATATTCCTGGTAACTTCGATTTGGGGATGGTTGCCTATCATATTAAGGAGCAGCAATTCTCTGTCACCGGCAAAGATCTTGAAGTTGATGCAGGAGAAATCGGATATTCTGACTGGCAAGGGAATATCCACTTAACCTATACACTTGACGACCTAACTGTAAATTGGCAGACACAATATATAGGAAAGGCAAATGTTGATAATGATGACACAGCAGAATCTCGAGATATTCGAGTCGTCCCTGAATACTGGTTGAATAATGCTTATGTAGGTTATCAATTCAATGACAATCTACAGGCCAGCCTCTCGATCAGGAATGTCTTTGATGAAGAGCCACCGAAAGCTGTCAACTCTTTCTCAGCACTTGGTGTTTATGACGTTATTGGCCGCTATGTAACTGCGGGTATTAACTATAAATTTTAAAGTTAAATAAAATTAGCTGGGCCTCTTTGAGGCCCAGCTTCTCAAACTTTTTAAAGCCAACAAACAATGTTATGGATACAGTAAAACTATAAAAAGTCTAATCTTAGAAACCTAATACTTACCTTGCCACACTTAAATTCAAGGCGGCAAGAATGTTTTTTGACGAACTCGCCTGATTCATTGTATAAAAATGCAAACCTGGTGCCCCACCTTCTAATAAGGTCTCGCAGAGATCAGTCACAACCTCCAATCCAAGCTTCCTAATATCCTCAGGGTCACGGTAACTTTCCATACGCTTAACCAACCACCTTGGGATTTCCGCACCACAATTGCGAGAGAAACGCACAAGGTTGGCAAAATTAGCTATTGGCATAATGCCTGGATAAATAGGCGCATCGATACCCGCCTTCTCACACTGATCAATGAAGTAGAAATAGGAATCCGGATTGTAAAAATATTGTGTCAGCGCGCTATTCGCACCGGCCTCAAATTTACCTTTTAAATAGCGAATATCGTCATCATAGCTATTCGACTCCGGGTGTATCTCTGGATATGCAGCTACTTCAAGATGAAATTGATTACCGGTATGTCGGCGAATAAAAGCGACTAATTCATTCGCATAAACCAGTTGCGCCACCGCCCCCATGCCCGACGGCATATCACCACGCAGTGCAACTATTCGATTAATTCCCGCCTCTTTATATTCATTTAACAAACCCAGTATGGTCTCTTCATTGTCACCACCAAACGATAAATGAGGAGCAATGGAAATACCATCACGTCGCATATTGGTCACAATACTCGACGTTGTCTCTCTCGTGGTGCCACCAGCACCATAGGTAACAGAAAAAAATTCAGGATTAAATGCTTGGAGCGCTTCGCGAGTTTTATATAATTTCTCGCGACCCTCTGGCGTTTTAGGAGGGAAAAATTCGAAACTTATGCGAATGGAGTCTTTCATTATATTTCTCCAACCCCGCACAATTCAGGCGCCGGCGATGCCGGCACCTTTTCGTTAGGGGCTATTAGTACTTATAACTTTCAGGTTTGAACGGACCTTCAACTGAAACACCGATATAGTTAGCTTGCTGCTCGGTCATACGGGTAATAACACCACTAAAACCCTCAACCATATAGCGTGCAACTTCTTCATCCAGGTGTTTGGGCAGTACTTTTACATACAGCGCTGAAGTTTTTTGATCTGCCGGTAAGTCAGCAAACTTTTCTTTGAACAAATGGATCTGGGCGAGAACCTGGTTGGCAAAAGAGCCATCCATGATGCGGCTCGGATGGCCAGTAGCGTTGCCGAGGTTTACCAGGCGGCCTTCAGACAGCAGCAACAAGTGATCGTTGGTTTCGCTATTGCGAACCACCTTATGTACCTGCGGCTTAACTTCCTGCCACTCCCAGTTTTCACGCATAAAGGCGGTGTCGATTTCATTATCGAAGTGACCAATATTACAAACCACCGCACCACTCTTCAGGGCGGAAAGCATGTGGGCATCGCAAACGTTTACGTTGCCAGTTGTAGTAACAATCAGGTCTGTATTGGCCAGCAGCTGCTTGTTAATACCCTCAGCGGTACCGGTATTAACGCCGTCGATGTAGGGGGAAACCAGCTCGAAGCCGTCCATACAAGCCTGCATCGCACAGATCGGGTCCACTTCAGAAACCCGTACGATCATGCCTTCCTGGCGCAGGGATGCTGCGGAACCTTTACCTACGTCGCCGTAACCAATAACCAGCGCTCGCTTACCAGAGAGCAAGTGGTCAGTGGCGCGCTTGATGGCATCGTTGAGGCTGTGGCGACAGCCGTATTTGTTGTCGTTCTTGCTCTTGGTCACAGCGTCATTGACGTTGATCGCAGGAATCTTCAGGGTGCCTTCGCGCAGCATATCCTGCAGACGGTGTACGCCGGTGGTGGTCTCTTCACTCACACCGTGGCAAGCATCGAGAAGTTGCGGGTATTCGCGGTGCAGCAATTCGGTGAGGTCGCCACCGTCATCCAAAATAATATTGGGTTGCCAGCCGGCAACATCGGCACCAATAGTGCGCTCAAGGCACCATTCGTACTCTTCTTCAGTTTCACCTTTCCAGGCAAATACGGGGATTCCGCGCGCAGCAATGGCGGCAGCGGCGTGGTCCTGGGTGGAGAAAATATTACAGGAGGACCAGCGAACTTCAGCACCCAGCGCGACCAGGGTTTCGATCAGCACTGCAGTCTGGATCGTCATGTGGATACAGCCCATGATACGGGCACCCGCCAGCGGCTGCTCTGCGCGGTATTTCTCACGCAGGGTCATCAGTGCCGGCATTTCACCTTCTGCAATTTCAATTTCACGGCGCCCCCACTCGGCCAGGGAAATGTCCGCGATTTTGTAATCTTTAAATTCAGTGCTCATTTGATTCATCGTTTTTGAGTCCAAAAATTATCTGCTTGCCGAGTGGTACCCAGCATATTTTGTGTGCCCGCGCTTTTGGCGCAGGCATGAATATTTATTTCTAAAACTTAGAGGCCGGCTTGGGAGCGAAGCGCATCCGCCTTGTCGGTTTTTTCCCATGGGAAAGCAGTAAAGCTCTCACTGCGTTCCTGGCCATTGCTGTCGATCCAATTGTAAGTGTGGGTAAACGGATCGCGACCAAAGTGACCATAAGCTGCGGTCAACTGATACATCGGGTGCAGCAGGTCGAGGGATTTGGAGATGGCGTAAGGGCGCAGGTCAAAGTTTTCGCGCACCAGCTCTACCAGCTTATCCTCTGGTATCAAACCGGTTCCAAAAGTATTAATTGCTACGGAAGTCGGCTCGGCGACACCGATGGCGTAGGAAACCTGAATCTCACAGCGCTTGGCCAAGCCTGCCGCGACAATGTTCTTGGCCACATAACGACCCGCGTAAGCGGCAGAGCGGTCAACCTTAGAGGGGTCCTTACCGGAAAATGCACCGCCGCCATGGCGAGCAGAGCCACCGTAAGTGTCAACAATGATTTTGCGCCCGGTTAGACCGCAGTCTCCAACTGGCCCACCAATAACAAAGTTGCCCGTCGGATTGATATGGAACTTGGTGTCTTTATGCAGCCATTCCAGCGGCAAGGTGTTGTGAACAATCAACTCCATCACTGCATCGCGCAGATCTTTTTGGCTGACATCCGGGTTGTGCTGAGTTGAAAGAACAACCGCATCGATCGCACAGGGGCGACCCTGTTCGTCGTAACGGAAGGTCAGCTGGCTTTTTGCATCGGGACGCAACCAAGGGAGCAGACCGGATTTACGCACTTCAGCCTGGCGCTCAACCAGACGGTGGGAATAGTAGATCGGTGCAGGCATAAAAGTGGGGGTTTCATTGGTCGCATAACCAAACATTAAACCCTGGTCCCCGGCGCCCTGATCTTCCGGCTTAGCGCGGTCTACACCCTGTGCGATATCCACAGATTGTTTACCGATCACATTGATAACGCCACAGGTCTCACCGTCATAACCCACGTCAGAGGAGGTGTAGCCGATATCGGTGATAACTTTACGCACCAGCTCTTCCAAGTCCACCCAGGCAGAGGTGGAAATCTCACCGGCAATAACAGCAATACCGGTTTTCACCAGGGTTTCACAGGCAACCCGCGCCTGCTTGTCACGGGCCAGTAGAGCATCCAATACAGCATCGGAAATCTGGTCGGCAATTTTATCCGGGTGCCCCTCAGATACGGATTCTGAGGTAAACAGTCTGTATTCACTCATTTTGAGGTCTCCATTGTCCCGCCGCAGCGGTTGAATATCTTTTAACTTCAGGCTGTGCCTGACAAACCCCCGTCAGGGCTTAATAAACTCTCTTATCTGGATCTGAAAGCCGTTGCGCAGGGCACTGTAAATACTGCGCCCATCTTGTAAGCCGGCAGTCGCGGCCCAGTCACTCAACTGCTCTGGAGCAAAACCCAACCATAAATCTCCGCAGGCCTCTCTGGCCCAGTCCTGGCTGTGTTCTTGCAATTCTGCAATTAAAAGCTGCCCGCCCTTTTTTAGGGCGCCGTGCAAATCGTGAAAAATTTGTGCCGGGTCAGGAGTGTGGTGCAGCACCATGTTCACCACGATGGTATCGGCACTGGCCGGCCGTGCCGCAGCAACGCGAGTATCGCTACAGACAAACTCGATATTTTTAATACCCTGTTCATCGGCAAAAGATTGAGCCCGCTCCAACATTGCAGAAGACAGATCCAGTGCTGTCACTGTCGCGAAACGCTGAGCCAACTCCTGTAGAAATTCACCTTCTCCAGGCCCAACTTCCAAGGCATGGCGACCAGGTTTGAGCAGCTGAGCCACCTGTGGTCCGTATACGTCATAGCTGGCAATCAATTCCTGCTGCTCGCGAAAGCGGTTGCCGTAATCGGCAAAGAAACGTCGCGATGCTTCCGCTCTCTCCTCAGAAATCCGGGATACCGCCTGCACCCGCACATCGGCCAGAGGCAAATGATCCAGGTTTGTAAATAGCTGTGCCAGCAATGGAGTAGCTGCAGTGCGCCGGTAGAAAAGGTTATTACCTTCGCGGTGCTTGTTTACCAGACCTGCCTGGGCGAGCACTTTCAAGTGATGACTCAGGGCCGGTTGGCGCAAATCAAAGATTCGGCACAGCTCTAAAACACTGTAAGAATCCTGGCTAAGCAGGCGCAATATTTCGAGCCGCAGGGGATCTCCGGCGGCTTTCAGGGTCAAGGCCAGCTGAGGAATTGCCTCGGCTGGACTCAGTTCGGGTGCTGGCTCATTTTCAGACATGGGGCGAAGTCTAGCAGGGGAGCACACCTATATCAAAATGTTTTGATATAGCTTTATTAAATATTTTTGATATAGATGTTAATGGCGCCGCCTAATGCATAGAATTAGAAGTTTGTTGCTGCACTCAACAACAAATCCCCAACCAAAGCTTTGCGCGGGGCCGCCCTTTACGGGAAAATACGCCACCATTTTGTTGTTGCGGGAATCTGCCGGCAGAGCAGCGCCGCACCCTAGCTAAGAAACCAGAGAGCTCTTCTTATGTCTTCTACTCCCTCTCGCGCTGAAAAGGCCAACGCCATTCGCGCCCTGTCCATGGACGCGGTCCAAAAAGCCAAAAGCGGCCACCCCGGTGCGCCCATGGGTATGGCGGATATCGCCGAGGTGCTGTGGAATGACTACTTAAAGCACAACCCGGCCAACCCCAGCTGGGCCGATCGCGACCGCTTTGTACTGTCCAATGGTCACGGCTCCATGCTGCTTTATTCCCTGCTGCACCTGTCCGGCTATGACCTGCCGATTGAAGAGCTGCAGAACTTCCGCCAACTGCATTCCAAAACTCCGGGCCACCCCGAATACGGTTATGCCCCTGGTGTAGAAACCACCACCGGCCCACTGGGCCAAGGCATCACCAACGCTGTTGGTATGGCAATGGCAGAAAAGATCATGGGTGCCCAGTTCAATCGCCCCGGCTACGAGCTGGTAGACCATCACACCTATGTATTCCTCGGCGATGGCTGCCTGATGGAAGGCATCTCCCACGAAGCCTGCTCCCTGGCCGGCACTCTGGGCCTGGGCAAGCTGGTCGCCTTCTATGACGACAACGGCATCTCCATCGATGGTGAAGTGGAAGGCTGGTTCACCGACGACACGCCCAAGCGCTTTGAATCCTACGGCTGGCACGTAATCCCCAATGTGGATGGCCACGATTCCGCCGCTATCAAAGCCGCTATTGAAGAAGCTCGCTCTGTTACCGATAAGCCCACCATTATTTGCTGCAAAACCGTGATCGGCTTCGGCTCCCCGAACAAACAGGGGCGCGAAGAGTGTCACGGTGCACCGCTGGGTGACGAAGAGATTGCCCTGGTTCGCGAAACCCTCGGTTGGGCCCACAGCCCATTTGAAATCCCCGAAGATATCTACGCTGGCTGGGATGCCAAAGCCAAAGGTGAAGCCCAGGAAGACGAGTGGAAAGATATCCTCGCTGATTACCGCGAAGAATTCCCGGAGCTGGCAGCCGAATTTGAGCGCCGCATGAGCGGTGAATTGCCCGCAGATTTCCTCAGCAAAGCAGATGAGTACATCAAAGCCTGCCAGGAAAATGCAGAGAAGATCGCCTCCCGTAAAGCCAGCCAAAACGCTCTGAACGCTTACGGCCCGCTGCTGCCCGAATTCCTCGGCGGCTCCGCCGACCTGGCTGGCTCCAACCTCACTATCTGGTCAGGCTCCAAAGGTGTCAGCGCCGAGGATGCCTCCGGCAACTACATCTATTACGGTGTGCGCGAATTCGGTATGAGCGCCATTATGAATGGTATCGCTCTGCACGGTGGTTTCGTGCCCTACGGCGCTACCTTCTTGATGTTTATGGAATACGCCCGCAACGCTGTGCGCATGGCCGCACTGATGAAGCAGCGTGTGGTCTTTGTCTACACCCACGACTCTATTGGCCTCGGCGAAGACGGCCCGACTCACCAGCCGGTAGAACAGCTCAGCGCCTTGCGCGCCACTCCGAACCTGCACACTTGGCGCCCCTGTGATGCCACTGAATCCGCAGTGAGCTGGAAGATGGCTATCGCGCGCAAAGAAGGCCCCAGCACCATGGTCTTTAGCCGTCAGGGCCTGGCTCCTCAAGATCGCGACAGCGCACAGCTGGCTCAGATTGAGCGCGGTGGGTACGTACTGTCCGACTGCGAAGGTACTCCTGAGGCCATTATTATTGCCACTGGCTCCGAGGTAGAGCTGGCGATGGCTGCCCAGGAAAAACTGGTTGGCAAGAAAGTTCGCGTTGTTTCCATGCCCTGTGCCGAGTTGTTTATGGAGCAGGAAGAGGCTTATCGTGAGTCCGTACTGCCTTCTTCTGTACGTGCACGAGTAGCGGTAGAAGCGAGCCACAAAGACTACTGGTATAAGTTTGTCGGTTTCGATGGCGCTATTATCGGTATGGAAACCTTTGGCGAATCTGCCCCTGCCGGCGACTTGATGCGCTACTTTGGTTTCACTGTGGACAATGTGACTGAAGCGGTAGAAAAACTGCTGAAGTAATACTGTTCTCTCCACTGAATATCATTTAGGTATCAACCCCGTGCGGCACTGGCTCAGCGCCGCACGGGGGCGCTGAGCTGACATTTTTTCTCCTGCCTAAAGTTGTGCTATGACCACTAGAATTGCCATCAATGGCTACGGCCGTATCGGCCGCTCCGTTTTACGCGCACTCTATGAGTCTGGCGCCCGCGATAACTTACAAATAGTCGCCATCAATGAACTGGCTGACTGCGACACCATTGCACACCTGACAAAATACGATTCTGTCCACGGCCGCTTCTCAGGCGAAGTTTCCGTGCATAAAGATGTCCTCGTGGTTAACGGAGATTCTATTGCCGTAACTCATTGCGAGCGCTTAGAAGATCTGGATTGGCGACGGGATCAAGTAGATATCGTACTGGAATGCACCGGCAGCTTTAAGCAGCGACAAGGCGCGGAGTTGCACCTTGCCGCAGGAGCCAAGAAAGTATTGTTTTCCCAACCCGCCAGCCGGGATGTCGATGCCACGATTGTTTACGGGGTGAACGACCATATTTTGACGGACAAGGAACGGGTAATTTCGGCAGCCTCCTGCACGACTAATTGCAGTGTTCCAGTTATCGCCGCCCTGGATAAAGCCTTCGGCATTGAGGCCGGGGTCATTACCACTATTCACTCTGCGATGAACGATCAACCGGTAAGTGATGCCTATCACCATACTGATTTGAGAAAAACGCGTTCAGCGATAACCTCTGTTATCCCAGTTGATACGGCTTTGGCACGCGGTATTGAGAGAATACTACCCAATCTGGCAGGTAAATTTGAAGCCCAGGCCCTGCGCGTTCCCACAGTCAATGTTTCTGCTATCGATTTATCAGTCTCACTACAAAGAGAAGTAAGTCGGGAAGATATTAATGCTTTATTAAAATCAGCTTCTGAGTCTGAGTTTAATGGTGTACTTGGCTTCACCCAAGAACCCCTCGCATCCTGTGATTTTAATCACGACCCGCGTTCGGGGATTATTGATGCAGGCCAAACTCGTGTAGCGGGGAATCGCTTAGCCAAGATTTTGATTTGGTTTGATAATGAATGGGGATTTGCCAATCGGATGCTGGATGTGGCTAGGCGACTCTGCTGCTAGGCAACCTCTGAGGTAACAATAGCTTAGCTTTACTATTTTAAATATAAAAGCATTGATAACAGAGATGGTAGCCTAAGCAGCTACCATCCGATTATTTACATACGGATATTTGTCCAAACAAAAATGGCAACCTAAAAGGCTGCCATTTCCCCTACCCACCACTGTGACCAAATTTAATAATCACTCAGGCATTACAACCGGCCTCTCATCAACCTTCTGCAGGTGTGTATTATATATATTGCCGTAATTCAGAATATAACCTCCAATATCTGTACCCACCGGCAAACTTAACTCATCAGCATCCCTAAAAATATTTCGATGATGACGAAACCAGTAATTATTGGGTTCGACAAATTGATGCAACTCCCACTCTCTTTCACGAAACATCTCACAACCTTCGTCATCAGAGGGCTCCCAGGAGTTCGGCAAGCAGTAGCCACCACCTTCAGACTCATACCTTCTTATAAACAAACTGCCATTATCCTCCACCTGCCATCGACCAGGTGATTCATAGTATTCGCTCTCTTCAATTTCATTATTTTTATTACTATCAAAGCTATTAACGATAACTAAAGAACCATCAACGGATAAGTCAAAAGAATAACTGTACAACGGATCAGCAAAAGTCGGCTGATACGTATAAATTCCAGCAATATCCTGCTCAGACCAGCTTTCATTACCTTTTAATAAAATATTAGAGTGCCAAAAAGAATAACTTCCATCATCTAACCTCTCAGAAACAGAAGTTTCAAAAACACCATCAGCAACAACATTCAATAGCGAATAAGTCAGTTGAGAGTTATCTGGTAAATTTACAATCAATTGGCTGGAATTATTCAGCATCCATGTAGCAGTAATATCTGTTTCGAGTGCTTTGCCGTCAAGTGAAGTAGAGGGGTCTTTCACGCTGACCACTCCGCCTTCATCAAAGTCGCCAGAAAAGCTCATCTCCATAGTATTCGTAGTGAAATCGGGATAGTAATCCTCAGTAGCGCCAACCACCTCTCCAGCACTACTAGGCATCGGCATGCTATAAACCTCTCCCAAAACTAACGCATCCCGGGGATTCACAAGCCCTTTTGAGCGAACGGCTGAAACAGCCCAGTAACCCTTCTCAACACTGTCAGGTAGCTGTCCTCTTGGGTAGTGAAGACTATCACTAACCTCAAACACTAACATTCCCTGAGATTCTGAATCATACGCCCAGAATAACTTCTTCAGCTCTCTATTTCTTTCAAAATAGACATAATCTCCGTCAATAGAAGTTGAATCTGATACTGTAAAAGTACTATCAACCTCCAGAAAAATCCCTTCGGAGTTTTCTTGCCAGGACAATTCAACGGCCACACCATCACTTAGATATTCACCAGTTCCATCTTCGTTTAATTTTATCTTCCCCCAACCTAAATCATATATATCCGCTATAGACGTCTGAGTACCACTCGACAAACTTAAAAGGCCATCGGTTTGCGCCAACTCCCCCTGCGCCTCCCGATATAATTCATTCATTGTTACTTCTAGCAAATAAACATATTCAGAAGACAATTTAAAATCTGATGCAAACTGGTAGGTATCTTCCACTTCTGTGGGGATAGAAATCCCTCTATCCGCATAATCGATAAAAAGCTTTATTGCTGTAGCAACAGAGAAAGCCCTATCTGCATCCACTAATTTAAGGGAGCTATGCCATTCCTCCGAAGACTCAATAGATTTATTAGCTTCCACTTCGAATATGGCAGCAATAGCCGTAGATACGCTGCTAATATTTACGGAGTGATTTTCTGATGAATCAAGAACTCCATCGTCTCCAGCGTATTCAAGCAAAGAGCTGACAGGACCCAGCACGCTGGCAAATTTAACTTTATTATTATCTTGAGAGGTAGCAAAAACTTTTACTAACTCTTCAGACTCGGGGTCATCTAATTCTATTTCAGCTAAATAGCTGCCATCATCACTTGAATCTGTGAAAACTAGGGCGTCGCCAATAAACACCTCTATATTGGCATTTTCCTTGGGCCCATCAACTAGTTTCCCTTGGATAAAGAGAGAAACCCTATCTGGCTCTGGTGGTACGGAAGCGCCATCATTGTCACTTCCTCCACTTCCTCCACTGCATCCAGTTAACAAACTTACGATACAAGCCCCCAAAAGCGTTGATAATCCATATCTATACATTCTGCGCAGTGCCTTTACATTACTTAACAAAGCTGGCAACTATAATTTTTTTGATAAAAAAAATCTATTTATGGAGAATTACCTGCCAAAATATGCTGACTATAATGACTATGCAGAAAATAAAGTATTTGATAACTACTCAATACTTAATGAATTGTGGGCTACCTGTTTTTGTTAAGCGACTTCGAACCCTGAAAATTAGCGTTATGCATGCAGGCCTGAACGTCAAAATTAATGACATTGCCTGATTTAGTATTCTCTCTCCTGTACTTGGCAGCCAATCTCAATAAGCTCTGCTCTCTATCTTCCTTATCGAGTTCACCCAATCTTTCAGCTGCATTATAAAAATCCTCCCAACCATTACTATCAATATAAAGCTGACGAAAAGCTGGAACCAAAGATTCATATTCTGCCGCCAAAGCCAAAGTAGCATTATTGGTTTTCTCTATATAAGCCTGGTAGCGCGCGGGGTAAGACCACTCTGCTGCCATACGCCAATAGCAACGCCTCAATCGACTCAGAATTTCCTCCTTTTCTTGGCGCTTTTCCTCGTCCGGCAAGTTGGATTGGTAAACTGGTTGAAGCTCTTTACGCGTCGCTGTCATTAACTGTCGTACCACCAGTGCCTGAGCCTTAGTCTCCTCAGCAGAACTCGTGAGACCTTGGCTACGAAGCCAATCAGGTAAAGCAATTTCGGAAACTGCTGTAGCAAAGCTCTCATTAAAACGGGTATCACCCGGCACATAAACTCTTTTGTGGGCCAACTCATGAAATAAGAGTCCGGCTAGTCTCTCCGGTGTCCAATTCACAAAGCTTGATAACACAGGATCGTTAAACCAACCCAGGGTACTGTAGGCCGGAACGGCTCCCAGGTAGACATCGTAACCCTGGTAGCGCAAGCTATTTGCTTTGGCAATAGCCGCTGATTTGCGGAAGTAGCCCCTATAGCTAGCGCAACCGGCTATGGGGTAACACCATCGTTTGGGGCTCAGGGAAAACTCTGGTGCGGCCAAGACATTCCATATGGGGTACTCATCATCGAGCTGAACATAGGAACTATAGGCTTGCCCCACTGGTAGTTTTAACTCCTGTGCTGCATAGGCACGGATTTCCTGAACGAGCTGTAATTGCTTCTGGAGTTGCTCACTGGCATTGCCGTCTTGAACCAGCTCTTCAATCGGCTGCCGGGCAGAGAGTATCCGCAATTGACCGCTTGCAGCCTGGAAGTAATAGCCCGCAGTCTCGCACCCGTAGAGCCCTAACAATACTAATACGAGCAGCCAAACTCTGGGGCGCGCTAAAAACCTAAGATCAGAAATACTGATATACACTCTTTTTCCTATTAGTATTTTTCTTAGAGAAACCCACCAGTCAAACGATTCCATGTGCAAAAGGTTATTCCATGTCACCAGTGGCAGCCGTCTTAGCAGTATTTGCCCTGGTTTTAGGTGCTGTTGCCTGGTTGCGACTGCTATTTATTGGTTTTAGTCGCGACCCCTTGTCGGGGCTGATAGCACTATTTATGCCACCTTTGGCGCTTTTGCTGCTTCTGCCTGACAGGCGAGAAAATAGTGATCTTTATTCTTTATGTGGCGCGTCCTTACTCTGCCTGCTAGCAGCCCTGACCCTGCGTTGACCAACCCGTTGTTCTTACAATAAGTCGATCCAGCTTGATTTAGGTCAAGAGGTTTCCATTACAGCTCCCTAGACTGCATAGGTGAAGCATTAGCCTATTTGGAGAGAAAAATGGATGCTTTAATTGACCTGTTTACCAGCTTTTCTGGCCTTCTCAGCTTGGCCGTTATTGCCTTTATATTCCTGATGGCAGCGTTTTTCGTTCGCTTGGTTCGCAACAATGTTGAAAAAGCTGTTGCCGAGCAGGAACGCATCGCAGCACAAGCAACCGGTTCCAATAAATAGCTAGGCTTCCATCGTTGTTGTAAGCAACCAAGCACAAGCTAGTTTAGCGTTTATCTTTCGATCTGGTATCTAATAGCGGGCATTCTACAGCCGGTAGGGTGGTCAACCTCCCTGCAGCTGGGAAATAACCGTGTCATCAAGCTTCTTGTCATGGAAGAGATGGAGTTGATACTACTGAGAAGAGAGTGCGGCGTTGTACCCGTATCGCTAGCGCTCTCAGGTGAGTAACCCTATCGAGAGCGCAACTGCAATACCTCAAGCGCTGCCTGTGAAGCTAACCGCTGAAAACCCAGTGGTGACTTTTTTATATCTCAGGTAGCAGGCTTATCTTTGGGTGAAGACTTCATCCAACGCCCAAATAAAATGCCAATCTCAAACAATAGCCACATGGGGAAGGCCAATAAGGATTGGGAAATTATATCCGGCGGTGTCAGTAGCATCCCAATTAAAAAGCATCCCACAATCACATAAGGGCGCTTACTTGCCAGGGTCTTGGCATCCACTACGCCACTCCAGATCAGCAGGACTGTCGCGATAGGGATTTCAAAAGCAAAACCAAAAGCAAAGAAAAGCTTCAGCACCAGATCCAGATAACTGCGCATATCTGGCATTACCTTAATATCTTCTGGAGCAGTTCCAACAAAGAAATCAAACAGAAGGGGAAAGACCACAAAATACGCAAATGCAATGCCGATATAAAAAAGTGCGACGCTACTAATTAATAATGGAATAGCAATACGTTTTTCATTTTTATACAGCCCCGGGGCAATAAATGACCAAACTTGGTAAAGCACAAAAGGGATTGCAATAAAAAAAGAAACTATAAAGGTCGTTTTGAACGGAGTAAGGAACGTGGAAGTCACCTCTGTAGCGATCATTCCAACATCACCCGCCAAACGCTCCTGTAGTGGGTGGGCAATAAAATTATAAATTTCAGACGCAAACGGCATCAAGCAGACAAATAAGACCAATACGACCAAAAGGATTCGCAATAGGCGATCACGCAGTTCGATCAGGTGGTCGATAAAAGGCTGATGCTTATCTTGGGACTGATCGCTCATGACTGGCTGTCTTTTTCCTGTTGCGATGTTTTCTTCTCGCTTTGTTTTTCTTCTTCATCTTCATCGATGTTTTCAGGATGGTCCGGGTTTAGGTCCGGGTCCCCAAAGTCATGCCAATGCTCCGGGTATTCGGGGTCCTGTAACTCCTCGGCAGTTTCATCCTGTTCTGGCAAATAATCCTCCTGCTCTGCACGAGGATGAGCAGGTTCCTCTATCGCCTTTTCAGGTTTTGGTGCCTCAGGATGGTTGACTCCAGCTGCCTGTTTTTCTACTGGTGTCCCTGCAACTTGTGGTTTTTCAGGCTGATTAAGCGCGTCGTGAACTTCCTTATTGGCTTCGCTAAAGGTTTGCTCCATCTCACGACGACTCTCCTCAATCTCACGCATAATGCGCTCGTTGTGAAGTTCACGCCGTATATCATCGGCTCCAACCTCTCGCTCCAATTCTTCGCGAGCACTATGTAAGGTCCGCTTCAAACCGGACCACCAGCGGGAAGTGGTACGCACCGCATCGGGCAGTCGCTCAGGGCCAACCACCAACAGGGCCACGGCAGCAACTACCAATAGTTCTAAAAAGCCGATATCAAACACAGAGTGACACTCGCCTTAGTCGTTGCCGATTATTTGTCCTGAGACTGTTTATCTTTATTTTTGACAGTACTGTCTTGGCCTGGCTTCTCTTCCTCATCGTGCTTGAGACGCTCGACATCTTTGTCTTCATCAGCATCCTTGGATTTGTCTTCATCCTTAACCGCTTTGCGGAAACCCTTAATTGCGCCACCCAGATCGCCTCCGAGGTTTTTCAAACGCTTGGTTCCGAACAGTAGTAAGACTATGACCAGGACAATCAACAACTGCCAGATACTAATTCCACCGAATCCCATAATTGTCTCCATTACATTCAATAGGATGGCTTGAGTTTCTTACCGGGCACTCCCGCCATCAGGGGTGGTGCCACAAGTGATTCAAATTTTACTTAGTTCGCGCAGCTTTCTCTTCCAGGCCAGAAAGACCAAATCGGCGCCCAAGCTCTCGAACCACGTCCTGAGAATCAGCGCCCAAGTGAGATAGCATGACCAGCGAGTGAAACCATAGGTCCGCTGTCTCGGCAACCAGGTCTCGATTATCGCCACTACTCTGTGCATCTTTTGCTGCAAGAATAGCTTCAGTGGCTTCTTCACCGACTTTTTCCAAAATCTTGTTCAGGCCTTTGCTATGTAAACTGGCCACATAGGACTCAGAAGCATCACTGCTATTTTTACGGCTTTCCAACACCGCATCGAGCTGTTGCAGCACATCTTTCATAATTGTTTCACTTATAAATGGACTTCGGGTCCTGAATCACCGGCTGATTCACCTGCCACTCTTCATCTTGAAGGAGGTGATAGAAACAACTACTGCGTCCGGTATGACAGGCGATTCCACCTTCCTGCTCGACCAACATTAATACGGTGTCCCCGTCACAATCCAGACGCAATTCACGCACCTTCTGCAGGAAACCAGAGGTTTCTCCCTTGCGCCACAGGCCCTTGCGGGATCGGGACCAGTAGACTGCGTAACCCTCACTGGCAGTGAGCGCCAGCGATTCACGGTTCATCCAGGCCATCATCAACACCCGCCCTGTTTTGAAATCCTGGGCAATCGCAGGAACCAGGCCATCACTGTTCCAGCTGACTTTATCGAGAAAACCGGCCTTTGCTTGAATTTGAGTCAATGTCTAACAATCCTTAGAAGTTCCTGTGTAGGCCGAAGCGCCCTAGGGCCACAGCAGTAGCACTAGTGCAGCAACGCCCAGTACCCAACCGGTCGGCGGCAACTGAGCCAGCCATTCCGGCTTACTGACAGCGATGGCGCCAACGCCCAACACAACTCCGGCGACCCGCCGAATATATTGGCGCAAGCCTCGGCGTTGCGAGCCCGCCAACTGCTCGCCAATTACCTCTAACTGGGGCGCCAGTTCCCGCGACTGCTCCAGAGCTGAGTACACCAGCTGTGGCATCTGCGGGAATTTCTCAAGCCACTCCGGACCGTAGCGCTTTATCTCACCCACAATTGTTTTGGGGTGGATTCGATCGCGCATCCAGCGCTCTAAAAATGGATGAGCAGTCTTCCACAGATCCAGCTGCGGATAAAGCTGTCGACCCAAACCTTCGATATTCAACAGGGTCTTTTGTAACAGTACCAGCTGTGGCTGCACCGCCATATCGAATCGGCGCGCAGTCTGGAACAGACTAATCAACACCCGAGCGAAAGAAATTTCTCCCAGGGGTTTTTCAAAAATGGGCTCACAGACCGAGCGAATAGCAGACTCAAAGGCATTGATCGGCGTATCGGAGCGAACCCAACCACTTTGCACGTGCAGCTCCGCCACCATACGGTAATCACGGCGGAACATCGCCAGGAGATTGCGCGCCAAATAGTACTGGTCTTCCCGTGTCAGGCTGCCGACGATTGCGGTATCAATCGCAATATATTGCGGGCGCTGCGGGTGCTCCCTGGAAACGAAAATGTTGCCCGGATGCATATCCGCATGGAAAAAGTTGTACTCGAAGACCTGCTTAAAGAAGATCTCAACACCGCGCTCAGCCAGCAGCTGCATATTGGTGTCCTGGGCGCGAAGCTGGGCCAGGTCGGTGACGGGGATACCGTCGATACGCTCCAACACCAGGACATTTTCGCGAGTGTAATCCCAGTGCACTTCGGGGATATACAACAGCGGGGAGTTGGTAAAGTTGCGGCGGAGCTGGGTGCCGTTGGCCGCTTCACGAGTTAGGTCCAATTCACCTTCAATCGTGTGCCGATAGTCCTCAACCACCTCCACCGGGCGCATGCGGCGCCCTTCGGGCACAAAGCGTTCAATTCCACGGGCGATCACCCCCAGGAGCTTCAAGTCTTCCTGGATTACCTCATCAATACCCGGGCGCAGTACTTTGACAACCACTGATTCGCCGCTCTTTAATTCAGCCGCATGCACCTGTGCAACTGAAGCCGCTGCCAGTGGCTGCTGATCAAATTTGGCGAAGACCTCATCCACCTTGGCACCAAGGGCTTCTTCGATCAGAGCCGTGCACTGGTCACTGGGGAAGGGCGGCACCTTGTCCTGTAAATAATCTAATTGCTCTACAATATCTGGCGGTAGCAGGTCGGGACGAGTGGAGAGAAGTTGGCCGAATTTAACGAAAATGGGGCCCAGCTCTTCCAAGGCCCGGCGCAGCCTTTCGCCCCGTGGCATCTTGGACTGCGGCAGCAACTTCACCGGAAGTAGCAATCCCCGCAACCACAGTGGGCGCTCCTCTGCTGGCAATAATTGATCGAGACGATAGCGCAGAAAAACCCGCGCAATTGTGAGACTTCGACGAACTGGCAAAACTACTCGGCCTCCCTGCGGGAAAACTTTTCTTCCAGCAAGCGTACGCGCGCCTCGAGCCGTTCAGCAGCTAGAGAGGCCTCGGCCAGGTCTTCGACAAATGCTTCGAACTGGGCCTGGGGCGGGGTCAGCTGCCACTCCTCACTAATAGCCTCTGCCGCCACTTCAGGCGCTCGATTCAGGTTGCCTCCCAACCAGCGGGCAGCATCGCGCAGGACATTGCCAATTGAGTGGGCGGGAATATCGCCAACCACTTGTGCCAGCGGCGCTTCCCAATCGATATCCAAGTCACTCAAGATCCATTGCAGTTCTGCCAGCAGGGCACTGGAGCCGCTCACTGACACCCCCAATCCGGCAGGAGTTGCATCCGGGTCTTTGATCAGGCGTACAAAAGACAGCGCTGAGCCGCTCAATTGGGTGGTAACTTCCCCCTCCCAGTGCTGGCGCACCCGCACCTGGTCACCCTCGATACACAGGCAAAACTGTAGCTGCGGGGCGGTTAAATCCAGCGCCATGGTCTTTCCATCCAGTGCGGAAAGGCGCTCGCGTGTCGCCGGGTCATACTGGAGGGCAGCATTAATTGTGGTTTCCAGCGCGGCATCAAAGCCCGCGCGAAAAGTGGGGTCGCTCATGGCGGTTTACGGCCTCGTGCCTGCGCTCAGAGAAAAAATAGGCTTATGCAGTTTTTCAGGGCTTGATGCCCCGGTGCAAAGCGACAATTCCGCCGGTCATGTTGTGGAATTCACAATCGACAAAACCGGCATCCGCCATCATCCCCTTGAGGGTTTCCTGATCTGGATGCATACGGATACTCTCCGCCAGGTAGCGATAGCTGTCCGCATCATTGGCAACCAGTTTGCCCATAAATGGCAACAGGCGGAAAGAGTACTGATCGTAGACTTTCTCCAACAGCTTCGACTGGGGCTTGGAAAACTCCAGCACTAACAATCGGCCACCGGGTTTCAACACGCGCAACATAGAGCGCAGTGCCAGGTCCTTATCCGTGACATTGCGCAGGCCGAAAGCGATCGTGATGCAATCAAAGGTATTGTCCGGGAAGGGCAGGTACTGGGCATCCGCCTGCACCGGCACCACGTTGCCGGCGATTCCCCGGTCGAGCAGGCGATCGCGACCCACTCGCAACATCGATTCATTGATGTCCGCCAATACTACCTGGCCGCTGGCACCCACAATACGGGAGAAGCGCGCGGTGAGGTCACCGGTACCCCCGGCGATATCGAGAATACTTTGGCCCCGTCGGGCCCCGGATAATTCGATGGTGAAGCGCTTCCAGAGGCGGTGAACACCTCCAGACATCAAGTCGTTCATTACATCGTAACGGGCTGCTACAGAGTGGAACACTTCTGCCACACGACCGGCCTTTTCTTCCACCGGCACTTCCTGGTAGCCGAAGTGGGTGGTCTTGCGATCCTTCATGCTATGCCTGCTGAGCGAAAACTTTAAAAGGCCATTGTACATTGCCGGGGCCAGTGGGGCACCGCTTGAAATCAAGCAGAGCGGTAACCACTAAAATTTAGTGAGATCACCCGGGACTGTTCTATGAGCTATCAATTCCAATGTGACTCTCCTTTTCCCGAGCAAATCAAATCTATCGCCCAGGCAGAAGTAACGGCGGCAAACGGATACTTGCTCCGCAACGGAGGGGAAACTGCTGTCCACGAACTGCGCAAACGCTGCAAGAAAATTCGCGCGCTACTGCGCCTGGTCCGCCCACAAATCATTAGCACTTTTCAGCGTGAAAATACCCACTACAGAAAATTGGCAAACACTCTCGCCCACACCCGCGACCTCACAGCACTGCGCATCGCTTTACTGGGATTGGCACCGCTACATCACTTTCACCGGTTACACCATCTCCTCGACGAACTGATCCAGGCAGAGCAAAACCACTCAGCGGTTCAAGCGGCATTGAAACTCCTCGATAAAGGTCAAATAAGAATTCCATCATGGCCGCTTGAACAGCTCGGCTGGCATGATGCGGAAGCCGGTTACCTGCGCGGCTACCGAAAAGCCGCAAGCGCATGGCGTAAAGTACGCAGGCACAAAAATGCAAACCGCCTGCATCTATTGCGTAAAAGAGCCAAGGATCACTGGTACCAGAGCCGCTTATTGAGGAAGCGTTATCCGCTCACTGTGGGCGAGCGCTGCAAGTCACTAAAGGAGTTGGGAGAAGTTCTGGGTGACTGGCGTGATCTCCATTTGCTGGCACGGCTGGTAATCACTCAGGGAGACAAGCTGCAAAGTGAGTTTGGCACGGTGCTAAAAATTATCCGGCACCGACAAAGCCTACTCATGAAAAAGACCGAAGCACTCTGTGGGGCGCTTTTCTCCAAGCCTCAATTCAAGATCTGACCGGGGAAAGTTTCGGTGTGGATGAACATGCCATCCACACCGATAGCTGATGGGATTACTGTTCCAATAATCCGCCAGCGCGCGCCATTACGTGAAACAGGAAGTTTTGTTCGTTGGTGCCGCTCACCAGGTGCGCACCCGGTCCGCGCGCCCAAACACCCACATCCTCACCCGCGTGGGATTCACTGCTCATGGGAACCAGGGCATCCTGCTGGTAATCCAGGGCAGCAGTATCTGTGCTCACCAGGCTCGGACGCGCTCCGCTATCACCGGCACTGTAGCCCGGGCCATTGGCATAGCTCAGAGTCGTGTAGGGCAGGCCATCTTCCGCCAGGGCATGAGAGGTTTCCGCTTCGCCATGGCCGTCATTGCCAATCACTTTACCGAGAATCGGGTTACCGCGAGTGGGGTAGCCGGCGATAGTCATCACGTGGCTGTGGTCCGCAGTAACAACAATCAGGGTATCTTCTGCACTGGTATTATCCATGGCGTACTGAATCGCTTCGGCAAATTCCACCGCATCGGTCAGCGCGCGATAGGCGTTGCCGGCGTGGTGACCGTGGTCGATACGACCGGATTCCACCATCAGGAAGTAGCCGCCCTCATTTTTCTGCAGCATCTCGAGACCTTTGGCGGTCATCTCTGACAGGGAGGGCTCACCGGCTTTATCGTCCTCGCGAACGGCTTCATATTCCATGTGTGAGGAATTAAACAGACCGAACAGCTTGTCGGTTGCGGAGGCATCTACGGCTTCAAAAGCAGTGGTGTCTTCAACGTAGGCAATATTGTTTACACCGTCGTCGTAACGGGCCTTCCACTCATCCACCAGGTTGCGCCCATCTTCACGGCGCCCCGCTTCACCTTCGATATCGGTAATATCGCTGGGCAGGAAGTTGCGACGGCCACCGCCCATTACCACATCGATACCATCACCGGCCTCAAACTCAATCAGTTGAGCGGCGATATCGGTGCAGCCATCCGGGGCTGCTTCTTCCCAGCCGCGCTCAGGTACCTTGGCATAAGTAGCCGCCGGAGTGGCGTGGGTGATACGCGCGGTGCTGATAATACCGGTGCTCTTGCCCAGGTCTTCGGCCAGTTCAATAGCCGTCGTCAGCGGGTACTCGAGGCTGGCGGCACAATCGCCGCGCGCAACATTTTCAGCAACACTCAATACACCGGCCTTGGTTTTAACACCGGTTACCAGTGCGGTCATAGTGCCGGCAGAATCCGGGGTCTGCTGGTTGGTGTTGTAGGTTTTGACCAGGCCAGCAAACGGCATTTGCTCAAAGCTCAGCTGGTGTTCCTCACCATCGAGGCCCTGCTGCTGACCCGCCAGGATACGGGCGGCGGTCACTGTGGAGATACCCATACCATCGCCAACGAACAGGATAATGTTCTTGGCGGCACCAGGGGTGTTGTTGATTTCTACAGCGCTCGCTTCTTCGATCGCCTGCTGGGCTTCCTGGAACCAGCTGCTGTTGCTCTGCGCAGAGGAAACACCGACATGCTCCTCTTCGGGTAATTCCACTACGTCGTCAGAGTTTGAGTTGTCGTCGCTACAGGCGGTGGCCAGTAGGGCGACAGAGAAAGCCAGTACCGTTTTCTTAAAATATCTCATGGTGAATTACCCCCAGTTATTCTTCTGTCAGCGACAGGTCGGTCGCAGCAGTCATCACGTGGAAGACTGCACTCTGCTCCAGGCTACCTTGTACCCGCTCGGCGCCGGCGCCGATAGCGTGCAAGCTGATATCCTCGCCCGCATGGCTCTCAGACTCCAGGTGCACCATTGCTTCCTGGTGGAAGCCCGGCGCTTCGGTATCCACGCCGGAGAGATCTTTGCGTCCGGTATCGGCGGCGATATCGTAGCGCTCATCCGCGTCGGTATTTTCACCTAAATCGGCATAACCCAGGCCATTGGCATAGCTCAGGGTGGTGTAAGGTTTACCGTCCGCAGCAAGACCTTCTTCCGCTTCTGCGGCACCGCTGCTGTCATTCTCAATCACTTTGCCGAGTATCGGGTTACCGCGAGTCGGATAGCCGGCGATAGTCATCACATGGCTGTGGTCGGCGGTCACCAGGATCAAGGTATCTTCAAGATCCACTTTATCCAAAGCAACCTGTACCGCATCCGCAAAGGCGATGGCATCGTGCAAGGCGTTGTAGGCATTGCCGGCGTGGTGGCCGTGGTCGATACGCCCGGACTCTACCATCAGGAAGTAGCCATCGCTGTCTTTTTCCAACAGCTCGATGGCGGTATCGGTCATCTCGGCAATGCTCGGCTCATCGCTGTCCTTGGCGATGCGGTCCGCATCGTAACTCATGTGGCTGCTGGTGAAGAGCCCCAATAACTTATCGGTGGAGGCAATATCGACGCCTTCCAGCTCGGAGCCACTCTCCACGTACACAGCAGTCTGCTCGCCGTCATAGCGCTCCAGCCATTCACTGGTCAGGTCGCGGCCGTCTTCACGCCTACCGTCGTTGTCGGTGGTAACAAAGTTGCGGCGGCCACCGCCGAGCATGACATCGATACCGTCGCCGGCAGACACCTCAACCATCTGCGAGGCGATATCGGAACAATCACCCTCGGCGGAATACTCCCAGTTGCGCTCCGGGCTGCGCGAGTAAGTGGCTGCGGGCGTGGCGTGGGTCAGGCGCGCAGTGGAAACAATGCCGGTGGCCTTGCCACGGCTCTCCACCATTTCCAGGAAGGTGTTTAATTCCTTACCCTCAGTGCTGGCGCAATCAGCTCGCAGTGCATCGCCGTCGATATTAATTACACCGGCGCGGGTTTTTACACCGGTCATCATAGCGGTCATGGTACCGGCAGAATCCGGGGTCTGCTGATTGGTGTTGTAGGTTTTGATCAGTGCGGTATGCGGAAACTCTTCAAAAGAGAGCGCATTTTCTTCGCCGCTCTCACCGACAAGCTGGCCTTCAAGGATACGGGCGGCGGTTAGTGTGGAAATGCCCATTCCATCGCCGACGAACAGAATTACATTCTTCGCAGTTTTTGCCTCTCGGGAAAGCGAAGCGCGCTCTTCCAATCGGTCAGCACTTTCCGTGTACCAGGCACTATTGGTTTGGTAGTCGGGCAGGGTTGCCGCTGAAACAGCGGAAGCGAGAGGAATCAGACAAAAGGCGCTCAGTGCGCGGACAATTGTTTTTGCCATGGGGGCCTCCGAAACTCGTTAATTTGGCGAGCATTAGAGTTCCAAAATGTGACAAAAGAATTACGCGCCGGTTACGTTGTTAATATCTTTGCTCTGAAAATCAATGAATATCAAAGAATTACGTAAACTTGACAATATTTGGCAAAGACGTACCAAAAATTAATTATTTCGGTAATAAATTATTGAGAAGAGTGGGGAGATATTGAGAGAGAGAAGGGTGGAACCGCCCCCTGGGGAGCGGTTGTCATTACCGATCAATTTGCCACTAGCCGATAAACTTCACCACACTCTCATCCGGGTCGCGGCCCTGACCAGCATCGCGCAGACGCTGTAGGTAAGCCTCCCAGTTGGACGAATAGTTTTCAGCTAGTTCGTGCAAATACTCCCAGGTAAAAATACCGGTGTCGTGGCCATCGTCGAAATCGATTTTTAGCGCATAGCGGCCAGCCGCCTCCACCGTATCGATACCCACATGCATTTTGCCACTGACCAGCACCGGTTCGCTGGCACCGTGGCCACGCACTTCGGCGCTGGGGGAGTAGACGCGCAGGTACTCTGCCGGCAAGGTAAATTCAGCATCGCCAAATACCAGATGCAGGCTTTTCTCTGCGCGATTTAATCGGATTTTTTGCGGTTTCATTATATTTACAAAATAAAACGCGACAGGTCTTCGTTCTGGCTCAACTCGCCCAGATGGCTGTCCACATAGGCGGCATCAATGTTCAGCGAAGTATTGCCATCGCCCGCATCAAAGGAAATTTCCTCCAGCAAGCGCTCCAATACCGTGTGCAGACGGCGTGCACCGATATTCTCGGTGCGCTCATTCACCTCGAAGGCCACTTCCGCGATGCGGCGAATACCGTCTTCACTAAATTGCAGTTCCAGCCCCTCAGTGGCCAGCAATGCTTTTTGCTGCTCGGTAAGGGAAGCGGACGGCTCGGTGAGGATACGCTCAAAATCTGCGGAGCTCAGCGAATTCAATTCCACGCGAATGGGCAGGCGACCCTGCAACTCGGGAATCAGGTCCGAGGGCTTGGACAGGTGGAAGGCGCCGGAGGCAATAAACAGGATGTGATCGGTTTTAATCATGCCGTACTTGGTGTTAACCGTGCTGCCTTCAATCAGTGGCAGCAGGTCGCGCTGTACCCCTTCGCGGGAAACATCGGCACCGCCGCTCTCCTGGCGCTTGGCGACTTTATCGATTTCATCGATAAATACGATGCCATTCTGCTCAGCAGCGCGGATCGCACGGGTCTTAACGTCTTCGTCATTGACCAGCTTGGCCGCTTCCTCGTCGGTAAGCTGCTTGAGGGCCTGTTTCACCGGCAGCTTGCTCTTGCGGGTCTTGCCCTGGGACATATTGGAGAACATGCCCTGAAGCTGGTTAGTCATTTCCTCCATACCGGGAGGGGCCATAATCTCAACGCCCATAGGCGCAGCGGCCAGATCCACCTCAACCTCTTTGTCATCGAGATCACCTTCGCGCAACTTCTTGCGGAATAGCTGGCGAGTGCTGGAATCCTTATCGGTGGGCTCGGTGGAGCGCGCCGGCGGCAGCAGGGCATCGAGGATGCGCTCTTCTGCTGCGTCCATAGCGCGCTGCTCAACACCAGCCATGGCCTGCTCGCGTTCCTGCTTCACTGCCATCTCGACAAGATCGCGGACAATCGACTCTACATCCCGACCGACATAGCCCACTTCGGTAAATTTAGTCGCCTCTACCTTGATAAAGGGCGCGTTCGCCAGTTTAGCCAGGCGGCGGGCAATTTCCGTCTTACCCACGCCGGTAGGGCCAATCATCAAAATATTTTTCGGCGTGATCTCGGCGCGCAGGTCTTCACTAACCTGCATACGGCGCCAGCGGTTGCGCAGCGCAATGGCTACCGCACGCTTGGCCTCCTGCTGGCCGACAATATGGCGGTCGAGTTCGTGGACAATTTCTCTGGGTGTCATCTGGGACATACAAATTCCTGCAAAAATTCTTGCGGGGGCTTAAACAGCCCGCCAGCCGGTCACTCTAGGGTGTACCCGGTAATCAATAAGCCAGTTCTTCGATGGTGTGGTTCTGGTTGGTGTAAACACAGATATCACCGGCGATCTTCAGTCCCTGCTCCACAATAGAGCGGGCATCCATATCGGTATTGTCCAGCAGCGCGCGGGCTGCCGACTGGGCGAAGGGGCCACCGGAACCGATAGCAATCAGGTCGTCTTCCGGCTGAATCACGTCGCCATTACCGGTCACAATCAAACTGGCAGTGGAATCGGCAACCGCCAGCAGGGCCTCCAAGCGGCGCAGGGCGCGGTCGGTACGCCAATCTTTGGCCAACTCCACAGCGGCGCGGGTCAGCTGGCCACCGTGGGCCTCAAGCTTGGCTTCAAAACGTTCGAACAGGGTGAAAGCGTCTGCAGTACCACCGGCAAAACCGGCAATAACCTTATCTTTGTACAGGCGACGCACCTTGCGCGCATTGCCTTTCATAACGGTGTTGCCCATGGACACCTGGCCGTCGCCGCCAATCACAACTTTGCCGTTGCGGCGACAGGATAAAATAGTAGTTCCGCGATACTGTTCCAATGGAGACCTCTCGGATTGCGCGTGTACTCTGGCAGCGGGCATCGAAGTGCCCGCGCCGGGGAATTGTCTTCAGACTAGGTAAGTGAGGACGGTACGCGCCGATTTCAATAAGAGAGGTCACAATTACTGAGTGGGGCAACACACCTTAATAAACGGAATTGATGGTCACTGGGTCGCCGGGCGTTTTAGCACCAGCGGCATCAGGCGATGCTCAGCCAATGTTTGGCGCGCTTTGGCCATCCGGGAGCGGTTGCTGTAAGGGCCCACCAATACCCGGTGCCAGGTACCCCGGCTATCGGTGGCCGATTCCACTTTGACATCCAGGTTGGCCAGGGTCAGCTCAACGCGCAAGCGCTCCGCTTCAGAGGCATCGCGAAACGATGCCGCCTGCAGGATATATACCTGTGCCGGGGTGCTGCGATCGGGTTCCGATGAGCTACTGTTCTGGGAACTGTTGGTGGAGTCACTGCGGCGCGCCGGTTGTGCCACTTTGGGCGGGGGTACCGTGACTTCGTTTTCTTTTAATTTTGTATAAAAATCAAAACGCGGTTGAGGCGATGTTTCCTCTCGCTGCTGCACCGCCTTTGGCTTAATGCTGCTTATTCCCCGGCTGTCCTTGTCCATGCCCTGAAGAAACAGTACGGCCACCGCAAAGCCACCGACAAAATTCCCCAGGACAAACCAAACCCATGCGGGTTTGCCTGCGGCTTTTTTACTGCGGCGATTACTGGTGCGACGGCTCATCGAAAATTTCTTCCCTGCAAGGTTTTAGCGGTTTGTGAATTGTACCGCCAATTTAGTGCCAGGCGCGTAACCCAGCGCATATTCACGATAATTCCTGCGCATCCATATCCACAGCCCAGCGCAGGCGGCGATTTTTATTGCCCTCCGCCCAGGCACACACTCGCGCCAGCAGCGGCTGTAAGTGGGCTCGGTTTTGTGCGGTGACCTGAATATAAAACCGGAAGCGCCCGGATTTGCGTTCCAGTAGTGCCGGCACCGGCCCCAGATATTGGATCTGCGGTGACGGGGGTGCCAGGGACTGCATAAAGAGTCGCGCATTTTGTAGAAACTCTTCGGCCCAGCCAGGCTCTTCACACTCCGCCCTCACCAGTGCCATAGCACTCGCGGGAGGCAACTGTGCAACCGAGCGATCCCTCAGCAACTGGCGCGCAAAAGCGCCATAGCCTTTTTCCAGCAGCAATTGTAAAAGCGGGTGCTCGGGAAAGCGGCTCTGAACCAATACCCGCCCACTGAGACTGCCGCGCCCCGCACGGCCCGCCACCTGTTCCAGTAACTGGCCGGTACGCTCTGGCGCGCGGAAATCTGCACTGAACAGGCCGCCATCGGCATCCTGGATCACTACCAAAGTGACCTTGGGCAAATGGTGCCCCTTGGCCAGCATTTGGGTTCCCAGCAACAGGCAGGGCTCCCCCTCTCGCGCCGGTGCTAACAATTTATCCAGCGCCTGTTTGCTCGCCGTGGTATCCCGGTCCACACGTATCACCGGGTAGTCGGCAAAGCGACGGGCCAACAGTTCCTCGCTGCGTTCCGTGCCGGCACCCAGGGCCGAGATCGACCGGCTGTGACATTGCGGGCAGCTATCAACCAGCGGGCGGCGGTAATCGCAGTGGTGGCAGCGCAACTGGCGTTGCCGCCGGTGCATAGTCAGTTTGCTCGAGCAGTGCGGGCAATCCGCCAGCCAGCCGCAATCATCACAAGTCAGCGCGGGGGCAAAGCCGCGCCGATTGATAAACACCAGAGCCTGCTCACCTCGCGCGAGGGTATCACCGATATGGCGCAGCACCTGGGGAGAAAATCCCTCTTCCAACGGCTCCCGCAGTGTCGGCACTACGTGAATTTGCGGCGGCTTGGCATCACCGGCGCGATAGCGCATACGCAGGTGTTGATAGCGCCCATTCAGAGCGTTGTGCAAGGTTTCCAGAGAGGGCGTGGCCGAACCCAAAACCACCGGTACATTATTATTGCGCCCCAAAACCACGGCCAAGTCCCGGGCCGAATAGCGCACACCGTCCTGCTGCTTGAAAGAGGCATCGTGTTCTTCATCGACAATCACAACGCCGAGCCTGGGCAGGGGGGTCATAATGGCTGAGCGGGTGCCGATCACGATATCTGCCTGCCCACCCGCTGCCGCCAACCAGGATTGAGCGCGCTCGCCGTCGGCCAAGCCAGAGTGCAGCGCTGCGATACTGTGCTTGGGAAATCGTGCAGCAATACGCCTCAGCGTTTGCGGTGTAAGTCCAATTTCCGGAACCAGTAGCAGTGCCTGGCGGCCACTATCCAGGACCCGCTGCATCAGGCGCAGATAAACTTCGGTCTTGCCGCTGCCGGTGGTGCCCTCCAGTAGTGAGGCAGAGAAGCCGCTGCAATCGATACTGTCGAGCACCTGTTGCTGTTCGCTGTTCAGCTCCGGAGCCGGTGTACTCTCTGCTGCGGGTAGCGGCGCAGGTACGGTAGGGCCTGGAATCCATTCCACCAGGCCGCGATCCTGTAGGGCTCGAATCACGGGGGTATTGTGGCCGAGGGTCTTAAGGTGGGTTCGGCTCAGCTTGCCATCACTCAACAGCAACTGGAACAGAGCCTGCTGCTTGGGCGCGCGTGCCAGTGCAGTTTCCGGCAAGCCCTTTCCCTCGGTAGTGAGCTGGAGCCACTGCTCCGCCCAGTGATCTGCCGGCTTACCTTTGCGCAGCGCCACAGGCAACGCTGCGGCGTAGACCTCGCCGAGGGGCGCCTGGTAATAGTCGGCAATCCAGGACAGCAGCTTGCGGCTGCCATCACCAAACAGAACCTCCGAATCCACCAGTTCCAGCGCTGGCTTCAAACTGCTGTGCGGCGACTCCTGCACTATATCCAATAGTACTGCCACTAACTTGCGCCCGGCAAAGGGCACCCAGAGGCGCTGGCCGGGCCGCAGTGACTCCGGCGACAGTCCCTCTGGCGGCAAATAGTCAAACAAGCGCCTCAGGGGCACGGGCACTGCCAGCCTTAAAATGACTCTCTGTTGGACTGACTCCTGCACCTGGCCCCCACTCACTCAAGCAAAAGGCGCTAGTGTAATGGCAGATGTGGCAAGTTGCAGGGCTTCGTCGGGGATAATGGTGTTATGACCGAATTGGCGACTTAGGCGTCACAGAGAAATTAGTGAGGTCAATTGTTATCAAAGCTGTTGTGCAATGCTAACAAGTGGCCATCCTCAGTTATTTCGCCACCCAATTGTGCTTGAACCGCGACATTAATCTGATAGTATGCGCCGACTTTTTAAACAGCCTGGAACCATACTGGTTCCTGCACCAATGGCGATGCCGTGCTCGGCAAAAGATCGAGTGGCGGTTTCGAAAAGAGGCAATCATGAAAGCAGATATCCATCCTAACTACACCGACATCTCCGCTACCTGTTCCTGCGGCAATGTTGTAAAAACCCGTTCCACTCTGGGCAAAGACCTGCAAATCGACGTTTGCTCCCAGTGCCACCCTTTCTACACTGGCAAGCAGAAGCAGGCTACCACTGGTGGTCGTGTTGACCGTTTCAAGAAGCGTTTCGGCAGCCGTATCGGCAAATAATCCGGGCTCTTCGCTCGAGTGGGCCCGCCGCTTGCGGCAGGGTCCATTCCCAAAAGGCACCTCACACTGTGATGGTGCCTTTTTTGTATCTATTCATTCCCCATCATATCCAGCAGCCGTAAGCGTCTGTGTACAAAATCAAAATCGACTTGAATCGCTTAACCTTACCGCTATTGGCGACCATTTTATCCTTATAAATCAAAATATTGCGGCTATTTATCCCGAAAATCGTCGATAGACACGATAAAAATAGAAGTCCGTACCATATATTGCAGATTTTCACGCTTGTAGCGCCAAGCTTCCCTCGGTTATTCTCTGGCCCCCGCAGTAACCGGGATAACACTTAAGTGTTGTCCACAGTATTCGAGAGAAAAGCCCCCAAATGACGGATTCATTGCGCCAGGCAGCGCTCGATTACCACGCGCTCCCCAGTCCCGGCAAACTTTCAGTAGAACTGACGACCCCTGCCGAAACCCAGGAAGACCTGTCCCTGGCTTACAGCCCCGGCGTCGCCGAACCGGTGCGAGAAATTGCCAAGGACCCAGAAGCAGCCTATCGATACACCGGCAAAGGTAATCTGGTAGCAGTTATTTCCAATGGCAGTGCCATTCTCGGTCTCGGCAATCTGGGCCCGCTGGCCTCAAAACCCGTGATGGAAGGCAAGTCACTGCTGTTTAAACGCTTTGCCGATATCAACTCAGTAGATATCGAAGTTGATGCCAGCAGCCCGGAGCAGTTTATTCAGACCGTGGCCTCAATCGCCAACACCTTCGGCGGTATCAACCTCGAAGATATTAAGGCGCCAGAGTGCTTCCATATTGAAGAGACCCTAATCGAGCGCTGCCCGGTACCGGTTTTCCACGACGATCAGCACGGCACCGCCATTGTGACCGTTGCCGGTATGCTCAATGCTCTGGAGATTCAGGGTAAGAAAATTAGTGAAGTGCATATGGTCTGCCTGGGCGCAGGTGCCGCTGCGACCGCCTGCTGCAAACTGCTGCTGGCTGCCGGAGCGCGCAAAGAGCAGATCACCATGCTCGACAGCCGTGGGGTTATCCACTCGGGTCGAACAGATATCAACGCCTACAAAGGTGAGTGGGCACGGGATACCGATATGCGCACCCTCGACGATGCCATCGCCGGTGCGGATGTATTCCTTGGTGTGTCCGGCCCGGACCTGCTCTCCGCCGAGCAGCTACAGCGCATGGCCCCAAAACCGGTGGTCTTCGCCTGCTCTAACCCCAACCCGGAGATTAAACCCGAGCTGGCTCACAGTGTGCGCGACGACCTGATTATGGCCACAGGCCGCTCCGACTACCCGAACCAGGTTAACAACGTCCTCTGCTTCCCGTTTATTTTCCGGGGTGCCCTGGATGTCCGCGCTGCGCGAATCAATGAAGAGATGAAACTGGCAGCGATCGAGGCGATCCGCAAAATTGCCCACCTGCCGGTACCGGATTCAGTGCGCGAAGGTTATGGCGGTATCGAGCTCAGCTTCGGGCCCAACTATATCCTGCCCAAGCCAACCGACCCGCGTTTACTGCCTGAGGTGGCTTCGGCCGTAGCTCGAGCAGCCGTAGACAGTGGCTGTGCGCGCCTGCCCTACCCGGACAACTATCCCCTGGAAACCCTGTAAAGATCACAGATTTCCTCACTTAACCCGTTAGAGCAGGCATTTACCGCTTTCGCTCTAACGGAGTTCTTGAGCCATAAAGCCCCCGTCGCTAAACTGCCTTTCTGTCACAGCATCAAAGTTGCCCAACATAATGAGTCATGTGTACGTGCTGACCAATCAGCACCAGCAGTTCCTGAGTAAAAGCGGCGAATGGACCGATGGCCGCGAGCCGAACAAACTGTTTCGCAGCGAGCATAAAGATGTCGCTATCAACCAGATGTTCGAGGCCAATACTCGCAATGTGAGCCTACGCATTGAATTGCTACTGTGCGAACTCAGCATTAAGGGGCACCCCCAGATCCCCGAGGAAGCTCTAGCACCGGTATCCAGTGATGTAAGTCAGGGTGACCCTGAAATCACCCCCTCAACACCTGAGGAACTGCCAGAGCAGGCCAACCCGGAGATAGAACCCCAGCCTGCGCCTGAAGTCGCACCGGAAGAAGCGCCTGAGGTTGCCCCGGAACAAGCGCCCGCTGAAACGCCCGCACAGCCTGACGAAAACAAATCTGAATCCGCCGCCTGAGCGCCAGAACATTCAGCACCGGCACAGAGAGTCGCCCGAGATGGCAGCGATAAAGAAGCGTTCCGGTAGTACCAAGGAGATTCGAGTGCCCATTTCCCACCTGGCCGCGCTATCGCAAGCCAAACCAGCCCAACTACTCAAAGGCATCCTCCGCGGTGTCGAGAAAGAGAGCCTGCGTGTCGCTCCCGATGGTGCCCTTGCGCAAACGCCGCATACCACAGCACTGGGCTCCGCACTTACCCATGAAAGTATTACTACCGACTTCTCCGAGGCCCTACTGGAATTTATAACGCCACCAGTAGCGACCCCAGAGGAAGCGTTACAGGTCTTGGACCGTATCCACCGCTACACCTACAACCAGATCGGTGACGAGCGCCTGTGGGTTAACAGCATGCCCTGTGCGATTGGCGAAGATAAAGATATTCCGGTTGCCCGCTACGGCAGCTCTCACAGCGGCACAATGAAAACTATTTACCGGCTGGGCCTGGGGCTGCGCTACGGCCGAGCCATGCAGACCATTGCTGGTATCCACTACAACTTTTCGCTTCCTGAAGAGTTCTGGCTGTGGCTGCATGAAATCGAAGGCAGTAGTGAGGATTTAAAAAGTTTTAAAACCCGTCGCTACTTCGATCTAATTCGTAATTTCCGCCGCAATTACTGGTTGCTGATTTACCTGTTTGGCGCCGCACCTGCGGTATGCGCTTCTTTTGTCGATGGCCGCGAGCACAGTCTTGAGCCCTTCAATGGGGATGACCACACTCTGCACGTGCCCCACGCTACGTCCTTGCGTATGGGCGACCTGGGCTACAACAGCAACGTGCAGCAGTCACTGGTGGTTTGCTACAACGACCTGCGCAGCTATTTATCGACGCTCTGTTCAGCGATCAGCAGTTCCTACGGCCCTTACCAGGAAATGGGGGTTAAAAATGAAGGCGGCGACTACCAGCAATTGTCCACAGGCATACTACAAATCGAGAATGAGTTTTACTCACCGATCCGTCCCAAAAACCCCGCCAAACGCGGCGAAACAGCGCTGTCTGCCCTGGATAATCGCGGTGTTGAATATGTTGAGGTGCGCTGTCTCGACCTGAACCCCTTCGCCCCCCTGGGAATTGACGCCCAGCAGATGCGCTTTCTCGATAGCTTCCTGCTGCACTGCCTGCTCACTGACAGCCCCAAAACCAGTGATGCCGATTACCGCAGTACCCAGGAGAACCAACAGCGTATCGTCTACCGGGGTCACGAACCGGAACTAACACTGCTGGATAACGGTGGCGAGCGTAAACTGGGCGACTGGGCCACCCAATTATTGGAAGAGGTCGACTCAGTGGCAGAACTGCTGGATAACGCCTGGGGCGGCTCACAATACCGCGGCTCAGTGGGCGTGCAGAAGGCCAAGGTGAAAGGGGATATCCTCACACCGGCACAGCAGATACTGGCAGAGATGCGCGAACAAAACATTACCTTTTCCCAGTGGGCTATGGATAAAGCCGAACAGCACCGCCGCTACTTCCTGGAGCGCCCTCTGGACAGCGACTATCTGCAAGACTTCTTACAACAGGCAGAAACCTCACTGCTCAAGCAAAAAGAAATTGAAGCGCAGGATAGCGGTACTTTTGAAACATTCCTGAGCCGTTACTATGCCCAATACAACTGCTGCCAGGACTAGCGGCTGATACAGTGCCGCAGCCTGAGCGAGGCTTATGAACTATCTGGCACACCTGTTACTGTCCGGGCCCAATCCGCGCTGGCGACTGGGCGGGCTCCTGGGGGACTTTGTTAAAGGTCCCCTGGATGACAGTTGGCCAACGGATATTGAGCATGGTATTCGCCTGCACCGTCGCATCGATGCCATCACCGATGCTCACCCGGCCTACCGGGATGCCCTGTCACAACTGGACCCGCGCTGGCGTCGCTATGCCGGTATCGCACTGGATATATGGTTTGATCACCTGTTGGCAGAAAACTGGCAGCAGTGGCACCCTGAAGCGCTGGATGAGTTTTGCCGGCGCTGTTGGAGAGACTTTCATTTTGACAGCCGGTATATTCCGCCACGCGCAATGGCATTTATTGAACGCGCCGAGCAAATTAAACTGCTGCAAAGTTACCGCGAGGAGCGGGTAATCGAGCTGACCCTGGAGCGGGTTGGACAGCGGTTGCGCCGCCCGGTAGCACTGCAGGAGCTACTGCCTGAACTTATCGCCGGGCGGAACAAACTGGAAAGCAATTTCAATAAACTATTAACCGACTTGAATCTCGAAGCGAACCGCTTTCGACAGCACTATTCAGGACCCGAATTACCATGACCTTACCCAACCCGCGCATCACTTTTCTTCTGGTCTTCCTAATGGTGGCCTTTTTACTCAGCTCCGCCTTTTATCTCGAGTACGTGCAGGGGCTGGAGCCTTGCAAATTGTGTATTACCCAGCGGGTAATGCTATTGGGTGTTGGTGTAGTTTCGTTGATCGCATTCCTGCACAACCCTGCCACCATTGGCCGTCGTGTCTACGGCCTGCTGGTATCCCTGTGGGCAATGGGCGGTCTCTACTTTGCCGGTCGCCAACTGTGGCTGCAAAGCCTGCCGGAAGACCAAGTGCCGGCCTGTGGTCCAAGCGTCAGCTATATGATTGAAGTTTTCCCGATGGCCGATGTGCTCAAGGCACTGCTGAGCGGCGATGGCAATTGTGCTGAAGTACAATGGACCATGATGGGCCTGAGTATCCCCGGTTGGGCCGCTATCGGTTTTGCCGGTCTGATCCTGTTCGGTGGCTGGCAAGCATTCCGCAGAGCTTAACAATCTCCGGCGGCTTTACCGGCCGCCATCTCCTACATGTCAAAATCCACGCTGCACAACATACTCCGCTGGCTGGGGGGAGCTGCCATTCTGGTTGCCTGTACCTGGCTGGGCAATTTCACCAGCTCAAGCCTGTCACTACCCATTCCGGGATCTGTCATAGGGATGCTGATGCTACTGGTGATTCTCGTGTTCAATGGTGGGGCTCCCGCAGGCCTTGCCAAAGTCAGCTCACAACTGCTTTATCTATTGCCGCTGTTATTGCTACCGGCGGCTGTCGGGGTATTTTTTTTCCAGGGCCTGACTCTATCCGACTGGCTAGCCTTAATCGCCGCTATTGTGATTGGCACACTGATCAGTATCGCTATTTGCGCACAGCTATTAAAGAAATTGCTGATTCGCTCTGGGGGTAATAGAGAGTGAATGAATTTCTGGCGAGCCCAATCTTTGTATTGCCCTTGAATATCATAGCTTTTCTTGTCGGCGTTACCCTTTACCGGCGCTACAAGACTGTTCTGCTGCACCCTATCATCAGCGCTAGCATTTTGACCGCAATAACATTGAGTGCTCTCCATATCCCCTATGAGAGTTACCAGGGCTCCAGTGCATTACTGTACAGCTTGCTAGGGCCAGCAGTTGTTGCCCTGGCTGTCCCTCTCAAACAAAATCTAGTGATTATCCGCAAAGCCGGCTGGCCGCTACTTGTCACTATTTTTGTGGGTGCGATTTTGGCCCCGGTTATAGCGGTATTAATCGCCTTGGTATTTGGCGCGGGCAAGTCAGTACTACTGGCGTTGAGCGGCAAATCTATTACCACACCCATCGCATTGGCCCTAGCGGAAACAATCCACGCTTCTCTCAGCCTCACTGCAGCTATTGTGGTCTTGACCGGGGTGGTCGGTGCTATCGCTGGCCCAGCTCTAATGAGTAGGCTCAATATTCACGATGAGCGCATTGTCGGTATCGTACTCGGCATCAATGCCCACGCGGTGGGGACCGCACGAGCATTAGAAATCAGCGCCCTGTGCGGCGCCTGTGCAGCATTGGCCATGGGTACCTGCGGTGCGCTCACCGCGCTGATTTTGCCGCTCATTATCAGAGGATAAAACACCCTAGATTTGCTCCACCAAAGATCGCCGCAGGCATCGTTGTATTCTGGCGTAGATCACACTCTGCACCTTGCCGTCGGCGGGGGAATCTCCTATCTTCTTAGGGCCTTCGGGATCAGCAATAAAGCTGGCTATCACGGCAACAGTAACCAAAGGATTCTTGGAGATGCTGGAAAATTGTAAATCTGCGCGCGAGCGCTGGGGTGGCGTCAGTGAAATCATTGACCGCTGGCTACAGTCCCGACAAATCCTGCTGGTAAGTTACTACCATCTATCTGAGAAGAAAGAATTTAACGATGGGGATTCGGAGACCGAGAACGGTGTTCGTCATCTTTGCCAGTTGCTAGTGGACTACGTCTCTGCGGGACACTTTGAGGTATACGAACAGCTCATACTGGAAGGCCAGGCTTTTGATGATAAACAGGGGCTGCAACAAGCGCGGGAACTCTATCGGGATATTGATGTGACCACTGATGTCGCTGTCGATTTCAATGATAAGTACCAGGAAACTGACGATCTATCCAGCCTGAACCCAGATTTGTCACAGCTGGGGGAAGCACTGGAAACCCGCTTTAGTTCCGAAGATCGAATGATCGCACTTTTGCACACGGCCCATAAAAACCAGCTGGTCTAAAAACTGAATTCATCACTGTAAAGGCGATGGGAAGCCGGCGCCTTTAATCGAATATTTTTGCTGTTGATTTTTCAGGGTAAAAAATAAAGGCGCCCATTGGGCGCCTTTATTGAATCCAAAGTAGTAAATTTATTTACTCGCTTTTGGGCTCTTCTTTTTTCTCTTCTTTTTTCTCGGCGCCATCTTCCTTGCCAACATTGGCTTTGTGCAGCTCCACTTCAAAAATCAGCGTTGCGTTAGGGCCGATCTTACCGCCTGCACCACCCGGGCCATATGCCAACTCGGAGGGGATGTAAAGCTCCCACTTGGAGCCCTCTTTCATCAGTTGCAACGCTTCGGTCCAACCTTTGATGACACCATTAACCGGGAACTGGACCGGCTCACCACGGGCGTAAGAGCTATCAAACTCTTCACCATTAATCAGGGTACCCTTGTAGTCCACTTCAACAGTGCTGTTCTCACTGGGCTGGCCGCCGGAACCCTCAGTAATCACTTTGTACTGCAGGCCAGAATCAGTGGTAACAACACCATCTTTCTTGGCATTCTCTTCGAGGAAGGCTTTTCCTTCCTGCAGGTTTTTATCAGCAGTTTCTTTGAATTCTTTCTCTTGCTGAGCCAGCATTTCCTGCTGCTTCTTCTGCATTTGCTCTTGGAAGGCAGCGATAGTTTGCTGCTTTTCTTCTTCAGTCAAACGGGATTCATGACCGCTGGAGACATCCTTAAGAGCCATCATCACCACTTGGGGATCTAATTTCACATCCTGAGCTTCAAGGCGCTTCGCCATATCTTCGGCAATGATGTAGCTGACCTTCTTCTCCTGGGTGTCCAGGGCAACTTCTTTTTCCTGCTTAGATCCCTGTTCGTTACAGCCGGTCAGCGCCAGGCCAAGGGCAATTGCTGCAGCCAAAGGGTATTTATTCATGGGTGTTGTCTCTTTGTCCGTATTGCGTTGAATGATTCGCGCTTGACCCAGGGTCAATGCCTGCGGCGGCTTATCAAGTAATCCTGATTCGGCCCTTAGCCTCCAGGCGCACCTTTTCCGCCAGTCCGCTCAAGTCTAACCTAAGGCGACTGCAAGTGCATACCGATGACGCGCACACTGTGCAGGACACCACATTCCACCTTAAGGTTCCAGGGACCAGCGAGAAAAAAATACATTTACAGCACTATTTTCGCTGCTTACGGCATACATTTTTTTTAAAAACAGCGCTATTATCGACCAGTCGCCGGTTATTGTTCCGGACTGTTTGAGGTGCTTTTCAGTTTCAGAACAATTTACAGTGTTCAGATCCCCGATTTAAATATGTCTATTACATATAGATCTGATCCGTACACTGTCCGGATGTTCCAATTGATAATAAACGTCAGGACATTTACTCATGGCTGCCAAACAAAGAGCTGTCAATTCAGTCGCAGAACTGGAAGCACAAATTTCCAAGCTAACCGTCAAGCTGGACAAAGCCCGCAACAAGAAAGTTACCGATGCCGGCAAAAGTGTTTTAAAGGCCGGAAAAGCACTGACTTCCGCAAAAGAAAAATTAGCTAAAGCGAAAACTAAACTAGTAGACGCTAGAACTGCAGCCAAGACACGAAAGACAGCTGCCACTCAAAAGCGTGTAGAAGCCGCCAAGGCCAATGTAGAAAAGCATAACGAAGTACTCCAGCAAGCAAAGGCATCACACGCCGAAGCAAAGGGTACTGAGTCCCAGGCAAAAGCCGAGCTGAAAGCTGCCGAAGCTGTACGTAAGGCCGGTGTAAAAGCAGAAAAACTGCTGAACAAATCCAAGCCAAAAAACCGTAAAGCTACCACCTCAAAAAAAGTAGCCGCTCCTAAAGCAACCGCAGCAAAGAGCCGCACTAAAGCAAGCACTACCAGCACCACCAAAACGGCGAAAAAGACAGTGGCAAAAAAAGCCACAGAAAAGAAAACTAGTGCCAAGAAAGCGCCGGCAAAAACCGCCGCTGCCACTAAAGCTGTAAAGAAAACTCCCGCAAAGAAAGCCTCCACTGCTGCGAAAAAAGCGCCAGCGAAGAAAGCTTCTACTGCCGAGAAAAAAACTCCAGCGAAGAAAGCTCCAGCTAAAACTACTGCTGCCAAAAAACCAACGGCGAGCAAACCCTCTACGGAAGCCAAGCCAAGCGCAGAAACTCCGAAGGTGAAGGCTGCCAGCAAGCCAGAAACCGTAGAGAAGCCCAAAGACGATTCAAAAACCATGGCTCCAGCTGAGCAGCAGAAACCGATGGATACTCCGCGCCCAGCAGCAACGATTACTCCTAGTACTCCGGCAAACAGCCTGTTTTCTTCGGAGCAACCCAGCGGCGAGTAGTCTCGGAACTCCTCGCAGCCAAATATGCTGCTGCTTAATTGAGCTCTGTACTTTTCACGACTGTATTACCGGCGACCCCAGAAAAGTACAGTGCCCAGAGGGGTGTAACAGTGGCTTAACCCGCTGCCCCCCTGTGAGCCAAGTAGCTTTCGATCAGGCCCGCCCAGCGGGCCTGATCTTTTTGCTGCAAACCATATTGCTGGGATGCTAGCTCCAGTGCAGAACGATCCCCCGGCCAGTCCTCAGCATAAATTTTCCACAGCGCAGCCAACTGCAACTGCTCCAGCTTCAATTCATAGCGTTTACACAGTGCGTAGGCCCGCTGGGTATGGGGACGCAAACTCCCCAACCAACGACGCAGGTGCCGCACACTGCGAATCATTCGCCTGCGCGGCGCAACGCCTCGATCTGCGACTCTCCATCCCTCTTCACTGATTTCCTTGCCACAAACGGCTGTATAGCTCGCCCACAGCAGAAGACACACGTCAGCGCCATTTCTGTCTTGGCAGTCGAGTAGGAACTTCTCAACATCCTGATAGGCATAAAAGTCCAAGCTGAACTGCCAGAGGGGGTTTTCCTTGGGGGAAGATGGAGGTGAAGTATTTGTCACGTTAAAATCCCGACCCTTTGCTGATCGGCATAGTGCCCCAGTCTCTGTGGAGTCCGGGTCTGTTCAATAGCCTAGCATTCATCGGCCTATTCATATGAGGTTTTTCCAGTGATCAATTTACAAGGGGTTTCTCTGCACCGAGGTGAGCGCGACTTGCTTGACAGCGCAGATTGCAGAATCTTCCCCGGCCACAAAGTCGGAATTATCGGTGCCAACGGCTGTGGCAAGTCAACTCTGTTCAAACTGCTGCTTGGACAACTGGAAACCGATGCAGGGCGGGTAGACCTCCCCAGCACCTGGCGTATCTCCCATATGGCTCAAGAGGTAGAAGCTAGTGAGCAGTCAGCACTGGATTACGTTTTAGACGGCGATAGCGAGTTGCGGCTATTGCAAAAGCAACTGGCAGAGGCCGAAGCGAGCGGCGATACCGACGGTCACAAACTGGCAGAACTGCACGAGCGCATGGCCAGTATTGATGGCTACAGTGGCCCGGCGCGCGCCGCGCAACTCCTCGACGGGCTCGGCTTTTCCCACGAAGAGCAACAGCGCCCCGTTCGCAGCTTCTCAGGTGGCTGGCGTATTCGCCTCAATTTGGGCCGCGCCCTGATGTGCCCCGCAGATCTTATGCTGTTGGACGAGCCCACCAACCACTTGGATCTGGATGCCACCCTTTGGCTGGAACAGTGGCTGCAACGCTTCCCCGGTACCCTGCTGATTATTTCCCACGACCGCGACTTTCTCGATGCCGTGGTCGACGGCATTGTCAGTTTTGAACAGCAAAAACTGGTCTTGTACAGCGGCAATTACAGTGCCTTCGAGCGCGCTCGCGCTGAGCGCCTGGCCCAGCAGCAAATACAGTTTGAAAAACAGCAGGCCGAACGCGCACATATGGAAGACTTTGTGCGGCGCTTTCGCGCCAAGGCGAGCAAGGCCAAGCAGGCACAAAGCCGCCTGAAAGCCCTGGACCGGATGGCTCTGATTGCCCCGGCCCATGTGGATTCCCCTTTTCATTTCACCTTGCCATCTTCCGAGAAAACCTCTAATCCGTTAATCGACCTGCGCGAGGCGGATATTGGCTATGCCGAAAAAATAGTGGTGAAGAACGTTCAGCTGGGCATTCAACCGGGACGCCGTATCGGCCTGCTCGGCCCCAATGGTGCGGGCAAGTCCTCTCTAATCAAAACCCTGGCTGGCACACTCGCCCCCCTCAGAGGCGAGCGCCAATGTGGCGAACACTTGGCCATCGGCTACTTCGCCCAGCATCAGCTGGAAGCACTGGATAGCAACGGTTCCCCGTTGCTGCACCTGCAAAGGCTGAGCCCCGATGCCTCGGAGCAATCGCTGCGGGATTTTCTCGGCGGCTACGGTTTTATCGGCGATCGGGTTTTCGAAACGGTAGGGGGCTTTTCCGGCGGTGAAAAAGCCCGTTTAGCCCTGGCACTACTGGCCTGGCAAAAACCTAACCTGTTGCTTCTCGATGAACCGACAAACCACCTTGATTTGGAAATGCGCCACGCCCTGACCCTGGCGCTGGCGGAGTTTCCCGGTGCCGTCATATTGGTTTCCCACGATCGTCATCTACTGGCCAATACTGCCGACGAATTTATTCTGGTGGCCAATGGCCGCGCCGAACCCTATAGCGGTGACCTTGATGACTACAAACAGTGGCTGCTCGGCTTTAACCGGGAAAAGAAACGCAAAGAAGAGAGCGCCTCCACTGTTACAAGCACAGAGGAAAAAGCCCCTGAGGATAAGAAGGCCCAAAGGCGCGCCGCCGCCGCTCTACGCGAACAACTGAAACCCCTGACCAACAAACTCAAGAATATTGAGCGACAGATGGCTTCGGCAGAAAAGGCATTGGTCGCAGTACAGGAAAAACTTGCCGATGAAGCGCTATATAGCGGTGGCCAGCAGGAGGAAATAGCTCGACTTAATAAAGAGCAGTCGGAGCAGCAGGAATTAATGGAAGAACTGGAAATGGAATGGCTGGAAATTTCTGAGAAGCTCGAAGAAATTCGCAGCGAGTAATTTTATAGAAAATCATTTTAAACAATATCTTCAGCGGGCTTCAGAACTTTTCTGCCGCCCGCTGAAGAAATCGATTTTAGTTGCCCTTAACGAATACAACCGTATTCATCCACTGCAATACCAATCGGTGTATTTGGGCATTGATCGATATAGCTGGGTACACCATCAAAATCTGTATCCAGCGGGCAGCCATCTAATTGCACATCGATTCCCACTGGGGTCTGCGGACATTGATCAGTGGCATCAATAACACCATCGGCATCTTCGTCATACCAAAAATCCGGATATTCAAGCCATTGATAGCCGACCGCCAAGCTGGCAAAACCATCGACACCACCTTCTTCGACCCCCTGGAAAAGACGTATATCTGCGCGGGCCTGCCAACGGGGCCCCAGGTGATATTTAATTCCCATTCCCACATTCACCATATTTTGCCGGTCATGCCAGTCACAATGGTAAGGCGGGTAGGGATAATGGTGGCCGTCTGGCCGATCCTCAGGGACATAGAATTTCTTACGACAATCCCAAGGATAGGGATAGTATGGGTCGTAGGGATGATCCGGATCATAGACATACTTTGGGTCATCTGGATGCCAGTGTTTTTTACGGTAACGCCGGTCGTAATTAATACGCATTTCACCCAGGCCAAACGCGACATAGGGCTGCCAACAAAAATTACCGCAGAACTGCCCTCCAAATTGATATAGGAGATCTATGCGGTAGTTATACACATCTACTTTCTCGGGCGTATCCGCAACACTCACGACGAAATAGTCGACAACCCCTTCCATCGCCCAATGATTTGTCATGTTAAAGCCAAAACCGGCACCGACACCTGAGGTATCTCGCATTTCAAAACCGCGAAATGGCGTGCCTTGTAGGCGGTCACCATCAAACCAATGCTTACCCCCATTAACATAGAGGTTTAAAGTTCCAACAAAATCAGCACGGACTTCAGAAACTGTAAAGAGTAAGATAAACGGCAGGCTATAGAGAAATGAAAGCAGAGGGTCACGCCTTCTCATTAGAAACACCAAGATTCCTTCCTTGATCAACCCCCCAAATTATTATTAACATCAATATCTATTAACAAAAATAATTCGGTTTTGTTTTCGCGATGCTTCCTGAATCCGGTTCTTATTGGAAATAAAATTCGATAATCACAGCACCACTAGAAGCATAGACGGCTAGTGGCGAAAAACAGTAATAAAGACAGGAGAGTTAACCCTTGCTGGCACCCAATATCGATAACTATGTTAGGAACTTGGTTCACCCACAAAACATACAAACCACCTGCTATGTCCCCAAAAGTATCCGTGAGTACGCACAGGACTTCCAAAATAATTCCAATAGCAACAGTAAGTGGTATCACAAGCGCAGTAGTGATGGACTAACCCGGATCGACCAATTAGTGAGCCAGGCAGTACAAATTCAAACAAATGATTACGGAAGGATTACCCGTGTCGCCAAAGTACTAGTGGAAACCCTATATACCTGGCTTACTGGATTTGATCCCTCCACACCCACCAAGCTACTCGATAGCGATGGAATAACACGCCGTAAAGATGCCGTTTTAGCTTTACTCGGTGGAGCTTACTGCTGGTATCGACAAGCCAGTGAAGCTTTCAGCTCTGAGAGGAGAGCAATATCCAACATCGAAGCCCATTTGGACGTCCCTTTCTCACTATTTAATTACCGATTTAGCCGCAGTGGTTTTAATCTGCACACAGTGACAACGCTGTTATACCGTGGCGATACCCGCCCACCACAGAAGCTGTGGCAAGCCGGGGGATTCTTTCCCTGGATGAATCAAAATGGCCGCTTTGATCCGCACCTGGGTACCGGAGCATCTAACCAAGTCATCTCAACCACTACCAATGCAAATATTGTTGCGCGCTTTGCCTGGCACAACAAAACTTATTGCCCAAAAAGGTATTATTTTGTGCATGGAACAAATGAGGGTGACTTAGCCACTACCGGTTTTATCTATGAGCTCGATAAAAGAAACCACCAATGCGTAGAGGTTTCCACTGTCACCCAGGGACGTGAAGTTGCCTTTATGGCTATTCCCAACCAATTTATTCGCCGCTTTCGCATGCGTTATTTTGCGGGCACCCAAAATAATATTGAACTGTCGGACTGGATGTCCTATGACAGTAACACCATCCGCAACCTGAATGTTGTAGAAGACAAGCGCCGATGGGAAGCCGCCAAGAAAAACTGGAATGAGTTTTTCTAACAATAGAGGTGGGCTGTTGCATGCCACTGGTGCCATGTTAGCACCGGTGGCAAACATCGATCGTCAGTGCGAATTATTCGCCTTTGGACTCTTCAACAGTTGACGCATCTACGTCAGTGGTAGTTAGCGGCAGCGCTTCACCAGGTAACCTGCGGTATACCAGATCCCAAACACCGTGCCCCAGTCTCTGCCCTCGACGCTCAAACTTGGTCTCTGGGCGCCATTCTGGCCGGGCAACATAATCACCCTCACTGGCGGTATTTTCTAGCAGGTTTTCACCCTGCAATACTTCCAGCATATGCTCGGCATAATTCTCCCAATCTGTCGCCATATGCATAAGACCGCCAGTTTTTAACTTGCTGCAAATCAGGCGAACAAATTCCGGCTGCACTATCCGGCGCTTGTGGTGCTTCTTCTTGTGCCAGGGGTCAGGGAAGTACAGCTGGAAACGATCCAGGCTCCCATCGGCAATACAATCGTTTAGGACATCGATCGCATCAGCCATGTAAACACGCAGGTTTTTGATACCTGCCTTGCCTGCATTATTGATCAACCGGCCAACCCCCGGCGGGTGTACTTCAATACCAATAAAATCCTTATCTGGCTCGGCTTCAGCCATGGCCAGCAGGGAATCCCCCATACCGAAACCGATCTCTAACGCCAGTGGCGCCTCGCGGCCAAAGACCTGTTGGCGATCCAGAGGTCCATCAAATAGGGAGAGCCCATACTGCCCCCAATAATTGTCAAAGGCATTGCGCTGCCCCTCTGTCATTCGCCCCGCGCGAATCACATAGCTGCGGATAGATTTCTTCTTAAATTCTGTGCGGTAGGGAAAATCTTCCGCAGATTCGTCTTGCATTGTTCGCGACCTCTTATGCGAAACGGATTATATCTTGATGTTTTGTTCGGGCTCGGTATCTGAGTGTAAGCCCAGTAAAGGTGGCTACTTAGAGAAATTACATGCGGCAAAAAACAGGACTACCCAACCGGCTATCATCATCAGCCCGCCGAGAGGGGTGATTGGACCTAGCCATCGGGGGCCTCCCAGTGCCAGGGCATAGAGACTGCCGGAGAAGAAGATAATACCGAAAGTAAAAAGAGCACCGCTCAGGGTCAGCGATAAACGGTTTCCCCAGTTTTGCATTAGCAGCACCACACCAAACAGCGCCAGGGCATGAATCATCTGGTACTGGACTCCGGTTTTATAGGCCTCTAGCAGATTCTCTGCCACTTTACCGCGCAGGCCGTGAGCCCCAAACGCCCCCAGAGCCACACCACTAGCGCCAAAGAGTGCGCACAGCAGCAGATAGAGTTTGGCCATTACCTTCCCTTTTTGTTTTACCCAGTGGTGACAGGTATGCCTGTAACAGGCGGGACAAAAAAAACCGCGCTACTGCGCGGTTTTCTACCCGTGTACCAGAACGCCGATTTAGGCTTCCATAGCAGCACGCACTTTCTTCATGGCATTTTTTTCCAGCTGGCGAATTCGCTCAGCGGAAACACCATACTTATCAGCCAACTCATGCAATGTGGATTTCTCCTCACTGAGCCAGCGGGCCTGAATAATATCGCGGCTGCGATCATCCAGTTGTGCCATGGCACTGGCGAGGCTGGTCAAGTTGGTTTCCTGCCAGTTATCCCGCTCAAGCTGGGCGGCCGGATCAAAACTGCGGTCTTCCAGGTAGTGAGCCGGTGCCTGCCAGGCGGTATCGTCATCGTCATCGACACCCGCATCAAAAGCCGCATCGTGTGCAGCCAGGCGGCCTTCCATTTCATGGACCTGGGTGACATCCACATTCAGGTCTTTGGCGACGGCCTTAGCTTCTGCATTGGTCAACCAAGCGAGTTTTTTCTTCTGACCGCGCAGGTTGAAGAATAATTTGCGCTGCGCCTTGGTGGTGGCAATTTTGACAATACGCCAGTTACGCAGAATAAATTCGTGGATTTCAGCTTTAATCCAATGTACCGCAAAGGATACCAGGCGCACTCCCTTTTCGGGATTGAAGCGTTTGACGGCCTTCATCAAACCGACATTACCTTCCTGAATCAGGTCGGCTTCATTGAGCCCGTAGCCGGAATAAGATTTGGCGATATGCACTACAAAGCGCAGGTGTGACATGACCAGCTGGCGTGCAGCATCGAGATTTTCGCGGTAATAGAGGTCTTCTGCCAGGTGCTTTTCCTGTTCAGCGGTCAGTACGTCAAAACCACTGACGGTCTGGATATAAGCTCCCAGGTTGGCGCCCGGAGACAGCGTATGCACTGGCTGTAGGCTGGTTCCCATTCAGGTCTCTCCTGTCATTATTAGTCGGCCGATCTTACCGGCCGCTGCCGGCGGATACTGTATCCGGCGACAAGCTGGACTCAGTGTAGCACTTGCACGGGCAGATAAGAAAGCCCGCCAACAACTACCGTATTCTGTTGTATTTCGCGGAATTAGAGGGGCTTTTTACGCCTCAGGTTCCCTTTGCCAGAACACTTTACCCTTCTTGATCAGACTCGCTGGTCAGCGGGGTTCTATCTTGCGAGTGTGTCGCGCTACCGCAAGCCAAGCCCCTAATAGGCCCAGCGAGGAGGCCCCCAAAGTTAATTGAAAGAAGTAACTGGCGCCCGGCCCTCTCAGTTCGAAGCTGCTGCCATAACTTGATGACAGACTCTCAACTGGCCCAGACAACATAGCCACACCACCTGTAAGCAACAGCCACGCCAACAACCCGCCAAATAGCCCATAACAAATGCCACTGTAAAGGAACGGCCGTCGCACAAACGCATTAGTGCCGCCAACGAGCTTTACTACCAGGATCTCCTCCCGACGACTTTCGATATGCAGTCGTATCGTATTGATCACCACCAATACCACTCCCAGCGCCAATAACAGGGCTAGACCTGCGGAGAGACGCTGTCCCAGTTCGGTGATCTGGGCGAGGCGCTGGACCCAGGCAAGATCCAAGACCACTGAATCCGTCAGTGCCTGGGCTCTCAGATTCTCCACCAAAGCCTGTAGTTTATCGCCGTCCTTCGCATCCCTTGGCCGCAGCAACAGCACTGCCGGCAGGGGGTTGGCATCCAGGCCAACCAATACATCCCCAAGCCCCGAGGCCTGTTCAAACTCTGCCAGTGCATCTTCCGGGGAGACATAAGTTACCTCCGCGATAGCGGGGTCACTGCGCAATTTGTCGGCCAGGGAATTAACCGCAGCCTGTCTCGCATCTTTGTGTAGAAAAACAGAAATTTGTGGCTGCCCATCCCAACCGGCCACCGCGCGCTGGAAATTCAACAATCCCAATTGCAATGCCGCCGGCAGGGCCAGGGCAATAGCAATCACCAGCGCCGTCATTGCACTGGCCATGGGTGCGCTAAAAAATCGACTGACAGAGTCGGCAGCCATCTCACGGTGGTGCCCCAACCAGCTATTCCATCGATCGCCCAGCCCTGTTTGCGCAACAACAGCGCCGGTGCTGCGCACACGCTTGTCTGCGGCAGGGTTGGCCTGCCGTTGCGCTTTAGCTTGGGTGTACTTCACGGCTCGGCACTCCGTCGTAAATCAATTGGCCAGCCTGTAGGGTCAATACCCGTCGGCGCATCCGTGCAATCAGCTCCAAGTCGTGGCTCGCCACCAGCACCGTAACCCCCACAGCGTTAAAGTCCGCGAATAACTGCATGATTTCCTGCGAGAGTGTTGGGTCCAGGTTGCCGGTGGGCTCATCGGCAACCAGTATCGCGGGCTTGTTAACGACTGCGCGGGCAATCCCAACCCGCTGCTGCTCACCACCAGACAACATAATGGGATTTTGCTTTTCCTTGTGCAGCAAGCCGACCTTATCCAGAGCTGCGCGAACCCGACGCCCCACCTCTCGCTTATTGCAACCAGCAACAGACAAGGGCAGGGCAATATTGTCAAAAACGCTGCGGTCGAATAGCAGCTGGTGATTCTGGAAGACAATACCCAGGTTGCGGCGGTAGTAGGGGATCTGGCCATTGCGCAGGCGGTTGAGATTCTGTCCGGCGACAAGAATACTGCCCTTAGTAGGGCGCTCAATCGCGGTCAGGAGTCTCAGTAAAGTACTTTTACCCGCACCGGAGTGACCGGTGAGAAACACCATATCGCCACGGGGGATTTCCAGGCTGACTCGCACCAGGGCATCCTGCCCCGATGCGTAACGCTTGTTCACATTATCGAAAGTGATCACGGCTTCTGTTGTTCTTGTTATTTCCTAGGCGAACTATCAGGCCTTATCGCGGCCAAACAGGGCGGATACGAACTCGCGAGCGCGGAATGGCTGTAGATCTTCCGCCTGCTCACCCACACCGATAAAACGCACCGGGATGCCGAAACGACGAGCCAGGGCAAAGATAACGCCGCCTTTGGCAGTACCATCCAATTTGGTCAGCACCAAGCCAGTAACGCCGGCCGCCTCACGGAACTGAGAGGCCTGGTTAATTGCATTTTGGCCAGTGCCAGCATCCAGTACCAACAGCACCTCGTGGGGCGCGCTGGGGTCCAGTTTGCCCATCACCCGGCGCACCTTGGACAACTCCTCCATCAAGTTGGATTTGGTGTGCAGGCGCCCGGCGGTATCGGCAATTACCACATCGACGCCGCGCGCCTGGGCAGACTGAACCGCATCGAAAATAACTGACGCACTATCGGCACCGGTATGCTGCGCTACAACCGGTACATCGTGGCGCTGCCCCCAAACCTGCAGCTGCTCAACTGCTGCAGCACGGAATGTATCACCGGCAGCCAACATCACCGACTTACCTTCACCGAGAAAGCGGTGGGCCAGCTTGCCGATTGTTGTGGTTTTACCCACACCGTTTACGCCCACTACCAGGATGACGTAAGGCTTTTTGCTGATATCGATTTCCAGAGGAGCATCAACACTATCGAGTAAGTCAGCCAGCTCCTGCTGCAATGCCTTGTAAAGTGCATCGCCATCGGCCAGTTCCCGACGGGATACCCGTTCGGTCAGGCGCTCGACGATCTCGCTGGTAGCCTCAACTCCCACATCTGCCATTAAAAGCTGTGTTTCAAGCTCTTCCAGCAGATCTTCATCGATCTCCTTGGCCCCTAGGAACAGGTTTCCCATCCCCTCGACAAACTGGTTGCTGGTGCGGCTGAGGCCGCGACGAATACGAGCAAAGAAGCCCTCTTTCTTTTTGGCTTCCGGTTTCAGCTGCTCTTTGGCTCTGGGTTTTGGAGCTGGCTCAGGTTGAATCGGGGCTGGCTTCTCGGCCTCTTCTTTTATTACAGGCTCTGCTGCAACCACCTGGGAGGCTTCGACAACGGCCTCCGGCTCGCCCGCCGCATCAGTATGCTGCGCCCAGCCGGCACTTTCCTCTTGGGGGACAGAAGCTGGGGCAGTGGGTTTATCGATAGGGGCCTTTGCTTCCTCCAGAGCGGAGGTTTCTCCCTGAGCAGGCGACTTTTCCTCTATGTCTGAGGGCATTTTGTCCAGCGCCGAGGGCTCTTTATCTAGAGCTGAAGGCTCAGGGCTCTGCGCCGATGATTCCTCTTCAGACGCAGCAGTGACCTCCGCCTGGGATTGCTGGGGCTCACTTTGTTCGGGCTTGCGCTTCTTCTTTTTGCGCAGGAAGTCAAAAATCATTCGTATGTCCGGATGTACCGCTTGCAGAAAGACGCTAATCTTAGCATCGCTAAGCCCCCAGTAGAGAGTTACCTTGGCCAGAAGTTCATCCCGAAAGCAAAGCCCGCAAAACCTTTCACAGTTACGCATCATTGGCGGACAGTGGCGCGGGCGAAAATTACAGTTTGCCCCAGTGGAGGGCTTGAGACCTACCGGCGACCGACTGCGGGAGGTTCTGTTTAACTGGCTGCAGTTCTACCTGCCCGACGCCCGCTGCCTGGACCTCTTTGCCGGTTCAGGTGCCCTGGGTCTGGAGGCGCTATCCCGAGGCGCTGGCTCAGTAGATTTTGTCGAGCTAAATACTCGCGCTGCGCGAACCCTGGCGGAACAGTTAAAACAGTTAAACGCCCGGGAAGCCAAAGTCCATAACTGTAGTGCAGAAGAGTTCCTCGGAAGTAATGGAAGTAAATACGACCTCGTATTTATCGATCCCCCTTTTGCTGACAATCTTTGGCAGGCAACTCTAGGCGCCCTGTCCGGCCATCTTTCGCAGGATGCATTAATCTATGTGGAAACACCGCGAGACACAGTGGTTGCATCAGTACCTGGCTGGGAACAGGAAAAAGAAAAACGTGCCGGACAGGTGTGTATGCGCTTGTTTCGCCGTGCTGGCCCGGCAGGTTAGGAAAGAATAAAAAGATTCGGTTTTGACCTTAGCCGTAAATTGTTTACCATTCGCATCCCATTCGGCCCGCATTTAAGCCCTGGCGTATGAAAAAAGTCGTCTATCCCGGAACCTTCGATCCCATCACCAATGGTCACTTGGACTTGGTGGAGCGCGCATGCCGCTTGTTTGACCACGTTATCGTGGCTGTGGCTGCCAGCAATCGCAAAAACCCCCTGTTCACCTTAGAGGAGCGGGTAGAACTTTCACAAAAAGTTCTCGGTCACCTGCCCAATGTCGAAGTCATTGGATTCGATATCCTGCTCGCCGACCTGGTGCGCCAGGTAGATGCTTATGGCGTACTGCGCGGTCTGCGCGCGGTGTCCGACTTTGAATACGAGTTCCAGCTGGCCAATATGAACCGCCAGTTAGCGCCCAATATGGAAAGCTTGTTCCTGACACCGGCAGAACATTTGTCCTACATTTCATCCTCTTTAGTACGTGAAATTGCCTCCCTGGGCGGCGATGTCACCAAGTTTGTTCCGGCTGCTGTACAAAGCGCGCTGGAAGAGAAATTTCGTTAAGCCTGAATCTGGCTATTTCTGATACACTCGAGCGGATTTATCCACAATCCGCGGAGTGTTACGTGCGCAACTTTCTCGCCGCCTTTGCACTGGTTCTGAGTCCCGCTTTCGCTTTTGCCGATGAACCACAACCGGAGTTTGATACCGGTCGCACTGCCGTTAAGTCCTCAACGGCCAACTTCTATATGGCAGTCACTGCCAACCCCCATGCCAGCCGGGCTGCCGAACAGATTCTCGCCCGGGGCGGCAGCGCTGTGGACGCCGCCATTGCCGCTCAGATGGTATTGGGATTGGTAGAACCACAATCCTCCGGGATTGGTGGCGGCGCATTTATGCTCAGCTATGACGCTGCGGCAAAGAAGCTCAAGTACTACGACGGGCGCGAGACAGCCCCCTCTCAGGTAGACGAAAATTACTTTATCCGCGACAACAAGCCGCGTTCATTTTTTGAGTCTGTAATCGGCGGCTACTCGGTCGGCGTTCCCGGTGTTGTGCGAATGCTGGAAATGGCTCACGAGCGCGATGGCAAGTTACCCTGGGAGCAGTTATTTCAGCCGGCCATACACCTGGCCAAATCCGGCTTTCAGATATCACCGCGCCTTCACCAGCTGTTACTGCGCATGCCGAAGGTGGCTGCTCGACCGGAAATTGCCAGCTACTTCTTCAACAGTGATGGCAAGCCCCTGCCGGTGGGTCACAACTTGAAGAATCCAGCTTACGCGGAAACTCTGGAGGCCATTGCCCAGGGCGGTGCGGATGCCTTCTATCACGGCGACATTGCCAAGGCTATCGTCAAAGCTGTGCGCTATGACAGTGCCAACCCAGGGCTCCTGAGCCTCGAAGATATGGTTAGCTACCGGGCCAAGGAGCGCCAGCCCCTGTGTTCGGAGTTTCTCGAATATCGTGTGTGCGGTGCGGATGCCCCGTCGTCCGGAGGTACCACAGTAGGCGGCATTCTGGGCATGCTGCAACAATTCCCACTGGAGCGCTTCGAGCCTGGCAGTGATCTGCTCACCCACTTATTTATCGAAGCTTCGGAACTGGCATTTGCCGATCGCAACACCTACTCCGGTGATTCCGACTTTGTCCAAGTACCCAGTAAATCACTGGTGTCCAGGGATTATTTGGCTCGCCGCGCGCAGTTAATCGACCCGGACTCCGCCACAGCTGCGACTCCGGGTACCCCAGCCGAACTCGGGGTGAAGCGGGTGATGGCCCAGTCGCCAGAGTTGCCCAACACCAGCCATTTAGTGATTGTCGACCGCTACGGTAATGGTGTCAGTATGACGACCAGTATTGAAACCGGCTTCGGGTCGCGCCTGATGGTGAAGGGCTTCCTGCTCAACAACCAGCTCACCGATTTTTCCTTCACTCCAAAAAACAGTAGTGGGGAGCGGGTGGCCAACCGCATTCAAGCGCGCAAGAGACCACGCTCTTCCATGTCCCCCACCATCGTTTTCAACAAAGATGGCAGCATGCGCCTTCTGGTGGGTTCCCCCGGCGGCTCACGAATTATTGACTACACCGCGCGCACCATTCTCTACCACCTGGGCTTGAATATGCCGATTGCCGAAGCGATTTCTGCGGGAAATATCGGTGCAATCGGTAAGAGGGTCGAATTGGAGCCCGGCTTTTTCAGCCCCGATACTATCGAGAAACTCGAAGCCCGTGGGCACGAGGTTGTCGAAAGGGGCCTCAACAGTGGTATCCATGCAATCGCTTTGCAAAATAACAAGCTGTACGGGGGAGCCGACCCCCGCCGCGAGGGTAGCGCCCAAGGGCGTTAACATTGATCAACCGAGGGGCGCACTGCCCCTCGGTTTCTTCCTCTCCTTAGCGCCTGCGGTCATAGACTTTCTGACCTTTATAATAAGTCTGTATCACCCGGACACTACCAATATCTCGCTGCGGAATTAAAAACAGGTTTTTGTCCAAAACAATAAAGTCCGCCCACTTTCCCACCTCCAAACTACCAGTATCCTGCTCCAGGTGATTCGTAACAGCACCGGTAAAAGTGAACATTTCAATCATTGTCTCCAATGATATCTGGTTACTGACTCCAGCATGGATGTTCTGGATTGGTGACACCTCTCGCCCGGCAACATATCCCGAGTCCATAACCACGGCTATATGACGAGGCTCTGTATTAGATTTTCGACTTTCAGTTAAGTAACTTTTATCATCTGGAGAAACTTTTGAGCGCGCTGCTACTGACAGCAATAAAATCGGTTTTTCCTTATCAGCTGACAATACACTCCCAGCATTATCCGAACTAATATTAAGCAGGGTGTTACGCAATCCCAACTCCCTGCCACCATCCAGGGATATCTGTATGAGCTTTTGTAGAGCTGCCAACTCTTTATTACTCTTAGCATCCAGGTAAAACTGGAAATTATGTGAATTAGCACGAGTAATTATCTTGGAAATAAGTTCACTCGATAGGCCTGAATCACGTTGATCACCTAAACCTACCTTGTCAGCTTTCAAGCTGACCGAATTGATCTTGAAATCATCACCGGAATATTTTTCTGCAACCTTCTGCAATTCTCTAAGTTTCTTACCAGTGACATCCATCGCTATTTCAAAGGATGCTCGGATACGCAAACTCAATTTCTCTGACGATAGTGGGCGATCGAAGGCGCTGAGATATTTATTTAAATCATTGAGCGGCATTACAGCCTGAAAAAAAGTAGTTACGCCTCTCTGGGCCGCAATATTCTTAATCTCTGAAAAACTTCGAGTTGGTTTTTCACCCTCATTATTTACGGGTATCAGACGGGAAAAAACCTCCACCGCTTCACGACCATGAAAAATACCGATGGGAAGACCATCTTCATCTTTTTCGATTCTACCACCCTCAGAAAAATTAGACTCCATATCAATCCCAGCTGCGGCAATACCTTCAGAGTTAGTCCATACACTGGCGCCATCTTCTGAGAAAAGAATAATGGGGATCAAATCATTTATTTGATCCAGTATTGCTTTATGTGGTCTGTGTGGTGCAAAAATGACATGACGCCAGCCGCTGCCAACGACAAGCTGCTTCTCGGGGTTGGCCTGAATAAATTTACGAACGCTATTCTCATACCCCTCTACAGTTTTATATGTGGATAAATCCAAACTGTCACTGATACCAACATCAGGTATTTGCTGAATAAAACCGGGCAATACCATTTTTCCACTGAGATCAGTGACCTTTGTTCCCTCTCCTACAAGGGCTTCTGCCCCCCGATCTGTACCCACATAAACAATGCGCCCATCGCGGATAGCCATTGCCGAGGCAACACTGCGGGCCGGGTCGACGGTATAGATATACGCATTCCTTAAAACGTGCTGGGCGGTTTCAACACTGGTGGCCGGCGAGGGGGATTCAGCTCGTTCACAAGCAATTAACAATAGTGAAATGAGCAGGCAGGCCAGACGCATAGGGACTCCTCACAGTTTTCCGCAATTCCCCGGGACTCGGGTCTTATCAGGAAAAGTGTAGAAAGCTCGGACACATTTGTGTGCCTAACCTCGAGACCACAACCAGTGATACCCAAATGACCCACTGGTGCAGGGACCCAGACCGCACTCGAGGAGAACCGCGACTAAATTGGCCAACACGACAGTGAAGAACGAGATGGCAATGCACTTTTCAATCAAAGTAAACTCTCTCGTGGCAAAACTTCGCCGCTTAAAGCCAAACATTAATGCAACGCCACAGTAGATCAGTAAGACAAAGAAAATCAGCGCAGACCAAGTGTATAAATGTAAGCCAAATACTGGGCTGCCAAACCCTGGATCGCCAGGGGTGATATGCAGCAATACCTGCCTGACAGCAGCAGCCAGACCGGCCAGACACGAAAGAATAACAACGCCGTAATGCTCTGCACGAATACTAAAGCGCAGGTTCAACATCAATCCCATGCCAATCATGGCAAAGGCAACACGTTGTAAGAGACAGAGAGGGCAGGGGTGTTGGTGAGATACCAACTCCATGATCAAGGCAATCCATAGGATTATGCTTACCGCTAACAGCGCCAAGCTATCCAGCCTTCTGACCATAAACACCATCATGGGCACGGTCCCTAGAAAGACAGCGACAGTGCTCGCGTCATATGATATCCACACCACATAATGAAGATTAGCAAGGTCAACAACCACCAGCCCATTGCAGAGCCGCGACGACCATTCCAAACGGCCCAAATCGACAGGGTGACCGTAAGAAAAGGCAATATCATGACCACTAAGCAGCTCCTTATCGGCAATACGATGATATTAGTATTGCCTAAAGCTGCCAGAAGGATGCGATTTAACGTTGGCAGCTAGAGCAGAAAAAGGTATTTCTCTGGCCCAAAACCATATCTTTGACTGCTCGGCCGCAAGAGGGACAGGACTCACCCGCACGGCCATAAACATTTAGCTGTTGGGCGAAATAGCCAGGTTTTCCATCGCCGCCAATAAAGTCCCGCAAGGTAGTCCCACCTTGGGCGATTGCCTGACTGAGAACCTGCTTTATGGACTCAGCCAAGCGCTGGTATCGGGCTTTGGAAATAGAACCGGCCTGTCGATCTGGGCGAATGCCCGCCAGGAAAAGAGATTCACTGGCGTAAATATTACCCACCCCCACAACGATACGGCCATCCATGACGAAGGTTTTGACAGACTGCTTACGCTTGCGCGAAGTCTCGAACAGATAGTCACCACTAAATTCTTCCGAGAGAGGCTCTGGGCCCAAATGGCTGAGTAAGTCGTGGGCCAGTGGGTCCGCCACTGTCCACAGTAGGGCACCAAAACGGCGCGGGTCGCGGTAACGCAGTGTGAGACCACTATCCAGGCGCCAGTCGATATGATCATGCTTTTCCGGTGCCTGTGCAGCCTCGACCATTCGCAGGCTGCCAGACATCCCCAGGTGCCAGATAGCGCAGCCTTTATCGGTGTGCACCAGCAGGTACTTGGCGCGGCGCTCCAGCTTCAGTATCCGGGCATTGCGGACACGGCGCTCAAAGTCTGCTTCCACGGGCCAGCGCAACTGGTGCTGGCGCACTTTTGCGGAGCGAATTTTATGCCCCTCCAGGTGAGGTTGCAGGCCTCTGAGAGTGGTTTCTACTTCTGGGAGCTCTGGCATCTTCTGGAGTTACCCTGTGTAAACTGGCTGCTCAATTTCCAATACGCACAAAAAAGCCCGGTTAGAACCGGGCTTTTTGTACAGTAGCGGTAGGCAATTATTTAATTTTGCCTTCCTTGTACATTACATGCTTGCGTACAACGGGATCGTACTTTTTGATCTCCATTTTCTCAGGCATGTTGCGCTTGTTTTTGGTAGTGGTGTAGAAATGGCCAGTACCGGCGCTGGAATTCAGACGAATCTTCTCACGCATTGCTCTATCTCCAATCTATTAGCTGGGCTACAGCCGTTACACTTTTTCGCCGCGGGCGCGCAGCTCAGTCAGCACAGCGTCGATACCTTTCTTATCGATAACGCGCATGCCTTTCGCGGAAACACGCAGCTTCACAAAACGCTTCTCGGATTCAACCCAGAAACGGTGGCTGTGCAGGTTCGGCACAAAGCGACGCTTGGTGCGGTTCTTAGCGTGGGATACATTGTTTCCGGTGACCGGACGCTTACCGGTTACCTGACATACCTTGGACATCTGTTGGCCTCTTCAAAACGCTTGTGCCCGCATGGCGCCAATCCTGAAGAGGAAAAGGTAGTGCGGGAACATAAAAATCGGGATTCTAATCCGGTTCCTGGATGGCGGCGGAACCTGTGCAGAATCTGGCCCGGCCGCAAAGAGCGGCGTTTTATACCAAAAGAGCCCGTAGGGAGCAAGTTTTGTACAACATTTCAACGCCGGGAACGACACCTTTACATCAATCCCTGCTCTGCAAAGGATAGCGCCTTGCCCTCACCGACGATCAAATGGTCCAGAACCTTGATATCCACCAGCTCTAGTGCCTGGGTCAAACGCTCGGTAATCCAGATATCTGCCTGGCTGGGCTCACTGACACCAGACGGGTGGTTGTGCGCCAAAATAACCGCCGCAGCTCCCTTCAACAGCGCTTGCTGTACTACTTCGCGCGGGTAGACATTCGCTGCATTCAGAGTCCCCTCGAACAGCTCCTCAAAAGCGATCACCCGGTGTTGATTATCCAGGTAGAGGCAGCAGAACACTTCCCTGCGCCGGTGCCTGAGCTGGATTGCCAGGTAATCCCTGACCGCCCCGGGACTGCACAGTGCGCTGCCGTGCTGTATCGTCTCCGCCAAGTGCCGCTTGGCCATTTCCAGCGCCGCTTGCAACTGTGCAAACTTGGCGTCGCCGAGCCCTCGCGCGCGGCAAAAGTCATCTCGCTCGGCCTCTAATAGAGGGCGCAAGCCACCAAAATCATTGAGAAGTCTCCTGGCCAGATCCACTGCTGAGAGGCCGGGTAGCCCCACGCGCAGAAAAATTGCCAATAGCTCTGCATCCGACAGAGCCTCAGCTCCTCTCTCCAACAGCTTTTCCCGAGGCCTCTCACCTGCCGGCCAGTCCTTTATTTTCATTTGTAGCCCAGTTAGTCAGTGTCTTATCTATCGCACATCTACTGAACACCTCTTCCACGCTGCGCCTTTGAAGCACTACTGCAGTCTTATAAGAAACGACATAGAAATGCTAATCTTACCGGCTCGCACCAAATCGGAAACAGCATTTATGTCCTCTCTGGCCGACAAACGCATACTTTTAGGTATCAGCGGTGGAATTGCCGCCTATAAGAGTGCCGACCTGGTTCGCCGGCTCAAAGAGCGCGGTGCCGATGTCCGAGTGGTAATGAGCGCCGGAGCACAGGAGTTTGTACAGCCACTGACCTTTCAGGCGCTATCCGCTAACCCGGTGCATACAGACTTGTTGGATCCCTCGGCAGAAGCCGCTATGGGTCATATCGAACTGGCGAAATGGGCTGATCTTATCCTGATTGCTCCAGCCAGTGCCCAGGTAATGGCAAAGTTGGCTGCCGGTATGGCTGATGACCTCTTAACCACCCTTTGTTTGGCCAGCGAAGCCCCCCTGGCCCTGGCACCAGCCATGAACCAAGCCATGTGGCGCCACGCAGCTACCTCAGCCAATGCTCAGACCCTAAAGGAGCGCGGAGTCATATTCTGGGGCCCAGGCGCGGGTAGCCAGGCCTGTGGCGACGTGGGCCCCGGCCGTATGCTGGAACCAGAAAACCTGGCGGAACACACTGAATCCCTGTTTCACACAAGCCACTCACTGCAGGGCCGCAAAGTAGTAATCACTGCCGGCCCTACCAGGGAAGCCATTGACCCAGTGAGATTCCTCAGCAACCACAGCTCTGGAAAAATGGGCTTCGCCCTGGCTGCGGCGGCGCAGAGTGCCGGTGCCGAAGTGACGTTGATTGCCGGCCCCGTAAATTTGGATACGCCGCCAAAGGTCAATCGTATCAATGTTATCAGCGCCCAGGATATGTATGAGGCCGCCAAAAGTGTCGCCGATCACTGCGATATCTTTATCAGTGCAGCAGCCGTTGCTGATTTCCGCCCGGCCCAAGTCGCTGAGCAGAAAATCAAAAAGAAAGACGGGCAAGATGATGATGCAATTGCCCTCATCAAAAATCCCGATATTGTTGCAGCCATAGCCACGCGTACTGAGCTACGACCTTTCACTATCGGGTTCGCCGCAGAGACAGAACAGGTTCTCGCCCACGCCCAGAGCAAGCTGCAGCGGAAAAACCTCGATATGATCATTGCCAACGATGTGAGCCAACCGGACTCCGGATTTAACAGCGATCACAACGCTGTCACTGTGATAGATGCGGATGGTCAGAGCCGACTAGCTCCCGCATTAAAGACCGACCTAGCCCGACAGCTCATTGAACTCATCGCCTCCAAGGCTCAGTGACAACATTTACGCTCAAATCAGGGATATCTGTGGGCTCCAACAACAAAAAGAAACCAGGCGGTACCATGCAGAAAGGGTTATTTTTACCGTTATTATTAGTAGTTGTCGCTTGGCTGGGCGGTGCCTATCTGTTAATCCAGCATCTTGTAATACCCCACAATCATTCGCAGATTGAGCTAGCCGCCAAGCAAAAAACTGCCGAACTAGCTGAAGTCGTGCAGTCTTACGTCACAGACTATTCGAAGCGCCTGCAGGCCCTTGAATCAAGGAAGCTCCCTGCAGAATCTACCAAACTACCTGAGCAGGTATCCCTCCAGGCCTTTTCTTCCGAACAGGTTCGAGTGGGCTCAGGGCAAAATCCCTCCCTGAACTTTGCCTTGGTCGATCTGTTAAAGCGCAGCCAGGAAGCACCTGAGCAACCGATGGAAGTACTGCGTACAGGTGTGGAAAATAGCTGGCAACTGCATAGTGTTATCACCCTGGAAAATGAACAACTACTGGCTACCCAACCCTTTTCCGTGCTGGAAAACATTTTAAAAAGTCTGGGCGGTAGTCATGGACAAGTTCAGTTAATGCAGAAGTTTCCCGATGCCCACCGACAAACTCTGTGGCGCGCAGGCACAGGAAAAGGCCACAACACTGTGGAGCAACTTGAGGACAGCTATTTAAGCCTCCACTTCAGCCCCTCCAAAACCTTTGTCGAACAGCACAGTCTGCCCACATCCTGGATTTATATCGGAGCCGGCATTGGAATATTAGCGAGTCTACTCGCCCTACTGAAATTCCTACCTCGCGATTCGAGAGCCCCATGGGAAAGAAGTAAGGATACTAGTGGCAGCGAGTTTAATAAGGCGCACCCACAAGCCTCTGATGGAGGAACTACACAGGCTCCCAATACAGATTTTCTGCCGCAGAGCTTGGCCTCAGCACCCAGTATCTCGGACTCCGATTCGGAGAACTCAGAAAGCGAAGAAAAAGAAAATAGTTCAAAGGACTTGCCAGAAAGTGACGATGACAAGTCCGAGCTGCCTCTTACCTCTGAGTATCCCCAGCATGTTTTCCGCGCCTACGATATCCGTGGAATCGCCGGGCAGGAAATCAATGAACCTTTTGCCTATCAGCTAGGCAGAGCGCTCGGCACCCTGGCACAGCACGCTGGAGAACATCTCTTACTAGTTGGCCGAGATGGACGCAATAGCAGTGAAACACTTAGCCAGTGCCTGATTGAGGGAATTCTAGATAGTGGCTGCAACTCTATTAATCTCGGCCTGATTCCATCACCACTTCTCTATTACGCTTGTGCGAAAGGAAAAAATACCAGTAGTGGGGTCATTGTTACCGCAAGCCACAACCCTGCAGAATACAACGGCTTTAAGATCGTACTGAAAGGTCGCGCCCTGGCGGAAGACAAACTGCAGGGGCTCTACCAGTTGATGAAAAAAGGCCCATTCAAAAGTGGGGAAGGCGCCAATCGGGAGCAAGAAATCACCGATAAATATATCGATGAAGTTTTCAATAATGTCGCCCTCGCCGGGCAACCGCACTTGGTTATCGATGCTGGCAATGGCGCCACCTCTAACCTGGCTCCCCGCCTCTTTGAGCAGCTCGGCTGTGCGGTAACACCGATCTATTGTGAGGTGGATGGCAACTTCCCCAATCACGCACCGGACCCCTCCAGACCAGAAAACCTCGAAGCCTTGACTGAAAAGGTTCTGGCTACAGGAGCAGATCTGGGCGTGGCCCTGGATGGTGATGGTGATCGTGTTACCCTGATTTCAAGCAGCGGCCGTATCGCTTGGGCAGACCAACTGGTTATGTTGCTGGCAAGGGATATCCTCGCGCGCAATCCGGGAGAAAATATTGTCTTCGACGTTAAGAGCAGTCGCAGTTTATCCCAGCTAATCAGCCAGTATGGGGGCCGCCCCATTATGTGGAAGACCGGACACTCTCCGATGAAAGCCAAGATGTTGGAGACCAAAGCCATTTTGGGCGGCGAGCTTTCCGGACATATCTTTATTAAGGACCGCTGGTTTGGTTTCGACGATGGTATCTACGCTGCTGCGCGGGTACTAGAAATTATGGCACTGCGAGAACAAAGTCTTGATGAGCTTCTCGACACCTTGCCGAAAATGCACAGCACCCCTGAGATCCTGCTACCAGTAGAGGAAACTGAGAAGTTTTCACTGATAGACCAGCTGCGCGATAAGGGGAATTTTGGCAATGCCGATATCAATACTATCGACGGCTTGCGTATAGAGTTTCCCGATGGCTGGGGGCTTGTACGTGCCTCCAATACCACTAGCGCACTAACCCTGCGCTTTGAGGCTGAAAATGAACAGGCCCTGGAGCGCATCCGTACAGAGGTGATGGGACAGCTCAGAAAGATTGCTCCCGCAATTACTGTACCCGACTGGCAGCTGCTCGATTAAGATTAAACGGCGGAATAGACTGCGCCGCCATCGGGCCACTGCCTCTATTGCTTAGAAAACAACCCACCACATTTGCTTTAAATCGTTGGCGACTCAAGTCAGGACCCCAAACCTAATTGCCTGTCGCCCTGTGTAAGGAACTGCCCATGTCCCTAGATCTAAACTCTGCGCTGAAAAGTGCCCAGGTCCTCAATGAAGCACTGCCCTATATCCAGCGCTTTACGGGCAAAACTATTGTGGTCAAGTTCGGTGGCAACGCCATGGTGGATGAGCAACTACAAAACAGTTTCGCTCGAGACATTATCCTGATGAAGCTGGTAGGTATGAACCCAGTGGTGGTGCACGGCGGCGGACCTCAAATCGGGCAGCTGCTAAATAAGCTCAGTATTGAGTCCCGCTTCGTAGACGGAATGAGAGTCACCGATAGCGAAACCATGGATGTTGTGGAGATGGTGTTAGGGGGCACCGTCAACAAACAGATCGTCAATTTGATTAACAAAAATGGGGGCCGCGCGGTAGGTATCACCGGTAAAGACGGATTACTGGTTAAAGCGCGAAAGTTGACCCGAAAAAATGAGAGCGCGGGACTACATGCCTCTGAAATCATTGATATTGGCCAGGTTGGGGAAGTCGAGAAAGTTAATATTGATGTGATCAATATGCTGGTCCACAGTGACTTTATCCCGGTTATTGCGCCCATCGGAGTCGACGGCAATGGGGTTTCATACAATATTAATGCCGATCTCGTCGCTGGAAAAATCGCTGAGGAATTGAAAGCAGAAAAGCTGATGTTACTTACCAACGTCGCCGGTCTGCAGGATAAGGAGGGGGAGGTTCTCACCGGACTGACTACCAATGAAGTAGAGGGCTTAATTCAGGATGGCACCATCTATGGCGGCATGCTGCCAAAAATCACCTGCGCTCTGGACGCTGTTCAGGATGGGGTAAATTCCGCTCACATCATCGACGGCCGTGTGCCCCACGCCATATTGCTCGAAATATTTACAGATCGAGGCGTGGGTACCCTGATTACCAACATCGAAGCGCAAACTGTGGACCACTAGGCCCTTGGCAATTGAAGACAGCCCGGCGAATCGGTAGGATTCCGCCGCCGTCAAAATAAGACGACAAGAGCAAAACTAAATTCCGCCCCCCAAGCGGACCAAAGGCAGTCAATGAGCAGCGAAAAAATCAATCGGCGTCAACAAATCCTGGAAGCTCTAGCACATATGCTGGAAGTCAGTCCCGGCGCACGTATTACAACAGCAGCACTGGCCAAGGAAGTTGGTTTCTCTGAAGCCGCGCTATATCGTCACTTCCCCAGTAAATCCAAGATGTTTGAAGGGCTGATCGAATTTATTGAGGAGACCATTTTCAGCCGTATCGCAATGATCCTGCAGGAGGAGCCCTCGGCTCTCAATCGCTGCCAGAAAATTCTGCAGCTTCTTCTGGCGTTCTGTGAACGCAATCCAGGAATCACTCGCCTGCTTACAGGCGACGCGCTTACCGGTGAAACTGAGAGGCTGCATGGACGAATCCTGCAGTTGTTTGATCGACTGGAAACCCAAATTAGACAGATCTTGCGCGAAGCCGAATTGCGCGAACACCTGCGCCCGACTCTTCCTCTCGGTGGTGCTGCCAACCTGCTTTTGGCGAGCGCGGAGGGGCGTATCGTCCAATACGTGCGCAGCGGTTTTAAGCGTAAGCCTACAGAGTACTGGGCAGAACAGTGGCCCGTATTAACGGCTGGTTTCTTCCGTGAGACAGTGGCTGCAGCCAGATAACCATTTCCTCATGAGGGCTGTTTAGCGGCAGCCCTCCGAAATTATTCAGGCATTGAGAAATTAGCTAGCTCTCAGCATTAAGTTCGGTATAGCGGGCTACCGCCTTATCGAAATCAACCCCTATGGTATCCGCTTCAGCCGCACGCCGGCTGAGGCGCTCCTCAAGCACTTCCATTTCTTTTTGTAGATCAGCAATTCTCTGCAACAATTCGGGAGCCACCTCACGGCCGCCCCGCTGCGTGCGCGCAGCAGAGGCTTCTTCCTGGGCAATTTGCCGGCGTAGACTGCTGATATTTGACCGCATGATAGCCATATCCTGCTCTACGACAGCCAACTTGCGCGACCGAGCACTCTCAATATCCGCAATACTGTTATAGCGCTTGAGCAACTTACGATCCGCTTCCCGCTGGGCCTCTAGCTGAAGTTCGGCTTGGTACTCTTCGGGACTGAGCTGCGGTGCAACTACTTCAACTACACGACCGGTAAGAGTGAGAATCTCATATCCATTTGGAACAAATTCCGGTGGAATAGCATCGTTGATCACCAGGACTCCCTGGTGATCAGTGTATCGATACAAAACCCGGCTATTGTTGCCATAAGCCTCTACAGCCAGCATCAAAAGGGTGCTGACCAATAGAGGTACTAAAGGGGCGACTCGCATCGCTCTTCTCTCTAAATTAACCGGCCCACGGCTAGGAGGGACAAAATTTATTGACCCGCGACACCGTAGCGCTGCCGGTAGTCCACAATTTTCTGCAGAGTATCGCTGTCATTCGACTCCTGCTCGAGAAAGCTAATCACATCGTCTAACTGCACGATGCCGACCACAGGAATATTGTACTGTCTCTCAACTTGCTGAATAGCGGAGAATTCACAATCTTCGCTAGCCTTTTCCTGGCGGTTGAGACCAATCACAACTCCCGCCGCCTCTGCGCCATGAGATTCGATAATTTGCATCACTTCGCGCACGGCTGTGCCCGCAGTAATAACATCATCGATAATCAAAACCTTGCCATTAAGCGGCGCACCCACTAAGGTTCCGCCTTCACCGTGATCCTTGGCTTCTTTTCGGTTGTAACAGAAAGGCTTATCGATCCCCTTTTGGGCTAGAGCCACAGCAGTCACCGCACCCAGCGGGATACCTTTGTAGGCCGGCCCAAAAATGACATCGAACTCCACTCCCGAAGCGATTATCGCCTCGGCATAGGCCTGTCCCAGCGCTGCCAGTGCAGCACCGGTGTGGAAACGGCCGGCATTGAAAAAGTAGGGGCTTTGACGGCCCGACTTCAATGTGAAGTCGCCGAAACACAAAACCTGATGATCCAGGGCAAGTTGGATAAAATCGCGCTGATATTGCTGCATGGAAAATTGTTAACTATTGGCTAAGGTGAAGGGAGACCTCCCCGTAGCATTCCCGGGGGTAGGCATGCATATAATGTTTCTAATGATACACAGTCCGCTGGTAAGGGGCTAATAATGCGAATAGTAAGCTTGTCGGTAGACGGCGTTCATCAGGCCGCCCAACGCGGTCTCTACGATTGGTTGGCGGAGCAGGACGCAGATATTATCTGCCTTCAGGACCTGCGCTCTCTCGAGCCTGAATTGGACCACCCAATATTTCACCCCGACGGTTATTACAGTTACTTTTTCGACTCGGGAACTCCCCACGAAAACGGTGTGGCTATCTACACCCGAAGCCAGCCCAAAGCCATCATATTCGGCATGGGCTTCGCCAATGGTGAGGATATGTACGGCCGCTATCTACAGGCGGATTTCGAGCGACTGAGTGTTGGCTCCCTGCTCGCGCCAGTCGCCTCAGATGAGACGTCGTTAGAGAAAAAAGTCCAATTCTTTGAGGACATGCAGGCGCACTTGCTAAAAATAAGCCGCAAACGCCGCGACTTTATTTTCTGTGGTAACTGGGGCATGGCTCACCGTCGTGCAGACGTACAGAATTGGCAAGATCACCAGGATTCTCCCGGCTTTATGCGTCACGAACAGCGCTGGCTGGACCAGCTGTTTAATGATGTTGGCTATGTCGATGCTTTTCGCCGTGTAGTAAAAGATACCGACGAATTTAGCTGGTGGCCCAGCGGTACTGTCGGAGAAGGAGATGGCTGGCGTACTGATATGCAGATCGTTTCTCACGGTCTGAAAAATCGCATTGAGTACGGTGCAATCAATAAGAATGTGAAATTCTCCAGCCACTTGCCGGTAATCATGGACTACGAAATCGAAGTCTGAATCGCATGGAGTTCCGGCCCCTTCCCTATTGGGAGAGGGCCGGATACAAACCAAGGGGCGGCTGCTTTACTCGTCCAGCGCCCGCTTTTGCAAAGCGATCAATTCATCAATACCCGCCTTGCCCAACCCCAGCATCTGAGCGAACTGCTTTTCGGTAAATGGCTCACCCTCTGCAGTGCCTTGAACCTCGATCATGCCGCCATCTTCGGCCATCACCAAATTCATATCGGTATCCGCTGAACTGTCTTCCGGGTAATCCAGGTCCAGTAACGGCTCCCCCTCATAAATTCCCACTGATACCGCCGCTACCATATTCTTGAGCGGATCATCGGCTATGATTTTCTCTCGCTGCATATGACGCAGGGCGTCAACCAGTGCCACACAAGCACCTGTGATTGCTGCGGTTCGGGTACCGCCATCGGCCTGGATAACATCGCAATCGACGGTGATTTGATTCTCACCCAGCTTCTCCAGGTCTACCGCCGCTCGCAGTGAGCGCCCGATCAAGCGCTGAATTTCCACGGTGCGCCCACTCTGCTTGCCCTTGGCCGCTTCCCTGGGCATACGAGAGCCTGTGGAGCGTGGCAGCATGCCGTACTCTGCAGTAATCCAACCGCTGCCCTGGCCGCGTAAAAACCTTGGGACTTCACTGGATAGAGAGGCATTACACAAAACCTTGGTATCACCAAACTCCACCAATACAGACCCCTCCGCATGACGGGTATAGTTGCGGGTAATTTTTACCGGGCGCAATTGCGCAGGGGCGCGGCCACTGGGACGCTGCATAGTCCACCTCAAATATTGAATGAAAGCCCCGCATTATATACCCCAGCATGGCGATCCAAACGCTGTGTTATTATGCCGGGCCGATTAATACGCCTGTAGGGGATCAGCTATGGCCAGTCAACGGGAACAGAACAAAGTGCGCAGCATGACAGCCTTTGGACGCGCCGAGGCCAATTACGCAAACGGCACCGCTATCTGGGAACTACGCTCGGTCAACCATCGCTACCTGGAACCACATTTCCGTTTGCCCGAAGCGGCTCGCTCCCTGGAAACACAACTGCGCGATACGCTACGTAAGACGCTGTCCCGCGGCAAAATTGAACTGACCCTGAGCCTGAAGACCAATAGCGCCGAAGACACTGGGCTGGAAATCAATCAACCCCTCGCCCAGGCACTGATTCAAGCGGCAAAACAGGTAGCGGGTGGCGAGGATGTTCAACCACTCAATCCCTTGCAAATTCTCCAGTGGCCCGGTGTTATCAGTGAACCGGAGGCGGATACCGATCAACAGTCGGCAACGATATTGGAGGCTTTTCGCGAGGCACTGGGACAGCTGCGCGCAAACCGTGAACGAGAAGGCGCTGAGCTAGCCAAGTTTATTGAGGCCCGACTCAAGGGAATCGAAGAGCAGGTGGCCAAGGTTCGAGAACTGCTTCCCCAAATTCTTGAGGCACAGCGAGACAAGCTGCGCAGCCGCCTGGAAGAGTTGCAAGTGGAGCTGGACAAGGACCGGCTCGAGCAGGAGATCGTCCTGTTGGCCCAGAAGGCTGATGTGGATGAAGAGCTCGATCGCCTCAGTGCGCACACTTCTGAAACACGTCGGGTTTTAGCCGGCGGTGGATCAATCGGCCGGCGGCTGGATTTCCTGATGCAGGAGTTTAATCGCGAAGCCAACACCCTCTCCTCAAAGTCTGTGGTTACCGACACAACCCAGGCTGCGGTAGAGCTCAAAGTATTGATCGAGCAGATGCGCGAGCAAGTACAAAACATCGAGTAACCCTCTGGGGCATTCTCACCGAGACTGTGGATGCCCCTTTGCCACCAGAGAGGGGGATTTATGATAGCTCACCCTTTAAGGGATATTTATGCGACAAAACCTGAAGTGGGTCGGCGCTATTTTTATAGTGCTTGCTGCAATTGAGATTATTAATATTCTGAGCGGCCGATCGCTTAATTACTTTGGTATTGTTCCCCGCTCAATCAACCACCTCCCCCATATCTTTTCTGCACCATTACTGCATGGAAATAGCTGGCACTTCTTCTCGAATATATTCACTCTGTGCATCTTCAGTTTCTTAGTGCTGCAGTACGGGGTAAAAACTTACCTGAGAGTGACCCTGTTCGTTGTGATTACCACCGGAGTGGCCGTTTGGCTTTTTGCTGGCAGGGGCAATCATTTGGGAGCTAGCTCAGTTATCTATGGCTATTTCGGCTTTTTGCTTCTTGCGGGATTTATCAGCAGGAAATTTAGCCGTTTATTAATATCTATTGTGGTAGCCGTCCTTTATGGAGGGCTTATTTTCGGTGTCTTGCCACGGGGTGGTTTTATCTCCTGGGAGTCCCACCTATTTGGATTTATCTTTGGGTTGCTGGCTGCAAAGCTGTGGGCCAAAGTTCCCAGTTATAGCAAGGCCAGATAAACACAAGTCCTAACACCAACCTTTCAACCTCAAACCCCAGTAGTAGCCAGCAAAGGTTTTCATTACTGGGGTACCCTCAGGAAACAGGCCCCAAAGCCAAGCTACGTAAATGCTACGTAAATGCTACGTACACGTCACTAAGAAGCGTTTAGCGATTCATCTTTTCTACGCACGATAATTCTTTTATCTGAAAATATTCGTTTATTATCCAATTTCCCCCCTGTGAACCCCTCCACATCTCTCCCGTAGATAAATTCTCACTATCAGATTTTTTTCCCAAAACTTATAAATTTGTCGCCAAAAGCCACACAAATTTAAAGGCTTAAGCTGAGGATAATAATTTCACGAACGTTATAAAGAAGTACCATTTTGAAACTTTGGTACCAATTTTGGTCAAACTGACTTACCGACTGTGAGAAAGACAGTTTCTAGGCCTATCCGTTAAGCAAATTTATTTTGTTAGTGCGGAGTTTTTCAGGAGTCTCCGGCCTATCGGAATACTGATAGCCGGATTTAAAATATCTCGGAGATATAACAATAATGAAATCATCATTGAAAAGTCTTTTGCAAAAGACGACTCTGGCGAGTGCGTTTTCGTTACTGTGTGCTACCCCTTTCGCTACTCACGCAGCGGACGCGGAAAAAACACTGCTAACCGACCGCATCATCGTAAAGTACAAGGAGAGCGCTAAAGTTGGGAAGGCGGCCACCATGGCCACAGAGACGGTCGAAAAAGCTTCCCGTCGCGCCGGCCACAAGATGCGCCACCTCCGCCGTATGGCCACTGGCGCCCAGGTAATGCGCCTGGAAGGCCGTAAAAGTAGAGCTGAAGTAAGCGCGATCATCGATCGCCTGAAACAGGATCCGGATGTGGAATACGCAGAGCCGGACCTGATTATGAAAGCGATGGCCGAGCCCAATGACCCGAGCTATCTCAGCCAGTGGCATTACTACGAGTCCACCGGCGGCTTGAACCTGCCCTCAGCTTGGGACGTTACCCAGGGCGATGGCGTAGTGGTTGCCGTACTCGATACCGGTTATCTCCCCCACGCCGATCTGGTAGACAATATCCTGCCAGGCTACGATATGATTTCTGACACTTTCGTCTCCGTAGATGGAGATGGACGTGATGACGATCCCACTGACCCAGGGGATTGGTATGAAGCCGGCACTTGCGACGATACCTCTGAGAGCGATAGCAGCTGGCACGGCACCCATGTAGCCGGCACCATTGCCGGGGTTACTAACAACAACATGGGTATCGCCGGTGTTGCCTATGATGCGAAGATAGTGCCCGTTCGTGTGCTTGGACGCTGTGGTGGCTATACCTCTGATATTGCCGACGGCATCATCTGGGGTGCCGGTGGTTCTGTCAGCGGATTACCAAGCAACCAGAACCCAGCCCAAGTATTGAACCTGAGCCTCGGCGGTAGCGGTAGCTGCGACACTACCACGCAAAGTGCTATCGACACTGCGCGCAGCCTCGGCGCTACCGTGGTTGTCGCCGCTGGTAACAGTGGTGCCAACGCAAGCCAATACTCGCCCGCCAGCTGTGATGGGGTTATTACCGTTGCGGCAACTGACCGTACCGGCGGCCGCTCTTATTACTCCAACTATGGCAATGTAGTTGATGTCGCTGCACCCGGTGGCGCACAGAGCTTCGCAAACGATTCCGACGGTATCCTTTCCACCTACAACAACGGCTCTACCGATGCGGGCAGCGATAGCTACTATTACAGCCAGGGTACCAGTATGGCGGCCCCCCATGTCGCCGGCGCAGCTGCGCTGATTTATTCGGTTAACCCCGACGTTACTCCGGACGAAGTTGAGTCGATCCTCACCAGCACTGCTCGCAGCTTCCCCTCTTCTTGCAACAACTGCGGCTCCGGTATTGTGGACGCGGCAGCAGCTGTAGCTATGGCGAGCGGCGACGATAGTGGTAATGGCGACGATGACGACAGTGGCAGCAATGGTTCAGGTTGGACAGAAACTAACCTTTCTGGCAGCCAGGGCAGCTGGAATGACTTCACCATTGATGTTGAGTCGGGGACTTCCACCCTTACTATAGAGATGTCCGGTGGCTCTGGCGAAGTTGATCTCTACGTGCGCCACGGTAACTATCCTACTCTGCGTCGATATGACTGTCGTCCATACCTCTGGGGTAATGAGGAGAGCTGCACCATTAGCAACCCGGATTCCGGCACCTGGTACATCAGTGTCTATGGGTATGAATCCTACAGCGGTGTGACTCTGGAAGCGGAAGCTAGCGAGTAAATAACGACGCGTTCAGAGTAAAAAAAGACCGGCATTTGCCGGTCTTTTTATTTATAAACTCCAAAGAAAATCCTTTCACGAAGAAAACCATGCCTAAACATCAAAAGTCACACCTAGCCGTGGTACCAATTCGACGTATCGCATGCTCTTGCCAATCTTTTGATTAGTGCCAATCAGGCACCACTTTTGTAAACCTGAAAGTTAATTACGTCAAAATCCCTTTAGCGAATACTGACTGATTTCAGAATCCATGCTTCACTGGCATATGCGGCCCAGTAGCCGTGTGGCAAAGTTCGATAGATACGCTATCTAATAATAAAAATATGGGGTTTCTGTGGACCTGCTTACTTTCTCCATTCCATTTTTTCTGACCGCCATGCTTATGGAGTTCGCCCTGGATCGCTGGAAAGGCTGGGGGCTCTACAGGCTGAATGACACTATTGGCAATCTCAGCACGGGGATTCTCAATCGTATTATCGGGCTTACCTATAAAAGCTTATTCCTCGTTATCTATATCCCGCTGTTTACGTTGCTACAACCTTACTATCAATGGGTTGGTTTCAACTGGTCTATCGACAATGTCTGGCACCTGGCCCTGGCAGTTCTCGCATACGACTTCTGCTACTACTGGAAGCACCGTATCTGTCACGAGGTAAACATCTTTTGGGCAGAACACTTGGTGCACCACCAGAGTGAGGACTACAACCTGAGCACAGCATTGCGCCAGTCTTCGGGGGGGCTACAGCTGGATTGGATATTTTATCTACCGCTTCTATTGATTGGCTTGCCGGCAGAAATTGTTATTGTCGCCGGCGCAATTGATCTTATTTACCAGTTTTGGGTTCACACACAAAAAATACCCAAGATCCGCTGGTTGGAGTGGTTTGTCATTACCCCCTCGAATCACCGGGTACACCACGCCCAGAACGCTGTCTACGTAGATAAAAACTACGGCGGAATACTAATACTTTGGGATCGCTTATTTGGCACCTACCAGCAGGAACTCGAAACTGAGCCCTGTCTTTACGGTGTGCGTAAGCCCCTGAATACCTTTGATCCTGTAGCAGCCAATTTACAACACTTAAAGCGCATGGCAATTGATGCCTGGCACACGAAAAGCTGGTGGGACAAGTGCACTCTTTGGTTCCGCCCCACCGGCTACAGGCCCGCAGATGTAGAAAAATCCATGCCAGTAGCCTCTACCGATCTGACAAACTTTAAACGTTTCAACCCTGAAATTAGCCCTGGTTTGCGCAACTACGCATTCGCACAGCACCTCTGTTACACCGCCACAACCTTATCTCTCCTCTGGTTCACCAGCGTATTGAGTTTCTGGCAACTTATGGGCTCGGTTATTGCCTTGATTATTTGCCTGGCAATTAATGGAAGGATACTGGATGGTCATCCTATTTCAGGGCGCTTCGAAACTTTGAGACTCGCAGCACTCATCTGCGCTATTCCGCTACTAAACAATACATATGTACCACTCTTCATATCCTACTTGCTCGCAAGCTCTTTGGTATGGTGGTGGTTGGCAACCCGGCGCAAAGAGGATAGAGTCACTTTCGTTAGCGATTAACAACAGGGAGGTCCCCTTAATCACAGGTGGTTGGCGGTGATTGAGAAACTCCCGCGAGGCTATCCCGGCCGGGCCCAGGCGCGCAGGTGGTAACGCGCCCTGAATCTCCCAACAGATACCCCCACTCCGGTCGGGGGCTAGCCTTGTCCCTTCATGACACTCTTTCATCTCCAGACGCAAGCTTCGGTTATAATGGGCTCTTTGCTCGCGAACAGGATCAGTTGTGCAAACAGGAACCCTCTACACCGTCTCCGCTCCCTCCGGTGCAGGAAAAACCAGCTTGGTCAAAGCGCTGGTAGACAGCGACAGCCAGGTTACCGTATCGGTTTCCCATACCACTCGTGCCATGCGCCCAGGCGAAACTCACGGCGTTGACTATCACTTTGTCGAGCGAGAAGAATTTTTGGCAATGTTGGAGCGCGATGCTTTTTTTGAGCACGCCCAAGTTTATGGCGATAATTATTACGGTACCGCCAAAGCTGAGATCGAAGAGACTCTTGCCAGTGGTCGCGATGTAATCCTGGAAATCGATTGGCAGGGGGCCGAACAGGTTCGTCGCCTGCGCCCTGATGCAGTGGGTATTTTTATTTTGCCTCCGTCCCAGGAAGCCCTGCGCGAGCGCCTCACCGGACGCGGTCAGGACGATCAAGCAGTCATTGATCGCCGTATGGACCAGGCCATCGACGAAATGACCCATTATGTCGCCGCAGATTACCTGGTAATCAACGACAACTTCGACCAAGCGTTAACAGAGCTGCGTGCCATTATCGTTGCCCAGCGACAGCGCTTAGAGCTGCAGCAACTGCGCCACGGCGATCTACTTCAGGCACTGTTGCGCCACTGAACCAATTGATCGAATTGCATACATTTCCCGGTCCGGTAAAATAGCCGGTCCCCTGTACAGAATTTGCCTTCGGGCACAGCAAATGGAAACGAAAGTTTATGGCACGTATTACCGTTGAAGATTGCCTTGAGCATGTGGACAACCGCTTCGAGCTCGTTATCGTCGGCAGCAAACGCGCCCGTCAGATCGCTACAGGCGGCAGGGATCCATTGGTTCCCGAAGAAAACGATAAGCCCACGGTAATTGCCCTGCGCGAAATCGAAGAGGGCCTGGTGGATGCCGCCATCCTCGACGAGCCGGAACGCGAAGAGGCACCTGCTCCTATCGTTGCCCCCAACTACCTAACAGATCAGCAAGTCTGATCAGGTCTCTTACTGGGTACTTTTTGAGTTTTATGAGAGGCGCGCGCGGCATTGCACACCATAGATAGTTTGGCCCACCGCCTCTCCTCATACCTTCCCCCCGACCAGATCCAAATCGTCCGCCGCGCCTATTTTTACGCGGAGCAGGCTCACGATGGTCAGCAGCGCCGTTCCGGCGAGCCCTATGTCACCCACCCGCTGGCAGTTGCCACTATTCTCGCGGGCATGCATATGGATCACGAGAGCCTGGCGGCAGCCATGTTGCACGATGTGATCGAGGATACGGGTATCCCCAAGGCAGCTCTGGCTGAGCAGTTTGGTGGAGAGGTTGCCGACCTGGTCGATGGGGTCTCCAAACTAACCCAGTTCGAGACCGACAGCCCTGCAGAAAAGCAGGCGGAAAACTTCCAGAAGATGGCCCTGGCCATGGCCCGCGATATCCGCGTGATTCTGGTCAAACTGGCCGACCGCCTGCACAACATGCGCACTCTCGGCGCGCTGAAACCGCAGAAGCGTGCCCGTATTGCCCGCGAGACGCTGGAGATCTACGCACCCATCGCCCACCGACTGGGTATGAACGACGTTCGTATCGAGTTCGAGGATCGCGCTTTTTTTGCCATCTACCCACTGCGTGCCAGCCGCTTGCGCGCCGCCCTGGTCGCCGCCCGCGGCAATCGCAAAGAGCTGCTGGAACAAATTCAGAATGCTATAGAACTGCGCTTGCAGCGGGAGGGCATCAGCTCTCTGGTGATTGGCCGGGAAAAGCACCTATTTAGCATCTACCAAAAGATGCGCGCCAAGAAGAAGTCCTTCAAGGAGATAATGGATGTCTACGCTTTCCGCATCATTGTGGACAGTGTGGATACCTGTTACCGGGTTCTAGGTGTTATGCACAGCCTGTACAAACCGGTAATCTCCGAGTTTAAAGATTACGTCGCTATCCCCAAATCCAATGGCTACCAGTCACTGCACACAGTGCTGCTGGGTATGCACGGGGTGCCCATTGAAGTTCAGGTCCGCACCAAGGAAATGGATGAAATGGCCAACAGTGGCATTGCCGCCCACTGGCTGTACAAAGCCTCCGGCGATGAGGTGATCAATACCGGTGGCACCAGCCAAGTGCGCGCACGGCGCTGGGTCCAGGGACTGCTAGAGATGCAGCAGCGCGCCGGCGACTCGTTAGAGTTTATTGAAAACGTAAAAATTGACCTGTTCCCGGATGAAGTTTACGTCTTTACCCCTAAAGGGCAGATCGTCGACCTCCCCGCAGGAGCCACTGCCGTGGACTTCGCCTATTCCGTACACACGGATATCGGCAACTCCTGTGTTGCCGTGCGTATCAATCAGCGCCTGGCCCCTTTGTCCCAACCTCTGGAGAGCGGGCAAAAAGTCGAGATTCTCACGCGCAAAACTGCACAGCCAAACCCTAACTGGCTCAATTTTGTAGTAACCGCCAAAGCGCGCAGTGCTATCCGTCACTTCCTTAAGCACCAGCGTCACCACGATTCCATTACCCTGGGACGGCGCCTGCTGGAAAAAGCACTCAGTAAGTTCGACACGAGCCTAGACGCGCTATCACCAGAGCAATTAGAAGCGGGCCTCAAAGAAGCGAAATGCGCAACTTTGGACAAACTGCTGGAAGAGATAGGTATGGGCAGTAAAGTGGCCTTCTCTGCCGCTAAATTACTCGCGCCCGTCACCAGTGAAGAGACTGAAGCCAGCAATATCTCTTCACCCTTAACGATCGATGCCCAAGAGGGCATGATGATCAGTTTTGCTCGCTGTTGCCGTCCTATTCCCGGGGATGCCATTATCGGCCATATCAGCTCGGGCAAAGGCGTAGTAGTACACCGCGACACCTGTCGCAATACCGGTGATTTTCGCGAGCACCCAGAGAACATCATGCTGGTGAACTGGTCACCGGATGTGACAGGGGAGTTCCTCGGTGATGTGCGGGTAGAAGTCGAGTCAGAGAGAGGGATTATTGCCCGACTGGCTACTCGTATTACGGAAGAGGGCGCCAGCATCGAACAGATCAATGTGGATGAGAAGGATGCTCACAACAGCGTGATCTCCCTGACCCTGGAAGTCAGTGGCCGTGTACATTTGGCGCGGGTTATGAAGCGCCTGCGCAACCTCCCTTCTGTCATACGCATCGCCCGCCCTTGAGGAACACAAGGGAATCCCATTGGGAACTGCCATTAGGCTTCAAAGCGCGATATATTTAACCGACTTCTGAAAGCCCCGCAAATAAGTAAGGGATTATTCGGAAGTTCCGTATAGGTCTTCCTTTTCAACAATATTGATAAGTAATGGAGTACCCCATGCCCAATCGAGCCGTTATTAAAACCGACCGGGCACCCGCCGCAGCTGGTACCTATTCCCAGGCAGTAAAAGTGGATAATACTGTTTACCTGTCGGGACAAATCGCTCTGGACCCAGAGACACAACAGATGATTAGCGGAGGTTTTAGCGATGAAGTCCACCAGGTCTTTCGCAACCTCAGCGCAGTCTGTGAGGCCTCTGACGGATCGCTTCAGCATATTGTGAAACTCAATCTCTACATTACCGACAGCAGCAACTTTGCCGCTGTAAATGAGATAATGGCAGAGTTTTTCGAAGAGCCTTATCCCGCCAGGGCAACCGTCGTCGTCAAGGAGTTGCCGCGGGGAGCCCTTTTTGAAGCCGAAGCGATTATGGTGACCTGAGGCAAGAAGTTCTCGCCGATGCTGTGGCAATAATTGAGGAGGGCAGCTCAGCCCTCCGACTCCAACAGAGCGCTATAGCCCACCTTGTAATCTGGATACTTCAATTCGTAACCACTGGACAGCATCAACTGATTGCTAAGCTTTTTCGAGCGGCGCTCGCTCGTTTGCACAATCTCGCGCAGGTGGGCACTGGTATATCCCATCGCTTTTACCAACCACTGTTGCAGCTCGTACATCGGCACAGGCTGGCTATCGGCGCCTATATAAAGAGGCTCCGGGACCCACCCCTGTTTGTGCCTTTCAATAAGGTGCAATAAAAAACCAATACAATCATCGACATGGATGCGATTGCTATATTGCGGTGGCTGGGGAGGAGCGCAGCGACCAGCGCGAACCTGCGACAACAAGCGATCTCGACCAGGCCCATAAATTCCCGCAAAGCGCACAATGCAACTGTTGGGAATTGCGTTGCGAATGATCTCTTCAGCTGCCAGCAAACTATCTCCCTGAAAACCACTGGGCAGGGGTAAGGTTTGCTCATCGATAAAGTCATCACCGCTTTGGCCATAAACACGAGTAGATGAAACCCAAATAACCAAACGCGGTGGGGATGGAAGGTGCGGAACAACTTCAGCGACTGCCTTTGCCGTTTCCACATAGGCGCGGTGATAGCCGGTTGGCGTGTGCTCAGTGGGGGTAAATGTCGCGAGAATGACATCCGCCCCCGTAGACAACAAGCGTTCAATATCCTCTTTCTTAGTGGCATCCCCCCGGCGCCAATTCACCACATCTGCCCGGCGCTTACTCGCCAGAGCTACCAGGGGATTGCGCCGCATTCCATAAACCGCGTATTGCTTTCGGTCTATATGCAGTGCCAGTCTCGCCCCGAGGTCACCACACCCAAGGATCCAAAGCTTTTCTTGTTGTGTCATATAGTTCCCGGTGAACAATCTTTGCTGCTCACCTTATTCCCTTGATTCAGTGCTATTCAGTCCTAAGGTGCTGGGGTCATTTGGGCAAATTCAAATTCGGAATGCTTATAGTTCGCCGCCGAGGCTCTCCCCAAAGGCGGACTAGTTGCCACGCCTTTTGAACATGCGATAGATCGCAAGAAAAATTATCGCACCAATCGTAGCCGTTATTATGTCGCCTATTCCGAAACCAGTCACTGGGCCACCGAACCCAATCAGGGCACCGAGCCAGCCTCCAATAAAGGCACCGACAATGCCGATGACCATAGTGACTATCCAACCACCAGGATCTCTCCCGGGCATAATCCACTTTGCCAAAGCGCCGGCAATCAACCCGAGAATGACCCAGGACAGAACTCCCATGACGTATCTCCGTTCGGTGTGCCCCTTACAGATATAGCAAAATTTTGCGCCTCAATCCCACTTGAATTCCCAAAAATAGTAAATTTTCCCAATATTCGCTCTCAGCTTACAGATTGAGACAGGGTATTGGCCAGCGGCGATTATTTATGAATAATTACTATTACTAATGGCCATCTAATTGCCTCGACCATGACTCTCAATGAACTGCGCTATATCGTAACTCTCGCCCAGGAACAGCATTTTGGCCGTGCCGCCGAGCGCTGTTACGTCAGCCAACCGACACTCTCTATCGCAGTAAAGAAACTGGAGAAAGAGCTCGGTGTCGCCCTGTTTGAGCGCTCAAAAACTCGAGTGCAGGCAACCCCATTGGGCGAGAGAATTGTCGCCCAGGCCCAGCTGGTTCTGGAACAATCAGCAGCCATCAAAGACATCGCCAGCGCCGGCAAGGACCAGCTGGCGAGCCCCCTGTCAGTTGGCGCCATCTTTACTATTGGGCCCTACCTGTTCCCACACTTTATTCCCCAACTACAGCATTTGGCACCAGAAATGCCACTCTATGTTGAAGAGGGATATACCGCCACGCTGAGACAGAGGCTGCGCAAGGGTGAACTGGATGCCATCATTATTGCGCTCCCCTTTACCGAGCCCGACGTTGTCACCCAACCCCTGTACGACGAGCCATTTGTTGTATTGATGCCCGCAGGCCATCCACTTACGCAGCAAGAGGCTATCTCCCCGGATCAACTCACTGAAGACAATGTGCTTCTGCTGGGTGAGGGTCACTGCTTCCGCGATCAGGTACTGGAAGCTTGTCCGCACCTGCAGCTAACCATGGAAAAAGAAGCGGGCGGCGGCAGCATACGCACAGCCGCAGATGGCAGCTCACTGGAAACACTCCGCCATATGGTGGCCTCAGGGCTTGGAATTACCGTATTGCCACTCTCAGCCGCCACCGCATCACAGTACGCCAGTGGCCTGCTGGAGACCCGCCCCTTTACCGCACCGGGCCCACGCCGCACCGTAGCACTGGCCTGGCGGGCAAGCTTCCCCCGACACCGCGCAATCGACATACTGCGAGAGGCCATCAGCCAGTGTCACCTGACCGTGGGATAGATAACAACCTGGCCGAGCTGCCCGTTACCACCCTCAAAGGCGTGGGGGATAAATTTGCCCAGGTGTTGGCCAAACTCCATATCAACTCCCTACAGGATTTGGTTTTCCACCTGCCGCTACGCTACCAGGACCGCACCCGGGTGGTGCCTATTGCCGGCCTCACCGCTGGTATGGATGTGGTAATTGAAGGGGAGGTCAGTGCCGCCGATGTCGTATTCGGCCGCCGTCGCAGCCTGGTGGTCAGATTACAGGATGGCAGCGGCACCTTAACCCTGCGCTTTTTTCATTTTTCCGCCGCACAGAAAAGCCGCTTTGCCCGAGGAACCCGAATACGCTGCTTTGGGGAGGCCCGTCGCGGTGCCAACGGCCTGGAGCTCTACCACCCGGAAACGGAAATCGTCGGTATCGAAAACGCGGAGACCGCAGATACCCTTACGCCGGTTTACCCGCTAACAGAAGGTGTGAGCCAGGCCCGTATGCGAGGATTGGTGGAGCAGGCACTGGTTCTGCTGAAAAACGGCGCTGTGACCGAGTTCTTGCCGGCAGGGCTATTACCCAAATCACTGCGCTACCCCCTCAGGGACGCCTTGCTTTATTTGCACGCCCCTCCAGCTGGCACCCAGCTAGATCAACTGGCAGCAGGTACTCACCCCGCCCAGCAGCGTCTGGCCCTCGAAGAGTTACTGGCACACCATCTGAGTCTGCTGGAGTTGAGGCGCAATAGCGCTAGGGTAGCGGCACCACCTCTGTCCGTTAACCGATCCCTGGAGCGAGACTTTTTGTCGCGTCTGCCATTTTCCCTCACCGGAGCACAGCAGAGAGTTTGCGAGGAAATCGCTGAGGATCTGGCTCAGCAAACCCCGATGATGCGCCTATTGCAGGGAGATGTGGGCGCGGGAAAGACCCTGGTCGCCGCTATGGCTGCCCTCAAGGGTATCGGGGCCGGCGCCCAAGTAGCAGTCATGGCACCGACAGAAATCCTGGCAGAGCAGCACCGAATCAATTTTTGTAACTGGCTGGAACCTCTGGGTATTGAAGTTGCTCAGCTAACGGGCAGCTTAAAGGCTGCCGAGCGGCGTAAACAGCTGGGCAAGATCGCCAGTGGCGATGCCCAGTTAGTGGTTGGCACCCACGCACTTTTTCAGGAAGAGGTGGCTTTCCACAACCTGGTATTAGTGATTATCGATGAGCAACACCGCTTTGGCGTACAGCAGCGTCTGGAGCTGCGTGAGAAAGGGGCGGCAAGTGGAGCTACCGGCAGGCTGCAACCCCACCAGCTGATTATGACCGCTACACCGATTCCCAGGACCCTGGCGATGTCCGCCTTCGCCGACCTGGATTGCTCAATCATCGATGAACTGCCGCCGGGGCGCCAACCCATCAACACCGTTGCCATTGCCAATGATCGGCGCGACCAGGTTATGGAACGGGTGCAAAGCGCCATCGCCGAGGGCCGCCAGGCCTACTGGGTTTGCACCCTTATCGAGGAGTCGGAAAGCCTGCAAGCCCAGGCCGCAGAATCCACCGCTGAAGAACTCGCCGAAATGCTCGAAGGCGTTCGCGTGGCCCTGGTACACGGCCGCCTGAAGCCCGAGCAAAAAGAGCAGGTGATGAGCGCCTTCAAGGCCGGGGAAGTGGATTTGCTGGTGGCAACCACGGTCATTGAAGTGGGCGTAGATGTGCCCAATGCCAGCCTGATGATTATCGAAAACCCCGAACGCCTGGGCCTGGCCCAATTGCACCAGTTGCGCGGCAGGGTCGGGCGCGGCTCCATCGCCAGCCACTGTGTGCTGCTGTACGGCACACCGCTATCGCAGAATGGCCGCGCCCGCTTGCAAGCGCTGCGTCAACACAGTGATGGTTTTGCTATTGCAGAGGAAGACCTGCGTCTGCGAGGTCCCGGGGAAATCCTCGGCACCCGCCAGACAGGGGAGATCCAGCACCGCATCGCAGACTTGCAGAGGGATGCTGAGCTGCTGCCGCAAGTGCAAAAAATTGCTATTTCCCCTCAATTGACAGAGGGCATGCGACAACAGTTGATTAAACGCTGGTTACAGAACAAGCCCCGATTTGCCGAGGCTTGAGGAGAGCGCCCTAGTGGGCGCCTACTGTGTTGTTGTCGTTAATGCTGACACTCTTGTAATTGGCATCGTAGTAAGTCTCTTCGTCCAGGGCACCTTCACTCTTCGCCACCACACTACTTACTACCGCATCACCGGTAATATTGACCGCAGTGCGCACCATATCCAGCAGGCGATCTACGCCGATCACAATGGCAATCCCCTCGAGTGGCAGACCCACCTGCTGCAATACCATACCCAACATAATCAGGCCGACGCCGGGCACCCCAGCAGTACCAATAGACGCCAGAGTTGCTGTCAGGATCACCGTCAGAAAGCCGGTCAGGCCGATCTCAATTCCAAAGAACTGGGCAATAAAGACCGTAGCCACACCCTGCATAATCGCGGTGCCATCCATATTGATAGTCGCACCCAGAGGAACTGTGAATGCAGCAATTTTATTATCCACACCCAGGCGCTTCTCTACCGTCGACAAAGTCACCGGGATAGTGGCAGCAGAGGAAGCGGTACTGAAGGCAAATAACATGGTCGACCACATTTTCTTCAGTAGCTCTAGGGGATTGAGCCCACTCAGCAGCTTCAGAATCACCGAGTAAGTACCCAATGCATGCAGAAGCAGGGCACAGACCACGACCAGGAAATACTTTCCGAGTTGTATCAAGCCTCCTAACCCAAGACCGGCAAAGGTTTTCGCCAGCAACGCAAAAACGCCATAGGGGGCAAAAACCATCAGTACACCGACCATGCGCAAAACAACGGTATTGAGGTCATTAAAGAAAGCGGCAATACGTTGACCCGGCTCCCCGCAACGAGAGATCGCATAGCCCATCAACAGGGCAAAAACGATAATCTGCAGCATATTTCCCTCAGCCATAGCGGCAACAGGGTTGGTCGGGAATATATTGACCAGTACCTCTGAAAGAGGTGGGGACTCCTTCGGCACAAATGTTGAAGCGGCTTCAGCTGCGGCTTCATTAACACCAACTCCAGGCTGGAAGATTAATGCCAGACACAGTGCCAGAGTAATGGCTATGGCCGTTGTCGCCATATAAAGCAGGACGGTTTTACCCGCCAGCGGTCCAATTCGGCTGCCTTCCGATAGGGCACAGGCGCCACTGATCAGCGAGACCAGAACCAAAGGTACCACCATCAACTTTAGTGACGCGATAAAGATACGGCCGATAACATCAAACAGGCCTTCGGTCAGGTAAAGATTAATAGCACTGTTCACGCCAGCACCGAGCAGCTGGGTCTCATTCAAGGAGTTGATTAACCCCCCAACGGTAATGCCCGCAAACATTCCCACTAAAATTTTGGTCGTAAGCCCCATAACAAGCTTCTCTTTATGAATCGTTGTTTTCATTGCAGTGAGCACTATATCCATTGCCGTGCTGGGGAGCAAAAATGCAACAGGGAGAGACCTGTTGCCACCGGCCGGGATACAATGGGGCCTTTATCCAGACTGCGGAGTTATCGTTGCACCAATCACCATTTGTGCCCTCTGGCGATTGGCAGAGTTTGCCTCTTGAAACCCAGCAGCAACCACCCAAAAATCTGGTGCCCTGGCTGACCTATTCCGGATCACTCACCGCCGCTCTCAAGCAGCAAAGTGACGGGGACTTTTATGTTCGCGTGCTGTATCAGGGTTGGCAGACACCTCGCCCAGAAGAATGCCTTGTACTGGGTTTACACAATGGTAGCCGGGCCCTGATTCGGGAAGTTTTGCTCTACGGTTGCGGACAGCCCTGGGTGTATGCCCGCAGCGTTTTGCCCGAACGCAGCCTTCAAGGAAAATCTCGCAATCTGCGCAGCCTGGATACCCGCCCGCTGGGGGAGCTGCTGTTTAGTGAACCGGGTATTCGCAGAGGGGAGATCGCCCTCAATTTGCTGCAAAAATCCCCTGGCTGCGCCGATCGTGAACTTGGGGAAAAGGATTCTGAAGTCTGGGGTCGCCGCTCGCTATTCTGGCTGCGGGACAAGCCTTTACTGGTGTCGGAGGCTTTTCTTCCCAACTTCACACCGACAGGTGACCCCATAGCGCAAGAAGCAGCCAAAACTATCGCAACTGAGGATTCACTGTGATCAGCCAACAGATCGCACAACGCTGGCCCACCGCGCTGCCCTACTGGCAATTAGCGAGGATGGACAAACCCATAGGTTCACTGCTGTTACTCTGGCCCACTTGGTGCGCACTATGGCTAGCCGCTGAGGGGTGGCCGGGCTTCCACTTGTTTATCGTATTTACACTCGGTGTGATCCTGATGCGAGCGGCTGGCTGCGCAGTCAATGATTTCGCCGATCGCAAAATTGACGCCCATGTAAAGCGCACTGCGGAGCGTCCTCTGGCCACCGGCGCACTGACGCCAAAGTCTGCATTGGCGCTTTTCGCCGGCCTCAGCGCTGCCGCCTTCCTTCTGGTACTCACCACCAACACACTCACAATTCTCCTCTCGTTTTTAGCTCTGGCTCTGGCATTCGGCTATCCCTTTGCAAAGCGCCACACACACCTACCCCAGATGGTCCTGGGCGCCGCCTTTAGTATGGGAATCCCCATGTCTTTTGCAGCGGTTACAGGAGAAGTACCAGCAGAGGCCTGGTTGCTCTATACCGCCAACTTGGTTTGGACCCTGTGCTATGACACTTTCTATGCGATGGTGGACCGCGATGACGATCTTCAGATCGGCGTTAAATCCACCGCCATTTTGTTTGGGGAAATGGACAAGGTGATCACCGGAACCTTACAACTTTTAGTTCTAATAGCCCTGCTGCTTATTGGATCAAGGTTCTCACTCGGTATTTTTTACTACTTGGCGCTATTGCCGGTTTGCAGTTTATTCGTTTATCAGCAGTGGCTGATTCGGGACCGAGAGCGAGAGGGCTGTTTTCAGGCTTTTATCAACAATAATTGGGTAGGGTTTGCCATTTTCGCCGGCATATCGCTGCATTTTCTGCTGAATTGAAAGATGAGTGGGCCCTAGAAGTGGAGCGTCATATATTTGTCATATAAATCCCGTTTAATCCTCGGCCATAACTGGGGAAACCCTGACAACAGAGCGGGTATGGCAGGCAAATGCACAGTAAAACGATCCTGATTGTCGATGACGAATCCGCAGTGCGCGATATGCTGCGGGTCGCACTGGAAATGGCGGATTACCGCTGCCTTGAGGCGGAAAACGCCCAGGAAGCTCACGCCCTGATTATCGACGAGAAGCCAGACTTAGTGCTGCTCGACTGGATGCTGCCGGATGTTTCCGGGGTAGAGCTGGCAAGGCGCCTCAAGCGCGATGAACTCACCACCTCATTGCCGATCATCATGCTCACGGCAAAAGGTGAAGAAGACAATAAAATCAAAGGGTTAGAGACCGGGGCCGACGATTACATCACCAAGCCTTTCTCCCCCCGGGAGCTGGTTGCACGCTTAAAGGCCGTACTGCGCCGCGCGGGCCCGGCAACCCCGGAAGAACCGCTCAGTGCCGGCGCACTGATATTGGACCCACTGAGTCACCGAGTCACTATCAAAGGGCAGCCGGTGGATATGGGGCCAACAGAATTTCGCCTGCTCACCTTCTTCCTCTCCCACCAGGAGCGCGCCTATACACGCACCCAACTCCTCGATCATGTATGGGGTGGGAATGTCTATGTGGAGGAGCGCACCGTGGATGTCCATATCCGCCGTCTGCGCAAAGCCCTGGCCATTGATGGCCACGACCGCTATATCCAGACAGTTCGCGGCACCGGGTATCGGTTTTCTGTGCAAACCGCAGAAAAAGTGTGACAATCCTCTCTGGATCGGTACCGATCCCTGCAGAATCAAACCTCCGCGCTTAACGGGTGCGGGCCTGGTTCCATGAGGTATTGAATGCGGGCGGAAGAGGCTGTGCCACTGCCGCCATCTATCAGGCAACACGGCAACTCTATGTTGGATCGCAGTATTGGCGAGTTCTCGCGTTTCGTAATTATCGCCCTGGGGTGCACCATTCTCGGTGTCACCTCCGGCAGCTGGTCTCTCGCCCTGATTGCGGGATTGGCCAGCTACCTGATCTCAGTGCTGTGGCAACAGCAACGTTTCAACCGCTGGCTGGCAAACGGCAGACGCGGCCCAGCCCCAACCGCCTTTGGTATTTGGGGCGAAATCTACGACGACTTTTACCGTATGCAGCGGCGCCACCGCCGCGAGAAGCAGAAGCTGCACGTGATGTTACGCCGGGTACAAGACAGTACCAGCGCCCTGCGCGAAGGCATTGTAGCCCTGGAAGACGGCGATAACCTGGCCTGGTGGAACCCTGCTGCCGGTGAACTTCTCGGATTACAGGCCAGTGACTCCGGCCAGTCATTAGTCAACTTTGTCCGCGACCCTGGCTTTGTCAACTATATGCACAGTGACAACAGCGGGGAACCCCTCACTCTGCCCGCACCTGGCAATGAAGCCCGTATGTTACAGCTGGAAGTCACCCGCTACGGTAAAGATGAGGCTTTGGTCATTGTTCGCGACATCACCCGTTTACACAATCTCGAGCAGATGCGCCGGGATTTTGTCGCCAATGTTTCCCATGAGCTGCGCACCCCCCTCACGGTAATTGCCGGCTACCTGGAAACACTGCAAAGCAGTGATATGGCACCGCCTCCCTGGAGGAAACCCCTGGCTCAAATGGAGGAGCAGACTGGCCGCATGAGTACGCTGGTCAATGACCTGCTGCTATTGGCTCGCTTGGAGACCTCAGAGCGTAAAAGTGGGGATATGGCTGTATCAGTGCCAGAACTGATTGAGAGGGTGGCCCAGGAAGCCCGCAGCTTCAGTGGCGATCGGCATCATCATATCGAAGTTGATTGCAAAGGGGATTGCTACCTCAATGGAGACCCCGGCGAATTACACAGTGCTTTTGCCAACTTAGTATTAAATGCAGTGAAATACACCCCCGAAGAGGGCGGAATTCAATTGCGCTGGTGGCAGGATGACAAAGGCGGGCACTTTTCCGTAGAGGACAATGGTATCGGTATCGATTCGATCCATATTCCCCGCCTGACTGAGCGCTTCTATCGAGTTGATCCAGGCCGCTCACGGGACAGTGGCGGCACAGGTCTCGGGTTGGCGATCGTTAAGCATGTGTTGCTGCGACACAATGGAGAAATGAGTGTAGAAAGCACGCCCGGGCAGGGCAGTCTCTTCACGCTTCACTTTCCGCCAGCAAAGCTGGCTCAAAAACCAGCATCCAGGTTGAGTTCTGAAGCCGCTAATTAAAGCGGCTTTCGATTACTCCAGTTCCTGCAGTTCTACTTCTTTACCGTCTTTGACATAGCTGGCCGTGGCCTCTTTACCCAGAGCGTTTGCTTCCCGGCGCAAAACCAAATGGTGCAACTGCAAATCCCCATCGCGCAGCAGTAGGTGCTCATTGCCCTCATCATCGGTAGGCAGGGCCTTAACACCAATGAGGGCATCTCGCAGAGCGCGCAGCTTGGGCACATCGCGATAGCGATTCAAGTCATTCGACAAACGGGCTTTCATGCGCTCACTCTCATGCAGTGCCGCCGCTGTCTCTCGGTATTTGGCAAAAAAGAATACCGCTCCAATGGCAAAAGCCACGATTACCACTATTTCCAACCACTCGGGCATGGTTACTCCTTATTATCGCTTTTGCGCCAGACCATTAATTGGTTATTGGCTGGCAAGTAATTTAGTTCTACGCGACTGAACCCCGCACTCTCCGCCAGCTGATCGAGCCATTCGAGATCGCGAATCCCCCGCTCGGGATCACGCTCCTTCAACTCAATATCAAAATCAGCATTAGTAGGGCCAAGAAACTCTCCTGCAATTTTCACGGGACCATAAACGATCAACAAACCTTCCGGCTCCAAAACATCGGCACTGTGCAGAAAGAACTTTTGTACCAGTTCAGCCGACATAATATGCAAGGTGTTTGCAGTGAAAATAGCATCAGCCGAAATCTCGGGCCAAGAATCACCAACATCGAGCGCCAGCGGTTGCGGTAGGTTGCTATTGGGTATCTCCGCCAGCCAGGACTTTACTGCCTCCAGCTGTTGCGATCGCTCTGAAGTTTGCCACTCAAGGTGCGGTAAATGCGGAGCAAAATATACTGCGTGCTGACCAGTACCACTGCCAACCTCAAGCACTTTACGACTCGAAGCCAACAGGCGAGTCAGTTGCTGGAGAATCGGCTCGCGATTGCGCCCGCAGGAGGGCGCATTCGGCAATTCAGTACTGCTCACTGCGGCTCATCCCGGGTAAATACCCACTCCCACTCAGTGGACAAACCTGGGTTATAACCATAACCAGCCACATCAAAACCTTTCAGCTCTTCCGCCTTCTTTATCCTCTGGTCAATCGCCCAGCGACTCATCATGCCTCTGGCTTTCTTAGCAAAGAAACTAATCATCTTATACTGACCATTTTTCAGGTCCTTAAAATGCGGGGTGATCACCTGAGCATCAAGCTGCTTGGTTTTGACTGATTTGAAATATTCATTGGATGCCAGGTTTACCAACTCGCGATTCTTCACGCCCTGCAACTGCGCATTCAATGCTTCGGTAATCTTATCTCCCCAAAATTCATAGAGATTCTTACCCTTGGCATTTTCAAATTTAGTGCCCATCTCGAGGCGATAGGGTTGCATCAAGTCCAACGGGCGCAGCAAACCATAAAGGCCAGAGAGCATACGTAAGTGCTTTTGCGCATAGGCAAAGTCCCGCTTACCCATAGTCTCCGCCTCCAATCCAGTATAAACATCACCTTTAAAGGCGAGCAGGGCGGGGCGGGCGTTGTTATCGGTAAACGGGCGCTTCCAAGTGTGGAAGCGATCGTAATTCAAGACTCCCAACTTATCTGAAATCTTCATCAAGCTGGAAACCTGCTGCGGGCTCAGTTCGCGCAACTCTTTGATCAGGGCTGCTGACTCTTTCAAAAAGTCCGGCTGGGTGGTTTCCAGTGAGGGAATATCACTTTCATAGTCCAGGGTTTTCGCCGGTGAAATAACTATTAACATCGGGTGCCTTCTCGCTTCGCTATCGCCTCAACCACACACTACCAAGCTATTGTGGCTGGCCCAAATATATCGCGGATGTTTACTCCGGCTTTAGAACGTCCTGCCACCAATTGAGTGGAGTCTGCCCGTCTTTAGGGTCATAAACATTGCCGTAATACCAAACGCTGTTAGCCCCATCGCAGGCACTGTTGAGGATCTCCTCAATCTTATCGAATCCACAACTGACATGAATGCTGTAGACCAATACGCGCGGTGCCTCAAGATCCAACTCACCCCCGAGCTTTTCCAGCTGTGGGGTCAACTTATCAGACAGTTCCGTGCTATCGCCGCGACAAAAAATACGCACCGCCAAATTGCCCGAGCGCTTTACCAACTCAAATTGCTGGGTGTCTTTATCGACCTTAATGTAATCCCCACTGGCGATTCCCTTAATAAAGACAGGGGATCGCACCAGTTGGCAGCTATCATCCTCGCTCACACGAACCTGTAGCCGTTCCACAACGGGCTCACCTTCGGGGTTGTTGCCCGCAAATAACTCAATGACTTGAAGTGCCGTCATAAACCTCAGTTCCCGTACTGTGTACAATGAGTAACCATTCTAATGACTCAACATTATACAGGGAGGGAGGCAATGATCTCGCGTACCCAAGCGCTTACGGCATGTGTCGCGTTTTGGACAACCACGATTCTCGGAGGATGCGTTGTCAATCCAGTCACCGGTGAGAAACAGGTTTCGCTGATATCTCCGCAGCAGGAAGTTCAACTGGGGCAACAGCACTACGCTGCCAATCAACAGCAGCAAGGCGGCCAATACACCATTGACCCAGCCTTGCAAAACTACGTCAGCCAGGTTGGCCAAAAGCTGGCGCGGGTCTCAGACCGCCCCCAGCTACCTTACGAGTTTGTGGTTCTGAACAACTCGGTTCCCAACGCCTGGGCCCTGCCCGGCGGCAAAATTGCCATCAATCGAGGCCTGCTGGTGTTACTCGATGACGAAGCTGAGCTCGCTGCCGTACTGAGCCATGAGATAGTTCACGCTGCTGCGCGACATTCCGCAACTGCAATGTCCCAACAACAATTACTGGGCGCAGGCCTGGCAATCGTGGGGGCTGCCACCCAGGACTCTGGCTACTCTGACTTGATCTCCACCGGGACTCAACTGGGAGGCTCCGCCTATATTGCCCGCTACAGTCGCGGCAATGAGTTAGAGTCAGATCAGTACGGCATGAAATATATGGCCGCTGCAGGATATGACCCCCAGGGAGCCGTACGCCTGCAAAGAAAGTTTGTTGAACTGTCAGAGGGGCGGCAAACCAGTGGATTGGAAGCACTCTTTGCCAGCCACCCCCCTTCCCAATCCCGTGTCAGCGCTAATATCAAGCACAGTCAATCTCTACCCAAAGGGGGAATCACCAACCGGGCCTCTTACCAAAAAGCCATAGCGCAATTAAAGCGCGATGCCGATGCTTACAAGAATTACGACGATGCGGTTGCTGCAGCCAATAATAAAAAATTCAATTCTGCACTAACGCTGGTAAGAAAAGCTCAAAATCAGCAACCCAAAGAAGCTGCCTTTTTTGCGCTAGAAGGCGATTTACTCAGCCAAAAGAAACAATATAAAAATGCCCGAAAGGCATACGACAGTGCCATTCAAAAGAATCCGGCGCTATTTTCACATTGGCTAAAGCGGGGAATCACTAATATCCAATTAAAAAATTATAGCTCTGCAGAGGGCGACCTAACCAGATCACTACGCTATCTGGATACCGCTTACGCACACTACTACCTCGGCCAGACCTATGAGAGACAGGGAAATAAGCAAAGTGCTTACAAGCACTATCAGGAGGCTGCCGGGGCTGGTGGGGAAATTGGTACCATGGCACAAAATAGAATTAAAGCGATAACAGGTAAAGGCTAGTAATTTTCTATTTTGCACAAATAAAAAGGGGCTATCAGTGATAGTCCCTTTTTAAACTGGCAAGCTTACAATTGGACAGTTAAGCCCAGCTGATAGATATCAAGGTCACCCTCAATATCATTGTTAGAAAGATAAGCTGCTTCAACAGCAATATTACGGTTAAAGAAATGAGTCATCCCCAGCTTATAATCTTCTTGTTCGTTATAATCAAACTCAACAGACGTGCGCTGATTGAAGAAAAATTCAGTACCCAGCGTCCAGAAGTCATCGTATTCGTTGATGCTATTGTAAGCTAACTCTGCAGTTAGGTACTGCTCTCCACTCAGATGAACGAAATACTTAGAAGACAGGATGCGATTATCAGACTCCTCATCCACATAAATATTAAAACCAACATAATCAGTTGAATTTAACTGGTGGTTATAGCGAGCTTCAACCGAAAACTCATTATCACTATCGTTATCAACATGGTTCAACTTAACCAGAAAATCTGGAGAAAAGAGATATCCGATAGACTGATAATCTACATTAGACTCCCAAAGGTCATATATACCGGCACCGATAACCAACCCATTGGATGCAAAGTATTCACCACCCAAATTGAAAGTATCTATATCTTCACTACCGAAATTAGAATGAGAGAAACCGGCAGAAACATTACTTACCTTATTGATATATTCGAACTCTTTCAATGGACCAAGAGTTTCTTTACCACCAAAAAAGTAAGTAGTACCAAGGTCAAAATCATCTGCATCAGAGCTAAAACTAAAACCATCACCCTTATAATCATACTCGGTATTAAAGTATGTAGCATTAGTAAAAGAATTATATTCCTCAGCACCGGCAGTTGCGGCAACGAGCATTAGGGGCAGAGCAGCAAGCTTGAATCTCATTTGATAAATCCTTCGTTAACGTAGCGATCCAAATTGGGCTGCGGATTGTAGCAAAAGTTTTTTAGTGCGCAACAACAGCAAATTACACGATAAGCAATTAGAGCCAAATTTGCGGTAAAGCGAATATTTTTTTTCGACAAAAAAACGTATCAACCAGAAAAAACAAACTCTGTAATCGGCTGTAATCCACCAAATAAATAAATTCCAGCTAAAAACAATAAAATAAAAAGTTTTATTTTGTTATTCGAACACATATTTATTCAGGCTGTGTTCAGGTTCAGTTGATTAACATTGATCACTATTAATATTTACGACCCATTGCGGGTCATAAAATTCCCCTATTAGATTAATTTTCACAAAAGGGGCTACGCTGGCAATGATTTTATCAATTTCTTTACTGTGCACAGCTTGCATAGCATCCCGATCTTTTTTACATCGCCAGCTAGCAATGGCTATCAACACATTGGGGTCATCAATTTTTCGATGAAGCTCTGTGCCCATCGCTCCCGGGGAGCGCTGGATAATCTCGGAAGCACGCAACCAAGCATCGGCATAATCCTCAGCTTTAAACCCATCTTGTAGATGAACTTCGAAGATAAATTTCATTCCCTGTATTACCTGACGACTAAGAATTAGATTCCAACAAAAAAGGCCGCGCTAGGCGACCTTTTTAAATTAGCAAATCCCTTTAGGACTTGCGTAGATTTTCCTGGTGTCCGTGCCGAATGTCAGCACCCTCCACCAGGTAAACAACCTGCTCACAAATATTCTTCGCATGGTCACCGATCCGCTCCAGTGAGCGCAGGGTCCACAACACATTAATGACCCGGGAAATACTGCGCGGGTCCTCCATCATGTAAGTTACTAGTTCACGTACGGCCGTACGATAATCCATATCAACCTGCTGGTCCTCAGCAAGAGTTTGCAGAGCCGACTGCACATCGAAACGAGTATAGGCATCCAGCGCGTCATTGAGCATTTTGCGCACAGCATTGGCAATATGACGGATTTCGGTATACCCGCGCGGCGACGTACCTTCATCTGTCAGCGCTATGGCCATCTTGGCAATCTTGCTCGCCTCATCCCCAATGCGCTCCAGGTCTCGGGCAATTCGAATGACAGACAGCACCATGCGAAGGTCAGATGCCGCCGGTTGGCGCTTGGCAATAATTAGCGTGGCGTGCTCATCCAGGGCCATCTCACTCTTATCGATGACTTCTTCAATACGCAGCACTTCCTCGGCCAACTCACTGTCCGCATTGGCCAGGGCATCAACCGCATCGGCAACCTGGCGGGCGACCATGCCGCCCATTTCCAGCATCTCTGTCTTTAGGCTTTCCAGGTCTTCATTAAATTGGCGTGAGATATGTTGATCGAAATGCATTTCCATAGTTTTCCCTCCGAGCAGGAACCTTAGCCGAAGCGGCCGGTGATATAGGCTTCAGTGAGTTCGTGCTCGGGGTTGGTGAACACCGTTTCAGTATCGTTAACTTCCACCAAATGCCCCAAATGGAAGTAAGCCGTACGCTGACTCACCCGCGCAGCCTGCTGCATCGAGTGAGTAACGATTGCGATAGTGTAGTTCTGGCGCAGCTCATCAATCAGCTCTTCGATTCGCGCCGTCGCAATTGGGTCCAGGGCAGAGCAGGGCTCATCCATCAGGATCACTTCCGGACTCACCGCAATAGCGCGGGCGATACACAGACGCTGCTGCTGACCACCGGACAGACCCGTACCGGGCTTGTCCAAGCGGTCTTTAACCTCATTCCACAGGCCGGCGCGGCGCAGGCTGTTTTCTACGATCTCATCCAGATCGGCGCGGCGGCTGGCAATGCCGTGGATTTTTGGGCCGTAGGCCACATTCTCGTAAATGGACTTGGGAAAAGGGTTTGGTTTCTGGAATACCATACCGACGCGGGCGCGCAGGGGTACCACATCCACTTTGGGGCCGTAGATGGGGTCACCATCCAGACTTAACTCGCCCTCGACGCGACAGCCTTCAATGGTGTCATTCATGCGGTTGAGGCAACGCAAAAACGTCGACTTACCACAGCCGGAAGGGCCGATCATGGCAACCACTTCATTTTTTCCAATATCGAGGCCGACCGAGTGGATCGCCTGGGTTTCACCATAGAAAACATTCACATTGCGCATACGCAACTTGGCGGTGTCACAGAAGGGTTGGCCAACTGTTTCTCTAACATCAGCCCGATCATTCATCATTTGCCTACCCGCAACATCGGATTGCGCCGCATCAGTTTGGCTGGCGGCATCCAGGGTCATGGTACTCATATAATATCCCGCTTTCTGATAATCCGCGCTCTGTTACCAGCGGCGCTCAAGTTTCTTGCGCAGCAATACCGCGCTGGTATTCATCACAATCAACACACTCAGCAACACCATAATGGCTGCGGAGGTGCGCTCGACAAAGGCGCGCTCCGGGCTGTCTGCCCACAGGAAAATCTGCACAGGCAGCACGGTGGCCGGGTCGGTTACCCCAGCAGGTACGTCGACAATAAAAGCGACCATACCAATCATCAATAGGGGCGCCGTCTCACCGAGGGCCTGGGCCATACCGATAATCGCGCCGGTCAACATACCCGGCATCGCCAGGGGCAGCACATGGTGGAAAACCACCTGCATACGTGAAGCCCCCATACCCATTGCCGCCTCGCGAATTGAGGGTGGCACCGCCTTCAAAGCCGCGCGGCTGGAAATAATAATCGTGGGCAAGGTCATCAGTGTCAGTACCAAGCCCCCTACCAGGGGTGCCGAACGCGGCAACTCAAAGAAATTAATAAATATCGCCAGGCCCAAAAGACCGAAAACAATAGAGGGCACTGCCGCGAGGTTGTTGATATTCACCTCAATCAAATCGGTCCAACGGTTTTTGGGCGCATACTCTTCCAGGTAAATCGCCGCCGCCACACCGATAGGGAATGACAGTGCGAGAGTTACCAACAGGGTAAACAGGGAGCCCATCAAGGCTGCGCGGATGCCCGCCTGCTCTGGTTCACGGGAGTCGCCATTAGTAAAGAAGATGGTGTTAAAGCGCTTTTTCAGCTCACCGCTGTCCAACAGCTGCTCAATCCAACCGGCCTTCTGGTCCGAGGTACGACCACGGAAACCCTCTTTGGAATCCTTCAGGCTTTTGACGAAAGTATCCACATCGTCATCGACTGACAGCCAGACTTTCTCGGATTTACCCAACAGTTGCGGGTTCGCCGCCAAGCGATCGCGCAGGGTAAACGGTGCTCCGGAGGAGACCAGGCTGTAGAGCTCGCGCTTGTCACTGCGACCAGTCACAGTGGGAAAGCGTTCGCGCAGGGACTGACGAATAACACCGGTGAAGTTTGCCCAGGTCAGACTTTCATCATCGACCTTATCGATGCCCAGAACCTGTTCGTCGTAGTGCACCTCCAGTTGGATAGCTGTCTGCACAAAGGCACCACTGCCTTTGCTGATAATGTCAGTGAACAAAATCAGTACAGCGAGTACACCAAAGGCAATACTGCCGATACCCAACCCACGAAACAGCTTTTCTTTGCGGTGACGGCTGGCGAGGCTTTTTTCTATGCGCTCGCGAACCTGCGCCTGAGTAAGATCAGTCATACTGCTCCCGGTATTTTTTCACTACGTGCAAGGCAATAAAGTTCAGCACCAAAGTGGAGATAAACAACATCAGGCCCAAAGCAAAAGCGGCGAGGGTCTTGGGACTGTCAAATTCCTGGTCGCCAACCAACAGAGTCACAATCTGCACCGTCACAGTCGTGACCGATTCGAGCGGGTTTGCGGTGAGGTTCGCCGCGAGTCCGGCGGCCATCACCACAATCATGGTTTCACCAATTGCGCGGGAAACCGCCAGTAATACACCGCCGACGATGCCAGGCAGTGCCGCAGGAATCACAACTTTGCGCACCGTCTCGGACTGGGTGGAACCCAAACCCAGGGCGCCATCGCGCAGGGACTGGGGCACCGCGTTGATCACGTCATCGGACAGAGAGGAAACAAAGGGAATGATCATGATTCCCATCACCAGGCCAGCGGCCAGTGCACTTTCACTGGAGGCCTGTAGGCCCATAGAAGTGGCCAACTCGCGAATAAATGGAGCAACGGTTAAGGCAGCAAAAAATCCGTATACCACGGTGGGTACACCGGCGAGAATTTCGAGTACCGGCTTGGCCAGAGAACGCACGCGCTTACTGGCGTACTCGGCCAGATAAATAGCCGCCATCAATCCCACAGGTACCGCCACAAACATGGCGATCGCGGACACCATCAGGGTTCCGGTAAACAGCGGGACAGCACCAAAAGCACCGCTCGATCCCACCTGGTCTGCGCGCAGGGCCATCTGTGGGCTCCAGTGCAATCCAAACAGGAATTCACTCACCGGCACGGACTGGAAGAAACGCAGGGATTCAAACAATACCGATAACAAAATACCGACAGTGGTTAGAATCGCGGCGCTGGCACAGGCAATCAGCACCGTGCGCAGCACTTTTTCAACTTTTTCGCGAGCGCGCAGCTTGGGAGAAAAGCGCAGCAGTGCAAAAGCGGCAAGGCCGCTGGCCAACACCAAACTCAGGAAAGCCTGTAAATTATTGGAGCTGGAACGCAACTGACTGAGGTAGTCCGCAGCACTCTGCAATTGTGGCGACTTTTCACCTATCAGGTGGCCCGCCGCGAGATTCTGGATCTGCGCGTAGAGAAGGTTCTGCCCGGAGATGCTCTCCGGCTTATCGGCAATACTATTCATGACCATCGCACGGATGATCGAATCGTCAAACACCAACCAGCCACAGAGTAATATCAGTGCTGGCAAACCACACCAAAGGGCGGTGAGTAATCCGTAGTAACTGGGCAGGGCGGCCAGATTGCGAACGCCGCCAAGACTGCGAGCAGCGTTCACTGCACGGCGAAAGCCAGTGCCGTAGGCCACTAATATCAGGAGCAGCAAAAGTGCGAACAGTGTGGGGGTTTGCATTGAATTACCGTACTAAAAATATCGTCGCTGGCATTATCCAGACTTTATCCCCGCGTTCCATCACAGGGGGGCGACAATTTGTGAGTCTTCTTATAAAGAACGGCCAAGCCCTTTCGAGCTTGGCCGTCAATTCCCTTTGACAGTACAACTCCAGAATTTTTTTACTTGGCTGCGAGATTACTCAGTGCGTTCAGCTTGCGCACATCAGTAGCAATCTTTTGACGCTTCTCGGTGGGCAGAGGAATCATACCTTTGTCAGCCAGGTAGCCATCTTCACCCCAAGCGCGCTCATTGGTGAATTCAGCCAGGAACTGCTTAACACCGGGAACCACGTCAGCGTGCTGCTTCTTGACGTAGATAAACAGCGGACGGGAAACCGGGTAGCTCTGGTCAGCGATGGAGTCGAAAGTAGGAGCCTGATCTTCGATTAGAGAGCCCTGTACCTTGTCAGCATTCTGGTCGAGGAAACTAAAGCCGAAGATACCCAGGGCGTTCGGGTTGGCAACCAGCTTGTTCACGATCAGGTTGTCGTTCTCACCGGCCTCAACATAAGCGCCGTCTTCGCGAACGTTGTGACAGATCGCTTTGTAAGCGCTCTTGTCTGTTTTCTTCATGGCTTTGATCCAGCCAAACTTCTTACAGCCACCTTCCATTGCCAGCTCGGCGAAAGCATCGCGGGTACCGGAAGTGGGGGGCGGGCCCAAAACTTCGATTTTGGTGTTGGGCAGGGCTGGATTTACGTCCTTCCAGGTCTTGTAGGGGTTGGCTACCAGAGTTTCAGAACCATCTGGGTTAGGTACTTCCTTAGCCAGGGCCAGGAAGATGTCCTTGCGGGTCAGCTTAAAGGGAGCTGCTTTCTTAGCATTCGCAAGAACGATGCCGTCGTAACCGATCTGTACTTCAACAACATCAACACCGTTGCTGTTACACATTTCCAGTTCGGATTGCTTGATGCGGCGGGAGGCACCGGTGATATCCGCAGTGCTTTCTCCAACACCCTGGCAGAACAACTTCATGCCACCACCAGTACCAGTGGACTCAACGACTGGAGTTTTAAACTGGGTTGCGCGGCTAAAACGCTCCGCCACAGTCGTAGTAAACGGGTAAACAGTAGAGGAACCTACAACACTAATGTAGTCGCGCGCTGCCATAGCAACCTGTGAAGTTGCCAGGGTCAGGGCTGCCAGAGAAGTCGCCAGAATTTGCTTGTTCATTGTGTAACTCCGATGAGTGTTTTTATTTCACGCGGCGATGCTAGGAACAACGGGTGACGATTCTATGAATAAAAGATTACAAAAAGGTTACAGCTGTATTTTTACCCTGCTGGCATGAGAGCGGGCAAAGGGTTAACCTTCGAGCAACATAAATAACAATAAGATGTAAAGAGAGAAGCCCCCATGCGTTTTCTGCTGTGCAGCGCGCAGGCACTCGAGCGCCTGACCAGTCATACCGGGCAACTGCTGTCCTGGTTCACCTGGGCCATGGTCCTGTTACAAAGCTGTGTTGTGGTGATGCGCCACGGCTTCAATACCGGTTCTATCGCCCTACAGGAATCCGTGATTTACCTGCACGGTGCAGCCTTTATGCTGGGGTTGGCCTATGCGTTGCAGACCGATGCCCATGTGCGGGTGGATGTCTTCTACCGCAGGATGAGCGCCAGGGCCAAAGCCTGGATCAATGCAATTGGTTATCTGATATTCCTCTTACCGCTTTGCGTCTTTCTATTTATAAGCAGCTGGCACTTTGTACTGAATAGCTGGTCAGTTTTTGAAGACAGTGCGAACGCCGGCGGCCTGCCCGGGGTATTTTTACTGAAGAGCCTGATTCCTCTGTCCGCCGTCACTCTGGCTCTGGCGGGGCTGGCCCAGTTTATTCGCGCGCTGGTGCAATTGATGCTGCCCCAACAACAGTCCATTCCAATGTCGTCGTCAAAAGCAGTACTGAAGCAGGTAGAAGGGGCCGAAGTGTGATTGAGCTAATCCCCTTTCTGATGTTTGCAGCCGTCTGCGCTCTGCTTATGTTCGGCTACCCAGTAGCTTTTACCCTCGCGGGTACCGCCCTGCTATCAGCGGGCCTGGGTATTGTGTATGGTGTATTTGATGCTGAGTTGCTGCGCGCCTTCCCCGATCGCCTCTACGGCATTATGCAAAACGGCACTCTGGTTGCCGTTCCGCTATTTGTGCTGATGGGGGTAATACTGGAGCGAGCCAAGATTGCCGAGGATTTGTTGGTTAATCTGAGCAAAGCCTTTATGGGGGCTCCCTCGGGACTCGCTATTTCTGTGGTGGTAGTGGGCGCGCTGCTCGCCGCCAGTACTGGCATCGTCGGTGCAACTGTAGTCACCATGGGACTGATGTCACTGCCCACCATGTTAAAAAATGGCTACTCCCCCAAACTGGCCACCGGCACTATCTGCGCCACTGGTACCCTCGGGCAAATCATTCCACCCTCTATTGCCCTGGTTCTACTGGGTGATACCCTCTCCAATGCCTATCAACAGGCACAATTGTCTGCAGGCATTTTCAATCCCAAGCCAGTCAGCGTAGGGGATCTGTTTGTAGGGGCAATTATTCCCGGCTTACTGCTGGTGGCCGCCTATATCATTTATCTATTATTTATTGCTCGTCGCCCCAAACCCGTGGAGAGCAGCGAGCCTCCAGAAGTGGATAAGGCCCAGCTGCTTCGCAGTCTTTTGCCCCCGATTGCCTTAATGCTGATTGTGCTCGGATCAATCATCGTTGGTGCTGCCACCCCTACAGAAGCGGCCGCCGTCGGCGCACTGGGGGCGGCGTTACTGGCATCCAGTCGCGGAGCACTAAGCTTTAAGCGCGCCGGGGAAATCGGCCGCAGTACACTTCAGGTCTCGGCAATGGTTTTCGCCATATTGATTGGCGCTTCATTATTTTCTCTGGTATTTCGCGGTTACAACGGTGAAGAGTTGGTGACAGGATTTTTCCACAGCTTGCCCGGAGGGGTAGTCGGCGCGACCCTGTTGGTGATGCTGGTAATCTTCCTGCTGGGCTTTATCCTCGACTTTATCGAAATCACTTTTGTAGTGGTACCAATTGTGGGCCCGGTACTGCTGGCAATGGGCGTCGATCCGGTGTGGCTCGGCATTATGATTGCCATCAATTTGCAAACCTCTTTCCTAACGCCTCCATTTGGGTTTGCTCTCTTTTACCTGCGCGGGGTGGCCCCCAGTTCTGTGGCCACATCGGCCATCTATCGCGGGGTAGCGCCTTTTATTGCCATCCAACTTTTACTGCTGTGCCTGCTGGCGATATGGCCGGCCCTGGCCACTTGGCTTCCGGGAATGGTTCAACAATAACCCTGAGGCTGCAATTGGTACGATAGCATTTTGAATCACTACCGCTTGCAGCCAACCTCCAGCCTCAGACGACTGTACCAACACAGACACTCTATAAACCCTTCACCCCTTAAATTTATCAACGCACCTTGATTCCCCCCAGCAAGCCACCACCTCCTGTTACTTTGGCGCTCGACATTTAACTCTCTCGCCAATCCATCGAAACTTTTCTGTGGATATCTGTTCTTAAATATCAAAAGGTATTAACTACTACTGGCGATATTCAAGGGCGAATAAAAAATAAAAGGGAATTAAGAAATGCTAAGGATTGCCAACCTTTCCAAGACCTACGATAACGGTGTACACGCGCTCAATAACGTCAACTTGGAGATTCCCAAGGGGATGTTTGGGTTGCTCGGTCCCAATGGCGCCGGCAAGTCCTCACTCATGCGCACTATCGCCACGCTGCAATTTGCCGACAGCGGCACCATTACTTTCGATGGCATCGATGTGGCCAGCAATCCACAGAAAATCCGCAGTACCCTGGGTTATCTACCACAGGATTTTGGGGTTTACCCGAGAATCAATGCCGAGGATATGCTCGATCATATGGCGGTACTAAAAGGCATTGGCAACCGCAAAGAGCGCCGCGAGATGGTGGCGGAATTACTGCACCAAACCAATTTATTTAAGGATCGCAAGAAAAGCCTCAGCAGTTACTCCGGCGGTATGCGCCAGCGCTTTGGTATCGCCCAAGCCCTGATCGGCGATCCACGCCTGATTATTGTCGACGAACCCACCGCCGGTCTCGACCCACAGGAGCGCAACCGCTTTCACAACCTGCTCAGTGAAATTGGCGAGAACGTAGTGGTAATTCTCTCCACCCATATCGTCGAGGATGTTGCCGATTTATGCCCCAATATGGCTATCCTCGCCGCAGGCCAAATTGTGGCCCAGGGCAAACCTGAAGAGCTGACCTCCAAACTAGCAGGGCGTGTATGGCGGCGTACCGTCGACAAATCTGCACTGGAGGAATACCGCAATAGTTTGGATGTGATTTCCACTCGACTATTAGCTGGGCGCCATGTTGTGCACGCACTGGCAGATAGCCAACCGGCCGAGGGCTTTGAGCTGCTGCAACCCGACCTCGAAGATGTCTACTTCTCCACCCTGTTCAGCAATCAAGCCTCTCGTATGGTTAGCGCCGCCTGAGACAGGGGAGGATATCAACATGTTTTTATCGGTTGCCAAGTTTGAACTTCAGTACCAGCTGCGCCAGCCGCTGTTTTATGTGACCAGCCTGGTATTTTTTCTACTGACTTTTGGTGCTATGACCGTCGACAACGTACAGATCGGCGGCGGTGGGGGTAGCACCCTGATCAACTCCCCCTACGCGATTATGCTGACCCTGTTAATAATGTACGTTTTCAGCATTTTTATTACTGCCGCCTTCGCAGCCAACCCGGTGCTGCGCGATCGCGATATGAAAATGGAAGGTATTGTCTTCAGTACCCCGATCAGTAAGCGCGACTATTTATTGGGGCGCTTCACTGGATCATTTATCGTGGCCTTCCTGGCTTTCTCAACTGCGGCGCTGGGTATGCTGCTCGGCTCTTGGATGCCCTGGCTGGACCCAGAGCGCCTGGGGCCCACCCAAATCTCCCACTATCTACACACCTTATTCATACTTGTCCTTCCCAGCATGCTGTTTTGCAGCGCCATGTTTTTTAGCCTGGCAGCCATAACTCGCAGCATGATGGCCACTTACGTGGGGTTGATCGCCTTCCTGGTGCTCTATTTCACCAGTCAGGGAATGATGGATGAACCCGCCTACCACAGTGCCGCAGCACTGGCCGATCCCTTTGGTCTCGCTGCCTTCCAGGAAGCAACTCGCTACTGGACCGCTTTCGATCGCAATACGTCCATGATCGCGCTGGAGGGAAACTATCTTATCAACCGCTTAATATGGCTGGGGGCCAGCTTACTATTTATAGGTTTGGGCTATAAATGTTTTTCATTTACCGAGCGCAATCCGCTCTGGTCGCGCCGACGCACTGCGGAAGCAGAAGAGGATGAGGCACCTCGCTATAACAAGCCCCTACCGCGAGTCACTCCCAGGTTTGGCACGGGTGCGGTTTGGCAGCAATTTCGCGCTCGCTGCGGCTTTGAAGTCACAGCGGTGGTAAAAAGCCTGGCCTTTTGGGTAATCCTGGCACTGGGTATTCTCAATGTATTGAGCGCATCCCTAAATTTGGAAGCGATATTTGGCACTGCGGTATACCCGGTAACCCGCTCTATGGTCAGTCTGATCCAGGGCGCCTTCAGCCTGATTATGCTGATTATCCTGATCTACTACGGAGCTGAATTGGTATGGCGGGAGCGCCAGGCCGGCTGCCATGAAATTATGGATGCTGTGCCCACACCCAGTTGGATTTTTGTCGCGAGCAAGTTTATTGCGATGTTGGTGGTTCTGGCTGGCATCCTGATTGCTTGCATGCTCACCACTGTCGCTGTACAGCTGAGCAAGGGGTACACAACGCTTGAGCCGGGCCTGTACTTTTACGGTGTCTGGTACCAGTTCGCGATGCCTTTCTACCTGATGGCAATCCTATCGATCTTTGCCCAGGTAATAACCCGCAACAAATTCCTCGGTATGTTACTGATGGTGGGCTACCTGATTAGCTCCAGTGTTCTCGACGGCCTCGGTTTCGAGCACAACCTCTATCGGTTCGCCGGTTGGAACGCGGCACCTTATTCAGACATGAATGGCTATGGTCACTTTGAGCAGGGGCGGGCTTGGTTTGCATTTTACTGGATCAACTTCAGCCTGATACTGGCAATCTTGAGCTACGGACTCTGGCAGCGCGGTACTCTGGCTCCACTGGTGAGCCGGATCAAGGCCCTGCGCTGCCAACTGGGGCTATCCAGCCGCTTAACTGCCGCCACCGCCCTAGTGCTGTTTATCAGCAGTGGCGCCTTTATTTTCTACAATACCAATATTCTCAATCACTACGAAACCAGCAAGGATCGGGAGCAGCTAGCCGCAGACTACGAGAAGAAATACAAAGCCCTGGAGGACAAACCCGCACCACATATCGCCGATGTCAAAGTCGATGTGGATATCTTCCCCGATGAGCGTCGCTATGAAGTGCGCGGCCGTTACTTCCTGGTTAATAAACGCAACGAATCGATCGAAGAGGTGGTTATCGGACTGGATCGCGGCCTTAGGGTGAACCAGCTATCCCTGGATCAGGCCACATTGCGCGACAAGGACGAGCAGTTCGGCCACTATTTCTTTAACTTGGATCGGCCTCTGCAACCCGGTGAGTCTCTCACCTTGAAGTTTGATTTAAGCAGGATCAATCGCGGCTTTATGAACTCCGGCTCCTCCACCACCTTGGTGCAAAACGGTACCTTCTTTAATAACGATGAAGCGCTGCCGTTTATCGGTTACAACGGCAATGCTGAGCTGACCGACCGCCACCTACGCAGGAAGCACGACCTACCGCCGCCACAGCGTATGCCCAAACTGGAGGACAAGGGCCACTACAGGGAGTCCTATCTGCGCAGCGACTCCGACTGGATCAATTTTGAAACTACCGTCAGTACTTCCCTGGGGCAGATAGCTCTGGCGCCCGGCTACCTGCAAAAAGACTGGCAGGAGGGACAGCGCCACTATTTCCATTACAAGATGGACGCGCCCATTCACAACTTTTTCTCCTACCTTTCAGCAGACTACACTGTGGTCAAAGACCGCTGGCAGGATGTCGCGATCGAGGTTTACCACCACAAGCCCCACGACTACAACGTGGATCGCATGGTCGAGGGGGTGAAAAAGTCTCTGGAATACTTCAGCGAGGCATTCAGCCCCTACCAGTATCGCCAGCTGCGTATCGTCGAGTTTCCGGGCTATGAAACCTTTGCCCAGGCATTCCCCAACACCGTGCCCTTCTCTGAATCTATCGGCTTTGTCGCCGACCTGCGGGACCCGGATGAAATTGATTACGTCTTCTATGTCACCGCTCACGAGGTGGCACACCAGTGGTGGGCACATCAATTGATTGGCGCCAATGTGCAGGGCGCAACCCTATTATCAGAAACCCTGGCGCAGTACTCTGCATTGATGGTGATGGAGCGGGAATACGGCCCGGAAAAGATGCGTCGCTTCCTCAAATATGAGCTGGATAGCTACCTGAGTGCGCGGGGTTCCGAGTTGCTCGAAGAGCTACCCTTAACCCATAACGAGAACCAATCCTATATCCACTACCGCAAGGGTTCCCTGGCGATGTACGCCCTTAAGGATGCGATGGGTGAAGACGCCGTCAATGAGGTCCTGGCTTCCCTACTAAAAGAAAAGGGCTTCTCCAGCGATCCCTATCCCACCAGCATGGACTTAGTGGCGAGACTCCGGGCTCGGGCGGAAGCCTCTCAGCAAGAGCTGATCACCGATATGCTGGAGCGAGTGGTTCTCTTTGACCTTCAGGTCGCAAGTGCCACCTCAGAGCTATTGGAAAATGGCAATTATCGCGTCTTGTTGGAACTGGAGGCACGCAAATATGAAGCCGATGGAGACGGTCAGGAAAAAGAGATACCCATGAAGAACTGGATAGATGTCGCCATTTTTGCAGAAGATCCTGACAAAAATACCAGTTCAGATAATGTGCTCTACTTCGCCAAACAGGAGATCAGTAGAGAAACCACCTTGCTGGAGTTTGAGGTGAAGGGTAAACCGAGCATTGCCGGCTTTGATCCCTACATCAAGATGATCGACAAAAACCCGGACGATAACTTGCTGGCTATCGAGACTCTTTAGTTCCACAGGCCCAGTCTCCCCCGGTGCCTTAACTGCACCGGGAGAGACTGGGCCTAAATTTATTCTGGTCAATTACTGGTCAAATTGTGCTAGAATGCGCCACCATTCCAGTAGTGGAAACCAATAACTCTAACAATCTGTGAGTACCCGATGTCCGCACTGTCAGCTCTCGATGAAGATCCGCAACCCACAGGCACGCTAACCCTGCAAACCCTGGCTATGCCCCGCGATACCAATCCGCAGGGGGATGTTTTTGCCGGTTGGCTGATGTCGCAGATGGACCTCGCTGGCGCCATTCTCGCGCAAACTATGGCGCGCGGCCGTGTCACAACTGTTGCGGTGGGCAGCATGGTTTTCCTGCGCCCGGTTCCGGTTGGCTCAACAGTCAGCTGCTATGCGGAAGCCATTGAAGAAGGGCGCTCCTCAATTCGTACCATGGTTGAGGTTTGGCTGACCCGGGTGGATTCTGGTGAGCAGGTCAAGGTCACCGAGGGTGAGTTTGTATTTGTCGCTATCGACGACGCCGGCCGTACCAGGCCGTTGCCATAGTCCCTCGTTAATAGTGAAGCTTCTAGGTAGTTCGATCAATGGCGTTTTGATCGAACTACCTTATGTATGTTTTAACGTTTAAAGTTTGACTGATAAACAAACAGTCATCACATCAATATTCCGCGGATAATTTTAATATTCCCACGCAAGTCTCTGATTATTACATAGCCACGATCGCTACCATCCAAGAGATTACCACGCACCAATACCCAGCTATTACCACTTGTAACTTTGTGAGTTTTCTGTTGTTCTTCCTGGATAGGCAAAGAGTTATTTAGAGAGCCAGTTAAATACTCAACCGTAAAATCGATCGCAATATCAAGCTCATTTAAAAAAGCCTCCAACCCCTCTCTTTGCCAGTAATCTAAACTCTCAGACTTTGAGATACTTGTAGTTCCTTCTGACCAATACTCAATTGAATTCTTATAAATCAATTTATTATTCTTATCTTTCAATTCAGCATTCAGATTAAATTTTAGAACATCCAAAGAGTTGGTTAACTTAATAGAGGGGGATATCATCAGGCGAATATCTTTTTTATTTTGCCCTTCCCCTGTAACAACACTTCTACCCTGGGAAAAATTCGATAATAAAAAACGGTTATAGATCCTATCCTGACTCAATCCTTCAACATTCAGGGCTGATAGTTCATCTAATAGTGATTGAGCTGGTAATTGCGCCTCTTTCTGAGCTCGGCTTTTGGCCATTTCACTAGCAATAAGTGTTCCTATTAAGGAGCCAGCGACACCAGCTGCCGCAGCTTGCCCAGGACTGGTCCCAGGGGGGGGAGGCGGAGCTGAATATTGCGCTGCTGCCATATTCGATGATATCGAGGTATAGCGCCATGGCTCTGGATGTATATCTACAGTTAGTGGGCCATTCTCTAGTGAGTCAACTTTTAAAGAGATACTTTTAAGCTGATTAACCTTGTCGGCGTCAATAGTGGCTATATGATAAGTTGCCGTTTTCGTACACCCTGAACTAAACAGAGCAAAAACTAATAAAAGTATTATATTTTTCATAGAAAATGACGGCACTCACGTGCCGTCAATAGATTATTTATTACTTAATTTTACTCAGATACAGAAGGAACTGTATTTTCACTCGAGAGAGGGGTGTTACTTTCAGCTTCATGCTTAGCTAATGCAGTCATAATCTCCTGCTTAGCATTATTCATTACAATATAGTAAGTATTAGTTAATCCAGGATAGGTAGGCCCTTCATCCCACTCGCCTGCAGCATAAGCTGTCTGGACAACATCGGAATACCAAAGTAACTGATTCGACGATAAATCGATCATTTCACCCGTAATTTCGAAAACAACTCTCGGGGCATCTGTCGGAATAAAGCCATAATATGGTCGTGCCAAACCTACTCGTCTGGCTGAAAGTTTCAAAAGGTAATCAACTTTATGCTCTTCAGTAAAGCTGCGGTAGTCACTTCTTGCAAAATACACGGTATCCTTGGTATCAGGATCCTTAAATTTCGCCAGCTTTAAGTCTTTATCAAGTGTATCCAGTTGGATTAAACTAAAACCTTCCTCTGCCAAGCTCTGGCTCAAGTCCCCAGAAATTGCAACAAACTCTTTAGTATCCAGTGTTTCCAAGTGCTTTGAAATTGGAGCAGTCGCTGCTGAGATAATTGCGTAATCCAGCAAACCTATATTACCTTCAAAAGAAAGAGAAGGGACCGCTGGCACTTCAAGTACCAAGCCAACTGCTTTCTTTTCAGAGCTATAAAAAGACTGTTCTAATGGAACAGGAACTTGCTGAGAGACACAACCGGTTAATAGTATAAGTAGCGAAACAAATGCTACTTGCAATGATGACTTCATTTCTTCCCCAAAAAAATAGCCTGTAAATGCCGGCGCTATTATTCTCATTAACCGAAAAATTTAAAGTTATTTTAATCATTTGGGGTAAAAAGGTAATTTTTAACCTTAACTAAAATGTCTATCTAGTCTCTTTAGCTGTATCTCTCGTTTGATAGTAAGCCTCTTCACTGATCTCGTGGTAGGGCTTCACATCCCGTTCAAATTCCTTAAAGGCTTTGTAAACACGGGCAAACTCCGGGTCCCGCTGCGCCGTCTCCTGCATAATTTCGTTGTTGATCTTCTTCAGGTGAGACAGAACATCCTCCGGCAAGCGCTCCACTTTTACCCCGTGCTCTTCTACCAGCTCCTTGAGGGCCCGGTTATTGCGTGCCGTGTATTCGTCCAGCATATCCTGGTTAGCTTCACGGGCGGCGACTCGCACTATTTCCTGCAAATCAGCAGGCAGTTTTTCGAACGCCTTTTTATTAACGATAAATTCCAGGATAGAGCCCGGCTCATGCCACCCGGGGTAGTAGTAATACTCAGCGACCTGGTGGAAACCAAAAGCGAGATCGTTGTAGGGCCCCACCCATTCGGTAGCATCGATCACTCCAGTCTGGAGGGCGGTGTAGAGTTCTCCACCGGGAATGGTCACCGCAGTGCCGCCTGCGCGGTTTAAAACCTCACCACCCAGGCCGGGAATACGCATCTTTAGGCCCTTTAAATCCTTCACCGACTCAATCGGTTTGTTAAACCAGCCCGCCATCTGTACACCGGTGGAGCCCCCCGCAAGTGGGATCAGGTTAAAGGGCTCGTAGATCTCCTCCCAGAGTTCGAGACCACCGCCGTGGTGCAACCAACCATTCATTTCCTGGGCGTTCAATCCGAATGGCACTGCGGTAAAAAACTGGGCTGCGGGCACCTTGCCTTTCCAGTAATAGGCCGCGCCGTGTCCCATTTGCGCCGCGCCTTCCGAAACAGCACCAAATACGCCCAGGGCAGGTACCAACTCACCGGCACCGTACACTTTGATCCTGAGACGCCCGGCTGACATCGCCTCGACTTTCTTGGCAAAACGCTCCGGCGCACTGCCGAGGCCAGGGAAATTCTTGGGCCAGGTAGTAACTAATTTCCACTCGAACAGCTCTTTATTGCCCTCTGCAGAAAAGTGCTGGGCAGGGCCCATTGCTGCACGGGAAGCTACCAGGGCGGCGAAGGTAATGGCGAGCAGGGCTAAGAGCCCGAGAATGATAGCCGGGTACCAATTGAGTTTTTTCATTGCCACTAATTTATCGTTATTTTTGTATTGTACAAATTATCGGCAGACGCTTTGGTCGCCAACTTAGGTCTTCAGAAGAAGTCCGCTGTGATTTTACCTTGGTATTTTGAATGGATTCCCGCTATCGCTGGAATCCATTCACCACTATCTAACTTTCAATTCTGCATGCCTTTCGGTACCGACATGCTCCGGCACTCAGTATTTAATGCTTAGTGCCAGCTCAAGCCATCACTTAAAGCGGCTGCAACTTGGCCATTGAAAGTATCAACCTCTTGTCGCCAACATCGTCAAAATTAACCAGCACCCGCATTCGAGGACCCGTTCCCTCAAACTCAATGACAGTTCCTTCACCAAACTTGGCGTGGTCCACTCGCCCGCCCAGGACCAGCGGGGGCAAATCATCGAAGTCTGGCGCCGGGTCGGAAAACTGGCCTACCTTGCCGTAATCCGCCTGATAGAGTGGGCGGGAAATTTCGGTCTTCAGGCGCACTTCTTGCACCAAATTAGGTGGAATTTCGCCGATAAAGCGAGAAGGGCTGTTATAGGTTTCGCTGCCAAACAGACGCCGGTTTTCCGCGTAGGTAATGTATAGCTTGCGCATGGCGCGGGTGATACCCACGTAGCAGAGGCGTCTCTCCTCCTCCATGCGGCCGGGCTCCTGCGCCGACATCTTGTGGGGGAACAGGTTTTCCTCCACACCCGCCATAAATACCAGGGGAAACTCCAGACCTTTGGCGGAGTGCAGGGTCATCAGCTGGACGGCATCCTCAAACTCATCCGCCTGGCCTTCACCGGCATCGAGGGCAGCGCTGTCGAGGAACTGGTTAAGAAGCGGGATTTCCTCCTCATCTTCCTCTCCCTCGGGCAGGCCTGCACCGGTAAAGCCGCGACAGGCAGTGACCAGTTCCTGCAAGTTCTCCACTCGTGTTTGGCCTTTCTCGCCTTTCTCTTTGCCGTGAAACTCCAGCAAACCGCTGTTTTCGATCACATCCTCAGCAATAGCATCTAACTCTTTATCTTCTGCATTCGCTGCCAGCTGGTTAATCAGGTCCAGGAAGCTCTGCAGGGCATTGCCGGCGCGAGCAGCCAATACCCGCTGCTGCAACATCAGCTTGGCCGCCTGCCACAGGGAGCATCCCTGCTCCCGGGCATAAGAGCGAACCATCTCTACAGTGCGCGCGCCGATGCCACGAGTGGGCGTATTCACTACCCGTTCAAACGCAGTATCATCATCGCGGTTGGTAATCAGGCGTAGATAAGACAGGGCATTCTTGATTTCCAGGCGCTCGTAGAAGCGCTGGCCGCCATAGATACGGTAGGGAACCTGCTCGCGCAAAAGCCCCTCTTCAAGTACCCGGGATTGGGCGTTTGAGCGGTAGAGGATGGCGATGCTGTCGCGGCGGTTGCCATCGCGCACCCAGTCATTGATTCGCTCGACAATAAAGCGCGATTCATCCTGTTCGTTGTAGGCCGCGTAAACGGCGATGGACTCACCCTCTTCACCCTTGGTCCACAACTCCTTGCCCAAGCGACCACTGTTATTAGCGATCACCGCATTAGCCGCATTTAGAATGGTGGAGGTGGACCTGTAGTTCTGCTCCAGTCGCACCGTCTGCACTTCTCGTAAGTCTGTGGAAAAGTGCTGGATATTCTCGATCTTGGCACCGCGCCAACCGTAAATAGACTGGTCATCGTCACCCACGGCGGTGATATGGCACTGCTCACCGGCGAGTAAGCGCAACCAGGCATATTGAATCGTGTTGGTATCCTGGAACTCATCCACCAGGATATGGGGGAAGCGCCGGCGGTAGTGGGCCAGAATAGCGTCGTTATTTAGCCAGAGCTCGTGGGCGCGCAACAGCAGCTCGCCGAAATCCACCAATCCACCGCGCTGACAGGCCTCTTCATAGGCGAAGTAGATTCGCACCATGGTCTGCAACCAGGGATCGGCGCCGGCGTTGATATATTGCGGGCGCAGCCCTTCATCTTTCTGCGCGCCAATCCACCACTGAGTTTCCCGCGGTGACCACTTTTTATCATCCAGCCCAAGATCTGCCTGTACCCGCTTGATCAGGCGAAGCTGGTCATCGGAATCCAGGATCTGGAAGTTCTGCGGCAACTTGGCTTCTTGCCAGTGAGCCTTGAGCAGGCGGTGAGCCAGGCCGTGGAAGGTGCCCACCCACATGCCAAAGGTATTCACCCCCAGCAGCTCTTCGATACGGGCGCGCATCTCGCGGGCCGCCTTGTTGGTAAAGGTTACCGCCATAATGGAGTAGGGCGAGGCGCCCTCCACCTGCATCAGCCAGGCGATGCGGTGTACCAGCACCCGGGTCTTGCCCGAGCCGGCACCGGCCAGAACCAATTGATTGCCGGGCGCGGCAGCTACTGCTTCGCGCTGGGCGTCGTTGAGGGGGTCTAAAATCTGAGATACGTCCATGGGCGAAGATTGTACCAGAGCTGATGCACAAGACCTGTGTAAATAAACAGGATTTTGCCCTGCCTGACAATGTAATGTCGCTCGCCAGCGGAGGGCACAGCGGCTAAACTGCGCCATCTGGCATAGAGAAGGAAGTCCTGTGAAACCGGCGGAAGTAACGCAACGAATCAGTGAACAACTGTCATCCATGCGCAAATCAGAGCGCAAGGTGGCGGAGTATATTCTCGCCAACCCCGATGAAATCATTCATATGCGCATCGTCGACCTGGCTACTGAAGCCCAGGTGAGTGAACCTACCGTGGTGCGCTTTTGTCGCGCCGTGGGCTGCTCCGGATTCCAGGAGTTCAAGCTGAACCTGGCGCAGCAGCTGGCTTCCAGCCCCAGCTTCGGCCAGATTGCGGTTACGGAAACGGATACCATTGCCGAGTACAAGCGCAAAGTTTTCGACTCCACGGTGGATACCCTGCTGAAAGTCCGCGATAGAATTGACGACCGTGCCCTCGAGGCCGCTGTCACTGCGATGGCCGCTTCCAAGCGGGTGGAATTCTTCGGTTTTGGCGCCTCCGGTGCCGTCGCCGCCGATGCCCAGCACAAGTTCTTCCGCCTACAGTTGGCTACCGCTGCCCACTCGGACCACCACATCCAGAATATGTCGGCCATGTCCATGCAAGCGGGGGATGTAGTAGTAGCTATCTCCCAGAGCGGTCGCACCAAGGCGTTACTTCGCTCCATGAGCATGGCAAAAGAGCAGGGCGCTCTGGTGGTTGGTTTGGCACCCAGCGGCTCGCCGGTGGCACAACAAGCCAGCATCCCACTGGAAGTGGATGTAGAAGAGGATATTGAGATCTATACGCCGCTGTCCTCGCGCATCGCCCACCTGGTGGTAATCGATGTTCTGGCTATCGGCGTAGCCCAGCGCAAAGGTCCTCAGCTACAGGAGCACCTGTTGAAACTGAAACAGGGACTGTACACATTGCGGGAAGACAAGCACTAAACTCCCTGATATCCAAAGCGGGCAAGGGACAATGTGCCCGCCCGTTTCTACCAAAGCCATTTCCCGCCAATTGGGCTTTGCCGGGAAGATCCTTCCAGGCTGTACCTGAGCAACATAATGACATCCATCGCTTCTAACCCGGACGAGAAAGCCCCGCGCTGGCTAGTGGTGTGGCTGGCCGCACTCGTTTCTCTGACACCTTTTTCCATCGACAGCTACCTGCCGGCCATTCCGGCGATGGCGGCAGCCCTGGATACAGAAGTCGAGCGGATGCAGTACTCAGTGTCCAGTTTTCTGCTGGGCTTTGCCCTCGGACAACTGTTTGGCGGACCATTATCAGATCGCTGGGGACGGCGCCTTGTAGGAACTATCGGCCTCAGTATCTATATAGCCAGCTCCCTGTTAGTCCTGTTTACCGACCATGTAGACCAACTGATTATCCTGCGCTTCTGCCAGGCAGTTGGCGGCGGCTTTGCCACAGTAATCTGTGCTGCCATAGTGCGCGACCTACACAGTGGCCGTGAGGCGGCAAAAATTATTTCCCTGATTAGCACCATCATGCTGATTGCACCACTGATCGCCCCGGTGATCGGCTCCGCACTACTAGCCGTTGGCGGCTGGCAGAGTATATTCGTCTTTTTGTTACTGTACGCTCTGGCAATGCTCGTACTAGTACAGTTGCTGTTACCGGAGACCGTCTCCCGCTTTACCCGCGCACGCCGCCAGATGATGCCGCTAAAGTCTCTCGTGGGCAGCTACGGCCAGGTTTTGCGCAATCCCCGCGCTATTGGGTTCCTGATTGCACAGGCCTGTGTCAGCGGTTCGATGTTTATCTACATCACCACCGCGCCCTTTGTGTTTATGGATTACTTCGGTGTTAGCGCGAATCAGTTCCCACTGTTTTTTGGTATCTGCGTACTCGGGCTAATTTGCATGGTTCAGGTGAATATCCGCCTGCTGAACTTTTTTGAGCCGCGCAATATCCTGCTGGCGGGTATTGTGTTGCAGCTATTGGGTTGCGGCCTGCTGCTGCTGGGAACTATGACAGGAGTCAAAGAACTGACCCTGTGGATGATTCCCCTGGTACTGGTGATGAGCTGTATCGGTATTACCGGCCCCAATGCCGCCGCCTGTTATTTGGAGTTCTTCCCCAAAATCAGCGGTAGTGCCAACGCGCTATACGGCGCCGCTCTTTTTATTACCGGGGGGATACTGGGTGGACTGGCGAGCAGCCTGCACACCGGAACCCTGACACCTATTGCAGGATCTATGGCGGGCTGTGCTTTTGTGGCACTACTCTCTGCACTATTTATCGCGAAGGTTCGCCAACCGATCGAGTCCGATATCCCTGCGACCCGGCGCTTTACCCCGCGTTAACGACAGCTCTTTACACCGGCTCTAAACTTTCCTCCTGAAGCGCCCGCTGCACTGCGGGCCTTTCTTCCATTCTCTTTTGGAATGCTTGAAGCCGGGGCCACCGGGGCATATCAAACTGCTGATGTTTCAGCCAGCGAGAGAGAACATACAGGTAGGCATCGGCAACCGTGAAACCGTCTCCCATTAAGTAGTCTTTATCAAGCTGCCCTTCGATATAGTCAAACCAGCGGATAAGCCTAACCCGGGAATCCTCCTGTTCTTCTTCTGTACCATGCCAAAACAGTGGTTTGAATAGCTTGTGGACTTCAGCACTGAGGAAGTTGAGCCATTCGAGAAGCCGGTAATGGGCCAGGGTGCCCACTGGTGGCACCAGTTGCGCGTCGGGCTTTTGCTCCGCCAAAAACTGGACGATTGCCGGACCTTCTGTCAGTACTTCTCCGCCTTCCAGTTGCAGTGCCGGCACGTACCCCTTTGGGTTAATCCTTGTAAAGTCGTCGCCGTTTTCCAGCTCGTGGGTTTTTAGATTGACCTTTTGCAGGCCCAGATTGATCCCTGCTTCACAAGCGACAATATGAGGCGATAGAGAGCAAACACCCGGTGCATAAAAAAGCTTCATGGTAATCCTGTTGAGTCATTACCTATATCCAGGCAGTATAGGCCCGGCTAATTTCTCCCCACTGAAGCTCGACTGAAACTGGCTTCAATTCCTCTCTACAACTGTTGCTGAAATCTACTTACCGCGTATCCAATGGTCCAGGCTAAAGCGACCGGCACCGGCACAGGTCAGAATCAGGAAACCACCGGCAATCGTGATATTTTTCATAAAGCTGGTCATTTCTGTTGCATCACCAGGGGACAGGTGTACCAGGAAGGCCGAAGCGAGACAGAACAGGAAAAGGACAAAAGCAGAAATCCGGGTGAATATCCCCAGTAACACCGCGAGTCCTCCCACCAACTCAATAACGATGACTAGGGGCAAAATGAAGCCGGGTATCCCCATGGAAACCATAAAGGCCTCTGTCATTTCGTAGCCGCCAATTTTATTCCAGCCGGCAAATATAAAGATCAGCGACATCAGTACCCGACCGATCAGCTTTGAGGTGTCGCACAACATCGAATGCTTCACTACTACTTCCTCAATTGCGCATTTATGGGTATGGACTATCAACCAGTGTAGACACTGTCGTGAAAATTCATGAGATAGTCGGTAGCTGCCTTTACTCAGGAGGGATAAAAACCACTAGATTGGCGTGACAATCATCCTTTTTATTTTCAATAGTCGGTAGGAATCTACTAATTGGCAGTTAGAAAGTAATGAAGTAATGTTTAAAAAGCTAAGGCATTAATGAATTTTAGTGGGTAGGGGAAGTCGATCCGTTTGAGCGCAAAACTGAAAAATGCAGTTGTCTGGCGCCCTAGAGCCGCTACAATTGCGCGCCCATATAAAAGGGAGTTGGCCGCTTGTGCCCGCGCGGCCCGCCCCGGTGTAATCCTGTTGCCCTAGATCCACTCCAAGGGAAATCGAGCAGCCTCTGCACGACTACAATAACGGCACACTCACCATCATATAAATTGCCGCCGGGGCGCTCCCCAAAATGGCATTAAACCATCCGAGAATATTTCAGCGCTGGAGTCCACACACGGCATGGAAGTTTATTACACCTTTTGTTTTCTTGCCGCCGTATCAGTTTTTCTGGGCTTCTTGAACCAATACGTATTGCGCGCCCAAACCACGATCGCTATTACCGCCGGAGCCCTGGCCCTATCACTATTGGTCACCGCCCTCGGCAAGTTGGGGGTGGTAGAGTTGCGCACCTGGGCAGATCAGCTTCTGCCGCTGCTCAACCTTGAGGATATTCTGCTCAAGGGAATGCTCGGGTTTCTGCTTTTTGCCGGCAGTTTACATATCGATCTGTTGGAACTGCGCAACCAAAAACTGGAGATCGGTCTTCTCGCCATTGTCGGTACCCTCATTTCCACCTTTGTGGTCGGGGCCCTTCTTTACTGGTTCCTGATGCTGATCAATATGCCGGTAGCTTTTGTTTACTGCCTGTTATTTGGTGCATTGATCTCTCCCACCGACCCTATCGCCGTACTGGCAATTATGAAAAACCTGAAAGCCCCTGAGCAGGTTTCCATTCAGGTTGAAGGTGAGTCCCTGTTTAACGATGGCTTCGGTATCGTGATCTTCGCGGTGATTTACGCACTCGCTTTCGAAGGCGGCCAACCCACGGTACCAGCAGTGGCTGAGCTATTCGCCATCGAGGCACTGGGGGGCATATTATTGGGACTGATCATTGGTGGCGTTTTCCACTGGGCCATTTGTTGTACCAATGATCACAGCCTGGAATTGATGCTGACCATGGTTATCCCCACCGCCGGTTTTTCCCTGGCCAATGTACTCGGAGTCTCCGGCGCCCTGGCAATGGTGGTCAGTGGCATTATTATTGGCAACTTTACCCGCGAGCGCGGCTTTTCCCGGGTGAGCCAACACGAGCTGGATAATTTCTGGAGCATCACCGAGGACTTCCTCAACGGTTTGCTCTTCCTGCTGGTGGGCCTGTTCCTGATTACTATCGACCTGCGCCCCTCCGACTACCTGCTGATGGCAGTGGGCATTGTCATTGTTCTTACCGCCCGGGTTTTCGCTGTCGGCATACCCTTCCTGTATTTAAAAAGTCGCCGCAAGTACCACCCCTATACCAACCGGATTTTGATATGGGGAGGGCTGAAAGGTGGCTTGGCATTAGCGCTGGCGATGTCGATTCCCGCCGGCAGTGCCTTCGTCCAAGGGCAGGACCTTCGCTACCTGTGGGTGGTCATGACCTATGGCGTGGTGCTCTTTTCTATCGTCGTACAGGGCTCTACCATAGCGCCATTGATTCGTCGCAGCCGGGAGTTTTCTGAGCCCGAACGCGACGAGCCCCAACAACCGACAGCCAAATAGCGATAACGATTAAATGGAACACTCCGGCTTCCTTATTGAGGCAGTAATTTTCATGGCTGCCGCAGTGATTGCGGTACCCATTGCCACCCGCCTGGGCCTGGGCTCAGTCCTCGGTTACTTACTCGCCGGTGTGGCCATAGGCCCAAGTGCCCTAGGCTTAGTCGGCGATGCCAGCGATGAAATGCACGTTGCCGAGTTTGGTGTTGCACTCATGCTGTTCCTGATCGGCTTGGAACTGCAGCCGAAGAAGTTGTGGAAAATGCGCGGTGCTATCCTAGGCACCGGTAGTGCCCAACTACTGTTTTCCGCTGCGGCCATCGCTGGATTGGTTCTCGCCTTTTCCGAGATGGATTGGCGCTCTTCGGTGGCTATCGGGCTGATCCTGGCACTGTCCTCAACTGCGATCGTATTGCAATCCCTCAGTGAAAAGGGCCTGCTGAAAAGCCAGGGCGGGCGCGCTGCATTTGCGGTACTTTTGTTCCAGGATATCGCTGTTATTCCCATCCTCGCGCTATTGCCACTGCTGGCAGGTACCGCTGCCAGCCCCCATGAAAGTGGCTTGAGTGGTTGGTATTACGCATCGGCAGTTATCGGCACCATGCTGGCTTTTATTTTCGCCGGACGTTACCTGCTCGGTCCCTTGCTGCGTCTAATGGCGGGCAGCCAAGTTCGCGAACTGTTTACCGTGAGCGCGCTACTGATCGTATTTGCCGCAGCTGCGGTAATGACCTGGCTGGACCTATCGCCGGCACTGGGTACTTTCCTCGCCGGGGTACTGCTGGCCGAGAGCGAGTTCCGCCATGAGCTGGAAGCGGATATACAGCCTTTTAAGGGCCTGCTGTTGGGTCTCTTCTTTATCGCCGTGGGTGCCAGCCTGAATTTCTCCCTGATCGCGGACAACCCGCTGGTGCTAATCGGATTAGCATTGGCGTTGGTGCTGGTAAAATTTACCGTGCTGTTTGCCCTGGCGCGCACCTTGCGAATGTCAAAGGGCGAGGATTGGTTGTTCGCGCTGTCATTGGCGCAAGCCGGTGAATTCGGTTTTGTATTGGTAGCGTTTTCTACCCAGCTTCAGGTCCTGAGTGCGGACATCGGCAATCTGTTAGTAGCTCAAATTGCTCTGACCATGGCCCTGACACCAGTGCTGCTGCTGATCTACGAACAGTTTATCCAGCCGCGGTTTGTCACCGGCCCAGAGGTTCCCGCCAACATAGATACATCACCGCCTGTGGATTCGGGCTCACCTGTAATCATTATTGGCTACGGACGCTTCGGGCAGATCGCCGGGCGACTTCTAAATGCCTGCGGTTTCAATACCACTTTACTCGAACGCAATGCAGAACAACTGGACCTGGTGCGCCGCTATGGTATCAAAGCTTACTACGGGGATGCCTCGCGAGAGGATCTGCTGCGCGCCGCCGGAGCCCAAAATGCAAAGCTGGTTATCCTGACCTTGAGCGACCAGGCCGCCTGTTTGGAAATTGTGGCCCAGCTGCAAAAACACTTCCCCAATGTGACCATCCTCGCCCGGGCCCGCAACCGTATGCACCAGTATGCTTTGATGGAAGCCGGGGTCCGCTATATCTTCCGCGAGACCGTGGACTCGGCCCTGACCATCGGCGAAAAGGCGCTGGAACTATTGGGACTCAGTCCCATACAGGCGCGCCGCGCCGCCTTGAAATTCAAGCAACACGACCAGCGTATGCTGGAGGCACTTTTCCCCTACTGGCGCGATGAGTCCCAGCATATTGCACAAAGCCGAATCTATCGCGAGCAGCTACTACAGGCGTTACAACAAGACCGGCGCGACAAGGACCTGCATCTGGATCACTACTGGGAAGAAGCCAAGCCCGAGATGGAAAAACAGTAAGCCGGTTATTGGCCCTAGGGGTTGTCATTAAGCACGACAATGGCAGCCCTTCCAGGACTCAGACTCTCGCTGATATGCCCCTTTCCGTGTAAATCATTGGCTAATAAGATATCTCCGGGAGCAAAGATATATTGTTCACCGGAGCTGGTTGTGAGCTTCACCCTGCCTTCAAGATAAAGAATAAACTGCGCCTGCGGGGCACAGTGCCAATCAAAACGCTGTCCCTCACTAAACTCCCGGAACTGCACCTGCTTGGCGGGATAGGGGATTGAGTAATTACCCAGGGGCTCGCGCTGGGGACTGTCTATTTTTCTTTTCTGAAAAAGGGAAACCCCATTAACTGAACACAGCTCTACAAACTCCATATCAAGTTTTCACCAATTTAAGCGTGTCTATTACAAGAGAAAATTTATTCTTTGTTAATTAAGCTCGCCTCTACCAGATCAACCTCCAAAACCAATTTGCGGTGGAGTTCATCATCAATCTTCCTGGAGACACGCAATTCCAACAGTTGTTCGCGCTCAGCAGAAAGTGCGGCAAGGTGATAATGACGCTCAACCCTGGAACGCATCCAGATAATATCCTCGCTTTCATCTTCTCCTAGGGTTATGCGCCGCCGATAAATAGCTAAAAGGTGATCCACCGCCTCAAAAGCGAGATCGCGATCTTTTTCACCTCGATCAATATCATGACGCATATTCATCAGCTGATTCACTGCCGCTGTGGCAGCAGATATTCGCGCACCTTTTTCATCACCGATAGCGGCAAAATTGGGGGCTTCGGGTAAACGGCGCAGTAGAACAGGCAATAAAAAACTTGCCAGCAATAAGGAAAGCAAGATAACGCCCATTGCAATAATCAGGGCTAAATCACGGCCGGGCAACGGCTTTCCATCTGTCATAGCGAGGGGAAGGGAAAAGGCTCCCGCCAATGTAATCGCCCCTCTTACCCCGGCGATGGTCAACACGCTAACCAATAAAAAATGGGTACCAAAAGATTCTACTTTCTGCCCAAAACGTGAGAGATATAGGGAGACCCATACCCACACAAATCTCAGGAGAAGTAGTACAACAAATATTGCCAGGACATAAAAAATAATTGTTAAGTCACCAGTGTGACGCGCGCCGGAGAAATCCGCTCCGGTAATTCGAACCAATTGCTCTCCCAACAGAACAAAAATAATACCGTCAAGAACTGCTTGTACTGTTTTCCATACTGCACGGCGGTCCATCCGTGTAGTCGACATTTCCGCGCCGTGTAAGGTGGTATAGTGAGTCGCAATTCCAGCACTGGCAGCCGCCAAAATACCCGATACCTGTAAAGTATGGGCGGCGATATAAGCCGCAAAGGGCACTAATAAGCTCACTAGAACTTGTACAGTAGTGTCCTCACCGCCAACTCTGACCAGCAGGCGCAAAATATACCCACAGGCAAATGCTGCTCCAGCGCCTATAACCACACCGCCGATAGCGACCCAGAAAAAACCAGCCAGTGCATGGGGAAATGAAAAGGTCCCGGTGAGGGCGGCAATCACTGCAAAACGGAAAATATCCAATCCCGAGGCATCATTAAACAGGGACTCTCCGGCGAGGATATGCTCCAGCCGTGGTGGCATAGACGTTCCACCGTGGACCACCGATACCGCCACAGGATCGGTCGGTGCCAAAATTGCCGCTACTGCAAAAGCCACCGCCAGTGGCATGACAGGCACCAACCAGGAAATAAAATACCCCATACCCACAACGGTAAAAAGCACCAATCCAATAGCCAAGGTAACAATGGCACCGATATCTCGAAACAGAGCGCCTTTCGGTATTCGCCAACCGGCAATAAACAATAAGGGCGGAACAAACAGCAGGAAAAAAATTTCTGGCTCGAGGGGTATTTCTATTCCCAAAAAGCTACCCAGTATTGCTCCCGCAGCAATTTGCAATAGAGGCAGTGGAATAGGTAAAGGCAACAGGCGCGCAATAACCAGGGTAATGGCCACAACTAACAACAGCACCAGCGCAATAACCAGATAGTGCATTACTCGCTACAGTTCCCTGTGACGCCTTATTGAAATAGATCTCTATCGAGTAACTAGGGAGCCTCTGAATAACTCCGTAATGCCTCTGCGGGTCTTGAAGGCTGCAGATGTTAGGCGCAGCTCGCCGCGAATGGCCGTAGCCCTTTGCAAGAGCTGCAACGCAGCAGATGTGGCCTTCAAGGCCCGCCCTTCGGGGCTTGCAGAGGTATCATGGAGTTATTCAGAGGCTCCCTAGTGCTGTTCACTCAATATCAGGAAGTTTATGCGAGAATAGAAAACAGGGAATAAATTCTGAGAAAAAGTGCCGGCGCTTTGCAGCGCTCCAAAAAATTACTCTGCAAATTTGGCAGAGTTTTGGAGTTTCTTTACTCAAACATATCCGGCTGTTCTTTTGCAATTACATTGTAAAGAGGCTGAAAGCTAAATAATCCCGCCAGTTCAGTTCCCACAACCGCCCGGGTTCGTATTGCCACCTCTGGATCGATCAAAATAGGCTGCCCAGCTGCTTGCGCCAGTAACTGAGCCTGGCAGCTTTTTTCCATAGTGATATACCACCAGGCAGCTTCATCGACGGATTTACCCACCGTCAGTAAGCCGTGATTCTGCAATATCAGTGCTTTGTGGTTACCCAAGGCTTTAGCAAGGGCCGCACCTTCTCCCATTTCCAATACCACGCCGGAAAAAGTATCCAACAAACCGTGGTCCTGATAAAAGGCACAAGCATCCTGGGTAATGGGATCCAGAAGGCGCCCGAGAGTAGACCAACTTTTCCCATAAAGGGAATGAGCGTGCGCAGCGGCTATCACATCCGGGCGGGTTTTATGGATGTGAGAATGAATAGTAAAGGCTGCGCCATTAAGGTAACCATCCCCCTCAACCACCTCTCCTTGATGATTGACCAGCAACAGTTGTGACATCGTCATCTGTTTAAAGGAAACCCCCATGGGGTTGACCCAAAAATGATCGTCATATTCCGGGTCACGGACAGTGATATGACCGGCTACGCCTTCATCAAAACCAAATTTTCCAAACAGCCGAAAAGCCGCCGTCAGCTTTCTCTTGCGCTCTTCACGAACTTGTTCTGGCGGCTGGGTTGGCTCGCCAAGCAACATATTGATGTCGCCATTCATAACAGCAGCATCAATACCGGTTTTTGTTTTATTTTTTTCTGTCGTAGCCACCTAGCGGCCCTCTCATCTTTGAAAAATGCCGAGGCATGGTTATAGCATGACTTTTATTTTCTATGCGAGGATTAATAACTTAATAAAATGGTGACTGCATAATGCGGAAAAATATAAAAGTGACTTTGATGTCTTTTCTATCAGTTTATTTTCGCCCTGTAGAAATATAAGCAAAAATTTACTGCCAAATAATGAAAAATAAGTATCTTGCACTTAGTTTCTTTTATCGAATAATTAGGACTGCTTACTCAAAGTAAATTCCCACCCAGATGTCATAGATATGACTCTGAGTAGGAGCGAGTTTACTCTATCAAAAACCTTCCAGGACTATCTTTCCTTTTGCAGCCTGGGATTCGATAAGCTGATGCGCTTTTAAAAGATTATTTGCGTTTATTTTCCCAAAATTCTGCCCCATAGTGGTTTTAATTAATCCCTGATCAATTAATTCCGCAAGTTCATTCAACAGAACATGCTGGGCAACCATATCCTCGGTAGAAAACAGCGCGCGAGTAAACATAAACTCCCAGTGCAGAGACACACTCTTCTGCTTCAGTGCCATAACATCCAAGGAGGCGGGGTCGTCAATCAAACCAAACTTCCCTTGAGGTCTGATACTTTTGATAATTTCCGCCAAGTGCTCTTCGGTATTAGTGAGACTAACGACATAGTCGACGCCATCGATGCCCTCGCGGCTTAACTGCTCGCTAAGAGACTCACGATGATTGATCACATGGTGGCTTCCAAGCTCTTCAAGCCAGCTTTTGGTTTCGGGGCGGGAGGCAGTGCCTATCACAGTCAAATTGGTCAGACGACGGGCCAATTGGACCATAATCGAACCCACGCCACCAGCGGCACCAATGATCAGCAGTGACTTGTTGTTTGCCCCTTTACCCACCGCTACTTGGAGGCGGTCGAATAGCATTTCCCAAGCGGTAATCGCAGTGAGGGGCAGCGCCGCCGCCTCGGCACAGCCAACCGTCTTGGGGGCAGTACCAACGATTCTCTCATCCACCAGCTGGTACTGGGCATTGCTGCCCGAGCGGGAGATGTCGCCTGCATACCAGACCCGATCGCCAACCTTAAAGAGTCCCGCTTCCGGGCCTACCGCTTTCACTATGCCCACAGCATCCCAGCCAAGTACTTTCCACTGACCGCTATCCGGGCTGGCCCGCTGCCTCACTTTAGTATCTACCGGGTTAACTGAAACGGCCTGTACTTCTACCAGCAGATCCCGGCCGGAGACTTGCGGTATGGGGAGGGTTATATCCTGTAGCGCTTCTTTATCACTGCTTAGCAGAGACTGTTGATAACCGACGGCCTTCATCATCAGTTTTATCCTTTTCCAAATGGGGTAATTAGTGTGAAGGTATCTTAAAAAGGAATATCCACAGGAAAAACTGCCTTCTCGCAGAAGCTGTTTCAATTATTTTTTTAAATTCCAGTGTCTATGGATAACTCTATCCACAGTTATCCACAAAGCTGAACTAGGGCACGGGGAAATGGCGATCTGTGGAAAACTTGAGAAGAAATTTACTCACCAGGGCATTAAATCTTTGTGCTGCTTCCAGAAACAGGAAATGGCTTCCTCCTTCCGCCACATCAAAGATCTCAAGTTTGGAACCCGCAACTTGCTGGTGAATCCACTGCTGGCACTCTATTGGGTGTGGACTGGCACGACCGAAAGCCACTAGCGTCGGCTTATCAATCCTGGGGATAAAATCCCGCCAGTCCTTTGTTACGTTATCCACAAAAAGCTTTGCAGCCCAGCGACGGGGACACTGCAGGTTAACCGCAACCAGCTCATCCCGTTGGGTTTTCCCCATTAAAGGCGTGACCATAGACATAAGAATTTGGCGAGTGGCCTCAACACCTTTTTTTCCAACCAAGTTATCCACAAACTGGAAGAGGCTCTCCGGGGTCAGTATGCCTCCAGCGGCCAATCGCTCCGCTTCACTCCAGGCGGGATCAGCCAGTAGACAGGGGGGTTCATCGATTAGCACTAGTGCACTGACCCTATCCCCACCAAACATTTCCAGGTAGCTCCATATCACCGAGCAGCCGGCGGAGTGGCCGAGTAAATGAAGGGGTTCCTGTTGCAGACTTGAGATCAGCTCCTGCAAGTCCTTGGCGAGGCGGGAAATTCGATAGCCATGATTGGGCTTGTCAGACTGACCGTGACCACGCATATCCAGCGCGATCACACGAAACTGATCGCTGAGCCCAGCGAGCTGATGTTTATACAACACCGCCCCCTGGGACCAGCCGTGTAGCATCAATAATATGGGGCCGTTGCCGGCCTCCAGATAGCGCAGGGTGACGCTATCAGAGGTAATAAATTCACACAGCTTTACTCGCTTGTGCATAAACCTTTTGCGGCAGGTGAACGGTTATTCAACCGTGACTGATTTAGCCAGGTTTCTGGGTTGATCCACATCAGTACCTTTTAGCAACGCCACATGGTAACTCAATAGCTGCAGCGGCACGGTGTAGAGAATCGGCGCCAGACTCTCTGGGGAATCTGGAACTTCCACCACGGTAACACCTTCTTCACTGGTAAATCCGGCCTTGGGGCTAGCGAAAACAAACAGTTGCCCACCCCGCGCACGCACTTCCTGTAAATTGGATTTGAGTTTTTCCAGCAGCTCATCATTGGGGGCAACGACAACCACGGGCATATCGCCGTCCACCAGTGCCAGGGGGCCGTGCTTCAATTCACCGGCAGGATAGGCCTCTGCGTGGATATAGGAAATTTCCTTCAATTTTAGAGCGCCTTCCAGAGCAATGGGGAATTCGACACCACGCCCCAAGAAAAGCGCGTGGTTCTTCTCTGCAAAGGCCTTGCTGGTGTTTTTAACCACCTTATCCAGACCGGTAAAACTCTCCATTAGCTCAGGTAACTGGTGCAAGGCGCTGACCAGTTCAGCTTCACGCTCCGCCGACAGGCCGTTGACCTTGGCGAGGGCGATACAGAACAGTTGTAATGCTACCAATTGGGTCGTAAAGGCCTTGGTTGAGGCCACACCAATCTCAGGGCCCGCCTCAGTCATTAGCGATAGCTCAGATTCTCGCACCAATGAGCTATTGGGCACATTGCAGATGGTCATGGAGGCCAGGTAGCCCAGGTCCTTGCCCTGGCGCAGGGCGGCGAGGGTATCGGCCGTTTCCCCGGATTGGGAAATACTCACAAACAGGGTTCCCGGGCGCACCACTTTCTTGCGGTAGCGCAGTTCACTGGCCACCTCCACCGAGCAGGGAATACCGGCCCAGTCCTCCAGCCAATAGCGGGCTACCATTCCCGCATGGTAACTGGTGCCACAGGCTACTATCTGTACCTGCTGCACCTTGGGCAAAATCTCCTGGGCGCGGGCACCAAGGGCCTGGGCCAACACCGAGCGCTCACCGATACGGCCCGCCAGAGTGGCTGCGACCACCTGGGGCTGCTCGAAAATCTCTTTCTGCATAAAGTGGCGGTAGCGCCCTTTATCGGTAGCTTCATGACCGCCGGTCAACTTGTGCACCGGGCGACTGACTTCCTCTCCCAACTTGTCTCGAACTGCGATGCCACCGCGACGCACTTCCGCCACATCGCCCTCTTCGAGGAATATAAAGCGATCAGTCACCTGGCGCAGGGCCATAGGGTCAGAGGCAATAAAGTTCTCTTCAATACCCACCCCCAGGACCAGGGGACTACCAGAGCGGGCACAGGCCAAAACTTCTGGCTCTTCATGACTAACAACCGCGAGGGCGTAAGCACCTTCAAGAATATGCGTGGCTTCAGTCACAGAGTCGACCAGGCTGCGGCCCTCAGAACTTAATGAGTGAATAAGGTGAACCACAACTTCAGTATCGGTTTCAGACTCAAACTCATAGCCTTTTCCCTGAAGCTCTGAACGCAATTCCTGATGGTTTTCGATAATGCCGTTGTGAACCAGAGCGATATGGCCTGACAGATGGGGATGGGCATTTTCATCGGAGGGAACACCGTGGGTAGCCCAACGGGTATGGGCAATGCCAATATGGCCCTCGGCGCTTTCCTCACTTAATTTGGCTTCCAAATCTGCGACCTTGCCCAGGCTTTTGCGCAATTGCAGCTGGCCATCTCCACTACTTAAGCAGACTCCGGCTGAGTCGTAACCGCGGTACTCCAAGCGGCGCAGCCCTTCCAGAAGAATCCCCGTCACATTGCGCTGTGCCAGCGCACCTACGATTCCGCACATAATTATTTCCTCATTAACCCGGGAGTCTCGCCGCCCATTAACATTTCAGGCTGAGCGCCTCCGCTCCTGTCTTCAGCGGCACAAATGAGCTGGATACCCAGCTGTTCCAGTTTTTGGCCCACGGCGTCCGCCAGGCCATCATCAGTTACCAGGATATCGATCTGCTCCCATGACAATTCCAGATTGGGAATCCGCTTCCCCACTTTACTGGACTCCGCCAGTACAACCACTTCCCGCGCAACTTCCGCCATTACGCGGGAGAGGCCAATTTGCTCATTAAATGTACAGGTACCGCGTTGCAAATCGATTCCATCGGCACCAATAAAAGCGCGATCGAAGTCGTATCCCCTCAGTACCTGTTCTGCAACCTGCCCCTGGAAGGCCTCAAAGTGTGGGTCCCAGGTGCCTCCGGTCATCAACAGCGTCGGTTCGTTTTCAAGTTCGCGCAGTGCATTGGCCACATGCAGCGAGTTAGTCATCACCACTAGGCCGCGCTTGCTTTCAAGCTCAGGAATCATTGCCGCCGTGGTGCGACCGTAATCGATCACAATTCGATGGTGATCCGGTATCAGCTCAGCAGCGGCTCGACCAATGGCCCGCTTGCTCCCCGAGGGCCCTTCTTCATTGACCAACTCCCTCGGCACTGGGATAGCACCACCGTGGCGGCGCAGCAACAAGCCATGATTTTCCATTGCCGTCAGATCCTTTCGAATCGTAACTTCCGAAGTTCCGAACTGCCGCGCCAATTGCTCGACAGTGGTCTCTCCTACTTCATTTAGCAAGTGGAGAATACCGTGGCGGCGCTGTTGAGTGTTGCGTTTGGACATAGGCATATAAGTTTCATTTCGAAACTTAAAGATAACAAAACGAAACTAAAGTTCCCACAACTTTTATCAATAACCATTACTCAACAGATTAGATACCGGTATAGGGCTCACTCAGACTGTCTGCTAGAGAGACAAAGTTTCCAACATTGTCTGAAGAAAGCGCGCCAACTCTCCACCGGTAACGGCCCGATGATCGGCACTGATGGAGAGAGGGAGTAGGGGGCGAAGTGCCGGCCATCGATTGACCACCACAACTCCCTGGCACACCCGCCCGGCACCGACAATGGCAACAGTGGGCGGCATGACTACCGGAGTGGCATAACGACCGGCTATGGAGCCGAAGTTGGAGAGAAGTATGCTTGCCCCCTGAAGGTCTCGCTGGGCGATCCCGGTCTCGCGGGCCTGGTGTTTAAAGTCCGCCACTTGCTGGAGCAGATCTTCATCAGTACGCTGGGCGACATCCCTGAGTACCGGCACATAGAGCCCTCGTGGAGAGTCCACTGCCAAACCAATATTGATACTGCCCTGTGGCGCCAGCTTCTCATCCTGATACAGAGCATTGAGGGTAGGTTCCGCCTCACAAGCTTCCTGTACTGCACGAATCAATCGCAGCAGCGCCGGAGCACTACCCCACCAGTTGGAAATATCCGCATCGTCACACAGCGTTATCTGCTTTACCTCATCCCGCGCTCGGCTCATGGACAAACCCATTGCGCGACGTGCAGGCGTCATGACTTCGGACTCAAAATCGAATTGGGGTGCAACGGCTGTAGTTTGTACGGCAGAAGCGCGGGCAGGTGATGGATGCTGCCCCTTCGCCACAGTTTTGGGCTTTGTTCCCGGCCCCACCGCAGTAAGTACCTGGGCTTCCGTTACCAGTGCACCCGCTGGTGATATTGACTGTAAATCTACCCCCAAACGCCTGGCCAGGGCCCGTACTCTCGGGGTGGCCAGGCGCTTTAAGCCCACCTCCGGCCCCCGCTCAGCCCCCAATACACCTTGCCCTTGCTCTATTTTTCCCACCACCGTACCGCTGTCGGCCCGAGGACTAGTCTCTTGTTCCGATTCTTCAGCTTGAGTGGGCGGGCTTTCATCTGCGACTTCTCCCTCGGCCATAAATCCCACCAGGGGATCGCCAACATTCACGGTCTCATCCACTGCCGCAAATAGCTTCTCAATAGTGCCGCCCCAAGGAGCCGGCACTTCCACCAAGGCCTTAGCGGTTTCCACTGTCACCAGAGTTTCATGGGCAGCTATGGTATCTCCCTCTCTGACATGCCACTCCCGCACTACCGCATCGGGCAGACCTTCACCGAGATCCGGAAGGGTAAAAGTCTTCATTGTGGCCCTCCGTTGGCGTAGTCCAGCACTTCCTGTACGGCCGACAAAATACGCGGCACTCCGGGTAGATACTCATCCTCCAGTTGATAGTAGGGCATCACTGTATCGAAACCGGTCACCCTCTGTACCGGTGCCTTTAAAAGATCGAAGGCATACTCATTAATCTGTGCGATCACCTCGGCACCCAGGCCACAGAACCTGGCCGCCTCGTGCACAACGACACAGCACCCGGTTTTCTCCAGGGAGTCTATTACCGTGTGGATATCCAGGGGTTTCAGGGTGGCCGGGTCGATAACCTCAGCCTCTACCCCTTCCTCTGCGAGCTGCTCTGCGGCTTGCAGGGTCTCTTTGAGGGAAGCGCCCCAAGCGATAAGCGTTATATCGCGGCCCTCCCGCAACACAAAGGCGCGATCCAGTGGCAGAGCCTCGCCAGTGTCGGGCACTTCCTGGCGAACGGCTCGGTAAATACGTTTGGGTTCCAGGAAAATTACCGGGTCCGGGTCTCTAATTGCCGCCAACAGTAAACCGTAAGCCCGTGCAGGAGAGGAGGGCACCACAAGGCGCAGACCTGGAATATGGGCGAACAGGGCCTCGGTGCTCTCAGAGTGATGCTCCGGTGCATGGATTCCACCTCCATAGGGGGCCCGATAGACAATCGGGCAGAAGAGGCGGCCGCGAGTGCGATTGCGATAGCGCGAGGCGTGGCTGAGGATCTGATCGAGACCGGGATAGATAAAACCCATAAACTGGAATTCAGCCACCGGTCGCAGGCCCTGCACCGCCATACCGACAGCCATTCCGGCAATCATGGTCTCGGCTAAGGGGGTGTCCATCACCCGGTCCCGGCCAAACCTGGCCTGCAACCCCTCAGTTGAGCGAAATACGCCACCGTTCAGACCAACATCTTCACCAAATAGAACCACCATCGGGTCTGCTTGCATCTCGTAAGCCAGAGCCTGGGTGACAGCCTCGACCAAAGTTATCTCAGCCATTAGCTATCTCCCTGCAACTGTTGATACTGCTCCAGAAAAGGCTCCGGCAACTTTGCATAGAGGTGATCGAATATTGCTGTGGCGGCATCTCTGGGGGTTTCCCGGTAGATGTGGACCGCTCTCTCCAGCTTCTGTGTCAGCTCCCGTTGCATCTCTTCTTCCTGCGCATCATCCCAGGCACCGCAGTTTTCCAGGTAGGATCGCAGGCGCCGCAAAGGCTCTCGGGACCAGGCTTCACTGACATCTTTTTTGGGCTGGTAGCGACTGGCATCATCGGCGGTGGTGTGGTCACACAGGCGATAGCTAATCGCCTCGATCAGAGCTGGGCCAGCACCACTGCGCGCCCGCTCCACGGCATCACCCACCGCCTCACGAACGGCAATCACATCGTTGCCGTCTACCTGCAAGCCGGGTATGCCGGCGGCAATAGCCTTCTGTGCCAGAGTCTTACAGGCCGTTTGCTCATCTCGCGGTAGGGAAATGGCCCATTGATTGTTGTTGATAACGATCACCAAAGGCAGGTGCCAGTCCCCAGCCAGGTTTATCGCCTCGTAAAAGTCTCCCCGCGAAGTAGATCCATCGCCGCCGGTCGAAACAGCGACGCGCATGGGGTCACCGAAATGCTCATGTTTATATTTCAGGGCAAAGGCTACACCGGCACCGTGCAGCATCTGGGTGGCTATAGGCACACTCAAGGGCAAATCTTCGCGGCTATGGCGAAAGTTCTGCCCCCGCTCATCGCCCCCCCAGATTGCGTAGATCTCCTCGATAGTAACGCCCCGCTCCAGAAGAGCGCCTGTCTCCCGGTAATTGGGGCAGTAGATATCCTCTTTGGCCATGGCGGCTGCGAGACCAACACCAATAGCTTCCTGGCCGAGGCTGGAGGGATAGGTGCCAAGTTGACCGGTACGCTGCATTTTTACCGCGCGATCATCCACCATACGAGCCAACGTCATCTGGCGGTAGTAAGCAATCAGGGTATCCGGGGTGGCAAATTCCGGTAGGGCTTGGGTCGTCTGTCCCTGTTCATCCAAATATTGCAGCGAAGCAATATCAAAACTGGCAAGCAGCTGTAATCTGGGCTTGTGCATCGGGCCATTCCTTTTGTTCCCGAAGCGCAAGTTTAATGGATAGGGTGGCTATCAACAGTTGTAGAGAGGGAATGCCCGCCGGAATTATAGTTTCCGAAGGGCAACCCAATTACGGTAAGGGTTATTTAGCTTTTCTTGGTAGGGCGCTGCCAGCCGGTAATATTGCGCTGCTTGCTGCGCGCTACCGCCAACTCTTTGCTCCCCACAGCCTGGGTAATGGTGGAGCCAGCACCCACTGTGGCTCCGGCGCCCACAGTTACTGGGGCTACCAGAGCTGTGTTAGAACCTATAAAGGCATTGTCGCCGATCTCGGTCAGGGACTTGTTCACACCGTCGTAATTACAGGTAATGGTGCCAGCACCGATATTGACCGCTTCGCCCACCAGGGCATCACCGACATAAGAGAGATGGTTAACCTTACTGCCCTCACCAATTTTGGCTTTTTTGGTTTCGACAAAGTTACCCACCTTGGCACCGGTGGCCAGCTCTGTGCCCGGACGCAAACGTGCAAAGGGACCAATAGTGCAAGCCTCACCAATCTCAGCGCCTTCGATAATGGAATTGGCCTCTACCTTGGTGCCATCTGCCAGACGACAGTTTTTTAGCAGGCAATTAGGTCCAATTTGTACCCCCTTACCCAGTGAAACTGTCCCTTCGAAAATGCAATTGATATCAATAGAGACATCGGTATCGCACTCCAGGCTGCCGCGAACATCTATACGCATGGGGTCCAATAAAGTCACCCCCGCATTCATAAGACTGGTCGCATGGTTATGCTGCAAAGCGCGCTCCATCTGTGCCTGCTGCGCACGGCTATTTACTCCCGCCACTTCCAGTGGATCACTGGCAATTACGCCCGTTACAGGAATACCCTCACTAACCGAACGACCGATAATATCGGTCAGGTAGTACTCACCTTGAGCATTGTCACTGGACAACTCCGGCAACCAGCGGGCCAACAGTGCTCCAGGAGTCGCCAAAATGCCGGTATTAACCTCACGGATAGCCAGGGTATCCGCATCGGCATCCTTTTCCTCAACGATCGACTGCACACAGCCGCTGTTATCCCTCACGATGCGCCCGTAACCGACGGGATTTGCCATTTCAACTGACAGCAGGGCAGGTCCGTGATCCGCTGCCGATAGCAGTGATTGCAAACTGCCGGCCCTGACCAGAGGCACATCGCCATAGAGCACCAAAACGGTAGCTCCCTCGCGGAAATGGGGCACCGCCTGGGCCACGGCATGCCCGGTACCCAATTGCTGTTCCTGCTCCACAAACCTGACACCGCGATCAGCAAAGCGGTCACGTATCAGGTCTGCGCCATGCCCGATTACCACGGTAATCTGCACCTCTCCCAACAACATGGCGGTATCAATTACCCGCTCAAGCATGGGAATACCGCCAATAGGATGCAGCACTTTAGGCAGGTCAGAGTGCATGCGGGTGCCTTTTCCGGCGGCCAAAATCACAACATCGATAGTCATAACGGGTCGATATTCCAATCGTCTACAAAATTTGAGTGCATTGTGGCCACTAGACTCGGTTTACTCAAGCAAACAACAGTTCGCCCCGGAGCCCAGGTATTCAACGCATTAAGATTGCTGCGCCGCTTTGATCCCGGTAATTTACCCCCTGTGAAATCAACCGGTTACTCAACCCAACAAAACAAATATAGCCGCCAAACACAGAATCGGGCGGAGGGATATTTCAATGAACACCACCAAGCAGAACAAGCCGCGCCACCATTTGTTGGCTCTGGCTGTCCTGGCACTGACCCTGCCGATGGGTGCTGTGGCAGAAGCCGAAAGCGCTCTCGAAGCTACCAAAGAAAAGGAAGTAGAAAAGGCGGAAGCCCAATCCTGGGATATCAACAAGCCACCCTACGAATTCAAACCGATCCAGTTGGACACCCGCGAGACCACCTGGAGCAACCTGGATATCAGCCCAGATGGCAAAACCATCCTGTTCGATATGCTCGGCGATATCTACACAGTACCGGTAGCAGGCGGCGAGGCGGTAGCCCTGACCAATGAAATCGCCTGGAATATGCAGCCGCGCTTCAGCCCGGATGGCAAGACCATCGTATTTATCAGCGACCGTGACGGCGCCGACAACATCTGGTTGATGGATCGCAATGGCGACAATCTTCGCCAGCTCACGACAGAGAAGGAAAACTTGCTGCACTCGCCCAACTGGAGCCCCGATGGCCAGTACTTGGTGGCGCGTAAAGGCTTTATGTCTGGCCGCAGTATTCCCGCCGGTGAAATCTGGATGTACCACTACGGTGGGGGTGAAGGTCGCCAACTGAAAGAGCGTATCGGTGGCGATATCGCCCAGAAAAATATTGCCGATCCGGCCTTCTCACCGGATGGGCGCTATGTCTATTACTCCATCGACACCACCCCCGGCACCGTGTGGAAGTACAACAAAAACTCCACCCAGGAAATTTTTGCCATCAACCGCTATGACCTCCAGGATGGTGAAGAGGAGACCTTTGTCTCCGGTCCCGGTGGCGCAGTGGCACCTGTACCATCCCCGGATGGCAGTAAACTGGCCTTCATTCGCCGCCAGGACAACCAGACCTCCCTGTTCCTGAAAGATTTGGACACAGGACTGGAAACACCGGTTTACTCCGGCCTCGAACGCGACCTGCAGGAAATCTTTGGCCCCCATGGCAACTACGTTCAATACGACTGGATGCCCGATGGTGAGTCATTGGTCGTTTGGACTGGCGGTAAATTCCTGCGCATCTCCATCAACGGCGACAGCGTCGCACCGATTGCGGCCCATGTGAAAGTTGAGAAACAGGTAGCGGATGCGGTGCGCTTCCCGGTAGACGTAGCGCCGGAAACCTTCGATGTGAAGATGATTCGCTGGGCGCAGAAATCCCCCAACGGCAAGCAGGTCGCTTTCCAGGCATTGGGCAAGATTTATATTCAGGATGTCGCCAGTGGTGAGCGTCGTCGTCTGACCCGCCAGGACGACCACTTTGAGTTCTATCCCAGCTGGTCCCGCGATGGTCGCGAGATCACCTATGTCTCTTGGGACGACCAAAACCTGGGCCATGTGAGGGTAGTTTCCGCTCGCAACGGTCGCGGTAAAAACATCACCAAGCAGCCGGGCCTGTACGTTGAACCAAGCTTTTCTCCAAGTGGTGACGCAGTGGCCTACCGTCGCTTTACCGGCGGCTATCTGCTCAGCCCCGAGTACTCCCTGGAACCGGGCATTTACCTGGCAGACGCCGACGGCGACTGGCAGCGCCGGGTCGTGAAGTCTGGCTATGAGCCTCATTTCGGCGCCAGCGAAGATCGTATCTACTTTTCCGAGTACCAAAACGCTGACGGCGGCAAGCGCGTGCTGAAGAGCACCAACCTGGAAGGCAAGGATGAGCGCGAGCACCTGCACGGCGCTGAGATTACTTCCTTCCGCCTGTCTCCAGACGGCAAGTGGGTTGCCTTCACCCAGGACTTCAAAGCCTTTGTCGCGCCCTTTATGCATACTGGCAAATCCGAGGTTATCGGCCCCGATAGCAAAGCAGTCAAAGTCACCCAGGTATCCAAGCGCGCCGGTGAAAACCTGCATTGGTCTGCCGATAGCGACACTTTGGGCTGGGCACACGGCCCCAAACTGTTCGAGCGTGAACTGAAGGACGCCTTCGAATTTGTCGCCGGCGCTCCGGAGGAACTGCCAGAGCCAGTTTCTGAAGGCATCGACCTGAGCTTTGAACAGTCCTTCGACAATCGCGCAGGTCTCGTTGCCCTCACAGGCGGCAAGGTTGTCACTATGCGCGATGCGGAAAACACCCGTGAAATTATCGACAATGGTGTGGTTCTGTTCCGGGGCAACCGTATTGTCGCCGTGGGACCCGCAGCGGAAGTGGAGATTCCCACCGAAGCGAACCGTATCGATATCACCGGCAAAACCGTTTTACCGGGGCTTATTGACGCTCATGCCCACGGTGCTCAGGGTCGCGAAGAGATTATCCCGCAGCAGAACTGGAACCTGTTCTCCAGCCTGGCATTTGGAGTGACTACTATTCACGACCCCTCCAATGACAGCAGCGAGATCTTCTCCGCCGCTGAAATGCAAAAGGCCGGCCTGATTACTGGGCCGCGTATTTTCTCCACCGGCACCATCCTCTATGGCGCCAAAGGTCCAGGCTACAAAGCCAAGATCAACTCCCTGGAGGACGCTCAGTTCCACGTGAACCGCCTCAAGGAAATGGGCGCCATTTCGGTGAAGAGCTACAACCAGCCCCGCCGCGACCAGCGCCAGCAAGTGCTGCAGGCAGCCCGCGAAGCCGGCATTATGGTAGTGCCCGAGGGCGGCGGTAAGTACCAGCACAATATGAACATGATTGTGGACGGGCACACCGGTATCGAGCACTCACTGCCGATCGCCAATGTCTACGGCGATGTGGAGCAACTGTGGAGCCAAACCCAAGTGGGTTATACACCGACCTTTGTCGTGGCCTACGGCGGTCTCTGGGGTGAGGAGTACTGGTATGACCGCACTGAGGTATGGAAGAACGAGCGCCTGACCCGCTTTACTCCGGACTTTATCGTTAACCCCCGCTCTATCCGTCGCCCGACTGCGCCGGATGCCCACTACAACCACTTTAATGTGGCCCGTCAGGCCAAGCAGCTGCGCGACGAAGGTGTCACCGTACATATCGGCGCCCACGGCCAGCGCGAAGGACTTGGAGCCCACTGGGAGATGTGGATGATGGAGCAGGGCGGCTTTACGCCCTGGGAAGCCTTCCGCGCCGGTACCATCGATGGTGCCCGCTACTTGGGTATGGACGGTGATATCGGCAGTATTGAAGCTGGTAAGCTGGCTGACCTGATCGTGGTTGACGGCAACCCCTTGGATAACCTGCGCCTGTCAGAAAACATTACCTACACGGTAATTAATGGCCGTGTGTTTGAGGCAGAAACCATGAACGAAGTCGGTGCTGGCGAACGCTTGGCATTCTTCCACGAACGCCTGCCTATCAGCGCTATGCCCGCTCCTACGGCAGAAGCGGTACAGGAGAAGATGGAACGCCACCACTGGGTACACTAACCTCAGGCACAAACTGAGATGCAAACAAAAGGCCAGGGACAAACCTCCCCGGCCTTTTTTGTATAAAGCCCTACCTGGTCCGGCGACGTCCTCCCAACTTATGCCAGAGAATGGCGCGATAGATTGCGACAGGCAGTCTAAAGATTCCCGTAACCAGCCACCAAAATGACTCATAGATGGCAATCGTCTGATCCACTAATGGATGATCCTGGTCGAGCCTTTCTGGATAATGATCGTGTCGCAATATGCCCCGATGAAACAGAAATCTGCGTAAAGGCCGGCTCAGTCGCCAACTAAAAGACTTGGTTATACGGTTTAAGTTATCGGCGAGAAAGCTCTCCGAGGCTATCTTTTGCTGTGTGAGCAGTTCGAAATAGTGGCTTTTGGACTTATTTTCATTCTGCCAATCAGTATCAAAATCCATCTTTGTTAGCCAATCGCTTTCCCCGAATCCATCTATCTTGCGCAGATCCGATGTGTATTGAGGGATAGTTATCTGATTTTTAATGATGGCCTTGGAAATGCGATATACATCAGCATTCATCCGGTCAGGGTTCTGCAATTCCCGACTAAGCCTTTGCTGAAAGCCGGACCGGAATTTGAAATGGAGAAGATGAGCGCAATTTTTACTGAGAGGAACCGGCGTACATGAGTGGGTTGAACGTAAATATTGAAAACCCGTCCGCCAATAAACCAGCGGAATTTTATAGGATTTAACAAAGTAATCAGAAATACCAGATATTTGCGCTCTGGCTTTGGAGCGAATTTCAAAAAAAGGAAAAGCTAATATACTTTTTTTCTTAAAGTTTTTATAAGATACATAGTTAGGCGTAGATTCCATTAACTCAGAAAGATTTCTTATGTCATATGTATTCCCTTGAAGGTTGTCACTAAAGAAATCTATTAGTGGAGTATATAGAGCAAAAGCTAATTCACTCTGCATAAGTTGAGTCGTAACCTTCAGTGAAGCTTTACCTAAAATTTCAGGTAACCAGAGAAATTCATCAGCATCTACCACAAGAGTCCATTTTCCCTGACAGTAGTCCCGGGCAACTCTGTTAACCCAATCTACACCTGCGTTAGCCTGGGGGTAGCCACAATCAACTTCGTATAGCTGGACATCATTCTGCTTCAGTAGATAGCTTACCGAGTTATCGCTACTTCCCGTATCCACTAGGTGGAAACATGTCACACCTAAAGACCGGTAGTGGTCGAGAAAAGCCGGGAGAATATCCAATTCATCACGGAAGATACAAATAAGGGGGAAGCGTGTTTCACTAGCACTTTCAATGTACTTAACTACTTTCAAACTTTCACCCTAGCGAATTTACGCAGCTTTCGAATCGTTCGCTTTAAAAACCCTGGCTTATATTTTCCCCCTCTATTTTTTTTGGCATCTTTTTGCTGTTTTCTTAGTAGTAGGAGGCTTTTCTCTTCCGAGTCGAGCCCTTCAAGGTAAGGACTTATTTGCCTGAAATCTCCTTCTTCTTGAAGGTGATTTCTGAATTTCATAGAGTTGTCACCGGTGCGATAGTAATATAAAGGATCAGGATAATAGGATACATTTTCCTTTGCTAAAATTAGCTTGCTATAGAATTCAATATCATCCTTACCTGTTCTATACCTCTCTGTATAACCTCCGTGATCTCTAAACTTAGTAGCTTTTATCAGGCACGTCGCATCACCGACTATATTTACTTTCGTTGCCCAAGCTCTAGCTGGCCCCATAAAACGAATTTGAGTTCCGAGCTTACCTTCTGGAGTATTAGGTGCCCCCTTGCCGCTGAATCGGATAGAGCTACAAGTCAGGCAATCAATATCTGCAAAAGTTGCCGCGCTAACCAACTTATCTACCATTTCCGGCATCATGACATTGTCATCGTCAAAAAAAAGTAGATAATCTCCGCTTGCATTTTGTGCTGCAGTATTTCTAGCAGCCCCTACATATCGGTTTTCCTGGTATACAAACTGCCAGCCATTCTTCTGATAGTGACTTTCTAAAATTTCCAGCGCGTGTAGCGCTTCTTGTGAATGGCTACCATCATCAACCACAATAACTTCTATGTTCTTATAAGTCTGATCTTCAATGCTTTTTAACGCTTGGTAGAGAAAGTCTGGACGCTCAAAATGAGTTACGCATATAGAAACTAAGGGATCATGTCTATTGGAAGATCGGGCGTTTTTAATAATTGAATGCTCTTGGCCATGCCATTTATTCCATACATCTAACGACTTCTTAAGCCTCTGGTGTTTTATACCCGGCGCAGGCAGTTTCTTTGCATGTAATTCTAACTTTCTCGCTAAAGCAATATGATTTGGCTTGAAGAGGATTTTTTTTCCATTTTCGTCATCAAGTAACTCTCGAGTACCACCAGTATCAGCAGCAATAAATGGTACTTTAGTTGCAAGGCATTCGTAGACAGAAATCGGGGAATTCTCTAACAAAGCTGGGATCACAGCCAAACGTCCTTCTCCACTCAAATACTCTACAGCCTGTATAGCATTACAATCACTTATAAATGAGACTTCTGTACTCCAATGCTTCTGGTTTTCCTCTATGAATTTTCGCGCATCAAATCGATAAGAGTGTCCTCCCAAAAAAGTAATCGATGGTAATCTAACCCCTCTTTTAGCAAGAGTGTTTAATGCATTCACAAAAAGAATAATCCCCTTACGAGGTTCAAGACGCCCGAAAAACACCCATTCTTTTGTCTCTAAGTTACTATTTTTTATGGCTTCATTATCAGGTAATAGATCGTCCAAAAATACATTTGGCCAATAGTAACTGCGCTCAGGCAGGCGGTATTTATTATTTTTCATCCAGCAGACTAAATGCTGACTCCCACAGATCAGAGTATCTGCCATCTCAGCACTTCTACGCTCCATAAATACCCACCCCAATTGCCGTTCCTCTTTAAGGAATTGTTGATTACCTTCGGCAGACCAGAGTGTTGGGGAAGAACCTTTAACAGCAAAATGTATATCTTGGAATGCAATACCAAGACTCTTGGCAAGTAATGCTATATAACCCATTCCACGCCATTCTGAAACATGGACAATATCAAAGCGATCATTTCTCTTGAGCCACTCATAGGCTGCATAGGGCATTGCCATAGTGCGAGCCATTGTCGTTTTAGCTAGTGCCTGCGGTGCAACACCATGAAATTCAACATTAAGTTTTGCAAAAAAATTTTTTGTGATTTTCATTTTCACAGGATTTTTTGCTAGACCATTAACGAAACAGATGGTGACTTTGTGACCAGATCTCTGTAGAAAAACAGCCAAATGAAAGTAAGCCGTTCCAATGCCACCATTTTTTATTGGACCAAACATATCCTCCGTTAGGATGCATATACGTTTAGGTTTCTGAACAGCTTCAAGGCGTAAATCCTCGTGAAGCTCTTTCATTATTCAAGCCACCTTAGATCGCAACTAGCATTTGTTTAAGATAACGCAATCGACCATTTCGTAAGACAAGTCCATTTTCCTTAACACGTACGGTAATCTCTGAGTTTTCCTGCTTTATTTCAGGTGTTAATGAGAACCGGAATCCATACCAAGCTAGTTTCGGGTTTCGAGTACCGAAACGTTCCACATAACGATTCGCCGTGGCTTCAGCTACAATGTTTCCGTTTACCTCTAAGACAATCACTAAATTTTTAGCTATATTGCTTCTATCCCATGCCCATCCCTCAAGAACCCGTGGATCGAGTGCAAAAAGCTCTCGTGGTGGAATTGACCCCTTAATAGGTGAGCCAGTATATCCCTTAAATATACGTTGCAAGGTAGTACCTGATTTTTGAATCACAGCCTGAAAACTAAACTTGGGTTTAAATTCAGTTTCATTGATTTTTCCCTGCTCATGGATAATTTTTGCAATATCATGTTCAGGCTCATCCTTACCTTCTACTGTATAATCCTTGTCTACAAACTCTCCTACCTCTGCGTGATCTTGCCCATATAAAGTGGTATCTTCGGTATCTATCCCTTGAATGTTTTCAGGTGTGTTATTTTCTGTTTTAGAGAAGAAACTCCAGGTATATTTTTGGTTAAATATCTCCTCAACAGCTACCTCATTAAGTATTGGACTTCCAGAGATAGCTGCAAATACATTTTTAGATAGTTTTATAACCCGTATAAAACGGGTGTAAGTCATTTCTTGATCTTCTAACAGAAACTTAATATTAAATTTTTCACCTTCTTCCCATTTATCTGGAATTGGGAATCTATGTAAAGTAAGTTCATTATCTTGTAGCTCCAAAGAAATTGATTGGGGCTCGCCATTAACAATTAATTGCCTATTTCCCGGACCTTTGGCTACACAGAGCAAATGGGAATTTCTCTCGTCCAAACCAACAACTACCCTCGGATTACGATTTTTCATTTTACGAGGCCGGTCGGCATGTAAAAGCCACACAGGTTCCTCATCCAAACGATTCTTATCCCGATAAAGTGCTGGTCTTAATTTAGCTCCAATAGGCTGAGCTGAAGGAAGAAGGGCTAGTTTACGATAGGCAATATTATCATTTTCAATCAACGACATTGAGCGAAGGTAGACAGAGTTAGCGTTATTTCGAGATTCTTCCAATTCCTCTAAATAGTAATCACTACGAAGATGGCACTCAGGAATAACCATCAATTCAAACCCAAATTCTTTGTTCGCCCTTAAAATATATTCTTGTACCAAACCGTAGCGAATATCATAAGGGAGTATTGACCCCACCTTGCTTGATACCAGTTTTGGGATACAAATAATATTTGTGCCTATTGCATTTCCAAAGCTGATCTCAGAGACGATATCTCCACCTATCGGCATTACCACCTTGTTTTCAGGTAGAGATAAAAAGCTAGTGATTATGAATTCATGATTTATTTGAAGAGTTTTGCGTAACTCACCACAAAATTTTCCACCTAATCGAGAGGATGTACCATCACAGAGAATGCAAGCATCTAGAGTACTTTCAGAAAGACTTTTTGCCAGTGCAATCCCTGCTGGAAATCCAATGAAATCCACCAAACTACAATTGAGACCGGCTTCCAATAGAAAGTTAGAAGCTCTCTCAGCAATATTTTCAAGATAGGGATCAATTAATAAAAATTTGATGGAGTCGGGTCTATCAACTAAAAGTGCCTCAGAAAACTCCATAACACTCTCAGTATCCCGCAATAGAACAACCACTTCTAGGGTCGGTAGCTCCATCTCATTAGAAGCTGTTAAGGTGGGAGAGCCTGTAATCTTGGTGATCGCTTCAGCGCCACTATACTGCTTAAAAAGATCTGCTAAGTAGGCATGAAAACCATACCAAACTTGAAGGTTATAATTGTTATCAAAACTGGAATGCGCAATCTTATGCCCATTCTTCAGTACCTCTGCTAGCCTTTTCGCAAGCTCAAATGCGTAGGGTGCGATAAGACAACTTTCATGGTCTTCTTTTGCGATAAGCTCTGGAGTTCCCCCTACTCGCGTTGCAATAAAAGGAATATTATTCTCTAGTGTTTCATATACTGCCATGGTGGAGTTTTCAATCAGGGAGGGCATTACCGCTATCATATCCCTGGAACATAAAAACGAGAGAGCTTCCGGCTGGTTATAATCTGTGATGCAATTGACTTCAAAACTCCAAGTAGATGCTTTTCGCTCAATATAGTCCGCAACCTTCTCATTGTTTTGATTAGGTAAGGCTTCACCATATTTACCTAGGAAATTAACTCTGGTAGGACAAGTCCCCGTCCGCTCAAGTAAATCCAGAGCGGTACAAAAGAGCTCCAATCCCTTCCGCATTTCCAAACGACCAAAGAAGGTCAATTCGTTAGTGCGAACTACATCACCAGGCTGTCGATTAATGCGTTTATCATCAACGGGAACTTCAGAAAAATCGAGAATATTTGGCTGAACATAAGTTGATGTTGGCAGCTTATAGCCGACATAGCGCATAAAGCAAAGTAGATGTGCGCTACCACCAATTACCATATCGGCAAATTCAACACATTTCTGCTCAGCAAAACTCGCTGGTAACAGCTCCCTTTTTACCAATGGCTGCATTTGATAATGGCGATTCCAGAGGTGCGGGGACGATGTCTTTACAATAAATAATGTATCTTTAAACGCCAATCCCAACTTCTTAACCATCAACGCATAAATTAATCCACCTCGCCATTCGGAAGTGTGGATAACATCAAAACGTCTCTGTTCAATTAACCAGCGGTATGCCGCACTATATCGTCGCTGCCAACCCTGTGAGGGGCCAATTATTGTTTCATCCGTGTGCACCAAATAGTGCAGTGAAACACCAAAATTGGAATATTCCTCAACCCAATACTCAGGTGTTTCATTCTCAACTGTTTCACCTTTTAAGTAGAGCACATGTACTTCATGCCCATGTGCTGCCAGTCCTTTCGCTAGGTGATAGTAGGTTGAAGCAATCCCTCCATTTCTCACCGGACCTAGGATTTCTTCTGTGGCTATACAAACTCTGAGCTTCTGGTCCGACTCAAAACCTGCATAAGCATTTAAATCAGGGAATGATTCTACTGAAAATTTGTCAATCTGCATTCTGTAGGGCCCTCTGCGAGAGGCTAGGCTTCAGAACATCCTCCTTATTGACAAAGTAATCCCATGTAATTTGAATACCGTCCCTTAATGATACCTCCGGCCTAAAGCCCAAGTACTGTTTTGCTTTAGTAATATCCGTATAGTTATGGCGCACTTCACCTGCCCTGAAAGGGTGGTTAGCTATTTCAAGATCTTCATGGCAGCCCGAGACATCCCTTAGTAAACTAATTACTTCGTTAATTGACGTCGGCTGGCCGCTACCCAGCTGAAATACCCCATTTTCTCTCTTTTCCAGAGCCCTAATTATTCCCTGGCAGAGATCGCCTACAAAAATAAAGTCTCTAGTCTGATAGCCATCTCCGTAGACATCACAGACCTGTCCTTTCAGAATATTTTTAATAAAGGCTGCTATCACACTTCCTTTGTGAAAGGAAAGCGGACCATAAACATTAGAGAATCGTAAAGAAGTTATTGATAATCCATAACTTTGAGAATATGCAGAACAGTAGGCCTCTGCTGCAGCCTTAGACGCACCATAAGCCGATGCGGGATTCACTGGCATTAATTCGTGTACTGGTGGATCAGCTTCTCCAATGATCGCCCCACCTGTAGAAGCATTAATGAGATGTTTAACCTCATACCTTCGCATCGCTTCCAGAAGATTGACTGTCCCTTGTACATTTACTTCAAAGTTATAGACTGGATTATTTATTGAATTAATAACACGTGTATCTGCAGCTAAGTGTATAACAGCATCAGCATGCTTTACTGCCTCATCTACATCCCGCTGATTTCTAACATCTCCTCTGATAAATTGATGAGGTATTCCGGCTAATGCTGCAGTAGTGCCAGTGACCTCATTATCTAAAACTAAAATTTCGTCATATAAACTCAAAGCATTGAGATATTTGACTAAATTTGAACCTATAAATCCACATCCACCAGTAATAAGGATTCGCGTAGACATAGCTAAAGCTACCCACTAAGAAATGGTTTCTGTAACTTCACTAGTTTTTTCCCGATAGGAAATATCGGCTAGTTTATTACCTTGTGTCCAATAGGAAACGCAAGGTATTTTTGTATGATCAGCCCGATCTTGATATTGCATTGTTATATCTGTAATTTCTTGCAGAAGGCTATCTTTAATAAGAATCGGCTGCCATCCAAATGAACGAAGTAAATCATTTTTTACATTGAGATCATTTCTCTCTGCCTCCTTTCTCGGGTTTGGCAGATAACTTATTTCACAGTCTGTCAGTGATTGAACTAATTGTGCAAGATCGGAAAGTGTTTGCGTTTCCGCCATCTGATTGAGAATCAGTGGCCGTTCACCGAGTTCCGGTGGATGTAAAAGTGCCCGCTCAATACATTTGCAAGTATCAGAGATATGGATAAATGCACGAGTTTGACCACCTGTGCCATGAACAGTCAGTGGGAAACCGACAGTCGCTTGCATTAGAAATCTATTTAGGACTGTGCCGTAGTCCCCGTCATAATCAAAACGATTTATCAGACGCTCATCCAGACTAGAGAGTTCAGTCTGCGTTCCCCAAACAATCCCCTGGTGAAGATCGGTAATACGAAGCCTGTCATTTTTCGCATAATACTGGAACATCTGCGAATCCATCGTCTTGGTCATATGGTAAATGGAGCCGGGATTAGGCGGGTAAACGATGGAGTCTGAAATTTGACGACTATCAACTGTCTCTATTTTTACATCCAAGTAACCTTCAGGTATTGGTATGGGCTCCTCATGGCCGTAACCATACACTCCCATTGTACCGAGGTGAACCAAGTGAATATCAAGCTGCGTCTCTACAATCGCATTGAGAATATTATGAGTACCACAAATATTATTAGCGATCGTATAATTTTTAGTAGCGCTGCTTTTCATCGAATAGGGCGCAGCGCGCTGCTCACCAAAATGAACTATACTATCTGGCTTTTCCTCCTCTAGGAGATTTACAAGATCGTTAAATTTCTGGGAAACATCCAACTCGACAAAGCGAATAGCCTTTCCCGTTAATTCAAACCAGGTATCAATACGCTCTTTCAGTTCTCGAATCGGTGTCAATGATTCTACATTGAGCTCACTATCAATTTTTCTTCTAGAAAAATTGTCAATAATAATAATTTCATGACCTAAATTACTCAGATGTAATGAGGTTGGCCATCCACAAAAGCCATCGCCACCGACTATTATCAGTTTCAAAGAGCCACCTCCACAAGTTTTGCCAACCAGGCCGTTGGCAGATCAATTTATTCAGGATTGAGGTGTTATCGTCTGCTGCTTAATTGGATAACGTGAATCTTACAAAATCCAATTTATAACACAGGCTTTCCAGCTTTACCGATTATACGAGTTAGCATCCGCGCCAACTTTTATAGATTGCACCTTGAATAGTTTTCTCAGAGAAAATAAATTTATTATTTGACAGCTCCAACTTTCACATTTATGAATATTTTCATAGCTTAAGAAAATCAGTGCTAGCTGCGAGCATGTACTCAATAATAAGCAATCTTATTATATTTGATTTAAATCGAGCGCAACTGCACCTATTTGCAGCATGCAAGTCAATATCCACGCCAAAAAACCTGGTTACCATTACTTGGAAAATTAAATGTCTACTTTAGAAATCAATCAGCTGGATAACTTTGAACAAGGGAAGCAAGCTGCATTAGCTGGAGAAATAGACCTGGCGAGAGAGTTATTGCGTCCAATTGCCGATCTCAACCCTTTTCATCCGGCTACTTATTTTCTGTGCTATGCCGAATCAAAAAATGGTTCGATTCTAAATTGTGATAAGTATGCGCTGACCTTCATCTCAAGACATCCACACCATGTAGGCATGAGAATAATCTCCGCTATGCTAAATATAGCTAAAGGAGACATAGATCAAGCTGAAAAAGATATAAAAATAGCAATCAAGTGCAACCCAGAACATAAACGAGCTCTGAAAGTCTTTGACCAAGTCAAACTGATACGAATCGAAAATAACGCCAGGGAAGCGATTGAAATTTTAGACACTTCCCGTTCTCACCCTGCATTTTCAAAACTTTCCCGCTCAAAGGCAGCAAAACAACTGAAGAAAATAGAACCTTTAGAAGATTGGGACAATCATGAATTACAGGCTAAAATCGCATTTTTCCACAACTGCACTAATATACGCCACGCACTGAAGAATTTTGATTCGGATCTCATCACTAGTGCCGTTGAACTCGGCTACTGCTCATGGCCAAGAAAATTACATAAATATGTACAAGGGTGCAATGTTTTAGATGTCGGTTGTGGTTTTGGCGGCTATGCCATGGGCTACCTCTGTGCTGGAGCAAACAGTTATACCGGTGTAGACCCAGCAATGTCTTTAGACTCCAGGAGGGTTCGCAATAAAAGGATAAGAAAGTGGGTTAACGCTCCAATGTCCGGCCAGGACATCATGGATTTGATCCCGGATATTGATCTACGCCAGTGCTCTACCCGCGATCTCGTCGGTATAAAGACCTTTGATACGGTTTGCCTTCACAATGTCACTGAGCACCTATTGGAAATTGAGGGTGTATTCGAGGATATTGCGGGGCTGTTAACCAAAGGAGGGAAAATTATATTTCTGCATCACAACTTTTATGGCTGGAGTGGGCACCATATGCCTCCTCATAATCCATCAGTTTTGGATGAAGGGAATCCAGATCATCTTAAGTTTTGTGATTGGAACCATATTAATATTGTCCGCCATTTGCCACATGACCACTATTTACACACACATCTAAATCGCATTCGAATCGATGAATTACGCGCATTAACACGTAAGTATTTTAATATCGAAACCTGGGAACTACAGCCTTCCCATAGTAATGTTTTAGAGCGTTTAACTCCGGAAATAGAGACCAGGGTAAGAGAAGAAATTCCTGATATTACACTGGATGAAATGAAGACAAATGTTGTTTTTTGTGTAGCTTACGCTAAGTAATCAATTATTTCCGGAGCAAAATAATGTACGAAATTGATGATGCGGAAATTGCAAGGGGTTGTTATGTACACCCAGAAATTTCATTCTCTAAAACTGAAGTCCCCCAGAGCGTATTTGAGACACCAGGGATGGTTTCGATTGCGGAACGTAAATTACTCTATTCATTGGCGTCAAAAAACTTTCAGCAAAAAGGGTATATTGTTGATGCCGGAAGCTTTATGGGAGCATCTGTGGTTTCTCTCGCACATGGGTTGATGAGTAACTCAGATTTTTCAAACAACAGAAACTCAAATATATTGGATAGTAAACCTATTAGTAGTTATGAATTGGGTTTTCTACCTAAACCTGCAAATGGTTCGGATCGTGTTTGGGAGTGTGACTCACTAACCTATAAGTTTGGTGAATCTTTTGTTCCAATACTAGAAAATAGTATTTCTCCATTTCAATCATTGATTGAACTAAATATCGGTGATTTTAATGAGTTTTCCTGGCCTGATAATCCAATTGAAATTTGTTTTATTGATGTATGTAAAACTCAGGACCTAAATAAACATGTTTCAGCAGAGTTTATGCCAAAGCTTATTGAGGGCGAATCATTTTTCATTAATCAAGATTTTTTCTTTGATCGTTTACCATGGATTAAAGTAACCATGGGATATCTTGAAGATTATTTCGACTGGTATGGGCAAGTATTCTCAAGTTCAATCTATAAGTGTAAAAAACCAATTCCTAAGGAAGTAGCTGAATACGACCCATTCACCGAAGCTAGCCTAGAGGAATGCTTGAAGCTCCACGATAATCATCCTAAAGAACATCTAACAGATGCTCACAAATTAAGAATGTGCTTGTCTCGCTCATATCTTATTGCAATGAAGGGGGATAAAGATGAAGCACTAGATTATCTCAAAGTAGTTGAAAGTGATTATGAGCATATGATGGATGAAAATACTTCTATAGACAGAAATGATCGTTTTCGATTCAACAGAGCTGTTCGGCAAATAAAAAGCGGAATTTTTAGTTGAAAACTAGTATTTGGGATAAATTAGAAAGGTCAGAAGTATAATTTCTGACCTTTTAGTTCAAACTATACTTAAATTTAAGCGGGACTTATATTCATGTCTTTTTCCAAAGCTGCATCAAGTTCATGAGCTCGTTGAAATGCTTTACGCTGAGATAAACGAGTTACATACTCCTGATACTCTTCACGCTTATCTATAGTTCCAAACTGTAACCCCCACCCCAGCTGTGCACCAATATATACATCTGCTGCTGTAAAACGTTCTCCAACAATATACGGGTTTGATTTAATTGCACTAGAAAGCGTATCTAGTGCCAATTTATAATTACCGTAACCCAACATTTGCTGTTTATCTTTAGCCACATCTTCATCAAAGATATATTTATTCACAATGGCGGACTCCAGAGGTCCAGCCGAATAAAACATCCATCGGTAATAATTGGCACGCTCTTCGTTATTTATCGGAGACAAACCTGAATCGGAAAATACATCTGCCAAGTAGACACATATTGCTGCTGCTTCAGTTATTATTTTGTTGTCGTGCACTAGTGTTGGAACTTTCCCCATGGGATTCAAAGCAAGATACTCTTGCGATTTCATGTCTTCGCCATATTCAAGTACTTTGGTTTGATAGGGTACTGATATCTCCTCTAACATCCATCGAACAATACAGCCTCTCGACTGAGGATTCGTATAAAAGATGATTTCATTTGCCATGTCAATATCTCGAAATTATGTGGAGACATAAATTTTAGCTAGGCAAGTATCATTTCTTCGAGAGATTTACATGTCAAGTTATTAAGTAAAAGTACTATCTATTTACTTGGATAATTCACTCGGCTAATTCAACAGTTATATTCTCAGGCCCCAAGAGAAAAGCTAATTTTTTATCTTGATACTCCAATATTCCGCTTCTTGTACTAATTCCTTGCTTCGATAAATACTCTAAAGCTTCATTCAAATTATCTACCTTTAAACACAGATGGTTATAACCGGGCCTTGCCAAGTCAATTAGTGATGGATTAGTTTTAACCACTGGATTTCGGTAGTGAAGTAGCTGTATCTCAAATTTCGGAGATGACTGCTTTAGTACCATCGTAAAGTGATCTGCTTCTACATTATCCACCTGGAGATACCGTGACGCTTTCTCGCCAGTTAGATAATTTTTGAGTAGAAGCTCAAAACCCAGCAATTCAAAAAAACTGACACTTTCCTCTAATTTCGTAACAACTACTGTTACGTGATCTGGGTGTTTAAACATGGATTGAGAGCCTTCAATCTGGATTTAAGTACAAGTTTAGATGTAATTACTTAAGTTTTTTCCAAATACAAAATATACAAATCAAATTTTTGTATTTTCAAGCAGGTTATTACTCAATATGTAAGTTAATTTGTTGTTTTGTATTCCAGCTCATCTAGAGACAACCAAAATATATTTGTCGCATTATCTTTCAAATGCTAAATATATAGGTTTGCTTATTGTTTTAACGGAGTGAACTAGTGGTCGAATCTTTATCCTTAAGCAGCAATATAAAGTCCAATATAGCTATATTATTTCTATTAATCTCAGCCTCTAGCAACTTTGTTTATGCAGAGACAACTATATATCAAGGTGACATACTTCATTTTACTTCCGACCCGGCGAAGACTAATGAAGCTTATGAGTATGTTGAGGACGGCGGATTAATTGTCAAAGATGGAATAATTGCCGGGATAATTTCTGAAGAAGAAATTTCGGAAAAACAAAGAGGCGCAGAGATTATAGATTATCGCGGCAAGTTGATACTTCCCGGCTTTATCGATTCTCATATTCACTATCCACAGACGGGAATGATTGCGGCTCATGGCGAGCAATTATTGGAGTGGCTTAAAGAATACACCTTTCCAACTGAAAGTAAATTTTCCGATCAAGAACATGCAAAAGAGGTTGCAGAGTTCTTTATTAGTCAGTTACTAAAGAATGGCACAACATCAGCACTTGTATTTGGTACCGTTCACCCGGAGTCTGTAGATGCTCTCTTTGAAGTCGCTCAACGGGAGAACATGCGACTAATTGCAGGTAAGGTACTGATGGACCGCAATGCGCCAGAATATCTGCAAGATACACCCGAAAGTGCCTATTCCGATAGCAAGAAGCTAATCGAACGTTGGCATAATAGGGATCGATTGAGCTATGCCATTACTCCAAGATTTGCCCCGACAAGTACTCCTAAGCAGCTTAAGCAGGCAGCTAAGTTACTAGATGAATATCCCGATGTGTATATGCATACCCATGTTTCCGAAAATAAGGATGAAATTAATTGGGTAAAATCATTGTTCCCAGAAGCAAACAGTTATCTTGATGTTTATAACATATATGGATTAAATCGGGACCACTCAGTGTTTGCTCATGGTATTTATCTGGATGACCAAGAGATGGAAAGTATGGCTTCAGTAGGTAGCGCTATAGCTTTTTGCCCAACGTCTAATCTGTTTCTAGGGAGCGGATTATTCCCGCTTAATAAAGCTGAGGAAATCAATGTTAGTGTGGGCCTGGGAACCGATGTAGGAGCCGGCACCAGTTTCTCGATGTTAGAGACTATGGATGAGGCCTATAAGGTAGTTCAGCTACAAAAATCGATTGGAAATAACAACAATATAAAGACACTCTCTCCGCTAAAATCTTTTTATCTTGCAACCTTAGGATCTGCAAAAGCATTGGATATCGATGACAAAGTTGGAAACTTTGAAAAAGGAAAAGAAGCAGATTTTATTGTCATTGACTTAAAGTCAACTGATTTAATGAAGTTTAGAATGAAGTCTGTAAATACAATTGAAGAAAAACTATTTGCACTTCAGGTTCTTGGCGACGATAGAGCTATATACAGCACTTATATAATGGGTAATAAAAAATAGTTTATTTGGAGTTTGATATGGCGTGACCTATTTTTCGATACTCTTCTTGTACTCGCTCTAGATTGTCCACCCCGAGGTAGTAGTCATCTTTGCCATAAATGCTTTCCCAAACAAACGGGTAAATGGCGATAATCTTGGGGTTTGCTATCGCAAAATTATAAGCTTGGCGTGCCTGGCTAATTATTTGTGGTTCTGAAATACTACCGAAACCTCTATTCGATGTTTTAAATGCTCTCGGTATTAAGTAATATTCAACATCTAAATGCGATGTCTTTATCATTAGCTTTTCTACCAATTGTTGCTGGAAGTTTTCTCCTACATAGTAATTTACACCAAGTAAATTATATTTCTTAGGGATTAAATTCTTAAACTTCGATTTCCTCACAGTTTCATTCATAAATGTAATTGCTCTTTTTGCGTTAGGAAAGCTTTCTTTAACTAATTGAGCAATTTCTTCAAGATATAGCTTTAACGTTTGATTACTTAATTTTGAGCGATGGAATGGTTCATCTAACGAATCGAAGGCCATAATTATGTCACTAAATGGCTCAAGTCGTTTCTTTGCTACTTCCCACCGCTCCAAATAATCCGCTCGTTTTCTGAAGGTCGGATATCCATCAAAAAATATTGGGGCTAGTTGTACCCAAACCTTTAATCCATGAGCCCTTGCAGCCTTCATAATACCGATTTCATTGAAATAGACGTCTACAAAAGTAGTAAACTGTGACACCTCAGCAATTTCATCTATAGTCCACCCGGAATGAAAGAATCCAAATTCCACTAAGTGTTCAGGCACAATGTTTCCCGGGTTTACATATATAGGCGAAGTGATATTTCCATGAAGTAGCAACGCTTTGGGGGACTGTAGATTTTCAGCTGTAGTAGGTTTGTTACTAGTTTTAATAGAGGCTGCAGTCACTGCGTTAGAGTTAGCAGTCAAGGGGGCAAACAGGAATAGTAAATACGCGACAACTAACATCCATTTCATAGTTGATAGCTTCTTCAATCCATAAACATACAAGCATCACGTGTAACTATAGTCGTTAGAAGGTGCGGGCAGGGTAGGGGGAGTAAAAGTCTTTTGGAGTTTTCCAGAAAAAAAAGCAGCCGAAGCTGCTTTTATGTCGCCTGGAAACAGGCCTTACGAGAAGGTAAGAACTGTTTACTTACCGGCCGCCTTGCGGATTGCCTGCAGGGTACGCAGACGCGCTTCGGCTTCGGCCAGCTGGGCTGAGATGCGCGCGTAGTCGACTTCGGACGGTGCCTTGTGCAGGGCGTGTTCCGCTTCTTCGCGGGCCTTCTGCGCGGCGTCTTCATCGATCTCACGTTCGGCTACATCGGCGAGGATAGTCACCATATTAGGTTGTACCTCGGCGTAGCCACCGCTGACGAACAGTACTTCCTCTTCACCACCGGGCTTGATGATGCGCACCGGACCGGCTTTCAGAGCGGTGAGCAACTGAGCGTGACCGTAGGAGAGACCCAGCTCACCCTCGATACCACTCACAATCACCATCTCTACCAGTCCGGAGAAGAGAGACTGCTCGGCGCTGACAATGTCACAATGTACTGTCATGGCCATAGTATATGCCTCTCTCGATTAGCCCTTGGCTTTGTTGGCTTTTTCCACAGCTTCGTCGATGGTTCCCACCATGTAGAAGGCCTGTTCCGGCATGTGGTCATATTCACCGTTCAGGATGCCCTGGAAGCCACGGATGGTTTCTTTCAGGGAAACGTATTTACCTGGTGCACCGGTGAAGATTTCCGCAACGTGGAACGGCTGGGACAGGAAGCGTTCGATCTTACGGGCGCGGGCTACGGTCTGCTTGTCTTCTTCAGACAGCTCGTCCATACCCAGGATCGCGATGATGTCCTTCAGCTCTTTGTAGCGCTGCAGTACAGACTGTACGCCGCGAGCCACTTCGTAGTGCTCCTGACCAATTACCTGTGGGTCCAGCTGACGAGAGGTGGAGTCCAGCGGGTCAACAGCCGGGTAGATACCTTTAGCGGCGATATCACGGCTCAGTACTACAGTGGAGTCCAAGTGCGCGAAGGTGGTCGCCGGAGATGGGTCAGTCAAGTCATCCGCCGGTACGTATACCGCCTGGATAGAGGTGATAGAGCCAGTCTTGGTGGAGGTAATACGCTCCTGCAGAACGCCCATCTCTTCCGCCAGGGTCGGCTGGTAACCTACCGCAGAAGGCATACGGCCCAGCAGTGCGGATACTTCGGTACCGGCCAGGGTGTAGCGGTAGATGTTGTCGACGAACAGCAGTACGTCTTTACCTTCATCACGGAATTTCTCCGCCATGGTCAGACCGGTCAGGGCTACACGCAGACGGTTGCCGGGCGGCTCGTTCATCTGGCCGTAAACCATCGCCACTTTGGAGTTGGCTTTGTTTTCCAGGTCAACAACGCCGGATTCAGCCATCTCGTAGTAGAAGTCGTTACCTTCACGGGTACGCTCACCAACACCTGCGAACACGGACAGACCGGAGTGCTCGGTAGCGATGTTGTTGATCAGTTCCATCATGTTTACGGTTTTACCTACACCGGCACCACCGAACAGACCAACCTTACCACCCTTGGCGAACGGGCAAACCAGGTCGATTACCTTGATGCCGGTTTCCAGCAGCTCGGTAGAGCTGGACTGCTCTTCGTAGGTCGGTGCAGCGCGGTGGATAGAGGAGCGCTCTTTCTCACCGATAGGGCCACACTCGTCAATCGGGTTGCCGAGCACGTCCATGATGCGACCGAGGGTTTCCAGGCCAACCGGTACAGAAACCGGAGCGCCGGTATTGCGCACGGACAGACCGCGGCTGACACCTTCGGATGAACCCATGGCAATAGCGCGTACCACGCCGTCACCCAACTGCTGCTGCACTTCCATGGTGAGGTTCTTGTCCTCAACCACCAGTGCGTCGTATACATTCGGAACAGAATCGCGTGGGAATTCCACGTCGATGACCGCTCCGATCACTTGCACAATTTGCCCGTTACTCATTTCCGGATCCTCAGCTTTAAATTCTTTCTAGGCTGACCATTACTGGCAGCGGATTAAACCGCCGCCGCACCGCCGACAATTTCGGACAGTTCCTGGGTAATGGCCGCCTGGCGCGCCTTGTTGTAGACAAGCTGCAACTGATCGATCAGCTCACCGGCGTTATCGGTGGCGCTCTTCATCGCGATCATACGCGCTGCCTGTTCACAGGCTTTGTTTTCAACTACTGCCTGGTATACCTGGGACTCGATGTAGCGAGCCAGCAATCCATCCAGCAATTCAACCGGATCCGGCTCGTAGAGGTAGTCCCACTCGTGCATGAGTTTTTCATCTTCGTCCTTCGGCAGCGGCAGCAATTGTTCAACCTGCGGCTTCTGGGACATGGTGTTGATAAACTCATTGGATACCAGGAACAGGCGATCGATATCGCCTTCTGCGTAACGGTCCAGCATTACCTTAACTGAGCCAATCAGCTGGTTGGCCTGGGGCGCATCGCCCAGATCGCGTACCGCTGCGACAACCTTGCTGCCGATGGCATTAAAGAAACTGGCCGCCTTGTTACCTACCGCGCAGACTTCGACGTCGACACCCTTTTCGGACCACGCCTGCATCTCGCGAATAGCGGCTTTGAACATATTGACGTTCAAGCCACCACAGAGTCCGCGGTCAGTGGATACCAGGATAAAACCGACCCGCTTGGCCTCGCGCTCTTGCAGGTAAATATGCTGGTACTCGGCCGAAGCGTTGGCGACGTGGCCGATCACTGCGCGTATGCGCTGGGCGTAGGGACGCCCCAGTGCCATGCGATCCTGAGCCCTGCGCATCTTACTGGCTGCAACCATTTCCATTGCGGCAGTAATTTTCTGCGTGCTCTTGATGCTGGCAATTTTTGTGCGTACTTCTTTTCCGCCTGCCATAGTGATTTACCTTGTTCGCTGGAAGTTAGATTCCGAAAGAGCGGACACGCCGCTCTCTCGCGCTCTCCAGGGAGTTCTTACCAGCTGCTAGTAGCGACGAACTTCTCGATAGCGGCTTTGAAAGCTGCGTCGATTTCGTCGTTGTAGTTACCAGTGCTGTTCACTTTCTCCATCAGCTCTGCGTGTTCGCTGTTCATGTAAGCGAGCAGGGCGGCTTCGAAATCGAGAACCTTGGCAACTTCTACTTCTTTCAGGTAACCCTTGTCGGCGGCGTAAACGGAAACAGCCATGTCCGCGATAGACAGCGGAGAGTACTGTTTCTGCTTCATCAGCTCGGTTACGCGCTCACCGTGATCCAGCTGGGCTTTGGTAGCTTCGTCCAGGTCAGAGGCAAACTGGGAGAATGCCGCCAGTTCGCGGTACTGAGCCAGAGCGGTACGGATACCACCGGACAGCTTCTTGATCACCTTGGTCTGCGCTGCACCACCTACACGGGATACAGAGATACCCGGGTTGATCGCTGGGCGGATACCGGAGTTGAACAGATCGGTCTCGAGGAAGATCTGGCCGTCGGTAATGGAAATCACGTTGGTCGGTACGAACGCAGATACGTCACCGGCCTGGGTTTCGATGATCGGCAGGGCGGTCAGAGAGCCGGTCTTGCCTTTCACTTCACCGTTGGTGAACTTCTCTACGTAGTCGGCGTTTACACGCGCTGCGCGCTCCAGCAGACGGGAGTGCAAGTAGAAAACGTCACCGGGGTAGGCTTCACGTCCAGGCGGACGCTTCAGCAACAGGGAGATCTGACGGTAGGCCCAAGCCTGCTTGGTCAGGTCATCGTATACGATCAGGGCGTCTTCACCGCGGTCGCGGAAGTACTCACCCATGGTACAACCGACGTAGGGAGCCAGGAACTGCATCGCTGCCGGGTCGGCGGCGCCAGCGGCTACTACGATGGTGTGATCCATAGCGCCGTGCTCTTCGAGCTTACGCACTACGTTGGCAATAGAGGACTGCTTCTGGCCCACGGCAACGTAGACACACTTAACGCCGGTACCTTTCTGGTTGATGATGGCGTCGATCGCCACAGCAGTCTTACCGATCTGACGGTCACCGATGATCAGCTCACGCTGGCCACGGCCAATCGGGATCATGGTATCAACCGCTTTCAAACCGGTTTGTACAGGCTGGTCAACGGACTGACGGGCAATAACGCCAGGCGCTACTTTTTCTACCGCATCGGTCAGCTTGTTGTTCAGCGGGCCTTTGCCGTCGATCGGGTTACCCAGCGCGTCTACAACGCGGCCGAGCAATTCCGGGCCAACGGGGGTTTCCAGGATGCGGCCGGTACAACGGCACTTCTGGCCTTCAGCCAGCGCCTTGTAGTCGCCCAGGATTACAGCACCAACGGAGTCGCGCTCCAGGTTCAGCGCCATACCGTAAACGCCGCCTTCGAACTCGATCATCTCGCCGTACATCACATCGGCCAGGCCGTGGATGCGGATGATGCCGTCGGATACGGAAACAATGGTGCCCTCATTTTGGGCTTCAGTGCTCACATCGAGATTTTCGATGCGGCTCTTGATGATTTCACTGATCTCAGAGGGATTCAGTTGCTGCATGCTCTGTTCCTCAAGTCCCCGCCGGCTAACGCCAACGGGGAGAGTAATTTAGGAGTTCATCGCCTCGGCGAGCTTGGCCAGACGGCCGCGTACGGTACCGTCGATGACTGTATCACCGGCGCGGATGATCGCGCCGCCCAGCAGGCTCTCGTCCACCGAGCTGTGCAGATGTATTTCGCGTTCAAACTTCACGCTGAGCTTTTGGCCCAGTGCTTGCGCCTGTGCATCGCTCAAGGCGTGCGCGGAAACAACTTCCACCTCGAGGGTGGCTTCCGCTTGCGCTTTCAGCTCTTCGAACAGTTCGGAAATTTCCGGCAGCAGCTGCAGGCGGTTGTTTTCCGCCAGCAACCGGATGAAGTTCCTTCCGTGCTCGCCGAGTTCGTCTGAACAGATCGACAGGAATTTATCTGCGCGCTCTTCACTGGTGAGCTGGGGGTTATCCAGCAGCTCACGCACTTTTTCGTTCTGGCTGACCGCTGCCGCAGTGCTCAGCGCAGTGCTCCAACCACCTAAGTGGGAGGCTTCCTGCGCATAAGAGAATGCAGCTTTAGCGTAGGGCCGGGCCAGTGTGCTGAGTTCCGCCATTGGGTTCCTCGCTTACAGCTCGGCTGCCAGTTTATCGATCAGGTCGTCGTGCGCCTTAGCGTCGATATTGACCGCGAGAATCTTCTCCGCACCCAGGACAGACAGGTCTGCCACACGGCTGCGCAGTTGCTCTTTAGCGCGATTCACTTCCTGGTCGATCTCAGCTTTGGCCGCAGTTTTCAGACGATCGCCTTCAGACTGAGCCGCTTGCTTGGCTTCATCGAGAATCTGGTTGGCGCGCTTGTTGGCACCATCAATGATCTCGTTAGCCTGATCTTTGGCTTCCTTCAACTGCTCGGCAGCTTTACGCTTGGCCAGTTCCAGGTCTTTCTGTGCGTGTTCGGCGTCAGCGAGACCATCTGCGATCTTCTGCTCACGCTCTTTCATCACGCCCAAAAGCGGCGGCCAAACAAACTTCCAGCAAAACCAGACGAAAAACAGGAAAGTAATCGACTGGCCGATTAGAGTCAGGTTGATATTCACTCCGACACCTCTTGCTCTTTAAATAGGGTTAAGGGCAATTGGAACGGCGTAATTAAACCAGACCAGGAGCTACGGCGAAGATCAGGTACATAGCGATACCAACACCGATCATCGGAACCGCGTCAAGCAGACCAGCCATCAGGAACATCTTGCCCTGCAGAGCCGGAGCCTGTTCAGGCTGACGAGCGGAACCTTCCAGCAGCTTGCCACCCAGAGTACCGAAACCGATTGCGGTGCCCAGGGCGCCCAGACCGATCAGCAGTGCACTTGCGATGTAAACCAGACCTAATGCTTCCATTGTGTTCTCCAAATCAAAGTTAAAGAGTTGTTGTAAAGGTCGAAAAAAGGGTTAAAAACTTATTGATCGTGCTCGTGCTCATCGTCGCGATGGTGTGCCATCGCCATGTACACGGTGCTCAATACCATAAATACGAACGCCTGCAGCACGATTACCAGTACGTGGAAGATCGCCCAGCCCATGTGCAGGAGGCCCGCACCAATAAAGCCGAGAACGCCAACGCCAAAGACAATCGCGATCAGGATAAAGATCATTTCACCCGCGTAGAGGTTTCCGAACAGACGCAGGCCCAGGGAGATCGGCTTGGCGATCAGGGATACTGCTTCCAGCAGGAAGTTCACCGGGATCAGCAGGATGTCAAAGAACAACTTGCCGGTATGGAAAGGGTGCAGAGTCAGCTCTTTAAGGAAGCCGATGGCACCTTTTTCGCGAATACTGAAGAAAATCATCAGCGCAAACACCGCCAGGGCCATACCCAGGGTGGCGTTCGGGTCGGTAGTCGGAACCACTTTAAAGAAGAGGTGATCGTTACCGGAGATCTTGGCGGCAGCCATCGGCAGCCAGTCCACCGGTACCAGGTCCATCAGGTTCATCAGGAACACCCACACAAAGATGGTCAGAGCCATCGGGGCAACCATAGTGTTGCGGTGGGGGAAGGTTTCCTTAACCAGCTTGTCGATAAAGTCGGTAACCAGCTCCACAAAGCTCTGGAAGCCTGTGGGCTTGTCCACACTGGCCTTCTTGGCTGCGCGGGCAAACAGGAAGCAAAAAATCAGACCGAGGCCGATAGACCAGCCCAGAGTATCTACGTGCAGGGCCCAAAAGCCCATATCCGCAGCTTCCTGGGAGGAATGCGCCATAGTCCAAGTAGACTCATTCAGCACAGTACCGTCGGCGCGGGTATACCCGGCCGGCAGCTTGCCGTAAGTCATATTTTGCAGGTGGTGTTGGATATACCCCGTCGCGGTTTGAGCTTCGCCTGCCATAGTTCCTCAACAATCGTAAAAGTAAGAATTCTTTTTTCTTATCCACCGGCTAGCGGACCATGCGCGCTACCAAAATCCACTGCACGATTACACAGAGGACGTAGCTGATAAAAAGCGCCGCGGCATTCAGTGGCTTGACGGTGGCAAACACCGCTGCAAAACCTGCCATGGTCAATATAAATTTGCCGGTTTCCGCGCGGTAGAAATTGCCTACCACGCGATGGGCCGCGCGCGCACCGCTATCGCGAAAGGCGCGCCTGCCAAAATATGCTCCGGGCAGTGCACACAGGGCACCGCCGATAAATACGGAGAGCGCAGTCACCGGTTTACCGCTCAAGTGCAGTGCCGCACTGGCCACCGATATCAGCAGAAGCTGTACCGCGGCTATTCGTAATACCGGGGGTTTTGTCATAGACGGGATAAGCCGACTTTTTTTGCGCTGTCCGCCCAAAATTTGGGCGTGCGAATTATGCGGCAACAGCATCGCCGATTCAACCGGCAAATGTCGTCAACTTATTTGATTTTCAGGAGGTTTTGCACGGAATTACTCGCCGCAGTGAGTATTTGCCAACAGTTATTGCGCGCGCCACTAGGACGCGCATTTCCCTGTGGCCTCAGTCCTCGGCGTAACCCAGGTGGGCCAGGATTCCATCCAGCTCTTCCAGAGTGGTGTATTTGAGTACCAGGCGGCCATTGCCTTTATCGTTGTGATCGATAGATACGGGCACTCCGACTTTTTCTGCCAGGCGCTCAGTCAGGCGACGGATATTGGGGTCGGGCTTCGGTTTTTCCGGTGCGGGGGCAGCCGGCTGTTGTAAACGGCGCACCAGCGCCTCTGTCTGGCGCACGGTAAGGCTGCGCTCGACCACTTGGCGCGCAGCAGAGCGCTGGGTGGCACCGGATAGACCGAGCAGGGCTTTGGCGTGCCCCAACTCCAGATCGCCACGCTCCAGGAAAGTCCGTACCTCTTCACTGAGACTCAACAGTCGCAAAAGGTTGGTTACTGCGGTACGGGATTTGCCCACCGCATCGGCCACTTCCTGCTGGGTCAGCTTGAACTCATCCTGTAAACGCTTGAGGGCTACAGCTTCCTCTACCGGATTCAGGTCTTCACGCTGGATATTTTCAATCAGCGCCATAGCGATGGCAGCTTCATCGGAAACGCTGCGCACCAGTGCCGGCACTTTCTCCAGTCCCGCCAATTGGGCCGCGCGCCAGCGCCGTTCACCGGCGATGATTTCATAGCTCTGCTCACCGATACCGCGCACGACGATCGGCTGCATAATGCCCTGGGCGCGTATCGAGTCCGCCAGCTCCTGCAAGGATTCCTGTGGAAAATCCCGGCGTGGCTGGTAGCGGCCGCGCTGCAAAAACTCTATCGGCAACTCCTTCAGCTCACCGTCGACCACGGCGGTTTCGGTTTCAGCTTCACCGGTAGCCTCGGCGATCGCGGTGCTGTTTTTATTGCTGATCAGGTGGGATAAACCCCGGCCCAGTCCTTTGCGTTTGGCGGCCATAGTAATTACCCCTTATACGGCTTCCGCCACAGGGCGGCTTTTCTTATTGGAAGATTGATTGGCGGGATGGCGGCGATTGATTTCGCAAGCCAGTGCCAGATAGGCAATAGCCCCTTTCGAATGGCGGTCGTAATCCAGCGCCGGCTTGCCGAAGCTGGGAGCCTCTGCCAAACGGACATTGCGCGGGATACAGGTTCGATACAGACGATCGCCGAAAAACTCCTGCAACTGCGCCGACACTTCGCTGGTGAGGCTGTTGCGCGGATCGTACATGGTGCGCAAGATACCCTCGATTTTCAGGTCCGGATTGGCGGCCTGCTGGATCTGGGTGATGGTGTCTACCAGTGCTGACAACCCCTCCAGGGCATAGTATTCACACTGCATGGGAATCAATACGCCGTGAGCTGCACAGAGGGCGTTTACGGTCAGCATATTCAACGATGGCGGACAGTCGATAATCACGTAGTCGTAACGATTACTCTCCGCAGCCAGGGCGCGGCGCAGGCGGGATTCGCGGCCCTCCAGATTCAGCAACTCCACCTCTGCCGCAGACAGGTCACCGTTGCCCGGGATCAAATCAAAACCGCTCTCTGTGGATACAATGGCCTGCTCAACGGGTAATTCAGCGGCCAGCACATCGTAACCGGACACCTCAAGGTCACTTTTATCCACACCGCTGCCCATGGTGGCATTGCCCTGGGGGTCCAGGTCGATCAGCAATACGCGCCGCTTGTTGGCAACCAAAGATGCGGCCAGGTTGACGCAGGTAGTGGTCTTGCCAACCCCGCCTTTCTGGTTGGCCACAGCAAATATCTTGCTCAAGATTCTTGTCCTTTGTTGTTTCCGGGTGCGTTTGCCCCGACGCCGGCTCGGCTTCGGGCGGCGGCTGTTGTGCCCCACGATAGGGGAGCAGGATTGGGCGGGCGACAAACCCGCCAAACTATCATCTTATTCTGTGCGACAGAGCTGAATCATATGTCGCTCACCGTCGCAGCCGGGCACCGACAACCGGTGCACCTGCTCGACCTTAATGCCTTTTGGCAGAGCGCTCAACTCATCCTCAGGCAGCTTGCCCTTCATGGCATAAAAACGACCCCAGGGTGCCAACATGTGCTCACTGCCATTGACCATATCTTCTATGGAGGCAAAGGCGCGGGACACCACACCGGCAAAAGGCTGTTCTGGCACAAAGGCTTCTACCCGCTCATTGACTACCGTGATATTGGGCAGGGGCAGGGTGCTGGCGACTTGGAACAGGAAGCGGGTCTTCTTGCCATTGCTGTCGAGCAGGGTGATGGCGCGCTCCGGATGCACAATTGCCAGGGGAATCCCTGGCAGGCCGCCACCGCTACCCACATCGATTAAAGAGCCTTCGCCACAGAGATTTACCACACTGAGGCTGTCGATAATATGGCGCTCCAGCATCTGCTCCGGGTCGCGTATGGCGGACAGGTTGTAGGCACTGTTCCAGCGGGCGAAAAGCGCCAGGTATTCCAGTAGCTGATCCTGCTGCCGGTCACTGAGTACCACCGACATCTGTGCCGCCGCCTCTAACAGGCGCGGACGAAACTGTTCCATTGAGTGAGAAATGGGTCTATCCCCCAGTAGTCCCGCGAAATTCAAACCCCGCAGGGCCTCGCGGGATACCCTGTGGAAAACCGATTTATACCGCTTTTTTGCGCTTCAGCAGCCCGCGCTTTTTCAACTGGATCAACAGCAGGGATATGGATGCGGGCGTCACGCCCGGTATTCGCGAGGCCCGCGCCAGGGTATCTGGGCGGGTCTCTCCCAGCTTTTGCTTAACCTCATTGGACAGACCAGAAATACCGCTGTAGTCGAAGTCCGCCGGGATCGGGGTATCTTCGTAGGCCTGCAAACGCTCAATTTCCTCGCGCTGGCGATCGATATAACCGGCGTACTTGGCCGAAATTTCCACCTGTTCGGCAACCTGCTCGTCGGTTACCGCTTCCCCTTTGAGGCCCGCCACATCCTGATAGCCCAGTTCCGGACGGCGCAACAGGTCCATCAGGCTATATTCCCGCGCCAATGGCTGCGGCAATTTGGTTTCTACAGAGGCGGCCTGGGGCGTCTTTGGGTGCACCCAGGTATCTTGTAGTCGCTGGGTCTCCCGAGCGATCTCCTCGCGCTTTTCACTGAACGCTGCCCAGCGGGTATCGTCGACCAGGCCCAATTCGCGACCTTTTTCGGTCAGGCGCAGGTCAGCATTGTCCTCACGGAGCAGCAAGCGATATTCCGCGCGGCTGGTAAACATGCGGTAGGGCTCTTTAGTGCCGCTGGTGATCAAATCATCCACAAGCACGCCCAGGTAGGCTTCATCCCGACGCGGGGCCCAGGCTTCGCGCTCCTGGGACTGTAGGGCGGCATTGGCGCCAGCCAGGAGTCCCTGGGCAGCCGCTTCCTCGTAGCCGGTGGTGCCATTGATCTGGCCGGCAAAGTAGAGCCCCTGGATAAATTTGGTTTGCAGGGACGGCAAAAGGTCGCGCGGGTCGAAGAAATCGTACTCAATTGCATAGCCCGGGCGGGTGATATGCGCATTTTCAAAGCCCTTGATGGAATGCACCAGATCAATCTGTACGTCGAAGGGCAAACTGGTGGAAATACCGTTGGGGTACAGCTCGTTGGTGGTCAGCCCTTCCGGCTCGATAAACACCTGGTGGCTGTCTTTGTCCGCAAAACGGTGCACCTTGTCCTCGATGGAAGGACAGTAGCGCGGGCCAATCCCCTCAATCACGCCGGAGTACATGGGCGAGCGATCGAGCCCCCCCTGGATAATTTCGTGGGTGCGGGCATTGGTGTGGGTAATCCAGCAGCAGACCTGGCGCGGGTGTTGATCGCGGCTGCCCAGGTAGGACATCACCGGTGTAGGGCTATCTCCCCACTGCTCCTCCAGCTCGCTGAAATCTACCGAGCGGGCATCAATACGGGGAGGGGTACCGGTTTTGAGGCGATCGACGCGGAAAGGCAGTTCGCGCAAACGATCCGCCAGGGCAATCGAGGGCGGATCTCCCGCGCGGCCGCCGGCATGGTTATCCAAGCCGATATGTATACGCCCACCGAGGAAAGTCCCAGCGGTCAGTACCACTGTCTTGGCACGAAAGCGCACCCCCGCATTGGTGACAACGCCCACAACCCGTTCACCTTCGACAATCAGGTCATCCGCCGCTTGTTGGAAGATTTCCAGGTTTTCCTGTGCTTCCAGGATTGAACGGATAGCGGCGCGATACAGGGCTCTATCGGCCTGGGCACGAGTTGCCCTTACTGCGGGGCCTTTGCGGGCATTGAGGACCCGGAACTGAATTCCGCCCAGGTCTGTTGCCGTTGCCATAGCGCCACCGAGGGCATCGACTTCCTTCACGAGATGACTCTTGCCGATACCGCCGATCGCCGGGTTGCAGGACATTTGTCCAAGAGTCTCGATATTGTGGGTCAGCAGCAGAGTGGAAGCTCCCATACGTGCCGCTGCCAGTGAGGCTTCGGTACCTGCGTGGCCTCCGCCGATCACGATCACATCATAGGTCTTAGGGAATTCCATAGTGGCTGCTACTGGTTACAACTGGGGGCGCACATTTTATAGGCAGTAGGTGTGAGTCAGCAATTGGCTACAAGCATATTCCTGCACTCTAGTTGGTAGACGCTTGTAAAGCTGTAAAAACTGAGACTATCCAGTTCCATGCTATTGGGGCTCTCTCTCCAAGGAAACTTTCTAGAGCTAGCTTTAGAGCAAATTATTTTTTGGCTCTCTTAAGTTTATATAAATGAATAAATGTATTTCTTAGAGAGAGGTTTTTGATTTAGTTGTTTTTATTAGTGTCCGGCAAATCATGTATAAGCAAAAAAAAGTCTTATAAATCAGTATCTTACATTGATGAAAACATGGGCAATAACCCCTTGGCCGAAGGGGGGGCAACCCCGGTAGACGATTGTGGAAAGCAGGGACAACTTTGCGCGCCTCATGCTGGCGGGAAAGTTATCATCATAGCATTCGTTGCTTACGCAGGTGTTTATCCCCTTTTTTACTCACACCTGGCAATTTCAGGTTTTAGCTTGTGTGTAGAGAGTTATAAGACTTGGGGGTTAATTGTGCGTAAGAGTGAATATTGTATAAGTCTGTGAGTTTCGTTGCTGTATCTATGTGATTTACAGGTGATTGAAGCAAGTGAAAAGATATCCACGGGAAATCCCCGTGGACATGTATAACTCGATCGGCGCCATATCTTATTTTGCAGAGTTTTTTGCCAGATTTTTTCGAGAGTCTATTTAATAAGATCGGGAAAAATTGGGGACTTAATTTATCAGGCCTGAAAAACGGGGTTAAGCCTGTGTAAAAGAAGTGAGAAATATGTTGGGAAGCCGGAAGGAGAGAAGAGAGGGAGAATAAAGTTGCCTCCCCCTTGGGATAACTTGGAAGTTGGGATGGGGCGTTTACTTACCGATACAGAAACTGCCAAAGATCTTGCCGAGTAATTCATCGGCACTCACAGTGCCAGTAATTTCCCCCAGAGCCTGCTGGGCCTGGCGTAAGTCTTCGGCGAGCAGTTCGCCTGCACCGCTAGTGTGAAGTTGCCGCTGGCCCTGATGTATAAAAGCTTGTGCCCGGCCCAGTGCGTCTAGGTGTCGGCGCCTGGCACTGAATGTTCCCTCTCCAGCGCCGCTGAAACCAATACTCTGTTTTAAATGCTCTTTTAACGCATCGAGTCCGGCACCTGTTTTTGCACTGATGGCAATCACAGGCACGCCTTCAGTATGTGCCTGAAGTCCAGCGCTGTAGTCGGTGAGGTCGATCTTGTTCAGTACCAATGTCAGTTTGTTGAGATCTCTTAGCTGACTGGTAAATTCTGGCCAAACTTGTGTGGGGTCCAGGGAGTGGAGCTGCTCTGCATCCATGACAAGTAGTACCCGGTCTGCGCCGTGGATTTCCTCCCAGGCGCGTTCGATACCAATTTGCTCGACTTTATCCGGGGCATCTCTTAACCCTGCAGTATCGGCAAACTGGAGGGGCATACCGTCGATATGAACATATTCACGCAGGATATCCCGAGTGGTACCGGCGATATCGGTAACAATAGCGGCGTCGTGTCCGGCCAGTGTGTTGAGCAGGCTGGATTTCCCTGCATTGGGGCGTCCTGCGATAGCAACTCGCATTCCTTCGCGCATTATCGCGCCCTGACGCGCCTGGGTTTCCACACCCACCATTTGTGCCAGTAGGGTTTCTATATCAGCTGCCACTTTGCCATCGGCGAGGAAGTCGATTTCCTCTTCGGGGAAATCAATGGCGGCCTCCACGTAGATACGCAAGTGGGTAAGGTTTTCCACCAGGTCTTCGATTTTCTCGGAAAACGCGCCCTGCAGTGAACGCATGGCATTACGCGCTGCCTGGGCACTGCCGGCGTCGATTAAATCGGCGATCGCTTCGGCCTGAGTTAAATCCATTTTGTCGTTGAGGAAAGCCCGCTCGGAAAATTCTCCGGGGCGGGCTTGTCGAGCGCCTAACTCGATAGCGGCTTGAAGTAACTGATCGAGAATTACCGGACCGCCGTGTCCCTGGAGCTCCACCACATCCTCCCCGGTAAAGGAGTTGGGACCGGGGAAAAAGAGCGCCAATCCCTGGTCGATTAACTGCTCTTTGTGGGTAAAGTTCCGGTAGTGGGCAGAGCGGGGCTGGAGGGATTTTTCGCCGCAGATTTGTTGGGCAATTTGTAGGGCTCTTGTGCCCGACAGTCGGATAACGCCGATACCGCCGCGCCCGGGCGCGGTGGCAACAGCGGCAATAGTGTCGCGATTAAGGCTTTCTTGTGTCATCGGCTGAGTTTACTCGACAGAACGGAAAAGGGCCGCATTTGCGGCCCTTGTTTATTGTGTTGCTGCAGATCGGTACTGGTTAGTACTTACCGGCATCCACCTGTTTGTTGATATACCAGGTTTGCGCAATGGTAATCAGGTTGTTGGCGATCCAGTACAGAACCAGACCCGCTGGGAACCACAGGAAGAACACGGTCATCATCACCGGCATCAGCTGCATGATGCGGGCTTGGGTTGGGTCGGTGGGCGCCGGGTTCAGCTTTTGCATAAACCACATAGACAGGCCCATCAATACCGGCAGGATAAAGTAGGGGTCCTTCGCCGACAGATCGTGAATCCAGAAAATCCAGGGCGCGTGGCGCAGCTCAACGGTTTCGGTGAGCATCCAGTAGAGCGCGATAAATACCGGCATCTGCAACAGGATCGGCAGGCAGCCACCCATCGGATTGATCTTCTCGCGGCGGTAGAGCTTCATCGTCTCTTCCGCCAGCTTTTGCCGGTTATCCTTGTACTGTTCCTGCAGCTTTTTCATCTGCGGCGCAAACTTGCGCATACGCGCCATGGATTTGGTGCCAGCGGCGGACAGAGGCAGAAGCAGCGTCTTGATAAATACGGTGAGCAGGATGATCGCCCAGCCCCAGTTGCTGACAATATGCTCCTGGATAAAGTGCAGGACACCGAATAGCGGTTTTGCGATCCACCAGAGCCAGCCGTAGTCGACGGTCAGATCGAGGCCGGGGGAGATTTCTTCCAGACGGTAGACATCTTTCGGGCCAGCGTAGAAAGAAGCGCTCAGCTCGCCTTGGGTGGCAGCGGGGATTTGCACTTGAGGTGCGGTAAAGCCCATGCGGAAGAGGCCGTTGGATAGCTCCTTCAATTCAAAGGTATTGCGCTCGTCCTGGGGGGGAATCCAGGCACTGATAAAGTAGTGCTGAACCATAGCTACCCAACCACCTTCGATGGTTTCGCGGGTGGGGTTTTCAGCAATCTCCTCGAAGTCCTGCTTGAAGTAGTTCTTTTCGTTGGTGCGGATGGCGGCGCCGAGGAAAGGCGACATACCGAAGCCGGTGTCGGTTGCGGGTTCACTGGCATCGCGCTTAATCTGACCAAACATGGCCGCAGACCAGGGTTTGTCACTGGTGTTATCCACCAAGTAGGCCACTTGGAGCAGGTAGTCTCCACGCTTGAAGGTGAAGCGCTTAGTGATATTGGCGCCTTCCTGTTGCAGAGTCAGGTCTACTATCAGGGTATCGTCGCCCTCAACCATCGCATATTCGGTTTTTGCCACCTTGAAAACCGGGCGGCCAGCGGCGCTGTCGGTCCCATTTTTACCGATAAGGCCACTTTGGGCAATATAGGTATGGTTGCGGGTCTGGTTCAACAGGATCAGGGGTTGGTCCGGGGTATCCAACTTCTCTTGCTGTTTGCGCAGCGCCACTTTGACGATATCGCCGCCACGAGGATTGATGAGCAGATCAAAAACGTCGGTGGTGACACTGATCAGCTTGCTCTCAGTACTGCTACCTTCATCGGATGCGAGCACCTGGGAGCGAAGTTGGGGAACATCACTGTCGCCGGTGCTCGCGGGTGTTTCGGCGGGTATTTGGCTGACAGTCTCGCCGCCAGTCTGCACGACGGTTTCGCGGTCGAGTTCAGGAGTGTGTTGCTCTTGAAATGCGTTCCACTGGAAGATAAGTGCCAGGAGAACCGCGAGAATTCCGCCGAGCAGCGTATAGCGTTGCCAATCCATCTTATTACCTAGAGCGTGTTCTTGTGTCTGGTAGGGGGAACCGGGTCCAATCCACCAGGGTGCCAGGGGTGGCATTTTATAAGGCGGCGCAGAGTTAAATAACCCCCTTTTATCGCTCCATGAGTTTCAATGGCCTCTTCAGAGTACCGGGAGCAGGTGGGGTAGAAGCGACATTGGTTGCCTACCCAGGGGCTGGCCAGGTAGCGGTATACATGAATCAGCTTGATCAGTATCCACTTCATGGTCGGGGTTTCGGCTGTCGAGCCCGCTTGGCCAGTTTACGCCAGAGTTTATTCAGTAGTTTCGCCAACTCGGCCTTATCCAGATCTGCGACCCCAGGGCGCGCGAGCACCACGGCATCCAGCGGCGGCAAATCGTATTGCTGCAGACGGAAGGTTTCCCGGGTTATACGCTTGATTTGGTTGCGGTCGGAGGCGTTGCGTACATGCTTTTTAGCAATAACGAGACCGAGACGCGGGTGTTCCAAGGAGTTTGGACGGGCGAGGATCAACAGATGAGGGTGTGCGGCGCGCACCTGGTTTTCATTGAATACCAAGCGATACTGCGCCGCATTGAGCAGGCGCAGCGTCTTGGCAAATCCGAAGCTGCTGCGCACCTGCTGCATAAAGAGATATCTCTAAAAGGGAAGAGATCTTATGCAGACAGTACTTTGCGGCCTTTAGCGCGACGGCGGGCCAGAATCTTACGGCCGTTTTTGGTTGCCATGCGAGCGCGGAAACCGTGAGTGCGCTTGCGCTTCAAGTTGCTTGGTTGAAATGTGCGTTTCATAGTCTTGCTACCTGAGACTTTGTGTTCAAAATTTCTCGGGACCTTTCCCGGCCGCGGCCTGGACTCCGGTCCGGCACAAAGCCGGTGCAGACGGAGCTACGCGCTGCGAAGGCCGCGGATTGTATAGAAAGCCAGCAGCGAAAGCAACGCGCTAATCAGGGAAATTCTTTTTATTGGTGCGCGAGTTTACTGTAATTTTTTACGCCAACTAGACAAGTCGTTGAGTCATCAGGGGTATCTCTGAATGCCCACTGATTGACCCCAAGATACCCACAGCCCCCTGTGGATAACTTTCGAAGGGTTTCCACCTCAATTGTCTAATTGTTGTGCAAATCCTTGATTGTGTGGATCTTTTTGCGCAGTTTTTTCAACAGATGCAGTCTTTCTTGTGGATAACCTAAAGGTGGAAAGGTATACTGCGCCGATCTTATTTGACGGCCCCGGGTGATTCCTAATCCGGCCTTGCCGTCTCTCCTTGGTCTTACCATTTTGGGGTTTTTTGGGGGGTTTCTTGACTGAATCCGTATGGAAGCAGTGCGCGAGCTGTTTACAGGACGAGCTGCCGTCTCAGCAGTTCAATACCTGGATCAGGCCGTTGCGCGTCAATCCCGTTAGTGCGGAGGGCGAGTTGCGCCTGATCGCACCGAACCGCTTTGTGCTGGACTGGGTTGGCAATAAATTCCTGAACCGCATTCGCGAGTTGGTGCAACAGTTTGCACCAGGACGCCCTCTGCAAGTGGCGCTCGAGATTACCGCTCGCCGGCCGGCTCGCTTCCAGCGCGGCCATGTAACAAATAATGCCCCTCCGACTCCGGTACCGACACCCGCGCCATCGGCGCCAGCTCCGCCACCACCTCCGGTGCAGCCGGCAGTGGCACCGCCACCGGTATCAGTGCCACCTGTTGCCACTACGCCACCTCCGGTGACTTCACCGCTGGGATCTGGGTTTGGTGCCAGCAGGCCGGTGCCTCACCCCGCTATGGCTGAGGAGGTGACTGCCGAACAGATGACGACAGGCGAACTGGCCCTGACAGATTTGCGACCACCGGCTATGAATGGTATAGCTCGCTCCGTACCGGAGCAGCCGGCCAGGCAGGTTGAGGTGGAGGGGGCCATCAAGCACGGTAGCTCACTCAATCGCAACTTTACCTTCAAGTCCTTTGTCGAGGGTAAATCCAACCAGCTGGGCCTCGCTGCGGCACAACAGATTTCTGACAATCCGGGTGGCGCCTACAATCCCCTCTTTATATATGGGGGCGTGGGTCTGGGGAAAACTCACTTGATGCACGCGGTTGGCAACGCACTGTTGGAGCGCAACCCCAACGCCAAGGTGGTGTATTTGCACTCCGAGCGCTTTGTTGCAGATATGGTGAAAGCGCTACAGCTGAATGCCATCAGCGACTTTAAGCGCTACTACCGGTCTGTTGATGCCCTTCTGATTGATGATATCCAGTTCTTTGCCGGTAAGGAGCGCTCTCAGGAGGAGTTTTTCCATACCTTTAATGCTCTGCTGGAGGGTGGTCAACAGATTATCCTAACCTGTGACCGCTATCCGAAAGAGATCGACGGCTTGGAAGAGCGGTTGAAATCCCGCTTTGGCTGGGGATTAACGGTGGCTGTAGAGCCTCCGGAGCTCGAGACCCGGGTAGCTATTTTGATGAAGAAGGCCGAGCAGGTGGGTGTGGACTTGCCCCACGACTCCGCTTTCTTTATTGCACAGCGTATTCGCTCCAATGTGCGGGAGCTCGAGGGTGCACTGCGCCGCGTAATTGCCAATTCGCAATTTACCGGTCGCGCTATTGACGATGTCCTTGTGCGCGAAGCACTAAAAGACCTGTTGGCCCTACAGGATCGACTGGTTAGTGTGGATAATATCCAGCGGGTTGTCGCTGAATACTACAAAATTAAGGTGGCGGATTTGCTCTCCAAGCGGCGCAGTCGCTCGGTGGCCCGCCCCCGCCAAGTCGCTATGTCCCTGGCCAAGGAGCTGACCAATCACAGCTTGCCGGAGATCGGCGATGCCTTCGGTGGCCGCGACCACACAACAGTACTGCATGCCTGCCGCAAAATACGTGAGTTGCAGGAGTCCGACGCGGATATTCGCGAGGACGTTAAGTTGCTGACACGGTCGCTGACCACTTAATCGAATAACTGACAAAACAAGGCGAAACTACCGATGAAATTCAATGTGAGCCGGGACGCCCTTCTGAAGCCGTTACAACTGGTGGCCGGTGTTGTTGAGAAACGCCAAACACTGCCAGTCCTGGCCAATGTGTTGATGCAGTTACAGGGCCAGGAACTCTCCCTGACCGGTACTGACCTGGAAGTGGAAATTGTCGGCCGTCTCGGTGTAGACGGTGTAGAAATGGAAGGTGAGGTGACCGTTCCCGCACGCAAGCTGCTGGATATCTGTCGCTCTCTGCCCGATGGTGCTGAACTAAAGTTTGAGCGCGATGGTGAGCGCCTGATACTGCGCAGTGGCCGCAGCCGTTTTCAGCTGTCGACTCTGCCCGCAGCGGACTTCCCGAACCAGGAAGAGGCCAGTGCACAGACCCGTTTCGATATCTCCCAGCGCGAGATCCGCCGCCTGATAGAAGCCACTAGTTTTGCTATGGCTCAGCAGGATGTGCGCTATTACCTGAATGGTTTACTGCTTGAATGCCGCCCGCAGCAGCTGCGCGCGGTTGCTACTGATGGCCACCGCTTGGCACTCTGCGATCGCGATGCCCCCGGCCTGGATGTCTCCACGCCTATCCAGGCTATTGTGCCGCGCAAAGGCGTACTTGAGCTGGGTCGTTTGCTTGAAGATAGCGATGCACAGGCACAGGTAGTGCTGGGTAACAACCATATTCGTGTGGTTAGTGGTCAGTTTACTTTCACCTCTAAATTGGTAGATGGCAAATTCCCTGACTACGAGCGCGTGTTGCCGCGAGGCGCGGGCAATGTGGTCTATGCGGATCGCCAGGGGTTGCGCCAAGCCTTTTCCCGAGCGGCGATTCTCTCCAACGAGAAATACCGTGGGGTGCGCCTTCAGGTTTCTGAGGGGTTGTTGCAGATCGTTGCCAACAACCCGGAGCAGGAAGAGGCGGAAGAGCAGATGATGGTGGATTACGTAGGTGAGCCAATGGAGATTGGCTTTAACGTTTCCTATCTGCTGGACGTCACTGGTGCTATTCACAGTGACCAGATCCGTATCAGTCTAGCGGATGCCAATAGCAGCGCATTGCTGCAGCAACCTGAAGAAGGTGATGCACTGTACGTGATTATGCCTATGCGCCTGTAAGGCAGCCCACCCATTGCTCTTTTCTGAATGGATTGAGGCTACCTCCCCGCTCGGTGGGGTAGCCGATAAACAAAGCGATGCCTGTGCATCGCGCTCTTCACTCTGGGGGAGGTGTCTGTGGCGCTGACCCGTCTTCTCTTATCTAATTTTCGAAATATCTGCTCTGCCGATCTCAAACTGGGTCCTGGCGTTAATGTGTTTTGTGGTGCGAATGGCAGTGGCAAGACTTCACTGTTAGAGGCGGTACATATGCTGGCAACCGGTCGTTCCTTTCGCTCTCGCCAGCATAAATCGGTTATTCAGCATGATACTGGTGGGCTTACGGTTTTTGCCCAGCTCGATACAGGTCTTAACTTGGGGGTAGAGCGCCTCGCAGATGGCTCGGGCCGAATCAGGGTTAACCAGGCTCCAGCGGAATCCAGCTCACAGCTTGCTAGTTGCCTGCCACTTCAATTGATAAACAGTGAAAGTTTTTCCGCACTTGATGGTGGCCCCGGCGTTCGGCGTCGGTTGCTGGATTGGACAGTGTTCCACGTGGAACATTTATTTGCCCAGGAGTGGAAAAATTATCAAATCGCACTGCGGCAGCGAAATGCTCTCCTGCGTCGTGGTAAAATCGATGAGGCCAGCATCGGCGTATGGGAAGAGCAGTTGGCCCTTAGTGGCGATCGTGTAAACGATCTGCGATTAGCTCAGTTTTCTCAATTGCAGTCTGCCGTTTCACAACTGCTTGGTGAGTTACCACAGAGCCTGTTGAGCCGTGTCGATATGAGTTACCGTCGAGGTTGGCGTAAAGAAGTTGACCTGCGTAGCGCTCTATCTGAATCACGGGAATCGGATGTTTCACAGGGGCACACGCGTATTGGTCCCCATAGGGCGGATATTCGTTTTAGCGTAGCCGGTGAGTCGGCCCACAATATCCTATCTCGCGGCCAACAGAAGATGTTGGTGTGTGCAATGCGCACGGCCATGGCGGAGGTAGTCTGTAGGCAGGGAGATATGCCAGTATTCCTGGTAGATGACTTGCCGGCAGAGCTGGATGACAGTAACCAACAGATTTTTGCGCATTGGGTTGGGCGTTGTGCCAGCCAGGTGCTTGTAACCGGAATTGAGGAGGGCACTACAAGCCGCCCCTGGCGGCAACTAGATGCCCCTTGGAATTGCCCGAAAGTGTTCCACGTGGAACATGGGAAGATCAGTGCCGAAGCTTCGGCCGCACAATAAGTTTAATGGAGCGAATAAATGTCAGAGCAGCAAAGCTATGACTCAAGCAGTATCAAGGTATTAAAAGGCCTGGATGCGGTGCGCAAGCGCCCCGGAATGTATATTGGTGATACCGACGATGGCACCGGTCTGCACCACATGGTATTCGAGGTGGTCGACAACTCCATCGATGAAGCGCTGGCCGGCCATTGTGATGAGATCCGCGTAACCATCCATCCGGATGAGTCCATTTCCGTATCGGACAATGGCCGTGGTATCCCGACAGAGATTCACCCGGAAGAGGGGGTTTCTGCAGCAGAAGTGATTATGACCGTCCTTCACGCGGGCGGTAAATTTGATGACAACACCTACAAGGTCTCCGGCGGTCTGCACGGGGTAGGGGTATCGGTGGTAAACGCTCTGTCCAAGGAGCTGAAGCTGACTATCCGTCGCGGTGGCAAGATCCACGAGCAGACCTACCACCACGGTGTGCCCCAGGCACCCCTGGAAGTCGTGGGTGACAGCGATACCACCGGCACCACTGTGCACTTCAAACCCTCAGAGGACACCTTCAGCAATATCGAATTCCATTTCGACGTGCTGGCCAAGCGCCTGCGCGAGCTGTCCTTCCTGAACTCGGGTGTGCGTATTGTCTTGAAGGACGAGCGCAGTGGTAAGGAAGAGGTCTATGGATACGAAGGTGGTTTGAGTGCCTTTGTGGAGTTCCTCAACCAGAACAAAACCCCGATTAACAAGGTTCTGCACTTCCAGAGCCAGCGTGAAGACGGCATTGCAGTAGAGGTGGCATTACAGTGGAACGATAGCTTCCAGGAAAGCATCTTCTGCTACACCAACAATATTCCCCAACGCGACGGCGGTACCCACCTGGCGGGCTTTCGTGCAGCCCTGACCCGTGGCCTGAACAGCTATATCGAGCGGGAAGGCCTGGGCAAGAAAGACAAGGTGAACACCACTGGCGATGACGCCAGGGAAGGTCTCACCGCGATTATCTCTGTGAAGGTCCCGGACCCGAAATTCTCCTCCCAGACCAAGGACAAGCTGGTTTCATCCGAAGTGAAACCCGCAGTAGAGCAGGAGATGGGCCACCACTTCACAGACTACCTGATGGAGAACCCACAGGAAGCCAAATCTGTCGTCACCAAGATGATCGACGCGGCCAAAGCCCGTGAGGCGGCCCGCAAGGCCCGCGAAATGACTCGCCGCAAGGGAGCACTGGATATTGCTGGCCTGCCCGGAAAATTGGCAGATTGCCAGCAAAAAGACCCGGCACTATCTGAAATTTACCTGGTGGAGGGTGACTCCGCCGGTGGTTCTGCCAAGCAGGGCCGGGATCGCCGCACCCAGGCGATCCTGCCGTTGAAAGGTAAGATCCTCAATGTGGAAAAAGCGCGCTTCGACAAAATGCTCTCCAGTGCCGAAGTGGGTACCCTGATTACCGCACTGGGCTGTGGCATCGGCAAGAGCGAGTTCAACCCGGACAAACTGCGTTACCACAGCATCATCATCATGACCGATGCGGACGTGGATGGAGCCCATATCCGTACCCTGTTGCTCACATTCTTCTTCCGTCAGATGCCGGAGCTGATCGAGCGGGGCCACATCTACATCGCCCAGCCGCCGCTGTATAAGATCTCCAAGGGCAAACAGGAACAGTACCTGAAGGATGAGGGCGCTCTGACCCAGTTCCTCACCAACGCCGCCCTGGAAGGCGCCACGCTGTTTGTGAACCCGGATGCCCCTGGGCTTTCTGGTGCCTCCCTGGAAAGCCTGGTAGGCGAGTACCGCAGCGTACTGGCGACAATCGACCGCCTGTCGCGTCTGTACCCTGAGGAAGTGCTGCGCAGCATGATCTACCTGCCCAGCTTGTCTCAGGAAGACCTCCAGTCCCAGGAGAAAGTCGCAGCTTGGAGTGAGAAGCTCCAGGAGAAACTCGGTGACGAAGAGAGTGGTGGAACCCGTCGTCACGAAGTGACGGTTCAGGAGAACACCGAGCGCGGCCTATTCCTGCCCCATATCCATATCGTGGCCCACGGTGTTGGCAGTGACTACCTGATTAACCACGAGTTTTTCGATTCCGCAGAGTACGCGTCTATCTGCGCTCTGGGTGAGAAGATGGTGGGTCTGTTGGAAGAGGGTGCCTTTATCCAGCGCGGCGAGAAGCAGCACTCTGTTGGCAGCTTCCCTGAAGTGATGGACTGGCTGATGGGCGAGAGCCGTAGAGGCTACGGTATCCAGCGCTATAAAGGTCTGGGAGAAATGAACCCGGAGCAGCTTTGGGAAACCACCATGGACCCGGAGAGCCGCCGTATGCTGCAGGTAACAGTTGAAGATGCTATCGCAGCAGACCAGATCTTTACCACCTTGATGGGCGATCAGGTAGAGCCTCGCCGTGACTTTATCGAGACCAATGCTTTGGCGGTAGAAAACCTCGACGTTTAATAGAAGTCGATAAGCCCACAGTAATTTCTTACGTGACCAACATAAGGAATTACTGTGGAGTATTGTTTTCACCTGAAAAACAACTTCCGATAAATTGGATATTTATAATTTTCTCCTTATCAAAAGCCATGTGAAAGCTAAACAGCTGCCCTCTCAGACAAATTTCGATCACAATAAATAGTTAAAAAATCAAACAGCTCAATAGCGTCAGTCGGTTAGGGAGGCTTACTATATCCGGAAATATACCAATTGCCTCAACTAAAGCTTTCCTACCAGTTTATCTTCCAGGTTCATAAACAACTCCACGATAAACTCCCTAAAAACCTTAAAGCGCATGACATTGCGGTGCTCTGGGTTGGAGACTAGCCACAGTTCATGCAGGCTGGATGGAGATGCCCCAGGGACCCGAACGACTCCTTCAGCACCATCTGCAAGAAAGCAGGGCAGCCTGGCCAGCCCCAGTCCACTCTTAACTGCCTCTAGCTGTATCAAACCGTGATTAATCTGGTGCTGATAAGGCATCTGTGGATAGGGCGTGTCTTTGGCCCAATTCAATGTGGCGTCATCGCCACTCCAGCCGAGCCAGTGGCCATCGTCAGGTACAGATTTCTCGATATACCTCGGAGAACCGTAACAGCAACTGGGTAGGTCAGCGAGCTTGCGAGCAACAAGTCGATCCGAAACATCGACGTCGCCTTTGGGGAGAATACGAAGTGCTATGTCGGCTTGGTGACTTTCCAAATCGAGAACGTGGTTAGTAACCAGTAGCTGTACGTTGATCTCTGGATACGTACGTGAGAAGTCATTTAGGTAGGGGATAATTAAGTGCGATGCGACTACATCCGGCATAGTGATGCGAACTTCCCCGGACAGCTGGTTACTCCCCCCCTGTAAATGCTTCTGCGCGGCATTTAGATACTGCTCTGCCGATTGGGCGTAGTCGAGCATCGCCTTGCCATCCTCCGTCAGCTGATAGCCTTTGGAGCTGCGATAAAACAGCTTGGCCTGGAGCTTTTCCTCCAGGGCATCAATACGGCGAGAAACTGTGGAATGGCTGACCTTAAAGTCGTCAGCAACGCTGCGAGCGCTCTTACTCCTGGCTACCGCGATAAAGAACTGGATATCTCCCCAATCGATGGACTCTTTATGCAACACACTGTCCTATTTTGCTGTATTCCGTTGCATATAGTGTCCAGTTAATCTGTCTCCCGTCAATAGCACTCCGTAGAGAAACCCAGGAGATCAGAGATGAAAGAAGCCCAAGTAAACCGAGAAATCGCAATTAACCGCCCAATTGATGAGGTCTGGAAAGTCCTCGCCGTTGATTTTGATACAGCTTACGAGTGGATGACGTTAATCCCTCATTCCTTCGCTAAGGAGGGAAAACCTGTTGAAAATGCGAGTGTAGAAGGCCGGGTTTGTGTCCTGACAAATAAGGGACCGTCGGGTCTTGTCGCAGATGAAACTATTACAAGGTTTGATGAGAAAAACTATGAACTGGATGTCTCGGTTGAAACCAAAAATACGCCACCGGGATTCCCCGTTAAAAAGAGTTTATCTCAATTTAAATTAAGCCCCTCTGTTGGTGGAGGCACAACAGTGAATTTCACCGCAAATATGGAGTTAAATGCTTTAGGAGGCGTGTTGAGTCCTGTGGTGAAGAAGATGACTGGCTCTCAATTTGAGCAAATGCTGAAGGACCTGAAAATTTACATGGAAAAAGGAGGTCATCTTGCAAAAGGGGCAGTTGCCTAGCCTATCGCATGATAAGTAATTTAAAGACTCTTCTGGATTTACGCGGAAGTAAATAGAAGAGTCTCCTTTTTAAAAAAAATACAGCGAGTCGAGACTCGCCTTTTGTAATAGATTTTATTATTCGGTAAATACGTAAAAAGTATTTACTTTAAAAACGGCTGGGATAGAAGGTCTTGTTAAAGAGATAGGCGAAGTACGCTAGTCCTCGCCGAGTAGTCCATTCTATTTTTCCAACAGCAATCCGCACTCCCGGTGCTCCTCACCTTTAGTTGGATCAAAGTAAATATCGTTATCGGGGAGGTCATTCTCGTAAACATACTCTTCCACATCGATTTCCTTGAGGTGGAACATCGGTGCCACTCGAATAGTACCGTGGTTGCCCTGGGTGAAAATATCCAGGTTTTTGCGGTGCGAATTCTGATCGTGGCGGATACCGTTTAGCCATACATCCGGCTGCAATTCCTGCATAGCGCGGTTAAACGGCTCCAATTTAACGGTCCTGGAGAAGAAGTCATGCTCTGGGGTGTCCAGCTGCGGGATCCCCCCGTACACAGCGTTGTAGTGGGCCGCGGACATCTTCGGTGAGTAGGTGCGCAGGTTCAAATCGAGAGAATTGACCACGTTTTCGATATGGCGATAGGTTTCCGGGGTGTTATAGCCATGATCCACCCAAATTACCGGGATATCCGGTTTGGCGCGCGTAACCAAGTGGAGAAAGGCTATCGCCAAAGGGCGGAAATTAGTAAAAACCACCGGGTTCTGAGCGTGCTCCATAGTGAACTGCATAATTTCGCTTGGCTTGGCGCCAGCGAAACGAAGGTTCATGGACCCCAGATCCGCATCGTGATGAAAGGTGCGTTCTGGAATAGGCTGTAAAGTTTGGCTGGAAGCGTTGCGTCCCATAAAAATTCAGCGCTCAGGAAAATTATGATGGGAGGCATGCTACCCGGTTCAAGAGTCGCGTAGAAACAATAAAAAGAAGTGATTCAATAAGCTTCAGTTATAAGGGAAAGTCTATTCAATGGGCATAGTGCGGCAAATTTTATCTTGCAGATGCCCTGGGGCACTGCATGGAGATTGAATGCTGGCCATACTCCACGTTATAGCTGCGCTCCACCTCCACAAAACCATGCTTTTGTAGAAAGTATCGAGTGCGAAGATTCTCACGAAGTACTTCAGCCTTTAGTGGATAGCGTCGGTCACGAATTGCAGAAATGAGGTTAGTGCCGATTCCACAACCAGTAAATAAAGGACTGACACAGAGGTGGGTGACGGTACCGTCACTAAGAAGCGTGATAAAGGCTTCCGCGACAGCGTTGTTGCGATCGGTATAAACCAGGCATTGAGTGGCGTTACGGCAGTCTTTACGAAATTGAGCTATACGGTCCACCCAAAACTGGCGGGGTATGGAGGGGTGGGAGTTCGCTGATGCATGTAGCCAAAGTTGCTCCAACCTGTCCAGCTCTTTGAGTTTTGCCTTTCTAATCATGGGCACACCCGAAGCGGATACGTGAGCCCAATGCTAGTCAGATCGAAGAGTAGATCCTAGAAAACATCTGCTTATAAGCAAAACCTTAAAGTTGCAGGCACACCAGCGAAGTTCGTGACGCTAAACAGCAAAAAGAAGAGTGTAAATAAAGTGTAATGGGAATGTTAAAATACAATCATTCGTATTTATAAAAACAATGACTCAAGGTTACTAATAATCCTTGGAGGGTTCATGAAGCACATTCCATTTACACCCCTGGCCTTTACGATAGCCACTCTTATTGCTGCGCCGACTTTAGCCGAGCAACAGCTGGAGAGCGTAACAGTAATCGGCGACTCCTCATCTATTTCCAAGTTGCCTGGCTCTGCACACTTGGTTGATGCTGATGAGTTAGCCGAGTTCGAGTTTGTAGATATCAATCGCATGATGCGCTCAGTACCTGGGGTCTACATTCTTGAAGAAGATGGCTACGGATTGCGTCCGAATATCGGGATTCGAGGTGCCCAAGGGGGACGCTCCGCCAAAATTTCCTTGATGGAAGATGGAGTGTTAGTGGCTCCGGCTCCTTACTCTGCACCAGAAGCTTACTATTTCCCCAGTGCGGGCCGCATGAATGCAATTGAGGTGTTGAAAGGCCCCGGCTCTCTGCAATATGGCCCATTCACCGTGGGTGGTGCAGTCAATATGTTGAGCACACCTATTCCCACCGCCAGTGAAGGTATGGTGCAACTAGAGGCTGGAGAATTCGGTGAGACCCGTTTGCATGCTCATTATGGCGCCAGTACAGAAAATACTGGCTGGTTGTTGGAAACACAGCAGCAGTATGCAGATGGATTCAGACAAATCGATAGTGCCGGCAGCGCAGATATTGCTAAAGAAGACTATCTATTAAAGGGTCGTATCAGTTCCGATAGAGACGCAACGTATCGCCAGCAGTTGGACATCAAGCTGCAGTACTCTGAAGAGGAGTCTGGCATGAGTTATCTGGGCCTAACGGATGCCGACTTTAAGAAAGATCCGAACCGTCGATACGGTATCAGCGCCCTGGATGAAATGCAGAATCGCCACAGCACTATCCAGCTGAACCACAGTATCGAACTGAGTGACAGTTTTGCCCTGCATACCCAGGCTTACTACAACAAGTTTAAACGCGACTGGTTTAAGGTCAGCGAGGGTGACTTGATAGATGCTGTTAATACCGGCGGCAGTGCTGATGGAGTTTTAGACCCTCAAGCGGTTTTGGATGGCACTGAAGATTACACCTTCGGTGTTAAGCACAACAATCGTGAGTACGAGGCCAAGGGCCTGCAGATCAGTGCCGATTGGCGCTTTAATACTGCTTCCGTTAGTCATGAGCTGTCCTTTGGAGTGCGCCAGCATCGAGATGAGGTGGATAGATTCCAGCCTGTGGAAAACTATGAGCAGGTTGATGGCAAATTGGTGTATCTGAGCACAGATATTCCCGATACCGCTGAAGAAAGCAGCAATAACCGTGTTGAAGAAGCGGATGCAACTTCGTTCTTTATCTACGACGATATCCAGCTGAACGATAAGCTGACTCTCACTGCTGTTCTTCGCTACGAGGATATAGAGACCGAGCAGCAGCGTTATAACGACGCTGAGCGTACCGAGAAGGGCAGCTATCGCTCCAATCAGGTGGATGAATGGCTGCCAGGCTTGGGACTTGTTTACCAGGCAAGCGAACAGTGGAGCCTGCTGGCAGGTGTGCACCGTGGCTTCGCCCCTCCCGGCGCAGGTGCAGCCGATGGCCAGGGACCGGAGTTATCCACAAACTATGAATGGGGTGCTCGCTTCGATAAAGGAAGCCTGAATGCTGAATTGATCGCCTTCTACAGTGACTATGAAAATGCTGTGCAAAACTGCTCGGTGGCGGTGAAATGTCCCAATGGTGCCGAGAGTGGTACCTACCAGTTGGGTGAAGCAGAAATCAAAGGGCTGGAAGCTACGTTTGGAAGTGAGTGGGTGCTCACAAACGGTTGGATACTACCGTTGCGGGCAACCTATACCTTTACTGATGCAGAAATCAGTGAAGATAGTGACGGTAATGACCTGCTTGCCGGCGACAACCTCGAATACCTCCCAGAAAATGTCTTTGCGATATCTGCGGGTCTGGATAGCGGCGCTGCTTGGCGTTTGAACCTGACTGCAGCCTATCAGGACGAGATGTGTGTTAACACCCAATGCAACCGGGGAGATACCGACCAATTTGATTATACCGAGTCACTTTGGGTTGTAGATGCTGCTGCGCATTATGATTTCATGGCTGACCTGACCGGTTACCTGAAAGTGGATAATCTATTGGATGAGCAGGTTATTATTAGTCGCAGTCCAGATGGTGCCCGTGCAAATCGACCCCGCACTGCCACTTTAGGTATGAAGTATGTCTTTTGACCTGAAGTAGGCTCATCGATCTGAGAACAAGGCCCCGGTCATTACCGGGGCCTTGTGGGGTTCATGAGCACCTACTTATTGGTGTTTCCCTCGAGATGTACAAAGTGAGCTTTTAGGTAGTTGGTTTCCGGAATTGCTGGATGCACAGGGTGATCGGCCCCTTGACCACCACTGGCCAGAATTGAGGCTGGGCGCCCCAAGCGGTGAGCGGCGCCACGGATACAGTCGAGAAGCTCATCGGATTGCAGATGCATAGAGCAGGAAGCGCTTACTAACAGCCCATCCTTTGCCAACAAACGCATTGCGAGTTCATTGATATGGCGATAGGCCGCCAAGCCGGCTTTATGATCTTTCCTCCGCTTAATAAAAGCGGGTGGGTCGAGCACAATCGCATCAAACCTCTCCCCCTCTGCAACCAACCCTTTGAGGACATCCAGTGCTTTACCCTGGATGGTTTTGAGCTTGTCGGCGAATCCATTGTGATCCGCATTGAGCAAACACCAGTCCAAAGCCTGCTGTGAGGCGTCTACGCACACTACCTCTGCCGCACCATTGGCCAGTGCCTGAATACCCCAACCGCCCGCGTAGGAAAACAGATCTAATACTTTTTTGCCGTTGACCCAGCGATTCAATAGCCTGCGGTTTTCCCGGTGATCGTAAAACCAACCGGTTTTCTGCCCCTGGTGTACCGGGGCCAGAAGTGGAACGCCGTTCTCCTCGAACGGGACCATCTCGGGTACATCTCCAAAGGCTACGGTGTGTACCAGCGGCATATCTTCAACTGCGCGCCCCTGATGATCATTGCGCAGCAGGATGCCTTTGGGGTTAACCATCTCTACCAACTTATCCACAATCGTTTGTTGGTAGCGCTCCATTCCCCAATTGCTGACCTGGACTACTAAATAATCCCCAAACCTATCCACTACCAAGCCCGGAAGCCAGTCAGAGTCACCGTATACCATCCGGTAGCTGGGGTGGGAAAAGTACCGCTGGCGCTGTTCAAATGCAGTTTGTATGCGCTCACAAACAGTATCTGTGGAAAAGTCAGAATTGCGGCTGACTATTCGTCCACAAATAAGTTGGCTCGGATTTACAAAGGCTGTGCCGAGCAGCTTGCCCTGGCTATCGTGAACTTGGCACTGACTACCCGCATCAATTCCCTTTAATGGAGAGCGCTTAGTGTCCACCTCATTGCTGTAAATCCATAGGTGGCCACGCTTGAGTCGGCGCTCTGCGCCTCGATTCAGTATTAACTCCACCAAAAGGGGATCTCCGTTGATGTGTACAAATTAGGGGCCAATTGTGCGGACAGCTAAGTGAAGGTCAAGCCTCAAGCTGATGTATGGCTCGTTCGGAGCTTTAAGAACCAATAGTCACCCGAGGGTTACTCATATCCGTCAAAGTTTATACGTCAGTACCGGAGAAAATGACTATCAATTTGGGGTAACAGGGTGTCTAAGCTGGCTATAACTGGCAGAATCTGGCGCCTGTAAATCATTCTTATCCCCAGCCGTTGTGGAAAACTGCCGAGATGAATAAGCACCAACAAACACAAAATGGAGCTAGGAAAGTCGCCATGGTGGTCTGCCCGGGTGCAACTAGCCTGGATATCACAGGTCCCCTAGAGGTTTTTGCCTTGGCAAATGATCAGTTGCGCAAACAAGGGCGTTCCAACCAGGATTTCTATGATATTCAGTTGGTGGGACTTGAGTCTGGTCCGGTTACGACTTCGACAGGGGTTAAGGTTTTTATAGACCTCCCGTTTCATGAAGCTGAGGGGATTCATACCCTGTTAGTGAGCGGCATGCCACCGGACTCCTGTCAGCGAGCTTGTGCCAATAGTTCTGTTCTGGAGTGGCTGGCTGAGCAGCAGAAAAAAGTTGCTCGTATTGGTTCAATCTGTAGTGGGGCCTTGATGCTCGCCAACGCAGGCATTCTCAATGGGCGGCGTGCTACGACGCATTGGGCGGATGTTCCTGAGTTGCAGGGATTCTCCCAGGTAGAAGTGGATCCGGATGCCATCTTTGTCCGCGACGGTAATGTTTATACGTCGGCCGGAATTACTGCTGGAATTGATTTGGCTCTATCGATGATTGAGGAGGACCATGGGAGGGGCTTGGCACTCAACCTGGCTCGAATTCTTGTTCTCTACTTAAAGAGAGATGGAGGACAGCAGCAATTTAGTGTGCGATTGGAAAATCAGATAAACAGCGATCGTTTTGCAACTTTAATTGAATGGATGTACCAGAATATTAAGAAACCTCTAACGGTGGAGAGGCTGGCTCAGGAAGCCGCTATGAGCCCACGGAATTTTGCCCGGAGCTTTGTGCGAGAACTTGGTGTAACACCTGCTCGTTTTCTAGAGCAGATAAGAGTGGAACGAGCTTGCCAATTATTTTCCGAACAAAATCAGTCACAGGATAAAGTGGCAAAACTCTGTGGGTTTCAATCCCAAGAGCAATTGAGAAGAGCCTTTAAAAAGCATAAGGGTATTTTGCCGAGTGAATATCGAAAGCGTTTTCACTAAAAATATAATTATTAATTACTTGCAGCCAATTGTTAATATTTAATTTGGGATATTTATATTTAGCCTAGTTAAAAAGTAAATGATTCTTTAAATCTCTCTCAAACGGCAATTTTAATAATTGTTTATTGAAGGTTAGTTTTCAACTTTAGAGAAAATTTACTGAGTTGGAGGTAAACCTATGAATACCCTAATGGCGCTAGAGTTTATTAGTTTGCGAATAAAATACTTCTTTATGGAAAAATCTAAAAATAAATTTCGATATTGTTCACCGCTTAGGAAACATGGGAATAGAATAAAACTTGAGACCTAGGGCCGATCTAAAATCGTGTCGGAATTGGTCGTAAATGTGCCTCCTGCGACACTTTTAATTGTGTCAAGCTTGCTTTTAAATCGGGCAACAGACCTAAAGCTTAATTCGGAGGGGGTATGAGACGTAAGCTCATATTGATGAGCGTGGCCACACTTCTGTGTGGTTTTACTTATATGTTGTGGCCAGTTTATCAATTCTATGCCTGGTCACTAAATACAGTGCCGTTAAGTCCATTGGGGTGGCAGGCTCTACCTACAAAGGCGCCGTCCACTCAAGAGCTCTCCGATAGTGGATTGCAGCTTGCCGCAGGGCAATCGCTTAAAGCAATTGAAAATCATCGTGAGAAAATCGGTGCTCCGGCAATTTCTGCGGCAGTATCTGCTTGTGGTGCAGTAGTTTGGGCTGGGGCTGCCGGCTGGGCTGATTTAGAGGAGCAAGTACCTGTTTCTACAGAGACACGCTTTCGTATTGGTAGCACCTCTAAGGCTTTAACAGGAACTGCATTGGCGCGTTTGGTACAGAGGGGGGCTATTGATCTGGATAAACCTATCTCAAATTATCTGGAACCCTTACCAAACCCCGATTGGGCGTCAATGACCCCGCGCCAATTGGCTTCCCATATGTCTGGCTTGCCACATTATAAAAAGAACTCCGATTGGCTGGGGTTGTATCAAACTCTGGCACTGGATGTTCACTACGAGGATATGTATCGGGCTCTGGGAATTTTTGATGCTAGTGAATTACTTTTCGAACCGGGTACCGATTTTTATTACAGTACTTTGGGCACAGTTCTTCTGGGGGCCGTTTTGGCTGGTGCTGAGGACAAACCTTATCTGGAAGTGATGCATGATGAGGTATTTACGCTTAGCGGAATGAACAGCACAGAGGTATCGCCACTGAATGGTGATATAGAACGTAATATTGCTCTTTTCTACAAAAGTAATGGCTTGTCTGGCAGTGCCCTTCGCCTGCGGGAATGGCGTCCAGTGGATTTAAGTCATCGCCTGCCGGGGGGAGGCTTTATTTCCACACCCAGTGACTTGGTGAGACTGGGTGCTCAGTTCCTGAAAGCAGGCTACTTGTCCCCAGGAGTCCGTGAGATATTTTGGGCGCCACAAAAATTGGCCAATGGTGAAGTGAATGAACAAAACTATGCCTTGGGTTGGCGGGTGACTGAAGTAGAAATCCCTGAGGTAGGATTAACAAAAGTGGCCAATCACGGCGGAGTTAGTCGTGGCAGTCAGAGTTGGTTAATGATATTACCGGAATATCAGCTTTCTGTTGCTGTGAATATCAATCGAAAGACAAAAGATTTTTGGGACTTTGGTCGAGTATCCCTAGACATAGCGAGTGCTTTTATTCATCAGCAGAATACACTCAATTGCGAATAAAAAACCGGCCAAACTCCGGCCGGTTTTGACTTTCACTTCTTACCATCAATTATTAGCGTGTGAGGCCTATTGAGTATTAATCATGACCTGAGTTTCGGAAAATTCTTTTTCTCCGTCACCATGAGCCAAAATACCAAGATGGCGGGTATTGGGAGTAATGTTCATCCACTCCAAAGAAACTACCCCAGTTCCGCCAATCTGTGCTTGAGCCGGCGCATCCACTGCGGTATTTCCATTGTCCCCGTTCAGATTAAAATTGAATAAGCTGAAATTGGTGGGGCCGGCGGATGTCGCATAATCGACAACAACGGCTGCATATTGACCGGGAGAGGGGTTAGCCAGGGAAACTGACTCTGCGGAAGTGGCGCTGCCGCTGGTACCGACTTCGGGGTAGTTTGGCGCTGGGCCATAAACTTCCAGGTCTAGGTCGTCACTTCCGCTACCGTCGCCCACATCGGCATCATACATAGCGATATGCGCAAGCTCTGTTCCTTCAGGTATATCAAAGAAAATTACTTGAACATCGCCATCTTCAACAGTGGTTGTAGTGGCCTCACCCTCCGCCAGGCCAGTGACATTCACCTGGAAATCACCGTTGTAGCCGAAGCCCACATTGAGTTCGAGGTTGCCATCGGTGCCGCTGCCAGTTAATTGCTGTGGTGCAGCTAGAGGAACAGGCCGAATAGCAATTGGGCTGCGCACACTGATCTGGGAGCCTACGGATTGCCAGGTGAGGTCACCAAAGACCCAAGTATTCATTTCGACGGACTCTGTGGCGGTGAAGGTCACCTCAAACTCAGCACTCTCTCCCTCCCTGAGGCGTAGCACTTTCGGGTTGATATCTACATCGATACCGAGTGGTGCGTTGATGGATGCCCAATACCAACGCTGGCCGGAGGCGACGCTAGTAACCCGGCGTTTGATGGTCTGGCTGCCGAGGAGGTCGGCGACCCCCATAGAAGCGAGGTTCAGGTCGCTGGAATCGCTAGAGTATCCCAGGGACGTCAAAGCATCACAGGTTGTGCTATCGACCATCTCGGGCTGGAGTTCAGCGCCACATAGGAAGGCGAGATAATCATTGAAGCCCGCATCGTAAACCAGACCCGGTTTAAAGGCGTCACGGGGCACTATGGCACCGGCACCAATATCAAATGGTGTTGCATCCGCTAGTCCGTAAGACTTGCGCAGGTCATTGCGTGCACTCGTCATCAATGCGGACTTGGCCATTGCCGGGCTCCAGTGGGGGTTGGCCTGTTTCAGCATGGCCATTACACCGGCGACATGGGGACTGGCCATAGAAGTTCCACTGAGGGCTCCGAATAGTTCTCCTCCGCTTAACACTGGAGAAATCCCCGCGATAATGCCAACCCCCGGGGCACTGATATCCGGCTTGATAATATCCGGAGCTCCGCCGTTCTGGCCGCGAGATGAAAAGTTTGCGACGCGGTCTTCCCTGGGGATCAATTGAGATGGATCGATAACCCCAGAAACTTCGTTACTGGCTGCGAGAGTTTCGCCCTCATAGTACGAGATCATCATTCCGGGGATACGGGTATCAGGGGCTGACATGGAAATCGGGTTGATGCGATCGTCTGCAGTACCATCGTTGTAAACGACGATAGCCAAGGCTCCGGCATCGGCAGCATTATTATATTTATCGGTAAAGGAACAACCCCCACGTCTTACCAGAGCAATACTGCCCTCCAAAGACTCGCTGTTAGTGACTTCGCTACAAGCTTCTAACGGCTCGCTGAGAACAACCTCAGCAGAGACTGCTCCAACCTCTTCCAGACTTACTGTGCCGTTACCCTCGCGCCCTTCGTATGTGCCGGAAACCGACTCTGGTGAGGATACTTGTAGGGCTAAGCCGAAGCTCTGGTCATCTTCAGAGGCGCCCACTGCGGTTATCCAAGGAACCCCTGAAGGGGTTCCCATGGTCTCTGGGCCTGGTCCGTTATTACCGGCAGATGTGGCGACGAAAATGCCGGCATCGGCGGCAAATAAAAATGCGATGTCATCGGCACCACTAAAGGTGGTACTGGCGCCACCTATCGAGAAGTTAATAACATCCACTCCATCGGCCACGGCTTCATCAATAGCCGCCATGGAGTCGGCGGACGAGCAACCACTATCATCGGGGTCTGGAGCATCCCAGCACACTTTATACACCGCGATGCGGGCTCGTGGCGCCATGCCGGTAAGGGTTTTTCCATCCGGGGTGGTAACGCCATAGTTACCGGCGGCAGTAGTCGCGGTGTGGGTACCGTGCCCGTCTGCATCCCTGGCTGACAGGAATTCGTAATCTGCCAATTCGTTGTTGGTCAGGAAGGCATCGGAAAATGACTTGGCCTTAATCAGCTTATTGTTACAGGTAAACGCAGCGTCGTTGGGGTTGTGGTCGCTGTTGCCGAATTCACAGCCGTTGCCGGTAAAGGATTCTGGAATAGAGCCGTAGGGCACATGGGGTCCCAGGTTGCCCTGAAAAGGTGTAGCTATGTCGGCGACACTCTGGTGCTCTGGATGGATTCCCGAGTCGATAATGCCCACCACTATATCCTCACCGGTAATTCCCCAGAGCCAAGGGCTGGGCATATCTGTGATGCCGAGGAAGTTCGCTGTGGAATCGGTATGGGGCTTCAGTAATTCATCTTCCCAAACACCTTTAACGTCGGCGCGACCGCGCAGAGCAGCCGCCTCTTTTTCGCTCATTACGGCCGCGAAGCCATTAAAAGCGGTGTCGTATTCATGAACAGTACGTGCGTTGGGAATGGTGGATAGAACCTGTTCCCGCTGCGACCGGAGGAAATTGGAATAGTGTTGGTAGCTACTGCTTTGGGGGTCGATTTTGCCACGCTTAGTCGGTTTGGTGGCCGATAAGCCGGGGATGGTACCGCTATAGGAGGACAGAGGTTCGCTGTCCAGTTGAACAATGTAAACTTTTTTTGGTTTTTCTTGACTGGGGGCAAACTTACTTGTGGCTGATTCAGCAAATACACTGTTGGATAACAACATACCGGCTGTCAGGGCAGTAAGAATTTTTCTTTTCATTGAAGTATCCCTTTTATTGTTTTGTGCAGGTGGCAACAAAAGGCTTAAAAGAGCTCGTCGCCGGGGGCATTACTCCTTTTCCCCCCGACAGGAATGTTCAGAGCGTCATTCAAGCCTGACCCATCCTGGGCTTGGCACGAATCATTGATACAACAATGGGCTCGCCCTCCCGCTAGTTGCTTTTAAAGGAATGCGCCATATAGCTCAACATTTTGGCGTCTAGCTGAACAACAGATCGCAAAAATGGTGCGCCAGGTTAGATATTGGTCGCTTGAATCATCTAGCGAAAAGAGAGAGGGAGTGGTTTAGGGGGATAATAAAAACTGAGAAAAATGCGAAAGATCAACAAATACTGAAGTATTAGCGAGGCGGGGTTCCGGCTGCTCGATTAGTCGCTGTAACGTCTGATCACCTGCACCGGTTTTTACCAGAACGGGTTTACACCCCTTCTCCAACGCCAGATAAAGATCTGCCAGCTTGTCTCCGACCAAAAAACAGTCGTGCAGGCTGGTATCAAATTCAGCCTCGATGGCATCCAGCAGACCCGCCAGGGGTTTGCGGCAGCGGCAATTATCTTCAGGGCCGTGGGGACAGTAGAAAATAGCGGCGATTTCGCCACCGGCATCTTCCACCAGAGCACGCATTTTAGCGTGCATTTCTTCCAGGTCATCCAGATCAAATTGGCCCAGCGCCAGGCCGCTCTGATTGGTGGCTATTACCAATTGATGGCCGGCCTGACTGAGAGCTGCCAGTGCTTCAATACTGCCGGGCAGGGGCTGCCATTCGTCGGCGGATTTGACGAATTTATCGGGATTTTCGTTGATCACCCCGTCGCGGCCGAGAATGATAATTGCCATATTCGTATCTCCCTGATTTGCGAGGCGGGGGTTTAATGCCCCGCCTCTGCAAGTCATTACTTGGCAGGAACCAGTAGGGAAATATCGGCAACTTCGAGGAACAGTGCGCGCAGCTGGGCCAATAGGGCCAGGCGGTTGTTGCGCAGTTGCTCGTCGTCACTCATTACCATCACGTGGTCGAAGAAGCTGTCTACGGTTTCACGCAGGCCAGCCAGACCGGCGAGGCCCTCGGCGAAGAGCGCATCGCTATACAGAGGCTCGACTTCTGTGCGGGCAACCTGTACTGCGGCGAACAGAGCCTTTTCCGCCTCTTCCTGCAACAGAGCTTCATCGACACTGCTGGGTACAGCACTGTCTAACTTGGCGAGGATATTGGAAACGCGTTTGTTGGCGGCGGCCAAAGCACCAGACTCTGGCAGCTGGCTAAACGCGTTGACTGCATGCACGCGGTTGTCGATATCCAGCGGGCGCGACAGCTTGCGCGCGGCAACGGACATAAATACTTCGGTGGCGATACCCTGGTCTTCGTAGCGGGCGCGGAAGCGCTCCAGTACATATTGCAGAGTCTGTTCCACCACTTTGTCGTATTCACCCAGGGCGGTGCGCGGGTAGTTGTCACGGGCCAATTCCAGTAACTCGCGCAGGTCCAGGTCGAGACGCTTCTCTACGAGGATGCGGATGATCCCCAGGCTGGCGCGGCGCAGGGCAAAGGGGTCGCGAGAGCCGCTGGGGGGTTGGCCTATGCCGAAGATGCCGACCAAAGTATCCAGGCGATCTGCCAGCGCGATTACAGTGCCGGTGTCGCTGGCGGGCAGCTCGTCGCCGGCAAACTTGGGCATATACTGCTCGTACATGGCCTTGGCCACATCCAGCGGCTCGCCGTCGTTTTCGGCGTAGTAGTAACCGGCGATACCCTGCATATCGGCAAACTCGAACACCATCTCGGTGACCAGGTCCGACTTGCACAGGCGGCCGGCGCGCTCGGCCCAGTCGCCGTTAGCGCCGGTCTTCTCGGCGATAGTGCGCGCCAGAGCGGAGACCCGCTCGGTCTTGTCGTAAACACTGCCCAGGTGCTGCTGGAACACGATTTGGCGCAGTTTCTCGCGACGCGATTCGAGGCTGGTCTTCTTGTCGGTTTCGAAGAAGAAGGCGGCATCTGCCAGGCGCGGGCGGATTACGCGCTCGTTGCCGTGGATTACCTGGGCGGCATCCCGGCTCTCGATATTGGACACGGTGATAAAGAAGGGCAGCAGCTGGCCGTCTTCGTCCACCACGTGGAAATACTTCTGGTGCTCCTTCATAGAGGAGATCAGGGCCTCGGCGGGGACTTCCAGGAAGCGCTCCTCGAAGCGGCCGGTGAGGGCGACGGGCCACTCTACCAGCGCGGTCACTTCGTCGAGCAGATCGTCGTCGATAACCGCTTCGCCGTTGACGTTGTTGGCCTCGGCGATCACCTGGGCGCGAATCACTTCACGGCGCTCGGCGAAGTCGGCCATAACGTAGCCGGGCTCGCGCAGAACCTGTGGGTAGTCGTGGGCGGAGTGGATCTCCAGCTCGCGGTTGCAGTGGAAGCGGTGGCCACGGCTGGTGTTACCCGCTTTTAAGCCGAGTACTTCGCCGTCGACTACCTTGTTGCCGAACAGCATAACCAGCCAGTGCACCGGGCGCACAAACTCTTCGCGACGCGCACCCCAGCGCATGCGCTTGGGAATTGGCAATTGAGCCAGCGCCTTCTCGACAATACCAGCCAATAGGGATTCGGTTGCAGCGCCTTTCTGTTCGCTGATAAAGGCCAGGCGCTCTCCCTTGTCGGTCTCTTTGCGTCCCAGCTCTGCAACGGTGACGCCGTTGCTGCGGGCGAAACCCTCAGCGGCTTTGCTGGGCTTGCCCTCTTTATCGAAGGCGGCTTTGACCGCCGGGCCCAGCTTTTCAATTTGCTTGTCCTGCTGTCTATCCGCCAGGCCAAATACCGCCACGGCCAGGCGGCGGGGGGCGGCGTAGGTTTTCACTTCGCCAAAAGACAGCTCGGCGCTTTTAAGGCCCTGGGAAATACCATCGGCGAAAGCGCTCATCAATTTGTGTAACGCCTTGGGCGGCAGCTCTTCGGTGCCCAGCTCTACCAAAAAATCCTGAGCCATTACTGCTTCTCCTCTTGCTCGATGTCTTCCGCCAAAATATCTGCCCGCAGTGCTTCATCTGCCAGGGGGAAACCCAGGGCGCGGCGCGCATCGTAGTAGGACTGTGCCACCGCGCGGGCCAGGGTGCGTACGCGTAGGATATAGCGCTGGCGCTCGGTTACGGAGATGGCGTGGCGCGCATCCAGCAGGTTGAAGGCGTGGGAGGCTTTCATAACTTGCTCGTAAGCGGGGAGCGGCAGGCCCAGCTCAATCAGGCGTGTGCTCTCGCGCTCGCAGTGATCGAAGGTCGCGAACAGGAACTCCACATCGGCGTGTTCAAAGTTGTAGTGGGACATTTCCACTTCGTTCTGATGGAAAACGTCGCCGTAGGTGACGGGGCTGCCATCCGGGTTGCGGGTCCACACTAAATCGTAGATGGACTCGACACCTTGCAGATACATGGCGATACGCTCAAGACCGTAGGTGATCTCGCCGGTAACTGGGTAGCACTCGAGGCCGCCAACCTGCTGGAAGTAGGTGAACTGGGTAACTTCCATACCATTCAGCCAAACTTCCCAGCCGAGGCCCCAGGCGCCCAGGGTTGGGGATTCCCAGTTGTCCTCAACAAAGCGAATATCGTGGACAGCGGGATCTACGCCCATGGCGCGAAGGCTATCGAGGTACAATTCCTGGATATTGTCCGGGGATGGTTTCATTACTACCTGGTATTGGTAGTAGTGCTGAAGGCGGTTGGGGTTCTCACCGTAGCGGCCATCGGTAGGGCGGCGGCAGGGCTGTACATAGGCCGCATTCCAGTTTTCCGGGCCTATGGCACGGAGGAAGGTCGCTGGATGAAAGGTGCCGGCGCCCACTTCCATATCCAGAGGCTGTAGAATGACGCACCCTTGGCGCGCCCAATAATCCTGCAGGGCAAAAATGAGTCCCTGAAAGGTACTGAGATCGTATTGCTTGGACACCGCTATCTCCGGATCAGTATCTGCTGTGGGCAAAGGGACGCAATTATAGCGGCAGCGGCTCCTGTGCTTAAAGCGCTATAGCCGCTTCGGAGGTGTCAATGTTCATTCTCGAACTAGATAGCCGTCTCAAAATGGCTTTTGTGGATAGGAAGTAATTCAGTGGATATTAAAGGGCGCCTTGCAGTAGGGGCACTGAAAATCATTGGCAAACTGCCGTTGTCTTGGTCGCGACGCCTCGGTTTACTCGTTGGCAAAATTGCTGTGTGGACGCGCTCCGAGGGGCTGCGTCTGAGCCGTATAAACCTGGAGTTGTGCTATCCGGCCATGGACCCAAAGCAGCGCGAACGGCTCGCCAGAGAGAGCGTGATCAGTACTGCAATGACCGGTTTTGAGATGGCGGCCCTATGGAACACCCCCTGGGCCAAAAGTAAGAATGCGATTGTGGGAGTGCGCAACCAGCACTTGCTCGACGGGAGTGAAGAAGGCAGGACCGGCACAATTGTACTGATGCCGCATACGGGCAATTGGGAAATTTTTGGCTTGCATGTAGGCACCCTGGCTCCCTGCACAGTGCTATACCAGCCTCCCAAAATTGAAGCCTTGGACCCGGTTATTCGCAATGGGCGGGAAGTGACCGGTGGCAAGATGGTTCCCACCAACGTACATGGGGTTCGCTCGCTACTTAAGGCTCTCAAAGCCGGTAATTTTGCCCTGATACTTCCCGATCAGGAGCCGGATATGGGCGGTGATTTTGCTCCTTTCTTTGGCCGCCCGGCCCTGACGATGACCCTCGCCCACAACTTGATTCAGCGCACCAACTGCCATGTGGTGTTTGGTTTCGGCAAGCGCGTTGAAGGTGGATTTGAGCTGGTATTTGTTCCTGCGGAAAAGGCCATTTATAGCGATGAGCAGAAAGTTTCCCTGGCGGCGATGAATCGGGGAGTGGAGGCCTGTATTGCCCAGGCACCAGAGCAGTATCAGTGGGAATACAAGCGCTTCAGGAAACAGCCGGAAGGCAAGAGTAAAATTTACCGCAAGAAAAAGTAGGGGCTCTTCATAGAAGCCCCCCCATAAAATTATTTAAGTCGCGTGCCGGAAAGCGACCACAACCGGCATGCGTGCCGCGCGCCAGGCTGGGAAGAAGCCGCTGATAAAACCGATCACCAGCGCCAATACGGCGCCCTGCACAAACAGGTCTGGGGACATCTCAAAACTGAACACCACCTGGGTAAAACTGCCTCCCAGAGTTGAGGTGTTGAGACCGTCGAAAAACAGGTAAGCAGCTAGGGAACCCAAAAGCCCGCCGGCAACGGCTAAAACCATTGCCTCAGCAATAGTGCCGCAGAACGCGGAGAAGTTGCTGAATCCCAACGCGCGCAGCGTGGCGATTTCACGAGCCCGGTCCGCTACCGAGGTATACATGGTGTTGAGAGCTCCGGCCAGTGCGCCTAGCGCCATCACAGAGCTGATGATCCAGCCAAAAGTAGCGATATATTGCAGCTGTTTACCCTGGCTGGCGAAGTACTCCTGTTCGGTTTGCGCTTCCAGGTTTAGGCGGGGCTCGCGTTTGATGGTTTCCTGAATGGGCTTGAGATCGCCGTCATTCTCCAATTGCAAACGGATTGACTGGTAGCTGTTGCCGCGGTTGTAGTGACTTTGGATAATTTTGATATCTGCCCACAGCTCGCTCTCAAATATATTACCCCCTGTGGAAAAGACCCCAACAACTGTCCACAGGTTTTTGCCAAAGCGCACTTCTTTACCGATTTCGAAACCATTAAATTCACGCAATACCCCTTCACCAACAATCATTTCGTTAGTGCCGGGAGTAAACATACGCCCCTCCACCATACGCATGTTATTGCGCATGGCCATGCCGGTTTCATTGAGGCCGCGCAAGGGGATATTGGCTTCGGTGCCGGTGGATTTCTTCAGGCCATCGACAATAACGTAGAGCTCCGGTGATACCAGCGGGCCGTTCGTATCCCTGGCAACACCGGCCGATTCCGCAATCAGGTTGACCTGGTCCTGCAGGATTACAGAGTTGATTTCACTGGCAGACCCCTCTCGCATCAGGATTGCGATCTGGCTGGAGCCGGCCCCACTCATGGTCGCCTCAAATCCCTTGGCCATAGCGAGAAACGCCAGCAGGATTGCGACGACAACTGCCGAGGCAAATACCATGGCCAGTGACATCCACAGGCGCCGGCGCAGGCTGCCCAGATTCATCAGGGTTACCGAAACAATTTGTGCAATAAGAGAACCCATAATTTCTTCTCCTTTAAGGTTTCCCCAGTGAAAACCATTGTGTAGTTTCAGTGGGGCACCAGTTTATTGTTGTCGGTTAAATGCAGTTACTATGTTAAGTCGCAGAGCCTGAAAGGCTGGCATCAGCCCGGTAATCAGACCCAACAACAACATAAATAGAATGGCTTGCAGGGCGATATCCCCATCCAAAATCAAGTTGGGCAAAAAGCGGGCAAGGAAGGTTTTTACCCCTTCGACCAGCAGCCAGGCTGCGGCCAGGCCGGAAAGGCCGCCGACAAAGGCAATTAACAGGGACTCCGACAGCACCATTCGGAAAATACGAGTGCTGGAAAAACCCAAGGTTTTTAATACGGCGATCTCCCCGGTGCGCTCGCGAATAGCCAGTGCCATAGTGTTGCCAACCACTACCAATATGGTGAAAAAGGCAGTAAACACCACAGAAAAAATAATTAAGCCAATATTTCCGATTTGTTCAATAAAGGCTTTATTAAAGGCTTTCTCGGTACTGGTATCGGTTTCATTTTGCGAGTTGGCAAAATTGTCATCGATAGTTTTTGCGACGTTTTCATTGATGGCAGGGTCATCGGTTGTTAGTGCCATCCAGCCAATCCAGTCACCACCGAAAGTCTGTGTCTCCATAAAATATTTATAATGAAACAATAATTGGCGTGTATCGTACTGTTCCGTATCCCCTTTAAAAATCCCGGAAATCACAAATTCCCAGGTGTAGCCACCATCTTTATGCGAAAAAATATTGGAGGATAAAGGAATCCTATCGCCCACTTTCCAGCCGTAAATCTGCGCGAGTTTTTCCCCAACCAAGGCCCCTTGCCTATTGTTAAACCAAGCCTGCTTTTGTTCCTCGGGAATAACAATTTCTTCATAGACTTTTAAATAGGATTCTGGATCTACAGCCATTGAAACGACCTGCCGGCTGGGTTCCTGAAAATAACCGCCAAACCAGTTGAGATGAGTTACATGTTTCACTCCCTCGACGGCTGCAACCTTTTGCACATAGGCAATGGGTAGTGACTGGGTAAAGTTAATTCTATTGAATACCACCAGACGATTATCAGCGGATAATTCCACGCTGGAATTTAATGCGGACTTGAGGCTGGTAACCGAACCGAAAATCAAGAAGGCGATAAAAATAGCAAAGCAGGTAAGGAATAGCCGCAAGGGCTTCCTTGTCATATTTTTAAAAACCAAATAAAAATCACTCATGCCACTATTTCCCTCTGCACAAATTGTCCTTTATCCAGATGTAGGGTGCGCTTGGCGTATCTTGCAGCCGCGGGATCATGGGTAACCATCACGATGGTTTTGCCGTGGTCGCGGTTTAACAATTGCAGCATTTCCAGTATTTCATCTGCTGTGGCCCGATCCAGGTCACCAGTGGGCTCATCACACAGAATCAGTTTTGGATCGGAAACGATGGCGCGAGCGATGGCAACACGCTGTTGTTGCCCGCCGGACATTTCACTGGGCATATGTTTTGCCCGATCACTTAATCCCACCAGGGCCAGTGCGGTTTCCACATTGTGGCGGCGTTGAGATTTGGAGAGATTTGTCAGCAGTAGCGGCAGCTCTACATTGCGCTGGGCATTGAGCATCGGCATTAAATTGTAAAATTGGAAAATGAAACCAATATTTCTCGCTCGCCAGCGGGTTAGGGCGCCTTCATTGAGGGAGTCAATGCGCTCGCTGTCAAACCATATCTCTCCACCGCTGGGTTGATCGACGCCGCCCAACATATTTAACAGCGTTGTTTTACCGGAGCCCGAAGGCCCCATAATGGCAACGAAATCACCGCGATCAATTTCCATATTCAGGGATTCAAAAATGGAAATGGTCTCTTTGCCCTTGGTAAAACTTTTGCTGACATCCTTCAGCTGAAACAACACTTCCTCTGACATCTCAAATTCCCTCTTATAAATACTGTTGTGTTTTTATTGGTGTTTGCTAAGGAGCTGCGGCCTCGCCTGCGAGGAAGCCCACCTTAACGCCCATATCCGGCAGGATTCGAGCATCTTTGTCGTCGATAGCTATTCGCACTCGAACAGTTGCCTTGGCTCGATCGGCCGTTGGAATGATAGCGATAACGGTAGCTGGAATGTCCCAGTTCGGGTAGGCATCCAGGTTGGCGTTAACTTTCTGTCCCTTGGCAACCCGGCCGATAAAGGCTTCGTTCACATCCACTTCGATTTCGAGTGAATTCATATCCACGATGGTACAGATTCCAGTGCGGGTATAACCTCCGCCGGCAGAGCTGGGGGCAACTATCTCGCCAGGTTGTGCATTTTTTGTCGTGACTACGCCGGCAAAAGGCGCGCGGATAATATGATCTGCCAGGCGTTCTCGCTGCCTCTCAGCTTCAAGAATGGCGACTTGAATATTGGCGCGGGCACTTTTTAAGTCTGCCTGTAACCCCTCTACCGAGGATTCACTTTGGGTGAGCTGCGCTTTGCTGGAATAATTTTTGTCTCGAAGTCCGGCAAAACGCCGATATTGGCGTTCAGCCTCTTTTAACTTCGCGTGAATACTCGCTTCCTTGGCTTGAAGCACTTGAATTTGTGCCTGGGCAAAATCCAGCGCGACCCGCGCTTTGGCATCATCCAAGCGGGCCAGAACCTGTCCCTCCTCGACCTGCATTCCCTCTTCGACATCCACACTACTGATCAGGCCCATTACTTCAGCAGAGACTGTAGCCATGCGCCTCGGTGTGATATAGCCGGAAGCATTAAGAATGGTCTCGTGAAATTTTTCCTCCATGGGAATCAAGCTGAGAGTCTTGGCTTGAGGTTCGCTACTTTGGGGGAGCACTGGTGTACTGTCTTCTGCAAATAGAGAAGCGCCGGCAAGGCCTATAACTATGCCAGTAACTAGGCCGACAGATGCCGCCAATATAACTTTGCGCGATGGGGAACTGGGTTCGGGCGCTGTTTCCCGATCAATTTTGAGTTGACCGAGCAGCGCACTAGTATCTCTGCTCATACAGCCTGTTTTTATTAGTTACTTCCTGTAAACAGCAACTGTGGCAGAAATTAAAAAATATTGCCACGCGTTAGCGTGGCCATGACATCTTGTGTCGTTAGTGGCGCCAAAAAGCTGGGGTAAGTAGTACTAGCAGGGTAAATATTTCCAAGCGTCCCATCAGCATCGCCAGGATAAGAAACCATTTGGCGACTTCATTAACCGCGCCATAGTGGGCAGCGGCTTCGCCGAGGGCGGGGCCGATATTACTCAGGCAGGAGGCTACTGTCGTAACGGAGGTGACAAAGTCCTCACCGGTGGCGATGACGATAATGGCGAGGATAAAAAAGGATGAAACATAGACCGCAAAGAAGCCCCACACAGCGTCGGTAACTCGATCGGGGACAATTTTGCGGTTGATCTTGATAGGGATAACTGCATTGGGGTGTACCAGGCGATTCAGCTCGCGCATACCGGACTTCATAATCAGCATACCGCGCACCGCCTTAATGCCCCCCGAGGTTGAGCCGGCGCAGGCACCGAGAATACCTAACAGCAAGAGGACGTAGGGTAAGAATACTGGCCAGGCTGAGAAATTTTCCGAGGCGAAGCCGGCAGTGGTGCTGATCGAGACCACCTGGAAGAAACCGTGTAGCAGGCTGTTACCGGGGGAGAAGATATTCAATATCCACAGGTAACAGCTGATCAACAGGCCGGCACCGAGAATCAGCATAACGTAGAAGCGGAATTCTGAGTCGCGCCAATAGTGGCTGAGGGTCCTGTTGCGAAATGCGAAGAAATGCAGACCGAAGTTAATGGCAGCAGTAAACATAAACACGATACAAATAATCATGATCGCGCGGTTGTGGGCGTAGAACCCCATACTGGCATCGTGGGTGGAGAAGCCTCCATTGGCCACAGTGGAAAACGCATGGCCAACGGCGTCGAATACCGTCATGCCGGCCCACCAATAGCCGATGCCGCAGAGGATTGTAAGAATTACATAAATAACAATTAGTGCCCGCGCTGTCTCGGCAATACGCGGAGTCAATTTGGTATCTTTTACCGGGCCGGGAATTTCTGCCTTATACAGCTGCATACCACCGATACCCAGCATCGGCAGGATGGCCAGGGCGATAACAATTACGCCGATACCGCCAAACCACTGCAACTGCTGGCGGTAGTAGAGAATGGCAGGAGGCAGTGAGTCCAACCCGGTAATCACCGTGGCGCCGGTGGTTGTTAGCCCTGAGATGGATTCAAAAATAGAGTCGGTGATACTCAAGTCAGGCTGTGGGCTGATAATAAAGGGCAGGGCACCGAAGCTGCCCAGTACCAGCCAGAACAAAGATGTCACTACGAACCCGTCCCGGGTGCGCAGGTCTTCGCGCAAATCGTGCACTGGCAGCCACATAAACAGGCCGGTGATCAGAGTGATGACAAAGGCTGCGACAAATGCGCTGTGAGTACCATCTTCATACCACAGGGATACGCCAATCGGCGGCAGCAGAGTCAGGCTGAACACCGTCAAGAGAATTCCAAAAACTCGCGCAATTACCGCAATTCGCATTGGCGCCTATCAGCCTATCGTTATTTGTTGCAATGTTATCTGGACGGCGGAGACCGTTATCGCCGGAAAACGAAAATATTATTTGCTCAGAAAAAGCCAAAACCAACTTGGAACAGCTGTTCTACATGGCGGGTCTGGCGGCGGTCGATAAGGAAGACAATCACGTGGTCATCGCTTTGCACAATGACATCATCGTGTGCCATCAAAACTTCGCTGCCATTTTCCGTTTCCCGTACTATGGCGCCAATCGAGGCGCCCTCGGGTAAGTCGATATCTTCGATCTTGCGCCCCACCACCTTGGATGTGCGCTCGTCACCGTGGGCGATAACCTCAATGGCTTCAGCTGCACCTCGACGCAGGGAGTGGACGTTGACCATATCTCCTCGGCGCACATGGGTGAGCAGGCTGCCGATCGTATTTTGCTGCGGTGAGATGGCAATATCGATTTCACCGCCCTGTACCAGGTCCACATAAGCGCGGTTATTGATCAGCGTCATCACTTTGCGTGCGCCCAGACGCTTGGCCAATAGTGACGACATGATATTAGCCTCGTCGTCATTGGTCAGGGCAAGAAAAACATCGGTATCTTCGATGCTCTCTTCCAGCAGCAACTCCTGATCGGAGGCGCTCCCGTGCAGGATAATGGTGTGAGACAGCTCCTCGGATAAAAATACACAGCGCTCGTGGCTCTGCTCAATAATTTTTACCGAATAGCGATTCTCCAGCCGGGTGGCCAAGCGCAAACCAATATTGCCGCCGCCGGCGATCACCACTCGTTTATAACCGTGTTCCAATCGACGCAGTTCGCTCATTACCGCGCGAATATCTGCTCGCGCGGCAATAAAGAACACTTCATCGCCGGCTTCAATCACCGTATCACCCTGGGGAATAATTGGCCGGTTGCGGCGATAAATCGCTGCAACCCGGGTATCTACCTTGGGCATATGCTCGCGCAAATAGCGCAGTTGGTGCCCAACAAGAGGCCCGCCCTGAACGGCTAAAACCGTTACCAGCTGTACGCGACCGCCGGCAAAATCCAACACCTGCAAGGCACCGGGATGTTCCATCAGGCGGGAGATATACTCTGAAACCAGTTGCTCCGGGCTGATCAGTACATCGATAGGGATGGCCTGGGTATCGAATAATTCCGGGTATTGCAGATAGGAGGAGGCTCGTACCCGGGCGATTTTGGTGGGTACGCGAAACAGAGAGTGCGCAATCTGGCAGGCCGCCATATTGGTCTCATCGTTATTGGTGACTGCAACCAGGATATCCGCATCTTCAATCCCGGCTTCCATCAGAATATCCGGGTGAGAGGCGTGGCCCAGTACCACGCCGATATCGATGCGGTCGCGCAGTTCGCGCAGGGTTTTCTCGTCGCTGTCCACCAGGACAATATCATTGCGCTCGGAGGCCAGGGCCTCCGCAAGAGAGCCGCCCACCTGGCCGGCGCCGAGAATGACAATTTTCATATCGGATGAGACTCGCGACTAGCGACGTCGTTATTCAGCTTTGCTCAGCAGAGCGTAGTAGAAACCGTCACCGCCGCCGGTTTGGGGTAGAAGCTGCATACCGGCAACTTGTTTCTCGCCCCAGGGCTTATCGTTTAGCAGTTCAGGGGTATTGTCGCTCGCATCCTCTGTCTCCGCAATGAACGCTGCGACGACTTCGCTGTTTTCCGTCGGTAGGCTGGAACAGGTGGCGTAAAGCAACTGCCCACCCGGTTTAACCAGGGGCCACAGAGCGCGCAGGATCTTGCCCTGCAAAGCCACTAACTCGGCAATGTCTGCTTCCCGGCGCAATAGTTTGATATCCGGGTTGCGGCGAATTACCCCGGTTGCCGAACAGGGTGCGTCCAGTAGTATCTGGTCGTATTGCTGCCCGTCCCACCACTCATTCGGAGACGTGGCATCGGCACAGATAAGCTCGGCACTCTGCCCGTTGCGCTCGAGGTTTTCCTCGACCCGCACCAGGCGGTCCTCCTCAATATCCAACGCGCTCAACTGAATGCTGGATTCCTGCTCCAATAAGTGGCAACTCTTGCCTCCAGGTGCCGCACACGCGTCCAACACCCGGGCATTTTCCTGCGGCTGTAACAGCAGCGCCGCTAATTGTGCGGACTCATCCTGAACACTGACCAAGCCCTCGGCAAAGCCCGGTAGCACTGTGACTGAAACCGGCTCAACCAGGGTGATACCGACCGGGGAAATAGTACAGGGCTCGGCGGAGAGGCCGGTTTCATCGAGCTGTTGTAAATAGTCCTCGCGCGAGATCTTGGCAGTATTTACCCGCAAGGTCATGGGTGGGTTGGCATTGTTGGCGCGGAAGATGTCTGACGCCTTCTCAGGCCAGGCGGCTTTAATCTGCTGCTGTAACCAGGCCGGGTGCATAGAGCTGAACTGTGGATTGCCGGACAGCTTGCGCTGAAGCTGCTCACTGTTGCGCAGGGCGTTGCGCAGCACCCCGTTGATCAGCCCGGTCGCTCTGTCCAGACCGAGGCTGCGCGCGGCATTGACGGTTGCAGATATGGCGGCGTGATCGGGGATGCGAGTGTACTCGAGCTGGTAGATGCCCAGCAGGATCAGTGCATTGACCTCAATATCCGAGACTTTTTTACGCAGTAACTTGGCGGCGATCAATTGCAGGCGCGGTGCCGTGCGGGCACTGCCGTAACAGAGCTCCCGCAACAGGGGGCGATCGCGCTCCTCGACTTTGTCCTCGGCGGCAGGCAGAAGTCTTGCCAACGAGCCACGTTCTTCCAGCAGTGAGGCGATAACTCGGGCGGCCTCGGCGCGTACATCTCTGCTCATAATTATCCCAGTTTGGTACCCGGGGCGAACTGCTCCCGGTAGCCTTTCAAAATTTCTGCTGCGGGAAGCGCTTTTTTACCCGGTAGCTGTATTAATTGGAGGCGCAGGGCCTCGCGGCCGCAGGCCACTAAAATACCTTCGTCGTCACTGGAGAGAATGGTACCGGGCTGATCACTGTGACAGCCCTGTTCGATGGCGGCGCTATAGATACGCAGGCGCTGCTCGCCTTTCTTGTCCCGATAAGTGCTCCAGCACACCGGGAAGGGGTTAAAAGCGCGTATCAATCGATGTAGTTCAGCAGCGGGGCGCTGCCAGTCGATCTGCGCCTCTTCCTTGGTAATTTTGTTGGCGTAGTTAGCCTGGGTATCGTCTTGTACCTGAGGTTTGGCACTGCCACTTTCCAGTAGAGCCAAGGCCTGGAGGAGGGATGGGCCGCCGAGTTCCGCCAGCTTGTCGTGCAAACTGCCACCGGTATCGGACTCAGTAATCGCGCAGCGGCTTTCCACCAAAACTGGGCCGGTATCCAGGCCCGCCTCCATTTGCATAATGGCGACACCACTTTCATTGTCACCCGCTTCCACCGCGCGTTGGATCGGTGCGGCACCGCGCCAGCGCGGCAACAAAGAGGCGTGCACATTGATACAGCCCAGACGCGGGGTATCCAGCACCACCTGCGGCAGTATCAGGCCGTAGGCCACCACCACCATAATATCCGCTCCAAGGGCAGTGAGCTCCGCCTGGGCCGTCTCGTCGCGCAGGCTCAGGGGTTGGTACACCGGGATTTTGTGGGAGAGTGCCAGCTGTTTCACCGGGCTGGCGAGCAATTTCTTACCGCGCCCAGCCGGCCTGTCCGGTTGGGTGTAAACGGCAATGACATTGTGCTCGCTGTCGAGCAGCGCTTGCAGGTGCACGGCGGCAAAGTCCGGTGTGCCGGCAAAAATAATATTCACTGACTTGCTCTCAGGTAATGGGGGTGGGAGAGCTGCCGTAAGGCGGCAGCTCCAGGCTCCTGCGGCTGGCGCAGATCAGGCGCGGCGGCGCTGGGACTTTTCCAGCTTAGAGCGGATGCGGTTGCGCTTCAGCGGGGAGATATAATCCACGAAGAGCTTACCATCCAAATGATCGACTTCATGTTGGATACAGACCGCCAGTAATCCCTCGGCCTCCAGGGCAAAAGGTTCGCCATTGCGGTCCAGGGCCTTTACACGCACTTTGCGCGGGCGCTCCACCGTTTCGTAGAAACCGGGCACTGACAAGCAGCCCTCGTCGTACTGATGGATCTCCGGGTCCAGCACTTCGATTTCGGGATTGATAAACCCGTAAGGTTCATTGCCGTCTTCGGATATATCCACTACCACAATGCGCTCCTGCGCATTGACTTGGATAGCGGCGAGGCCGATACCGGGCGCGGCGTACATGGTTTCAAACATGTCGTCGAGCAATTGGCGGTGGGCGTCGGTCACTTCAGCGACGGGTTTAGCGATCTCGCGCAGGCGCGGATCGGGAAATTCCAGTATCTCGAGTTTAGCCATAACACCTGTGACAAACTTCTAGTATTCGTTGAACGTGCGCTGATAACATTATGATCGCGCTCAAAATTTACCGAGTGGACCCCTGTTTTTGCTGGCGCTATGCGCCCGGGTCCGGTCTCGCTCCCTTCACGGGAGTGGCCCGGCGCTGAGAATTATAGCGATAAAGAGCATAGGAATGCTTCCATGAAAAAAATTATCCTGGCCGCGATCTCGTTGTTAGCGGTTGCCCTTGGTGTCGAAGCACAGGATCAGGTTCGCCTGAACCCCAGTCACCCCGACGCTTATGTGGTGCAAAAGGGCGATACGCTCTGGGATATTTCCAGTCAGTTTCTGGTGCAACCCTGGTACTGGCCGGAGATTTGGCAAGTGAACCCACAGGTGGAAAACCCCCACCTGATTTATCCGGGAGATAGCCTGCGCCTTGTTTATGTCGACGGTCAACCACAGCTACAGCTGCAACGCGGCCCTCGAGCCTATCAACTGTCCCCGGGCGTTGATGACAACCGCCTGTCGCCTTCGATCCGACGCCAGGCAGTTGAGGATGCAATTCCGGCAATTCCGCTAGATGCGATCAATGCTTTTTTATCGCGGACTCGTATTGTAGAGCCCGGTGCTTTTGAGGGGACTCCCTATGTAGTTTCTGGGTCAGAAAATCATATTTTGATGGGTGCTGGAGATATCCTCTATGCTCGCGGTGATTTTGCGGCGCCATTACCTTCGTACGGGCTCTATCGCCCTGGTCCTATTTATACTGACCCAGTATCTGGTGAAGTCCTCGGGCGTCAGGCACTTGGCATAGGTACTTTAGACTTGTTGCAGCTGGACCCAGATAGCAATCCGGATAACAACTCGAATTTTTCTATAGCGACAATGGGCGTGCGTAACACTTCTCGTGAGGTTCGTCTTGAAGATCGGTTGATGCCCGTAGAAGAGCGCTCAATTGATGCGCTGTTCCACCCTAGCGCACCGGGTGTCACGGTTGATGGGGTGATTGTAGGTGTTGATGAAGGGGTAAACCAAATTGGTAAGTTTGATGTTGTTATCTTGAATTCGGGAGACAGAGACGGCTTGCAACCCGGTAATGTCCTGGCGATATACAAAGCGGGTTCAACAGTACGCGACCGTATTGCTGGTGACGTGGTGAAGCTCCCAGATACCCGCGCTGGTGAGTTGATGGTATTCCGCACCTTTGAAAAAATGAGCCTAGCCCTGGTACTGGATGCCCGTCGCCCGCTGGCAGTGATGGATATGGTGCGCAACCCCTAAGCGATCCCAGAAAATCTCGCGGCAGGTGTTGCTGTTTGCCCTGCCGCATAACCTTCAAAACAGAAAATGGTAAGTCGCATGGATGCATTGACCGCTACTATGGCGTTGCTGCGTCTTGAGGGAATTGGCCCAGCTCGCTACTGGCAATTACTGGAGTACTTTGCCACTGCCGAAGAGGCTCTCCACCAGTTTCCTCAACCTCTTCTGGAAAAGTTATCACCGCGGGCCCAAACCCAGTGGCGGGGGTTTTCCAGCCGATCTGCCGCCAGTGAACTCATCGATTGGGTTAAGCGCGAGCGGGCCCGCTGTGCAGACCTGGGCGTGCAGCTGATTTGTCACAGTGATCCCGATTATCCCGCCCTGTTATCGGAGACTTCACGCCCCCCGCCTGTGCTCTATATTCGTGGTGAAAGAAGCGCTTTGAATCTACCGCAGGTAGCGATGGTGGGTGCCCGTCGGGCCACAGTGGCGGGTCTAGATAATGCCCGGGCCTTCGCCGCGGAATTGGCAGGTTCCGGATTTGCTATCACTTCCGGGCTGGCTCTGGGTGTGGATGCTGCAGCTCACAGAGGGGCGCTGCGGGGAGGGGGTGCTACGATCGCTGTGTTGGGTAGTGGAGTTGACTGCATTTATCCAAAACACAATCGCCCCCTGGCGGAGGACATTCTCGCTGCAGGCGGTGCTCTGGTCAGCGAATTGCCTATAGGCAGCAGTGCTGAGGCAAAGAACTTCCCTCGGCGGAACCGGATTATCAGTGGCCTTTCAATGGGGGTGTTACTGGTAGAAGCAGCGATGCGCTCAGGGTCTCTGATTACGGCGCGTTTGGCGCTGGAGCAGAATCGTGAGGTTTTTGCGATTCCAGGTTCTATCCACAACCCAATGGCCAGGGGTTGCCACCACTTGATTAAGGAAGGTGCGACACTGGTCGAAACCAGTGCAGATGTAGCTAGCCAGCTGGGCGGTTTACTGGCAGAGCCCACACCCACTGATCTTCCTCCCGCTAAACCACTGCCAGAGCTTCAGCAACAAGTCATCAGGGCGCTTGCCGGTGGGCCCCGAAGTATCGAACTTTTGTCGCGGGATACCGGAGTTGAGCCGGGTGATTTAATGGCTGTATTGATGGAATTGGAGTTAGAGGGCTTGGTGGAGCAACTCACAGGGTCTTACCAGCTAACTCTGAAGGGCAGCCGTTACACGGATGGGGAAAAACTGGCTAAAACTTGTGAGGAGTTAGTGAGTCTCTAAAGGTCTTACTGGGAAGTTACGAAGAGAATTAATCAGAAACTCCTTGTTGATGGTGTAGCCGCCGATCAATTCGCGCTGCTCTGGAGCAGCGTTAATACTCAGTGGATTCCAAAAGTGGAGTCTCATTATGGCGGATAAACCCAAACTCACCACTGATGCCGGCGCTCCGGTTCCCGATAATCAAAATAGCCTTACAGCGGGGCCAGATGGCCCGCTATTGATTCAAGATTATCAGCTTATCGAAAAACTGGCGCATCAAAATCGTGAGCGTATACCCGAGCGGGCGGTACATGCCAAAGGTTGGGGCGCCTATGGGGTTTTGAGGGTAACCGGTGATATTTCTAACTACACCTGTGCCCGGGTGCTGCAGCCTGGAGCAGAGACCCCACTGTTGGCTCGATTTTCAACTGTGGCCGGCGAGTTAGGTGCAGCTGATGCGGAACGGGATGTTCGTGGTTTTGCACTGAAGTTTTATACGGAGGAGGGCAATTGGGATTTGGTCGGCAACAATACGCCGGTCTTTTTTGTACGAGACCCCTACAAGTTCCCGGATTTTATCCACACACAAAAACGCCACCCCCGCACTCACTTGCGCTCCCCCACGGCCATGTGGGATTTCTGGTCGCTGAGTCCTGAGAGTCTTCACCAAGTGACCATACTGTTCTCCGATCGCGGTTTGCCCATATCTCCGGTGCATATGAATGGTTATGGCTCCCATACCTTCTCCCTGTGGAATCACAATGGGGAGCGTTTCTGGGTGAAATTTCATTTCAAGACCCAGCAGGGACATAGGTACTTCACCAATAAGGAGGCGGAAGCAGTAATTGGGCGCTCCCGGGAGAGTTACCAGGAGGTGATGTACAGTGCAATAGAAAACGGGGAATGCCCGAAGTGGACATTCCAGATTCAAGTCATGCCCGCAGCAGACCTTGGCAAAACAAGCTACAACCCCTTTGACCTCACCAAGGTTTGGCCCCACGGTGATTACCCACCTATCGATGTGGGAACCATGGAGTTGAATCGCAACCCGCAAGACTATTTTGCAGAAATCGAGCAGGCAGCTTTCTCTCCATCCAATATCGTACCGGGTATCGGTTTCTCGCCGGATAAGATGCTGCAGGCGCGTATATTCTCTTATGCCGATGCACATCGTCACCGCTTGGGAACTCACTATGAGAGTCTTCCAGTGAATGCACCGCGTTGTCCTGTCCATAATTATTATCGGGATGGTGAAATGAATAGTACGGGTATCCGCAGTGGCAATCCGGATGCCTTTTATGAGCCCAATAGTTTTTCTGGACCAGAGGAGGACCCAAAAGCGAAAGAACCCCCGTTACCAACATCCGGTGCGGCAGATAGATATGACCACCGCAAAGGCAATGAGGATTACAGTCAGGTTCGAGTTCTATTTGATTTGTTCGACGATGAACAAAAACAGCGCTTATATAACAATATTGCAGAAGCGATGGCGGGTGTACCGAATGAAATAATTAAGCGACAATTGGCTGAGTTCCACAAAGTACATCCCAGCTATGCCGCAGGGGTAAAAATGGCACTTTGAAGAGCGGTTCGCATGCCCTGTTCAATATGAATTGCCATGGGATTTGCTTTCGAACTGATTTCTGAGATGAGCGCGGGGGTTACATCTTGTGCGCAGTTGGGCAATTCGCTAGATTGTAGTGGTTCACCTCGCTCGGCAGTAAAGTAAGTCGGAAGAGAAGCCTTTTGGAGCGATCCTCGTGGATTTTGACTTCGACCTGCCTGTAGGAAAAGTTGCTTGGCGCCTTGGATAAACTCCATATTCCGTTGCAGCAAGATTGGCAGCGGCCTAAAAATGAAGTAAGACCAGCTTAAAAATGAAGTACTCACCACTTTCCGTAAAACAGGCTGCCCGGGCCCTGGCAGCGGGTGGTGTTATTGCCCATCCCACTGAATCTGTTTGGGGCTTGGCTTGCGATCCCAATAACCTGTTGGCTGTTAGGCGCCTGCTACAACTCAAGCATCGTCCGCTTGAAAAGGGTTTGATCCTGGTCTCCGGTGACAGAAGACATTTTGATCCGCTCCTTAGAAACCTTAGTGATCAACAACAGGAGCAGCTGGATTGCAGCTGGCCGGGACCGGTGACATGGCTCGTACCCCATCGGGGCTTAATTCCTGCCTGGGTCTGTGGAGTACATAAATCTGTGGCCCTGCGCTGCACCGATCACCCGTTTACTGCTGCGTTAACACGCGCCTTTGGCGGTGCTATCGTATCCACTTCAGCAAACCCGGCCGGGTCTCAGCCCGCCCGTAATAAGTACCAGGTACTACGCTATTTCGGCCGCGACCTCGACTTTGTCGGCGGCGGCTCGACCGGCGGCCGCAGCGCCCCCAGTGAAATTCGCGATCTGCAAAGCGGCCGTGTGCTGAGGGCGGGTGCCTAACCTCAAACAGAGACGTAGTTTTCGCCTATGAGTGATATCGATACCAAGGAAGTAAAGGCCTATCTACTCGGCCTACAAGACCGTATTTGCAATGCCCTGAGCGAAGAAGACGGCCAGTCATTTCGTGAGGACAACTGGGACAGGCCCGGTGGTGGCGGTGGTCGAACTCGAGTGCTGGAAGAGGGGAATCTGATCGAAAAAGGCGGAGTGAACTTTTCCCATGTTTATGGGGATGGACTCCCGCCTTCGGCCACGGCTAATCGCCCCGAACTGGCCGGTTGTTCTTTTGAAGCAATGGGCGTCTCCTTGGTCATTCACCCGCGCAACCCTTACGTACCCACTAGCCATGCAAACGTGCGTCTATTTGTGGCGAAAAAGCCAGGAGCTGAGCCCATCTGGTGGTTTGGTGGTGGCTATGATTTGACCCCGTATTACGGCTATCACGAGGATGCCGTACATTGGCACCAAACGGCCAAGCAGGCCTGTGAGCCTTTTGGCAGGGAGGTATACCCTCGCTTTAAGCAGTGGTGTGACAAATATTTCTACTTGAAGCATCGGGATGAAGCTCGGGGAGTCGGCGGACTCTTTTTCGATGATTTTAACGAAGGTGGCTACGACAATGCTTTTGCGCTTATGCGCGCTGTTGGCGATAGTTACTTGGAGGCTTATCTACCCATTGTGCAGAAGCGCAAAGAGGCTGCTTACGGTGAGCGCGAGCGTGAATTCCAACTCTACCGCCGTGGGCGCTATGTGGAATTCAACCTGGTCTTTGATCGTGGCACTCTGTTCGGATTGCAAAGTGGTGGGCGTACAGAATCCATTCTGATGTCCTTGCCGTCACTGGTGAGTTGGAAGTATGACTGGCAACCAGAGCCGGGATCTGCGGAAGAGAAGCTATACACTGATTTTCTGCCACACAGAGACTGGGTATAGCCAAGCAATTTGTCACAATGGAGGTTTGTTGTGCACCCATCGCGATTGGAAGGAATCAACTCCCTGTTTCTCGATTACAGGCGGCATTTTGAAACGGGAGATGTTGAGCAGATTGCTGACTTTTATCGTTTCCCACTGCACTACTACCGGGAAGATGGCGTAAAGCTCACCGTAGAACGGGATGAGTTTATCCAGCAGGTGGTTAAGCTCCTCAATGCTTATCGACGCCTTGGTGTCTGTCAGATTCTCGGCACTGTTACCGAGGTGATAGAGCTGAATAATTACAGCACCCTTGCGAGCTTGCGCTGGACCTTGTTACACCCGCAGGGGGAAGAAAAGGCGGTAGAGCTGTACAGCTCACAAACCCGCTATTTAGTCACCGAAGCTGCCGACGGCCTCAAAATTGACGGTTTAATAATTGTCGATGAAAGTGCCAAGATTCGTGAGGCAGCGAGAGAGCGCAAAAGGGCGGAATCATGAGTGACCGCTATGCGGTGGTGGGTAACCCTATAGAGCACTCCCTCTCACCGGAGATACACCGAGCCTTTGTCGCGCAAACAGGCGAGGATATCGATTACAGGAAACTGCTTGCCCCTCTGGATGGCTTTGTTGATTACGCGCGAACATTTTTTGCTGAGGGTGGTTGTGGCCTCAATGTGACGGTGCCCTTCAAGCTGCAAGCATTTGAGATGGCGGATAACTTGACCGAGCGGGCTGCGTCAGTGGGAGCGGTGAATACCTTGGCACTGGCCGAAGGTGGAAAGATTCTCGGCGACAACACCGACGGGACCGGCCTGGTATTTGATATTTGTACCAACTTGGGCTGGGAAATTAAGGATCGGAAAGTTCTCTTACTGGGAGCTGGCGGAGCCGCCCGGGGAGCATTGCTGCCAATCCTTGCGGAAAAACCAGCACATTTACATATTGCCAACCGCACCTCAGAAAAAGCGGTACAGCTTGCGGCAGAATTTTCCCAGTTGGGCGAATTAAGTGGTGGCGGCCTGGAGGAATTGAGAGGCTGCTACGACCTGATTATCAATGCGAGTTCCGCAAGCCTTGGCGGTGTGCTGCCGCCGCTTCCTGAAGGCTGTGTCGCCAGTCATGGTAAAGCTTACGACATGATGTACGCCGCCGAGCCAACGCCTTTTTTACAATGGGCGCGTGGACAGGGCGCAGAGAGTGCTGATGGCCTTGGGATGTTGGTAGAGCAGGCCGCTGAGTCATTTTTACTGTGGCGTGGTGTACGTCCTGAAACAGCGCCGATCATGGCCAAGTTGCGCCGGGCCCTCAATCAGACAACCGATAATTAAAAGAGAGAAAGCGTTGTGCGTGATATTGTGCGAAACCTGTCGATTTGTTTTGCTGTGGGGTGTTTCGGTGGGCTCTGCTATGCCGTGGGGCTATGGGCCATGGGGCGGTATGGCTTCACCCAGTTTCTAGGGGTAGATTTGGCGCCATCCCTGAGCAATGCCTACCTGTACCAGCGCGTAGTTTGGGGTGGAGTTTTCGGGCTGCTGTTTTTGTTGCCTTTGCGCAACGCCTGGTTAATAAGGGGCTTCCTCTTATCCCTGGTGCCGGCAGGGTTGATGCTGTTGTATCTTCTGCCGCAGAGAGGTTATGACTACGGTGCTCTGGTACTGGGACAAATGACGCCCCTGGTTATCGTTCTAGCTTGTGCCATTGGCGGCATAGGTGCATCGGCACTGCTGCGGCTACAGGGTAAATAGTGAGGAGGCCTTGGTTGCCAAGGCCTGCCACATCACTGTTTAAATTCGATCTCAACCAGGCTGCAGCTTTGGGTATATCCCATAGCCCGCTTGATTGTGGGGAAGACCGACGCGGTAGCGACGCTGACCCCCAGCTCGATTCTCTGTCGGTTATCCAGTTGTGCACCTATCCGTTCATTGAGAACAGGATCGATCGTTTTGTAGCTGGCCACGGCTGTTGCAAAATCAAAAATGTCCTGCAAGTTCTCAGGCAGGCCGCTGCCGCCTTGGATACAAGCTTTCACCAAGTGGGGTTCAACACCAGCCTCTAGGGCCATACGCACATTCAGTTGCAGGCACATGCCGCAATCAGCTACTTGCATTGCCGCTATCTTACTCACCCAAAAAACATCAATAGGTAAAAACTCCCTGTGCATGGATAGGGGCTGAAAATTTCTAAATTTTTCAAAGCCTTCAGGAGAGCCCTGAAGAAACTCGCGCAAGTAGTCCATGTCATAGCGGTATTTTTGGGAGAAGGCCTCCATTTCCTGGAGGTATTGCTCTTTCGACATAGTTTGGCTCCTAATCAAGTCGGATTGAGTCACAGACCATCGGCCTACAACGCCAAGTCTTATGTAAAAGCCTGATAGGTAAAAATTAGTTTCTATCGGATATTTCGATAGGTGGGCTGTAAAAGTTACCGTAGAGTCGCCGGGCCTCTCGGGCAAACCATTGCGCAGCTAAGCCTTGTGGCGTCTGCTTGGACCAGAGCAGATCCACACCGAGGCTCCAGGTATTGAGAGAACCGGTTAAGTTGAGCTCAACCAACCTGCCGCTTTTTAAAAAGGGCCGGGCCAGTTCGTAGGGCGCATTGACCCACCCAACCCCCTTACATGCCAGATCCAGGGCCTGTAGCAGAGAATCACTCCGCCAAGTCTGTGCAGAGAGCTGCCAACGGTACCTTTGGGATTCTGGTGCTGTGGTGATCTGTCGGTGCTGGGCCGCTTCATTCAATGAGGATTGTTTTTTCTGGGCAAGGGGATGTTCCGGGCAGGCCAGGCTAAGTACCCGCTGTTGTCCCAGGTTACTGGTATCCAGCGAGCTGGGATAGGAATCCCTTGAGGTGACAAAGGCAAAATCGGCTTCACCCAGTGTCACCTGCTGGACTGCTTCCTCCCCAGTAACACTGCCGAGCTGAAGCTCAGTATGCGGAAAGCGCTCGCTGAAAGTTACCAGCATATCGTTGAGTCGATCTGGCATTACCAGCTCTTCAAATAATATATTGAGCTGGGGCTCCTCTCCCCGCTGGAAGGAAATTGCCGCTTGTTGGAAGCGCTGCAACTGCCCCAACGATTGACGTGCTAATGGTAGTAATGCCAAAGCGGCGGCGGTGGGTTGGGGATATTTCCCTTCGCGGTTAAATAGAGTCAGCCCCAGGTCGAGTTCAAGATTTTGAATCAAGCTGCTTACAGAAGACTGAGCCCGGCCCACTTCGCGAGCAACCGCCGAAAAAGATCCGACTTCACAGGAGCGCACAAAAATATGCAGCTGGTCCATATTCAGGTTAAGCATAGCGGGGAGCCGGCTGTCACTATGGTTGCTGCTTAAGGAGATACTGATCTTTCAGTTTCACGTAGTTTTCAGCGGAATACTTAAAGAAAGCCTTTTCCTTGTCAGACAGGGGGCGCGCCTTTTTGCAGGGGGCGCCTACGTAGAGATAACCACTCTCCAGGGTTTTACCGGGCGGAACCAGTGCTCCGGCTGCCAGTACGACATCGTCCTCAATAATGGCTCCGTCGAGAACAATAGATCCGATACCAATTAAGATCCGGTTGCCGATGGTACAACCGTGCAGGCAGGCTTTATGACCGATAGTGACATCTTCGCCAATGGTCAGCGGCCAACCGTCGGCGTTGAATGGTCCCGCATGGGTGATATGGAGAACAGCCCCATCCTGTACACTGGTTCGCGCGCCGATGCGGATCTTATGCATATCACCGCGCACAACGGCCATGGGCCATACGGAGCAATCATCCCCCAGGGTAACGTCACCAATGACTGCGGATTGCGGATCGATATATACGCTGTCGCCAAGTTCTGGAAACTTCTCGCCGTGGGAATCATCGTGGCTGCGCAGTGGGGACATAAATAAGCTCCTGTACAATGAATCCTCTATCATAGCTTTATCCTAATTCGAGCACAGAGTCTTATATGTCCAATCCACTGTTGAATATCCCGCTGCTGCCGCCTTTTGATAATCTCGAGCCCGAGCAGGTGGAACCCGCCATCGCCGAACTGATTAAAACGTGTGAGCAAACCCTTCAACAGGGATTGGAGACCCCCAGCTGGGATAATACGCTGGTGCCTCTGGAGCAGGCGGAAGACCAGCTAAATCGAGCCTTCTCCCCAGTCAGTCACCTGAATAGCGTTGTAAGTGGCCCCTGGCGGGCGCCCTATGAGGCCGCTTTAGCCAAAGTGACGGCTTACTGGACAAAGCAGGGGCAAAATCGTGAACTTTACGACCTGTACCTCCAATTAATGCAGTCGCCCGAGTTTGTAAACTGGCCACAGGCACGCAAGAAGTCCTTGGAGCTGGGAGTCAGAGACTTTGAACTTGGTGGTGTAGGCCTTGAAGGAGAGGCCCGTGAAAAGTTTGCCGTTAACAGTCAGCGTTTGGCGGAGTTATCCAGCCAATTTGCCAACAATGTCCTCGATGCAACCAATGCCTGGACCTGGCATACAAATGATGAAGCTCAGCTTCAGGGGCTTCCTCAAACTGCTCTTGCCGCTGCACGGAATGCAGCTGAGGCAAAAGGCCTCGATGGGTGGCTGATTACCTTAGAGGGGCCCAGCTTTCTCGCTGTTATGACCCACGCTGAAAATAGATCTCTGCGTCGGGATGTCCATTTGGCTTTTGTTAGTCGCGCATCCGAAGTTGGTCCCCAGGCAGGTGAATACGATAACTCCGAAGTGATGGAGGCAATTCTCGCATTGCGCGCTGAACAGGCCAGTTTACTGGGAATGAACAGCTATGCGGAGTTGTCATTGGCCAGCAAAATGGCTCCAAATACAGAGCGGGTTTTGGAATTTCTACAGGATCTGGCAGAACGAGCCAGGCCAGCTGCCCAACGAGAAATGGCTGAGCTGAAAGCGTTTGCTGCAGACCAACTCAGTATTGAAGAGTTGCAACCATGGGATGTGGCCTGGGCTGCAGAAAAGCTCAAACAGCAGCGATACGCTATCAGCCAAGAGGAATTGAGGCCCTATTTCCCTTACGCCAAAGTCGTTGACGGCCTCTTTACTGTGGTGGATAAATTATTCGGAATCACAGTTGAAGAAGATACCAGCGTTGCTACTTGGCATGCCGACGTGCAGTTCTTTTGGCTGCTGAGAGATGGCGAAAAGATAGCTGGTTTCTATTTGGATGCGTTCGCGCGTGAGAAAAAGCGTGGCGGGGCCTGGATGGATACAGTAAGTAGTCGTCGCCACACGCTCAACGGACTCCAGTTGCCTATAGCTTATCTAGTATGTAATTTCAGTCCGGCTGCAGGTGATATCCCCTCACTTTTAACCCACACGGAAGTAACCACTTTATTCCATGAATTCGGCCATGGCCTCCACCATATGCTGACACAGATTGATGTGGCAGCAGTTTCTGGTATTAATGGTGTTGCTTGGGATGCGGTGGAAATGCCCAGCCAATTTCTGGAAAATTGGTGTTGGCAACCCCAGGCTATTTCCATAATTTCTGCACATTTCGAAACTGGAGAGGCCCTTCCCGAAGCTTTACTGAATAAAATGCTGGCAGCGAAAAATTTCCAGTCTGCCATGTTTACAGTACGCCAGTTGGAGTTTGCACTTTTTGATTTTCGCCTCCATGCCAGCGAAGAGGCATTGACCGCCGATAAAGTTCAGGTTTTACTGGATCAGGTACGAGCAGAGATTGCTGTTGTGCCTATCGCCGCAGAAAACCGCTTCCAAAATGCTTTTAGCCATATTTTTGCTGGTGGTTATGCCGCAGGATATTACAGCTATAAATGGGCAGAAGTGCTTTCGGCAGATGCTTTTTCTCTATTTGAGGAAGATGGTATCTTTAATAGAGAGACGGGAAATAAATTTCTGCACAGTATTTTGGAACAGGGTGGTAGCCGTGATGCGTTGGAGCTGTTTGTTCAATTCCGTGGACGAGAGCCGCAAATTGATGCCCTATTGCGTCACTCTGGTATCGAGCAGCAAGAGCTGAATATCAGTCCTGTGTAACGGATAAGTCAGTCATGAAATATTGAGTAGTAGTCATGATGAAGAAAGAAGATTCGGCTGAGTCTGGTAAGATCGTTAAAAAACGCTTTATTGCAGGGGCTGTGTGCCCCCGCTGTAGCGAAATGGATAAAATTATTAACTATCACAAGGATGGGAAAAATTATAGGGAATGTGTTGCCTGTGGGTTTAAGGATGAAATTCGATTGCAGTCAGCGCCAACAGAACTGTCTACTCGTGTTAACCAAGATACAGAGAAAGATATTCACGAGGAGCCAGTGAAACTTATCCAACCCACAAGTAGCCGTAAAAAGTGAAAAAAATATTTTTTATACTGGTGGTTTTTATTACGGTTGCGATCATAGGTCTCTATGGCCTTGATCGCCATCGAAAAAATACAGAACGGCAGAGAGAACAAGTTGCCTATCTACTAACGAGCTGTGTGAATCAGGGGATACTTACGTTATTCCGTTTACAGGCTAATGACTGGAAAGCCCATCCAGATTTTTACATTGAAGAGGAAAATAGGTTGGGAGTGGCTGTAAAAGCTTTACCTGATCAAATCCTTAAAGGAGAATCTTTTGAAAAGTGGAGACATGCAATAAAGATTTGTGACAAGCTCACAAGGAATAGCAATTTGCAACATGTCACTATTTTTCGCCCCCTAGGCGATTTCTCCGAAAAGGAAATCTCCAATATATATACCTTGAAAGATCGCGGTGCTCTGCGGAAGCGGGAAAAGACTATTCACGCACTATATGAATCAGCAGAAGCTGCTGCTCGCTATATGAAAGACCTAAAGCGTGATATCAACACGCAATTAAAAGCCTTTCGTTTTTCAGATGAAGAGCGCGAATTAACTCTTCAAAGAATCAGTTCTCAGGTTTTAGATAATTACCAACAAGGTAATTTTTCCAAAAAGCAGGCAGATACCTATCTGGAAAGGGTATCCCTTTTTTACAAAACCATGGCCGAGAACCCAAAGTCCTACAGTGTCCGAAACGGCAGCCTATATTTTTATAGCCAAGAATTAAAGCAGAAGGTTGAAGACTTATATAATGCTGTCATCCAGGGAGAAGGAGCGTTTTATGGAAATTTTAAGCAAATTTTAGTGCAAAAACAGGTGCGGTCTTCAAGCTATTAAAAATGTGAGCGGGCTTTATTATTTGTTGCTTTGCCCGGTCATTATTTACCAACCTGAGATTATAGCTTTAAATGTGTTTGTAGCATCATAAGAGATTTACTATTTTGATAGTGAGTAATCCTGACTGAAATAGTTAATTTCTCAATCTCAAAATTTGTCATATTCTGTTATTTATACATTAAAAAATAACTCTAAATATCCTGCCACAGTTTTACTGTAATTTACGTATCCAGGAATTGGTTACAGTGTAGTATTGAAAATATACTATGAGTCCTAAAGATCGTGCTCCGATCCACAAAAACAAGCTGAACCATATGCCTGTATTCCCCCAATCCCTTGTAAACCACCAGGCGGGAAAGAAAACCAGTACTGAGGCTATAAACATAGTATTACGCATATCGCGACTTTTCCCAGCACCGATAAAAACACCATCGAGCTGATAACTCCAAACCGCTAATAAAGGTAGTGCACAGAGCCACCAATATACCTGTTCCGCTTGGTGGATTACTGGTTTGATATCTGTAAATAAGGATAGAATCAAGGGTTTCCCTGAAACTAGTACCAGCGTAATCAGGACAGCGCTTCCCAGGGCCCACAAACCTGCACTGCGAACGGTATTTCTGAATAGAGCCGTTGATCTCTTTGCCATGGATTCCCCAACCAAGGCCTCGGTAGCATGAGCAAAACCATCCAGGGCATAGGAAGTCATCATTAATAACTGTATAAGAATAGCATTTGCAGCAAGTACATTATCACCTTGGGCTGCCCCTTGTGCAGTAAAAAAAGTGAGTGTTAGCAAGAGCAAACAGGTTCTTATAAATAAGTCTGTATTTATCTTTAAAAGATTGATCCATGGGGATGAATCGATCCAGGGGAGAAGTTTCTTCTGCCCAATTTCTTTGTGTACATAAGACCAGATATCAACATGAACCCTGGTAAGAAGATATAGACCCAGTAGAAATGCAAAAATATCAGCGAGTACGGTTGCCGCTGCTGCACCTTTTGCCCCTAGGCCCAGGCCAAGGATAAATAGGAAATCGAGGGCTATGTTCAGAAGATTGGCAGCGAAAAGTATATATAGAGGCGCACGGCTATCTTGTCGACCAATAAAAAAACCCAGAATGGCAAAGTTTGCCAGAGCCAGGGGGGCAGATAACAGACGTATTTGTAGGTAGGCCAGTGCGTGGGGTTGTGCTTCCTGACTGGCATTCATCCACTCAACGATATAGTAGATTAAAGGAGAGGCAACAATAAACAGAGTGATTCCCAACCCCATGGCTAATACTAGTGCACGTACTAACCATTGAATCCCAAGATCTGTACTCCGAGCCACCAGTCCGGTAGTACCCATGCGCAGAAACCCAAATGCCCATAAAAGCATCGACATTACGCTAGCCCCGATAGCTACACCGGATAGGTACTCTGCAGATGGGAGGTGACCAAGAATTGCGGTATCTACTATCCCGAGTAAGGGCACTGAAATATTACTCAGTATCATTGGCCAAGCCAGATTCCAGACGCGAGACATGGGTTGGGATTCAAGTTTTGTAGAAGAAGGCATAAGTCATAACAACTAACGGATAGATTGGCTTCTAGCCGAAATCGGAAAAAGAAAAGCTGTGCAGGCGGATTCTACCAATGGTAACAGTACAGAGCTGATAAGACCCTTTTCCTAAATCGGACTCCCAATACTGCTATTTGCAATTCATTTCGTAACGCTTACAAAATCGAAACGAAATATTTGGCGGAAAAATCATTTCGATTGATTGTAGATAGTACAGGATTCTGTATTGATCTGCCTGATAATCCTCAAGCTTATTGAAACTAATCTGCCTTGGTTGTGTGAAGCAGTCAGAATTTAGTATTAGGGATTAAAAATCGTTGTCAATCTGTGTAAAAGCAATCAGGGACACTTGAACCAGAGGGTTTATACTTCTCTTGGCAGCATTATTAATGCTTGATTAGTTGTCATCTTTCACCAAATAAATTGCCATGTCTCTATTTGGAGCGATATTTTTTCTACTTGTGGAAAAGTATCCTATCAAAGAGGTTAAATTTATTTGTTAATCACCGAATTTTTTCATAAAGCAGCAACGTTATTCAAAAATGATCCCGATTGACTTTTTTGTGTCGATGTGTTCCTTTTGTACCTGCAGTAGTTGCGACAAATAAAGAAACTGGTTGTTGGTTGTACCTTTCCGGACGACGACATCTGGAGTAAAAAATCTTTTACTAAGAATAACAAGTTGCACTGACGGCAGTAACGCGAGGTGGTCTCCTCGCCCAGTGTATGTAGTCTTGTGTTACTACAGTATGTCCACAAATTTTGTGTGGAATTAATCCTGTTAGGCAGTTGATACAGGTAAAATTCGCTTATCCGTGAAGGCCAGTGGCCAAAATAAAAATTACGGGTTTCCCTGAGAGACCCGCAACCACGGAGATCTGTAGGCGATGTTGAAAGGCTTTGATCGGCTGTTCGCCTTGCTGGCTACTTCGCTATCTGCACAAGCGGTGTTAGCGAATGAGCAGGACGTTGAACGCTGGGGGGTTAATATGCCCCAGGGGGTGACAGAAGTCGCCCAGACCACCTACGAGCTACACATGCTGATCTTTTGGATTTGTGTGGCTATAGGGGCATTGGTGTTCAGCATCATGTTCTACAGCATGTGGCGTCACCGCAAAAGTAAGGGATACCAAGCGGCCCAATTTCATGAGAGCACGGTTGTGGAATTGGTGTGGACTATTATTCCCACCGTTATCCTGATTCTGATGGCGATTCCGGCCACCAAAACGCTCTATGATATTTACGATACTGAGGAAGAAGATCTCAATATCGTAATCACCGGTTATCAGTGGAAGTGGAAATATGAATATCGGGGCACTGATGTTTCATTCTTTTCCAGCTTGTCCACTCCCAAAGCTCAAATTGATAACCTCCAGCCTAAGGGTGCTAACTACCTCCTAGAAGTCGATGAGCCGCTGGTTGTTCCTATCAAGAAAAAAATCCGCTTCCTGATTACTGCCAATGATGTAATACATGCGTGGTGGGTCCCAGATCTAGCCGTTAAAAAAGATGCTATCCCCGGTTTTATAAATGATGCCTGGACGCGTATTGAGGAGCCGGGAATATATCGCGGACAGTGTGCTGAATTGTGCGGAAAAGACCATGGATTTATGCCTATTGTTGTGAAAGCAGTACCACAGGCTGAATACGATGACTGGTTGAGTTCTCGTGCAGCAGAAGCCATAAAAATGCGTGAACTTACAGCGAAGACATTTACCTTCGAAGAGCTTTTTGCTCAGGGTGAAAAAGTCTATACACGCACATGTGCCGCCTGCCACCAGCCGAACGGGCAGGGAGTACCCGGAGTATTCCCGCCGATTGCTGGCTCAAAAATTGCTACCGGTCCCCTCAATGGCCACTTAGATATCGTTATCGATGGTTCTACGGTAAACCCCGCAATGCAGGCTTTTGGTGAGCAGCTATCAGAAGTGGATCTGGCTGCGGTAATTACTTACCAGCGAAACGCTTTCGGCAATGAGATGGGTGATACCGTCCAACCCGTAGATATCCTCAACTTTAAGAATAAGCAGTAAGCGCCCGGAGGAATTTAAGAATGGCACATGGTCCTCAGCCCGGTATAAAGCGTTGGCTCTATACGACCAACCACAAAGATATAGGCTCTATGTATTTGTGGTTTAGTTTTGCGATGTTCCTACTCGGCGGATGTATGGCATTGGTTATACGCGCTGAATTATTCGAGCCCGGTTTGCAAATTGTACAGCCGGAGTTTTTCAATCAAATGACCACTATGCATGGTCTGATCATGGTATTTGGTGCAGTTATGCCGGCTTTTGTGGGGTTGGCTAACTGGATGATACCAATGATGATTGGTGCACCAGATATGGCACTGCCAAGAATGAATAACTGGAGTTTTTGGATTTTGCCCTTTGCTTTCGCAATGTTGGCATCGACCTTATTTATGGAAGGGGGAGCGCCTAATTTCGGCTGGACATTTTATGCGCCACTTTCAACGGAATATGCGCCACCCAGCGTAACCTTCTTCATTTTTGCCATTCATATTATGGGTGCTTCATCCATCATGGGTGCGATCAACATTATCGCAACCATTTTGAATATGCGTGCTCCTGGTATGACCTTGATGAAAATGCCGTTGTTTGTATGGACCTGGCTGATCACTGCTTACCTTTTGATTGCTGTAATGCCAGTGTTAGCCGGAGTAGTGACCATGATGTTGATGGACATTCATTTTGGCACAAGTTTCTTCAGTGCAGCCGGTGGCGGTGATCCGGTTTTATTCCAGCATGTGTTCTGGTTCTTCGGACACCCGGAAGTTTACATCATGATTTTGCCGGCCTTTGGCATTATCTCTGCAATTATTCCCACCTTCGCTCGTAAGCCTCTTTTTGGATACAGCTCTATGGTATATGCCACCGCAGCAATTGCATTCCTGAGCTTTATCGTATGGGCGCACCATATGTTTACTGTGGGAATGCCGATTGCAGGTGAGCTGTTCTTTATGTACGCCACAATGCTGATCGCTGTACCTACAGGAGTGAAAATCTTTAACTGGGTTTCCACCATGTTCCGGGGATCCATGACATTTGAAACCCCGATGCTTTTTGCAATTGCATTCATCATCCTTTTCGCCATCGGTGGATTCTCTGGTCTGATGCTAGCGATTGCGCCTGCAGACTTCCAATATCACGATACGTACTTTGTGGTTGCTCATTTCCACTATGTGCTGGTTCCTGGTGCAATCTTCTCAATTACTGCTGGTGTTTACTATTGGTTGCCTAAATGGACTGGCCATATGTATAGCGAAGTTATGGGCAAGGTACATTTCTGGCTGGCATTTATTGGTCTCAATGTAACTTTCTTCCCAATGCACTTTGTTGGCCTGGCCGGTATGCCACGTCGGATACCTGATTACGCACTGCAATTTGCGGATTTCAATCAAATATCCAGTATCGGTGCCTTCCTATTTGGCGCTGCACAAATAGTATTTTTGTTTAATGTGGTACGAACTGTAATGGGCGGGAAAAAAGCATCCGATCAGGTTTGGGATGATCCTGAGGGACTGGAATGGACGGTTGCTTCCCCTGCCCCATATCACACGTTTAGTACGCCACCGGTTGTACGCTAACCTATGAAAGTTGGAGCAAATGCAAAGGTAACTATCAAGCTGCTGGCCGTGGCGACTAGCATGCTGGTATTTGCAATTTTCATTATGCCGCCTATTTACGATGTCTTCTGTGAAATCACAGGACTCAATGGTAAAACCGGTGGTCGTTATGAAGCTGTGCCAGCTGCGGTTGATAAAAATAGGCTGGTCACAGTGCAATTTGTGGCAAACAATAATGAAAATATGCCATGGGAATTTCGCCCGAGTGTGATGTCTTTGAAAGTACACCCTGGAGAAATTAAAGATACTGTTTTTATTGCAGAAAATAAGACATCTAGGGATATGGTTGGTCAGGCAATTCCCAGTATGGTTCCTTTCAAAGCTGCTGAGTACTTTCATAAAACAGAGTGTTTTTGCTTCAACCAGCAAGAATTAAAAGCGGGAGAGACTGCAGAATTACCACTACGTTTTATTGTGGATCCAGATCTTCCCGCAAGTGTTAATACTGTAACGCTTTCCTATACGTTGTTTGATGTAACGGAAAGGTTTGCCAATAAAACCGATAAGAATGATATCGACCCCGAGCGAGAGGGATAAAAATTATGGCTAGTGAAAGCAGTTATTACGTGCCCGAACAATCCAGGCTGCCAATTTTTGCGACGATAGGTCTATTCCTAATAGCGTTCGGCGCAGCAAATTGGATTAATGGAGGAAGCTCTTATATTTTCTTCACCGGTGCGTTAGCGATGGCCGCAGTTTTGTGGTTTTGGTTTGCTGCCGTAATCAAGGAGAATATGGCAGGGCTCAACAGTGAACAGTTAAAGAGATCATATGTTTGGGGGATGGGCTGGTTTATATTTTCTGAGGTGATGTTTTTTGCTGCATTCTTTGGAGCACTTTATTACATACGCAATTTTACAGTTCCCTGGCTAGGTGGTGAAGGTGATCGTGGAATTTCCAATATGCTTTGGGAGGGATTCGAAAGTAGCTGGCCCCTATATGTGACTCCTGACGCCGCAGCAAACGGAGAAACGGCAAAATTTATGGGGCCTAAAGATGTGATAGACCCATGGCACTTACCACTATGGAACACCATCATACTTCTCACTTCCAGTGTAACTGTACACTTCGCACATGTTTTCCTGAAAAAGAATCAAAGAAAAAATTTCAATATATTACTGGCAATCACTGTAGCATTGGGTGGGGCGTTTATTTTTCTACAAGGTAAAGAATATTACGAAGCCTATCAACACCTGGGGTTAACACTTGAGTCAGGAATCTATGGTACAACATTCTTTATGCTGACCGGATTTCATGGTGCTCATGTCACACTCGGTACAATTATGTTGTTGATCATGTTGTTAAGGTCTGTGATAGCCAATCATTTTAGACCTGATGATCACTTTGGCTTTGAAGCAGCAAGTTGGTATTGGCATTTTGTCGATGTAGTTTGGGTCGGGCTGTTTATATTTGTATATGTTCTAGGTGCTTAATGTGGGCAAGGCTTTCTATCGTATTAATAGAAAGCCTTTGTTTTCTTAATATTTATCAGCCCAAGGTGCCGTTTTTGCCAAAATGCCACTTTCAAAGCCGTACCAAATGGCAAGAAGTAAGAGTGACGCTAGGAGTATTCTAATACCTAATGCGTAGAGTGTGCGCTTGGATTGAGGTGTTCCCATATCTCTAAGTAGAAAAAAAAGTGCACTTGAAAGACTAGCAAGTACGGAAAGGAATAGGACAACAATAACAATCTTTAGCCACATTTTATTATTTTCCATTATTTATGTAGTTGCGCATGATAGTAGATATTCCATCAGCTTCTGCGAAAGATATCAGTTTACCACTGATTCGCAATTGGCCCATCACGATATTTTCTCTGGGTGCATTCATCCTTTTTATCTTTTTAGGATTGTGGCAGCTTGATAGAGCAAAGCAGAAAGTCGAACTTATACAAAAGGTAGAGAGTAGGCTCTCTCTGCAACCGCAGGAAATCTCAAATCTAAGTTCTTATCAAGAGTATGCGTCTGTAACTTTAGCGGGAGTTTTCCAGAAGGAAATATATTTTCTGGATAACAGAACAAGAAACGGTCGTGTTGGATATGAAGTACTACAAGTATTTTCAACAGAAAGTACTGATTGGCTTATCAATAGAGGTTGGATTCCCTCTACTGGCGACCGAGATAGCTTACCTGAAGTAACAGCTTCACTTGATGTGAAATCACTTCAGGGCTACTTATACCCTATCGATACTGAAACCTCCTTGAGTGTTAGTCTAGACCCGGTTTTTAATAATAGAATTCAACAAATAAATTCAAATTTCATTGAGACTATAGGCTTAGTTAACAGTGGATGGTCGATCCGTTTGTTTGCGGATTCAGGTGCAGCTTTAATTACTGATTGGAATTTTTTCAATAGTGGCCCTGAAAAACATCAAGCGTATGCTTTCCAGTGGTTCACGATGGCAATAGCTGTCTGGCTTTTATGGGCTTATTCAGCCACAAATATTATTTTTAGATTACGTCGTAGATTGAGTAGAAGTTTGAAAAAGGAGTTTTAAAATGAAATCAAATAGTCAGCCAGTTTCACCTGAAAGAAATCTGAGCAAAAGGAAGCCAGCGAATAAAATCATTCAAGGACTCTCAGTGCTAGCATCCGTCGTACTCCCAATTACAGCTGCCTATGTCGTTTACTATACGGGCTTAGGCATGCCTAAAGAGACGATTAATCAAGGTGAATTATTGCAGCCCCCATTTGATATCACTGAAATAAAAATCACCTTTCAAGGACAACAGCAATCCCTGGCACAAGAGGGAGAATCAAAATGGCGATATCTAATATTAAGTGACAGTGATTGTGGTAAAGATTGTGAAGATCTCTTGTATATAAGTAGGCAGGTTCATATTCGGCTGGGGGAAAAAGCTCATAGGGTTGAGAGGTTACTGGTGGTTGGTGATAGTTTGGATGAAAAACGACAAGAACAAATACAAACTGAGCATCCGAAACTAAAAATAGTGAATTTGGATGATGAAAACTTTAAGCAGTTGGTACAGAAAACTGATCATGGCGGTGTAACTTCAACCAAGGCATTGCTGGTTGATCAGGAGGGTTATGCAATGATGGCCTATGATCGGCAGCATAGCGGAAACCAATTACTTAAAGATATAAAAAGATTATTGAAGTACTCCTACGAGCAATAAGATTATTATTCGGAGATTTTCAGTAGTGTCTAAACAAAAAACCCCTAAGAATTGGCGACATATCATTACCTGGGCGGCCTGTATACTAGCTGTCGTAGTTGTTGTTCTAGGTGCATTTACTAGGCTGGTGGATGCCGGTTTGGGCTGTCCAGACTGGCCTGGTTGTTATGGTCATCTCACCTGGCCGAATGATATAAAAGAAATTAAAACGGCCAATATGATTTTTCCGGACTCTCCGGTAGATGTTAGTAAAACTTGGCCGGAAATGGTTCATCGATACTTTGCAGGAACTTTACTTTTATTCGTTGTATTACTCACTTATCTTGCTTGGAGAGATCGGCAAGCCCCAACCTTTAAGCAAACACATATTCTTTTAATTATTATTATACTGCAAGCTGCTTTTGGGATGTGGACGGTAACCTTGAAGCTTTGGCCGCAGGTAGTTACTGCTCATCTATTAGGTGGAATGGCAACATTATCTATGTTGTGGATTCTCTGTGAAAGGTTGGCTGATAAACCTAGACAATTACATGGGAGGTATTTACCAGGAATAAGGCGATTACGGCTACTTGCTCTGACTGCAGTTGCAATAGTAATTCTACAGATTGGACTCGGCGGTTGGACCAGCTCTAATTACGCAGCTTTAGCCTGTCCAGATTTTCCAACTTGTCATAACCAATGGTGGCCACAGGCAAACTTTGTGGAAGGCTTTAATATTTTTCAACAAATTGGCCCAAATTATTTAGGTGGTGCATTAGAGAATGATGCACGTACAGCCATACATCTTGCCCATCGTATTGGAGCACTGATTACAACAGCAATTGTACTTATTCTTTCAGTTTTAGCTTGGAGATATGGATTGAGAGGTTGGTCATTATGGCTTACCGGAGTACTACTTCTTCAAGTCAGCTTGGGAATAGCAAATGTTGTTATGTCTCTACCATTAGGGATTGCTGTGGCACACAATGCTGGTGCAGCTCTTCTACTTCTTAGTTTGCTAACTTTTTGTTATCGAATATACACAATGAATGCCGTCATTATAAGTAAACAAGAGGTAGTCGATGTGGAAGTAATAGAGCGGGGAGAAGGTTTAACTACCGTATCCAATCTTAATTAGATACTAAGCGTATATAAATATAAAAATAGGTGAGAATATGGCCATAAACTCCACGGGAATACATCAAATTCAATGGCGGGACTACTATGAGCTTACTAAGCCTCGAGTAGTTATGCTTATGCTGTTAACTTCTGTTATTGGAATGTTTTTAGCTGTTCCAGGAATGGTGCCGCTAGATATTTTAGTATTTGGTAATTTGGGAATTGCATTTTGTGCGGGTAGTGCTGCGGCAGTAAATCATTTAGTTGATCGTCATATTGATACAAAAATGGCTCGTACCAGTAATCGCCCGATTGCGAAAGGACGGGTTGAGCCAGTTAAAGCGGTTGCTTTTGCTCTTATCTTGGGTGTGACAGGAATGTTTATCCTGTTGATTTTTGTAAATGCCCTTACCGCTTGGCTAACCTTAATATCTCTTCTCGGATATGCGGTGATTTACACCATGTTCCTGAAACGCGCCACACCACAAAACATTGTTATTGGCGGGCTTGCAGGTGCCGCTCCGCCCCTACTGGGATGGACTGCGGTTACTGGGGAAGTGCATGGGCATGCATTGTTGTTAGTATTGATTATTTTTGCTTGGACTCCTCCACACTTTTGGGCCCTTGCCGTACATAGAAAAGAAGAGTATGCAAAAGCTGATGTTCCCATGTTGCCGGTTACACATGGAATACCCTATACAAACCTAAATATAGTTTTGTATACCTTTATTTTACTGGCCGTTAGCCTATTGCCCTTTGCCACCGCGATGTTTGGGTGGTTATATTTGCTGGGAGCTGTCGTACTTGGATTTGGTTTTGTTTATTGGAGCTTTGTAATGCTCATTGGAAAAACCCCCAATGCTGGTATGGAGACTTTCAAATATTCAATAATTTATTTAATGGCACTATTTTTTATCATGCTATTAGATCATTATTTAATTGAGGTGTGAGGGAAAAGTGGAAAATAAATATTCTGCCATCGATAAACAGAAACGTGGAATTAGAATTACGGTTATTGTTCTTTTAGTATTGATTCTTGCTGTGCTTGCAGGATTTATACATAAGCTCGGACAGCCTCGTATTATTACTGATGAGGAACTTAGAATTAACGGCACTGTAAAACTGCAGAGACCAAGAATCATAGAAGATATACAATTATTGTCTGATGACAGTAGAGATTTCTATACCAAAGACTTTCAAGGTAAGTGGACTTTGGTATTTTTTGGGTTTACCCACTGTCCAGATATCTGTCCAACAACTCTATCTACACTTAATAATTTTTATAAAACTTTAGACGAAAGTACCAGAGCATCTACAGACGTAGTACTCGTATCGGTTGACCCAAGCAGGGACAAGCCGGAGCAGTTAGGGCAGTATGTCCGTTATTTTAATTCTGAATTCCGTGGTATTACCGGTGATTTTTTTAAGCTGAAGAAATTTGCCACTCAGCTAAATGTACCTTTTAATAAAGTTTCTCTTGCTGAGGGCGGTTATACTATCGATCATGGGTCTCAAGTTGTATTAATTAATCCTAGAGGACATTATCACGCCTTTTTTAAGGCACCTCTAGATCCTGCGAAAATGAAGTTGACCTATCGTTCAATACGAGCGACCTTTAATGGATAGTGAAGGAATCGCATGAGCTATTGTTATCAAATTAGATATTAATTCTGGGCCAATCGATGCAAAATGAAGTTGCTACATTAAAGAGAAGAGGAGATCAGACACCATCTGGTATGGTGAGTCCTTGGGCTGCACCTATCTTGCTATCACTTTGTATAATTCCTTTTGGCTGGAGTGGGCTTATAGCCCCTTTAATCTGGATTTTCCTGCGAGCAATAGAGTCTACTAGCAGTTGGCCGAGAGCGTTGTCTTTTCTTTCTGTAGCAGTTTTAATGCTGGTATCGGGGTTAAATTTGCTTCCCGGTAGTGAACATATCCAGGTATTGCCACCCTATACAGATGCAAGTGGTAATCTTATCTATGCCAGCATAAACAGCGGTAAAGCAGTTATTGCTATTGCCCTATTGGCTTTTATGTTGCGCATGAAGCAGACCTTCCGTTTTACGGACTTACCCTATCTTTTATTGGCTATATTTACTCCCGTTGCATTGGGTCTACTCCTATATACGCCTTCGATAAAATTTACTGGCACTATCGCCGTTGCGGTAATGATAAACTTAGTAATTGTTTGCATTTCTGAAGAGGGGTTCTTCCGGTGGATATTACAGCGGGGTACCGAAGAACTATTAGGGCGCTGGCGCTGGTTATCCGTACCAGTTGTAGCTACGGTGTTTGTGCTTCTACATGGAGGGTGGTCAACAGATATCTCCGCAGTTCTATTATTGATAGTCGCCTCAATCTGTTATGCATTGATTTGGACATTACGGCAGAATTTTTGGATATGCGTAATGACTCATTGGGGAGTAAATCTTTTGCATATGATCTTGTTGCCTTACCCGTTACCCGGCTAGGCCATATATCATCTGCTTTGGATCATTGTTTTATTGTTACCCCTAAGATTCAGCCAATCTGCAGTTATAAGAAAGACAACGATTTAATCTTTGTAGATTAACAAATCAAAGTAATGTATTTAAGAAATGTGGTTCTAGATGAACACCATCTACGGTAAATTTTCTAGATTTATTCATATAAATAGGGAGATTGTCATTTGAAAAATTATTTTTTAGTTGGGACATTATGTGCACTAACTTGCAACCCTGTATTTGCAGTTGAAGGTAAAAGTCTGGCTCAAGAGCTTGTTCAAGAGTATTTGATTGTTGATGGACATGTAGATGTTCCCTATCGTCTCGAACAAGCTGAAGAAGATGTTGGACTTAGCACGGATAAGGGAGACTTTGATTACCCACGAGCTAAAGCAGGTGGACTAAATGCCCCCTTTATGTCTATTTATGTCCCAGCAGAAAAGGAGGATGAGGGTATTGCCAAATCGTATGCAGATACTTTGATTGATAAAGTGGAAGCAATGGTCAAACAGCACCCGGATAAGTTTGCAATACCTAAGTCAATAAATGATCTACAAAAGCAAGTCGATGCCGGCTTAATTTCCTTACCTTTGGGTATAGAGAACGGGGCTCCTATTGAGGGGGATCTTGCTAATTTAAAGTATTTCTCTGATAGAGGGGTGAGGTACATTACCTTAGCCCACTCAAAGAGCAATCATATCTCTGATTCCTCGTATGATAAAAACAGGCCCTGGGAAGGCTTGAGTGCATTCGGAAAGCGCTTGGTACGAGAGATGAATCGGATGGGAGTAATGATCGATATTTCCCACGTATCAGATGCAGCTTTTTGGCAAGTTGTTGATTTATCTGCTGTTCCTATTATCGCTTCACACTCTTCGGCAAGGCATTTTACGCCGGGATTTGAACGAAATATGAATGATGAAATGATAAATGCGTTGGCTGACAATGGCGGCATTATCATGGTGAATTTTGGCTCTACTTTTATTAGTGGTGAATCACTGAATTCATATCGTGAAATAACTGATCAGGTTGAGAAATTTGCTAAAGAAAAGGGTTTACCCAAAGATAGTAAGGAAGTTGAGGAGTACTCCGATAAGCTTTCAGCTGAGAAGTTCATTTATGCAGATTTGGAAGATGTTCTTGATCATTTCGACCATATTCGTGATTTAGTGGGAGTGGATCATATAGGCATTGGATCGGATTTTGACGGTGTCGGAGATAGCTTGCCCGTCGGCTTAAAAGACGTCTCTCAATATCCTAATTTGGTTGAAGGCCTGCTAAAGCGTGGGTATAGCAAGCAGGACATTAAAAAAATTCTAGGCGGAAATTTAGTTAGAGTTTGGCAAGCTAATGAAGATTACGCCAAGCGCAATAAAGGATGAGACTCACACTCCTCTAACCAGCTGAGGCTGCACTATTCTGTTAATAATGTTCAAACGGGCAAAGCCCGTTTGTTTTGTATTATTAATGCAGAAATTACTTTTGGCCGGTTATTTTCGATCTAAGAAAGTACGATTGATAGTGGGTTGGACTGGATTGTCGATTGCCGGTGTATTCTTTCTGTGGGGAATTTTAGGCTTTCTTTCATTTATTCCCTCAATGTTAGATATTTTTGGCGTATTGTGGATGCGGATTCCAGCTGGTATTACAGTTTTTGGTTTGCTGATGGCGGCAATTGGATTCTGGGAATTTGATGAAGATTAGAGGATATGGTGTGTGCTCAAAGTATCAGATTTCTTTATCTTACTGGCAGTATTAATCTCTTTGATATTATCTGCAAGTTTGTGGTTTAGCGGTTATAAGGAGCAAGGCATTTTTACCGCACTTTGGGTTCCCTCTATTCTGACACTGGGTATCTATTTCAAAGTGACGGCTTTGCTAGCTCGCAGGAGATAGTTGTGCCAGAAATTTATCTTTTAGTCATTGGGGTGGCAGTCTCGCTTTTTGAGTTAATAGGAATTCTACTGGGCATTCGTGAGTTTCGAAAAGCAGGAAAAGAATTGACTAAACAGCGTATTTCTCTGGAGTCGGCAGCAATAAGAGTGCGGAAGAATGGCGTAGAAAAATGATTGTCGTCCTTAACTACTCTTAGTTAGGAAATACAAAGGGGAAGCCTGATACTTCCCCTTTGTAATTTTTATGGTTTACAAAAAACTTAGAAGCTATAAGTCATCTTGCCGTAGATAAAGCGACCACGGGGATCGTGTTGTGACTGTACATAACCATAGAGGTCTCCGTCGCCATCCCCGATAGCGAAGGGCGGTTCTTCATCGAAGACATTATCCGCACCCAGGCTCAACACCATATTCTCGAAGCCGGTATAACGGGCCTGCATATTCATGGTCAGGAAAGAGTCTACGGTGCGGGAGTTATTGCTGTCATAGTCGAGTGTCCCGTCGAAATCGATATCCGGAGTATCCTCGAACTCACCAATGTAGCTGAGCCCGGCACTAAATCCGAAGGTGTCAAAGGTCCAGTCAGCGGTAGCGTTCCAACGGTGTTGTGGATACTCGTATTCACCGGCCAGATCGCGGGTGATAAATGCGTCGCCGCTGGAATTCAGTTCAACACGCTCAAATTCTGCCAGGTAAGAGTAATCCAGGCGCAGGCCAAGCTCTCCGCCCACTAGCTCAAATCCGCTGTAGACAATACTTAGGTCAACGCCCGACACTTCCTGTTCACCAATATTGGTGAAGCTGCTGTCGATAGATTGCAGAGCGCCAAGAGTTTCACCATCAATCGGGGTATCGCGGCGGCACACGGTGCTGTCTTGATCCCAGCAATAGAGACTGTAGATATAGCCGAAGGGGACCTCGTCAATCTTACCTTCCTGGGTGATATTCCAATAATCCAGAGACAGTCGCAGGTCTTCTATGGGCTCGTAAACAGCGCCGATGTTAAAGGATTCTGACTCTTCCGCATCCAGATCCGGGTTGCCGGAGAAGACAATGGTGTAGTCGGTCTTTGCACAGTAGGCATCGTTAACTTCACAGCCATAGGTATCAGCGAAGAATAAGGATTCTTGTGACGGGCCTAAGCCGACCTGTGCCAGTGACGGCGCGCGGAAGCCGGTACCCCAAGAGGTTCGGAAGGATAGCTGGTCGGTTACTGTCCACAGCAGATTTGCCATTGGATTGGTGGTGCTGCCAAAGTCGCTGTAATCATCGTAACGGGCGGCCACAGTTAGATCGAACCTGGCAGGGAGGGGGATAGCAACTTCCACATAAGCTGAGGAGATATCCCGGCTGGCACTGGCGGATACGGATTCGGTACCGAAGATCAAACCGCGCTGGAACTGGTCATCAGGGATGTCGGAGGCTTTCTCCTCCCGATATTCCAAGCCTGCAGCCATGGCAATGGTGCCACTGGCGGTATCGACTAAATCTCCATTAACTGAGAAGTTATAGCTGGTCAGGTCAGACTTGCCTTGGCGGACTAGGCTGGTGGTGATGGCATCAATGACCGAGTCCGGATTTTGAACCCCGCCAAACGGATTGTAGTTACCGGCATTAATCTGCTCTTGTAACAGGTCCGTACGCACCCAGCCCTGGGAGCGGTCACCGGTCTGGGTTGTTTCACTGCGGGAGCGCTGCACAGAAGCCTCCCAGTCCCAGTCAGCGACAGAGCCGCGCAGGCCGAAGACACCGCGCAAGTTATCGGTTTCGATATCCCACTGGCGGGCGCCTGCATCCACGGTGCGATAGCGGTAAATATCCACATCTTCGCCGAATGGGTTATTTGGATGATCTGCCAGTACATAGAGACCCGCGTCGCCATCGAGGGGGGTGGGTGCACCCTGGGCTACGGAGGTATTGTGCTGAACAGCGACCTCGCTAAAGAACTCCACGCCTTCGGCCAACTGGGTATGGCCAAGCATTAATAGGCCAGTGCGTTCGGCTTCGGGTGTGATCAAAGTCCAGGGGCCGTAATCATAGACACAGACTTCACCGGTATCGCGCTCTTCGGGACAGTTGGGGTCGGAAACAAAGGTACCGCCCACATTGAAGCTACCGGGATAGCCCCTGGAGGAGCGGAAGTCCATACCGCCACGGCTGGATTGGTTAGCGGTATCCAAACCACTGCGTTCGGTGCTGGATAGGCGGCTGTTTTTATGGTGGTCAAAAATAACAGTCAGGTTTGAGTCATCCCCATTGATGCCCCAGACGGCGGACATGGATTGCTCGTCATAGCCATCGGCACCACCGTAATCTACGGATACCTCGGTACCTTCAAAGTCTCTACGTAACACCAGATTGACCACACCGGCAACGGCATCGGAACCGTAAATTGCGGAGGCGCCATCCTTTAGGACTTCGACCCGCTCAATCGCCGCAAGGGGCACACTGTTTATATCTACAAAGTTGGTAGTAATGCTCTCGGCAAATGCGCTGATAGCCACCCGGCGACCATTTACCAGTACTAGAGTGGCGTCAGCACCCATACCGCGCAGGCTCACAGCGGCAGCCCCGTTTGCGGTAGAGTCCTGGTTGTTACCCCGGGTTGAGAAGGTGCCATTACCTGCGGCGGGGTTTTTTTCAAAAAGCTGCTGCAGATTGGTGTATCCCGACTTCTCGATGGCATCGCGATCCATTACCTGGATCGGGGTAGCTGTTTCAAATTCAGCGTTTCGACTAATACGGGAACCCACAACTGCAACTTCTTCCATCGCCTGATCCTCGGCGGCAAAGAGTGTTTGTGGGCTAGTGGCAGCGGTTGCCGCCACTATGGCTGTAGTTAATACCTTGCGACGAAGAGAGAACTTTTCCATATCGTTGTGCGTCCATTTTTTTGTCATTATTGGTGACCGGCCTAATACGGCTGGTCGTCGGGCAACACTAGCAACGACGGAAAATTGACACAATTAGCTAGCGGCTAAGCATCAGCTTATTGCGATAAACGGTGACAGGCATCTCACCAATGGGTAGATTTACGCGACAATGTGCGACAAATAACGAAATAAAATAAGAAATTAGGATGAGATTAACCGGCAGGCCACCTTTAGCTGGCTCGCAGTTGTGAAGTGAGGAAGAACAGTGCTGCGGCCAGAACAATGGACGGGCCCGCGGGTGTATTCCACAGGATAGAGGCAAGAAGGCCGAGCACTACCGCTAAGCATCCCAGCAATGAGGCCAGCACCGCCATACGCTCTGGAGTGTGCGACAGTTTTCGCGCGGTAGCCGCGGGAATAATCAGCAGGGCGGTAATTAACAGAACCCCGACAACTTTCATTGCGATCGCAATCAGTATTGCCAGCATCAACATCAGAGCGACTCGCAGTCGCTCGATGGGGACACCTTCTACTGAAGCCAATTCCTCGTGCAGGGTGAAAGCCAGTAACTGTTCCCACAGGAAATAAAGCAGTCCCAGGATTGTGGCGGCGGCAATGGCCATTAGTACCAGATCCTGGCCACTGACTGCGAGTAAATCTCCCAGCAACAGAGATAAGAGGTCCACCTTTATCTTGAAGAAACTGACGGTGACAATCCCCAGTGCCAGCATGGAGTGGGACAATATGCCCAGCAGGGTATCTACGGCGAGCTTTTGGCGTTGCTGTAAATACATCAGTAGCAGTGCCAGTACACAGCAAGTAATGCCGACGGCCACCGTTGGCATAATTTGAAGTACAAAACCCAGCGTCACTCCGAGAAGGGCTGAGTGAGCCAGGGTGTCGCCGAAATAGGCCATACGTCTCCACACGGCGAAGCAGCCCAAAGGGCCGCTGACAACAGCGACCATAAGGCCGGCGGCGAGGGCGTACCAGAGAAATTGGCTGTGCAGTAATTCGCCGAAATCGACCACTTATTTTTGCTCTTTGTTTTTTGTATTTGTGTGAGTGTGTTGATGATTGCAGCTGCTTGCGGGCGCAATATCTCCACTTAATTTATGTTGGTGGTTATGTTGGTGGGTATAGGGGGCGACCTTGTCCCCAAATAATTCCAGATAGGCAGGGTGGCGACTTACTTGCTCCGGATGTCCGTGACAGCAGATATGCTGGTTCAAACAAAGGACCCGGTCGGTTGCAGCCATAACTAAATGAAGGTCGTGGGAAACCAGTAACACACCGCAGCCGAGCTCGTCGCGCAGAGTGGCAATTAACTGGTACAACTCACTTTGACCACCGATATCGACTCCCTGCGTGGGTTCATCCAGGACAAGCAGCTGAGGTTTGCGCGATGCGGCACGGGCGAGTAAGACCCGCTGCATTTCTCCACCGGATAGATTTGCCAGAGAGGCGCCTCTAAGCTGCCCTGCGCCCACCCTGTCCAATGCCGACTGCGCTTGCTCGGGCTTCATGGCCGGTTGGCCAAGCTGCAAGAAGCGTTCAACTGACATGGGCATTGAGCTATCGATATGAAGCCGTTGGGGCATATAGCCAATACGCAACCCAGTTTGTCGCCACACGCGGCCCTGGGTCGGCTGGCTGAGCCCCAGCAGAAGGCGAAGGAGAGTGGTTTTGCCGGCTCCATTAGGGCCTATTAAGGTGACAATCTCCCCCTGGGACAATTCGACTGTAATATCTTTAAGTAACTGTCTGCCGCCCACCTGAAGGGCGATATTGTCAGCTGTGATAAGCGGCTGGGGTGGATTCAGAATTCAATCTCCGCAGGGAAGTCTTTAAGATGTTTGCTTCCATACCTTCTTTACCGGATATGGACAACCAGGCTGGCAGCTTGGCGCTGGTTGTGATTATATCGCAATTTTTCGCCGCCTAATGTCTCTGATGTATCCCTTCAAACGTCTTTTTACAATCTCCACGGTGCTTCTATTCGGGCTCTTTCTCCCGGCTTGTAGCAAACCGGAATCCGACAGTGGTGGAGAGCTGGTCGTCAGCGTGCGCCCTTTAGCCCTGATCGCCCGGGAAATAACCGGTGAGGATATTCCTGTTCGGGTGCTAGTTGAGGGAGCAGATCCTCACCATTATGCCCCTTCGGTTTCCGATCGGGCTGCACTTGAGCGCGCCTTACTATTGGTGTGGCTGGGGCCGCAAATGGAGGGGGTATTGGCAAAACAGGCAGCGCTGTTACCAGCAGGTCGGCAAATGCAGCTGCTGGATATAGAGACCCTTGAATATAAGGGAGCCAGTGCTACCGACCCCCACCTCTGGCTGCGCCCCCGCAATGCGGCAATAGCAGCGGCGCAGATCGCTGAGCGCTTGGCACAATTACAGCCGCAGCAGGCGGAATTGTTTATGGGGCGTGCACGGCAGTTTTCCAGTGCAATGGCCAACTTGCAGAAAGTAATCGATCGGGCCTTGTACGGATATCGCGAAGTTCCCATCGTTGTTACGCACGATGCCTATGGTCACTTTTTTGGTTCCGCAGGAGTGAAAACCCATGCCCTGGGCGATGGCAGTGGCGGGGGCTATGGTGCCAAGGCAATGCTGGATTTGTCACAGATTGGCGACGGCTGTCTATTTGGAGATATGCCGGCTAATGAACGAGATCAACAGTTGGCAGAAAATTTGGGGCTGCGTTACGCCGCTTTGGATCTGCTGGGAGATCAGTTGAATGAAAATGCTGATTACAGGGAATTAATAGAGTCCCTCTTGTCTCAAGCCCGCACTTGCTTGAGTCAGGTTCCCGACCGCAGCAAGGATAAATCAGAGGCTCCTTGAGGGCACCAAGTATCCCGCCTTCCCAGGGAGGGCGGCGGGACCTGGTAGGGTGGTTTCTAGGAACGATTGGTTATTTGCTGTAGTTTCTCTACCCGGGCAGCATCTCTTTCCGCTTGTTTTTGCAGTTTCTCCAGCTGCTGTTTTTGTCTCTCCAGCAAATCATTTTCTCTCTCTCGGATAGCCTGCCTGAGTATTAACTCATGGCCTTCTACCTCAGACTGCTGTGAGTGTATTTCATCAGTCGCCTCGGCTTCAGCGGTATGCTCTCCACTGCAATCCGAGCCGGCACTTGCCGAAATGGCAAAAATACTTGCGGCAAACAACAGGGTGGCACGCATCACTCCTCTCATCTTTCGAATCCTTCCTTCAACATCGGGTGGCACAGTTTTTTGGAAATAAAAGATCCCTGACTGCCTGGGGGCAGCCTGTGACAATTTGATTTCCGGGGAGTAGCGAACGCATAAGGTCGCTACCGGCAAGACTAGCCAAGCCTGGAGATTTGGTGAGATCGATGCGCCGATAGTTTTAATCGGCGGGGTAAGTCGAGTGGGCTTTTGTGCAGAGGTTACCTACGGTGTCTGGCGGGAAAGAATCAGTAAGCGGAAAAACAGAGCGAAGGGCGTTATCCTATCGGCCTGCCGCGCGTCCTGAACGCCAAACTAAGCAAGCAAGAATTCATCGTCTATGAGTAAACAAAACACCTCAGCCGCCCCGTTGATTTTGGTGGATGGTTCCTCCTACCTTTATCGCGCTTTTCACGCGCTGCCGCCATTGACCACCAGCCAGGGTAAGCCTACTGGTGCGGTGCGCGGTGTAATCAGTATGCTGCGTCGCCACCTCAAGGAGCACCCAGGCAGTCCTGTAGTGGTTGTTTTTGATGCCAAGGGCAAGACTTTTCGCGATGAGATGTTTGCCGAATACAAATCCCATCGCCCTCCTATGCCAGATGACTTGCGTGAGCAGATTCAGCCCATTCACGACATCATCGACGCTATGGGATTGCCGCGCTTGGTGGTCGACGGTGTTGAAGCTGATGATGTGATTGGCACCCTGGCGCTGGAGGCCCAGAGCCAGGGGCAGCAAGTCATAATCTCCACCGGCGATAAAGACATGGCGCAGCTGGTGCGTCCGGGCGTTACCTTGGTTAACACCATGTCCAATACCGAAATGGACAGCGAGGGCGTGACTAAGAAATTTGGCGTAGGTCCAGAACTGATTATCGATTTTCTCGCCCTGATGGGAGATAAATCAGACAATATCCCCGGAGTTCCTGGTGTGGGCGAGAAAACCGCTCTGGCACTGTTACAGAATCTGGGAGGCTTGGAGACCATTTATTCCGACCTGGATGCCATTGCACCGCTGGGGTTCCGTGGCTCAAAAACCCTCGGCAAAAAGATGGCGGAGCACCGCGAGGCGGCAGAACTCTCCTATAAGCTCGCCACTATCAAAACCGACGTGGAGATGCCTTATCACCCCCAGGAACTGCACAATTCAGAGCCCAATACAGAGGCTCTCGTTGAGCTATTCACGCAGAATGAATTTCGTGGCTGGTTAGAAGAGCTAACCAGTGAAGAGGCTGAAGAAGCCATGGCGGAAGCCGTTGAGCGCGATTACGTCATCGTCACAGAAATGGCGGAGTTCGATGCCTGGCTGGAACAACTGAAGAGTTCAGACATCTTTGCCTTCGACACGGAAACCACCAGCCTCAATTATATGCAGGCAAAATTAGTGGGGGTGTCCTTCGCGGTGGAGCCCTATCGTGCAGCCTATGTTCCCCTGGCCCACGACTATATGGGTGCACCAGAGCAACTGCCGTTTGATGAGGTGCTGGCCAAACTCAAACCCCTGCTGGAAGATCCACAGCACAAGAAGGTGGGGCAGAACCTGAAGTACGACAGTCATATCCTGGCAAACTACGATATTGAATTGCGCGGCATCGCACGGGATACCATGTTGGAGTCCTATGTTCTGGACAGCACTGGCAGCCGTCACGATATGGACAGTCTCGCACTCAAGTATCTGGGGGAGAACACGGTTCACTTCGAGGATATTGCCGGTAAAGGCGTCAAACAGCTGACGTTTAACCAGATCGAGCTGGACAAAGCGGGCCCTTATGCGGCTGAAGATGCAGATATCACCCTGCGTCTCCACAATGAGTTGAGTGCGCGTCTGGAGCGAGAGCCAACTCTGGTAAAGGTACTCGATGAAATTGAGATGCCCCTGCTACCAGTTCTGGCCCGTATGGAGCGTAACGGTGCTTATATCGATGCCAAGATGTTGGCGGAGCAGAGTGCTGAACTTGAGCAGCGAATGCGAGAGCTGGAACAGCAGGCTTACGAAGTAGCCGGCGAAGAGTTCAATCTGGGCTCCACCAAGCAGCTGGGGGCGATCCTGTTTGAAAAGCTGCAGATTCCAGTGATCAAGAAGACCCCCAAAGGTGCGCCCTCTACCGCTGAAGCTGTATTGCAGGAGTTGGCCCACAACCACGAGCTGCCCGCACTGATAATGCAGTATCGCGGCCTGGCCAAACTGAAGAATACCTACACCGATAAACTGCCAAAGATGATCGACCCGGGAAGCGGTCGTGTACATACCTCTTATCACCAGGCAGTAGCGGCTACCGGGCGCCTGTCCTCCAGTGACCCTAACTTGCAGAACATTCCTATTCGTACAGAGGAGGGGCGCCGTATTCGTCGGGCCTTCACCGTTGACCCAAGAATCAATGGTGGCAGTGAGATCATCGCTGCGGACTACTCCCAAATTGAGCTGCGTATTATGGCTCACCTGTCTGGGGACAAAGGGTTGGTGGATGCATTTGCTCAAGGCGCAGATATTCACCGCGCGACGGCGGCAGAAGTCTTTGAAGTAGCTCAGGATGAGGTGACTGATGAGCAGCGCCGGCGGGCCAAAGCGATCAACTTTGGTTTGATTTACGGCATGTCGGCTTTTGGCCTGGCCAAGCAGTTGGATATCCCCCGGGCTGACGCCCAAACTTATATCGACCGTTACTTTGAGCGCTACCCGGGTGTATTGCGCTATATGGAGGATACCCGTGCACAGGCCGCAGAAAAGGGCTATGTGGAAACCCTGTTTGGACGCCGTCTCTATCTGCCGGAAATTAACTCACGCAATGGCATGCAGCGCCAAGCAGCAGAGCGGACCGCAATTAATGCGCCAATGCAGGGTACTGCCGCCGATATTATCAAGCGGGCCATGATCGCTGTGGATAACTGGCTCAGGGAGAAGAAGCTGGCGACCCGGATGATTATGCAAGTACACGATGAATTGGTTCTTGAAGTACCCAAGGATGAGGTCGAAATTGTGGCCGATGGCATTGTTGAATTGATGCAAGGCGCGGCAGAACTCCACGTTCCCCTGATTGTGGATCTGGGGCAGGGCCGAGATTGGGATCAGGCGCACTAATTTGACTAAAGAAACCATCTAAGAATTGAGGGTAGGGCGCGCGTCCGGAATGATTTGGCGCGCCCTTGTTGGTACGGATGAATAAAATGCCAATTTTTGTGTTTTGTTAGGCGTTTTTACAATCTTTTTGAAATTCCGTGGAACTGTTCCGGCGACAGCCCCTCTAAAAAGGCAAGATCGTTGGAATGCGTCATCATCCCCCAAGGAAGTCAGATGTTTGCCCCGGTACTCCCCCAAGTCCGGGGCATTTTTTTGCCTGTCTTTCAGCCCTGACCCTCCCTATCTACGCAAGCCGCAACAACTGCAACACCCGCAGTACTCCAGATCCTAAATTCCACTGTCCATACTTCTATTAAAACGTGGGCAAGGCGCTTAGCGAGTGTGAGGCGCCAGGCAGGGTACTGAGCTTATGAGCCGCATTAAGTTATTCAGTCTCGATGTGGGAGCAGACTTCGCTGGACGTGTCGCCGCGAGTCTCGGTGAACCGGTATCTCGCCATGAAGAGCGTCAATTCGATGATGGCGAACACAAAGTTCGGCCACTGGATGATGTGGAAGGGGCGGATGTTTTTCTGGTCCAATCCCTTTACACCGATACCAGCAGCTGTGTTGACCAGAAACTTATGCGCTGCCTGTTTTTCATTGGGGCGCTTCGCGATGCCGGTGCCGCGAGAGTGACTGCGGTCATCCCCTACCTTTGCTATGCACGAAAAGAGCGGCGAACCAAATTGCGCGACCCCCTGCCGAGTCGCTATCTGGCCAGTTTTCTGGAAGCCGCCGGAGTGGATGTAGTCGTGACTATGGATGTTCACTCCCTGGCGGCCTTTGAGAACGCATTTCGCTGTCGCACCGTTCACCTGGTTTCCAACCCCCTGTTGATTGAAGTGGCGCGAATGCGTCTGTCCGGAGACCCCGGTCCCCTGGTTGTTTTGTCTCCAGATGAAGGAGGGATAAAGCGTGCGGAAAAATTCCGTTTGGCCCTTGGGGATCAGTTGGGGGTGCCGGTGTCTAGCGCATTTGTGGAGAAGTATCGCAGCGGTGCTCTGTTGAGTGGGGGAACTTTGATTGGGGAAGTTAAGGATGCCACGGTCATTATCGTCGATGACTTACTTGCTACTGGCCACACAGTTACACGGGCAGTGGACGCGGTGATAAAAGCGGGAGCGAGGCGGATTTTGGTGTTTTGTGTCCACGGACAATTTAGTCGCGATGCCCATACAGCAATGGCGCGCTTGCCGGTGGAATCAATTGTGGTGACTAATTCTCTTCCCCAGTCGCAGCTGCGAGGAAACTGTGAGTGGATAGATTGTGCGCCGTTGATTGCAGATTGTATTCGCCGCCTGCACAGCAATGGGCCAGTGGCTGAGTTATCAATTTGATAAAAATTGACCGCCTTTACTTAGAAGAACGTATGAGGCGCCAAAACACGTATTTTGTTTACACTTATTTACCAAAGGAGCGGGAACCATCGGGCTTGAGAGCCTATCCAAGTAATCAGTTCATTGTTGCTCCCTAACCCCAAAGCGTTTAGCTTTTTCTACCCCGGATGGTCCCCAACTCCGGGGTTTTTTTATGTCTTTCGTGAATTTCTGTAATTTCATTCATCGGGACACCTGTCCTTTCCTTTTTGAATTAAGCGCTTAAATCGTTTGGTGAGCCGCTCAGCCACTTTTAGTTTTCGTATGTGGGGAGCAGGCCCTTAGATTGGCTTTCCCCAAGACTCCCGCAGAGGTTTTTCACAGTTACCTCTAGGTCCCACGGTTACATTGCCTGTTATCCACTTCCGGCATAATCGATTTTGGGGGCATGGCGTAGGGCTAACCCAAAGGCTCAAACATGCGCTTGGGAAGCATGAAATTTCAGCCTAATATCGAAATAGGTAAAGAAATATTGGGATGAAAAGAACCCTCAGGCGTACCCGTCCCCCTGGGTGCGTCTGACAAGTGCCCCACCCCAAGGGCACTGTCCCCTAGCCGGCAGCCCCCATCTGCCGGCTTTTTTTATTTCAGTAAATGACGCCATCACAGCAGAAAGCAAAAGTTGCTCGTGAATGCGCTTGCAAATGATAATAGTTCGCATTATCTTTAAGTTAAATCAAATATGGGGGGTTATCGGTGAATTTACGTTACTTGTGTGCCAACCATCGCCAATGGTTGATCGCTGACACGGATCGTGCGGAAAAGGCGTGGCTCGATTGGATTGAGCGCGGCAAGCTTTTGCTTGAAGAGTGCAATTACGCCGAAGCAATACCTTATTTGGGATGCGCCTTCGATCTGGCCAGCTTTCTTCTGGAAAAGCAGTGGCCAACTTATGCCATTTCGGCAACGCGTTTTAGTGAAAGCGCTATCTGGTTAATGGCTGCCTACCGGGAGCTGGGTGATGAAAAACTTCGAAACTACATACTTGCCGGCGCCAGCTCAGTACTCGCCCGCGAGTTGGGCGATAGCCATAAGCAAAGGGTTGCGGCGGATTGCATCAGCTCACTCTACCCCGGAGAGACACAGCAGCAGGTACGCGAGTTCTCCACAGCCAGAATATCTGCCTGTATCAATGGTGGAAACAGAGTGCACTGAGGGGAATGAAAAGATGAATGCCAATGGCAATTCCCGTCTGCTGACGATTGCCATACACGAAGAAACCCTTGCCGCTCTTCTCGCGCAGAGGTACTTACATGCAGAGGAATTGCATTGTTTAACTCCGGGGGCACGACGACGGCTGCACCGGGTACTGCTTCGCTCCCTGATCCCCGAACAGAAGCGCAAAGCAGCGGCAACTGGTGTGCCCGGAGTTCGCTTTTAGGAATTATCTCCGGTGTGAGAAAAATTGAAGTGCTTGTGTTGCTCGGGGGGCGCTGCCCCCGGGCTCCCAGCTCGTTCAATCGTCAGTGGGGGCGGCTTCCTCTGGGATTTCCAGCCACTCATTGAGCTTGCGCTCGAGTTTGTCCAGGCCTGTTTTTTTGGTCGATGAGAAGATCTGCAGAGTGACCCCGTGATTGAGTCCCTGCTCCTTGAGGGTCTTCTCTACAGCAAAGCGAGTGTTGTTGGCTGGACCGTTCTTCAACTTGTCGGCCTTGGTTAGTAGGATGTGCACTGGGAGCTCGGCCTCTACTGCCCAGGTGAGCATATGTAGATCGAACTCCTTGAGGGGTTGGCGAATGTCCATTAGTAACACGAGTCCACGCAGGCACTCTCGCTTCTCAAGGTAGGTGGCCAGATGGCGCTGCCACTCATCTTTCATACTGCGGGCGACCTTGGCAAAGCCATAGCCGGGCAGATCCACCAGGCGCTGCTGGTCGGAGAGGCGAAAGAAGTTGATCAACTGGGTGCGTCCCGGTGTTTTAGAGGTACGCGCCAACTTGTTGTTTTCCGTGAGCGCATTGATGGCACTGGACTTCCCCGCATTGGAGCGACCGGCAAAGGCCACCTCGGCACCAAAGTCCTCCGGACACTCAGTCAGGGTGGGGGCACTGGTGAGAAATTGTATGGAACGGTAGTTCAGTTTTGGTGGTTGGGCTTTAAATTCTGAATTTGACATCGTATAAGTCTGTTTATTCGGTACACTCGCTTGGCGCGCAAGTATATAATGCCGCCGTTTTCGCGTCGCAGGACTATCGGGGGCGGTGCGAAACGCCATCTCTCAGCGCGCAACGGGACGACGTATGAACAGCATTATCAAGAACACTGCTCTGGCACTCGGTTTAGTTTTCGGCTTGGGCGCCGTGCCCTTGGCGCTGGCTGCGGGCGACGCTGCTGCGGGCAAGGCAAAAGCCGCTCAATGTGCAGCCTGCCACGGTGCAGACGGTAACAGTATTGCTCCAGCTTTTCCAAAGATTGCCGGACTCGGCGAAAAATATCTGTATAAGCAGCTTAAAGATATTAAAGGTACACCAGACGGTAAAAAGGCCCGCGATGTGCCGCAAATGATCGGTCAGTTGGACAACTTCAACGATCAGGACCTGCAGGATATCGCCGCTTACTTTGCCTCGCAGCCAATGCAGCTGACCGGATCTGAGGCTATTTCCGTGAAGCTAAACAACGGTGAGGACGTCGACGGCCTGATGCTTGGACGTAAAATCTACCGTGGTGGCAATATGGAGACTGGTGTTCCCGCATGTATGGGATGCCACTCACCTGCTGGACTGGGCAATGCACCGGCCGGTTACCCTCGTCTGGGCGGTCAGTATCCAGAGTACATCGAAGCCCAGCTGAAAGCATTCCGTGTGGGTACCCGCAACAATGACGGTGAAGTTCGCACTATGCGCACCGTGGCCAAGCAACTCTCCGATGCAGAGATCAAGGCGCTGGCCAACTATATCGCAGGCCTGACTGACTAATAGTCACAGGGTTTGAGTACACTGAGGCCGGTCTGTAACCGGCCTTTTTTGTGCCTGTCGCCTGAGCATAAAGCCGCTTTCCATAGATGTACTAGGCAGTTTTTGCAGTGTTTCCTTGCACGAGGGTCCGGGAACTTAAATAATCTGCGTTGTCTATTGTGTCCTCAGTGGCTCGACAGCCCGCCGCTAGATGGCGTTCGCACCACTAAATAAAAGTTGGAGAAGACTTATGAGAGCATTTCTCGCCCCGATCACGATGGTTTTTGCTGTAATGTTCAGCCTCGTTGCCTGCGCCCAGGAAAGTGGCGAGTTCAAAGCGGGCCAGCACTATGAAGTATTGCCGCAGGCTGTACCACAAAAGAGCAACGACAAGATCGAAGTGACTGAGATGTTCTGGTACGGCTGTGCCCACTGCTTCACTTTTGAGCCAACTCTGGAGCGCTGGAAAGAGAAGATGCCCAGCGATGTTGCGCTGCTGAAATTGCCAGCAATTTGGCAGCCGGTTATGGATGTACACGCTCGTCTTTACTACGTAGCAGATTCCATGGGTGTTCTGGAAAAGATGCACACGCCTATCTTTAACACCATCTACACTCAGCGCCAGATGCTGGCTGTCCGCGAAGGTCGCAACTGGGTGCCTGACTTAAAGGCTATCGAGGCTCTGTTTAACAAGCATGGTGAAGATGGTGCGAAAGCTGCGAAGCTGATGAATTCCTTCGCTATCAACAGCAAAGTTAAGCAAGGTATGGCCAATCAGCGCGCTTACAAAATGACCGGTACCCCGGAAGTTGTTGTTGCGGGTAAATACCGCATCAGTTCCTCTTTCCCCGGATATAAAGGTAAGAGCAATGGCCAGGAGCTGATGCTGCAAGTGGCGGATTACCTGATTGCCAAAGAGCGAGCGGATCGCGGCTAAGCTTTCCAATTGAAGAAACCCCGCCTCGAGCGGGGTTTTTTATTTCTACCCTAAGAAAGGTGCCCCGCAATCTGTCGAGAGGCTCCTAACATCGATCAACCTTGCCCGATCCGGAAGCCACTAATGGGATTCAAATGGATTTTACTGTTTACCCTCCTAGCTGGCTTAATCGCACCTGTTTCAGCCCAGGACACTTCAAGCAGCAATACTGTGGCCGCTCAGGCCAGCAATCTTCTCTCCTATATAGCGGTAGACTACGGCGACGCCGTAGAGAACGGGCAGCGACTGGACACTCCTCTGTATGAACTACAGAAGCAACAGGTAGAAGAAGTACTGCGTCTGGTCACTCAACTCCCCGATCGGCCTGGTCGGCAGGGTTTGCAGAAAAGCCTCTCGGACTTGCGTAAGGCGATTGAGAATAAGGATTCCGGCGCAGAGGTGCGCCGTCGAGCCAATGCAATCGCCGACCGCCTTGCTGCTTTGTATCAGCTGCAGCGGTCACCCAGTTACTCTTTGCCCTCGCCGGGTTTTATGATGCCTGTTTATCAGCAGCGGTGTGCCATCTGCCACGGTGTCGACGGTGAGGGTAGTAATGAAGGCCCAGCCCTCAATGATCTCGAGAGAATGGCGGGGTTCAGTCTCTATGATCTTTATAACACCCTGGACCCAGAAACTGACTCTATTCACACAGTCGACATTGATGGAGACTTGACCGGCCTACAGCGCTGGGCATTAGCGGTGACTGTCGCTGCTTTTCCATTGGCAGATCAGTTGCCACCCTCTTCCGACTTGGCGACCCGTTACCCCGGCTTACTGGGACTGCCGGGAATGGCGACCACTAAACCGGCGGAACTTGATCCAACTCTGCAACAAGCACTGATGTGGTGGCGCGGAAACCCCCACCTTGTACGCACTCTGATCCCCCCTCTTATCAGCGCAATTGGCTTGCTGCAGCTGGCGGAGACGGACTATCGAGGAGGAGATATAACAGCGGCATACGGTAAGTTAATGCTGGCTTATCGTGATGGGTATAGGCCGTTACGACAGGAGCTACTGATTCGTGACAAGGTACTGGTGGAGCAGCTTCAGGTCCAATGGCAGCAATTGCGGGGTGACTTGATTGGTGGTGCCAGTTCTACAGAAGTTATTGCCGCGTTTCAAAATCTGCGGGCGGATCTCAATCTGGCCCACTCCAAGTTGGAGCCACCTGCGATGGGGGAGGAGCGATACCTATGGACTGCCGCTCTGTTTGCTTTGGCAATTGGTTTGGGGGCGCTGCTCTGGTGGGGACTGCGAAGACAAAAGCGAACTAGACTTTAAAAAGTTTTGTCCGCCATTTCCCGGCGCAGTAGTGAGGCCATACCATGTCAAAATTAGTTGCCACTGCCTTCATGTTGTTACTGGCCCTGGATTGCCACAGTTCTGAGCCTCTGGATGCATTTCCAGAGGAGGTTGATGGCAAGTTACGTCACGTTATCAAGCTGCCCAAGGTTGTCGATGAAAGTCGCTTTAGGGTTGAGTTGATACCGGGAAAAAGCCAAGTCGCGGAATGCAACTTGCAAAGCTTTAGCGCCCCATTGCGCAAGGACATACTCCCAGGCTGGGGTTACCCCTTCTATGTCCTGTCCGACCTGACCCCGACCACAGATACGCAAAAGGTCTGTGCCCAAGGCAGTGAATCCCGGCGATTTATCACCGTGCGCGGTGATGGCTTGATGCTGCCTTATAGCAGTAAGTTGCCAATGGTTATATATCTGCCTCAGGGCGTGCAGTTAAAGTATCGAGTGTGGAGAGCAGACAAGAATTTTTCCGAAGCAAAATCCAGATAGTTGGACTACCGGTAAAAGTGACTTGCCATTCTTTTTGTGAATTTGTCGTAAATTTGAATATTTTAAACGTTTAACCTGCCACCGTTGTAAATTGCGTCTAGCCTTACTTTTCGAGGGATGTGAAAAATAGCGCCTGAGCGTTTTTTCATGCCGATAAGTGAGGCTTTAGCCCCGTAATCGGAAAGGAAAATTGGCGACTTCCCCAGTCGTCTTTTGAATAACCCGCCCCCTGTAATGCACTGGGGCCGATACCGTAGGGCAGCGCATGAAGTTTTTGCGTCATTTACCAAAGCGGCATTTTATCAAGCCGGTTGTTCCATTTGTCACAGCAATTTTCCTAGCGATACCAATGTGGGCCTCGGCGGAGTCCGCCCAGCAAAAGTGGGCGGGAAATTGGCTAGTTGTGAGTGAAGGCGATGATCAATTAGTGTGGCAACTGCATGCCGATGGCTCCGGATATGCCTATGGATTTAATGCCAAAGGCCTATTGACCCATGGTTTTGCCATTAACTGGCAATTGGATGGTGACCGGGTGCGAGTTAAAACGGGAACTTCGGTGCGCTGTAAGGGCGGGGTTGTATCTGTCGCATTTCGAGATTGGAGCCGTGCCACCCTCCTCTTTGCAGTGATTGATGGCCGTCATTGGCTGCAGGCGGGCGGTGGACTTCTGAGCTTTCAGCGTCGGTTGGCTGATTGGCGAACCCCCAAGGCCGGTGCAAGTTGCCCGGATATTGTCAGTCGCTAGCAGCTTACTTCCGTGCGAACGCTATTTAATCCGTGCGTGGAAAAGATGAGTAGTGGGTGGGAATGGATAAAATTCTATCTCTTCCTGCCACTGCTAATTTTTGTCGTAAGTGCAAATGCCAGTGAAGAGAAACGAAAAACACTCAATGAAGGCTGGCATGCAAAATCACGCTACGATGCCAGTCAATGGGTTGGGGCCTGGCTGATTTCCCGCGATGGTGAAGCGCGGCATGTGTGGAGTCTCAAGCCCGATGGCACTGGGAGATCCTACGCTTTTTTAAGGCAAAATGGAGAGATGCAATTCGTATTTGGATACGATATTAATTGGTATTTTGATCCATTTACTCAAATGGCCAATATAAAGACCGGACGCAGAATTATTTGCAAGCGAGGGAAGATTTACCCCTATTTTCTCACTTTAAAATCCTACGAAAGCGACTATGCGGTAAGGGGAAAGTTTGCCTGGCAAACAACATGGACAGAAGTGAGTATTGGGCGAAATCGCCTGCATAAATCCTACGTAGTTTTTGTAGCCCCCCTATCCGCATGGCATGATCCAGATAGAGATTCACCCTGCCCCAAATTTCCCCGTGTGCGACTGGAAAAGGATATTGATGCGGTGCTGAAGAGCTGGGAGGTTGAACAGGATTCGTCGGAAGTGGATACAACTCCCGCGCCCAATGAACCGGAATTTGATGGTGAAGAGCTGAGAAATCCGTAACTTCTCACAGTCATTGGGTCAACTTCTATCAATAAGAATTAATCCCATCAATATATTTTTAACTTTCCACCAGCTAAAATCCGACTTCTCTAAGCTTCAGGAAAACTCTTAAAAAATATTTAGTTATTAAACTGCCAGCTCTATTCGGAAAATAATTCTAAAAAAATGCGTGATCTTATTTTTTCCAAATTAAAATACGCTGCCGGGTAATAGAGAGCCCACAAAAAGTAGTTTTAGAGTTGGACTATTTTCACCTGAAGACAGGTATTAATCAAAAAGATTGATCCAAAAGCAGTGCGACCGTGTAGAAACCGGTCGTATTAATCAGGTTGGAGAAAACTTCCAGACGGCAAAGAAAGCATGAAAGCTGATCTATCCGTAGTGAGAGCATTGAGAACTTTGTATCCCAAGCTGCACGATGAAATCTATGTGTTTTGTCAGGTTTCAGATAGTCGGTTTACAGATATTTTGTCAGAGAGTTTGTGTTTCTTCCGAGAAGGTGAGGGAATGAGTGTGATACTGCCTCAACGTTCGGCTCGGCAATTAGATATTGCCGCAAGCGCCCCCTTTCGCCAAATCACTTTGCAGATCCTGGCTGGTCTTGATGCGGTGCGGGTTATTCCTGTGGTCGCCCAGGAATTAATGGAGGCTGGAATAGATACCAGCGTGGTATCCACACTACACCGTGACCACATTTTTGTCCCTGATGAGCGCGCGGAATTTGCAGTAAAAATTCTGCGCGGTATTCGAAATCGAGTTCAATATAGCTGATATGTAGCCTGCCAGTGCGTATCAACTATCCCCCCACAGAGCCCCACGGCGAGATTCGCCAACTGTTGCCTAATTTTTTTTATGTTCCCGGAACTATCAAACTAGCGCCGGGGGTCACTATCAATCGCAATATGGGAATCGCTCGCTGGCAGGATCACCTTACCTTGATTAATCCCATCAGATTGCGTCCACAGCAGGAGGAAAAGTTAAAAGATCTCGGGCGTGTGAGTCACGCGATACGGCTCGGCTATCACCATGGGCGTGATGATCTCTACTACAGAGACCACTTTGATCTTACCTTTTGGACACAGCGCGGCTCCGATTTTTATCCGCCAAAAGCAGATAAGGTGTTGCGACAGGAGGATGTTTGTCCAATACCGGGGGGGCGCTTTATTGTCTTTTCCCAAAGTCAGTTTCCAGAGGCCGTATTGTGGCTCCCGTTTAGTGGCGGACTACTGGTCAGTTGTGATGCCCTGCAGTACTGGCAGTCATGGAATGGATGTACCTGGTTTGGGAAAAACCTGCTGAGGTTTTCTGGTATCCGCCGAGGTATGCAGATTGCTCCCTCCTGGAGAGCAAGGGTGACACCAAGTGATAAAAATCCCAGGCTGTGGTTGAAGTACGACTTCGAACAAATCCTAAGGCAGCCGTTTTTGCACTTTCTTGCGGCTCATGGAGATTTTTGTGCGGATAATGCCTACGAGAAAGTAGCTTATGCGGTTGGACAAGCGTTCCCCGGTTTGGGGAAGGCTGCATAGATGAGTTTAGCGAGCACAGTCAGGGCGCAGCTCACTGGGCCTCAGCTTAGATTGCCCTAAATCGTGGTAAGATGGGCAATTGCTCGACGGTCCACAAGCACCTGTAGTGGTGCGATTTCAAATGACCTGTCCGTATCAACAATCACGCTTTGTATTCCTGAGAAGTAGCACTCCCCATGAGAGTTAAAAGTCTATTGGGTGCCCTGGCTATGGCACTATTGGTGGCTTGTACCACCTCCAGCATTAACAGCACTGGCCCCATTGCAGATAGTGATTACATCCGTAGAGATATCAATTTCCTCGCATCAGCGGAACTAGAGGGTCGCGATACCGGTAGCGAGGGTTATCGCCAAGCGGCACAGTATGTGGCTGGCCAATTTAAAAAGATGGGGCTGATTCCAGCAGGGGAGCAAGGTTACTTCCAGGAAGTGCCTTTTCGCAGTGCCAGTTGGGATGGGAGTGATCCTGAATTTGTCTTAGAGGGCCAGAACGATGAAATCGCCATGCAATTTGGCGAGGACTTTCTAGCATCGCCCTCCGCACTGAGTGAGCGCTCGCAGATCAATGCCGAGTTGGTATTTGTCGGTTACGGTATTGAGGCTCCGGATTTTGGCATTAATGACTATCACGGCCTGGATGTACAGGGAAAGATTGTCGTTGTGTTAGCAGGCCGGCCGCAGAGCTTGCCCAGTGAAGTGGGGGCTCACCACTCCTCTCCTCGCACCAAACGCCAGGTTGCCGCAAAACATGGCGCTGTGGGTTTTGTTCGCCTGTATACGCCTGAGCGGGAGAAACGCCGCCCATTTGACTACTATGCGAAGCACCGTTTTGACGACACTTTTGACTGGGTGAAAAAGACTGGTATGCCCGGTAGTGCAATCCCGGGGATGCACCCGGGAGTTATGTTGAGCATCACTGCAGGCGGCAAGCTGTTTGATGGCGCTGAGCGCAGCTTAGAAAGTATTTTTAGCGATATTGAGCAAGGAAAGATCCCGAAAGGCTTCACGCTTGAGTACCGTGCAGAATTAATCAGCAGCTCTAAGCATGAGCACCTAACCAGCCCCAATGTGGTGGCGGTGTTGCCAGGGAGTGATCCACACCTTAAAGATGAATATGTTGTTTTCTCCGCACATCTGGATCATGTTGGAAAAAAAGAAGATGGCAAAATTCATTACGGCGCTCAGGATAATGCGGCCGGTATTGCCGTTATGTTGGAAACTGCACGCTTATTTGTTGAATCTGGTCAGAGTCCTCGCAGATCACTGCTGTTCGTTGCTGTTACCGCTGAAGAGAAAGGTTTGCTGGGATCGGATTACTTCGCTGAGTACCCCACAGTGCCACGGGCGTCTATCGTAGCCAACATCAACCTTGACATGCCCATGTTACTCTATCCATTCCGAGACATTATTGCTTTCGGTGCTGAACATTCATCTTTGGGGAAAATTGCGGAGCAGGCTGCAAATCGCTCCGGGCTAAAACTCAGTCCCGACCCCATGCCTGAGGAAGTTATCTTCGTGCGCAGTGACCACTATAATTTTGTTCGTCGCGGAGTTCCTTCTATTTACTTGATTACTGGAAGGGAGGCCAAAGATTCCAGCATCGATGGTACTGCTGCACAGATGGCTTTCTTACGTGAGCGATACCACAAGCCAGGAGATGCTGCTGACGAGCAGATTAGCTATGAAGCGGCCAAACAGTTTACCGAGGTGAACTACCTGATTGCCAGGGAAGTGGCTGACTCTGAAGCTAGGCCATATTGGTATGAAGGGGATTTTTTTGGAGAGCTATTTGCTACTAATTAGATATTAGCGACTAACAGTTCAATTGTGAAAGAATTGTGCGTAATTTTTGTAAGATGAATATAGGTCTATGTTAAATTGCGCAACCTATCGGCTAGTTACCGATAATTAAAATATATAACACTAGGAGTAAATATGTTTAAGAAATACGCTTTGGGGGCTGTTGTTGCTGGATTGGTGACAGTAACTGGCTGTGCAAGTATCGTGAGTGAAAGTTCCTACCCGGTAACTATCAACAGCACTCCGAACGGTGCAAACTTCACTATCATTAATGAAGCGGGCTTGGATGTTCATAGTGGTGTAACCCCTGACACAATTACCCTGCCTGCATCTAATGGGTTCTTTTCTTCTGCAAGCTATACGGTGAAATACCAAATGGCTGGTTACAATGAACAGAGCTTTTTGATTGAAGCGGGTATGGATGGCTGGTACATCGGTAATATTCTTTTTGGTGGTTTAATTGGCTGGTTGATCGTTGACCCAGCAACTGGTGCAATGTGGAAACTGCCAGAATCTGCGCATGTTACTCTGCAGTCAAATACCGCTGTTGCTCCGATCGGTGGGTTAAATATAGCTTCTATTGACGAAGTGCCGGAAGAGGCTAAATCACAGTTGGTACGAATTAAGTAATATCGTTGCCAGTTGTTAGGAAGCCACCTTTGAGGTGGCTTTTTTTTAATTAAGCTTGTTTACACAGCTCAATCCATCGTTCAATTCCTGCACTTCTATATTTTTGCCGCTGTAGGGCAAAATAAAACTCTCGCTGAAAATTTCTCTGTGGTACAGGGAGCTCAATTAAGGAGTTTCTCTTAAACGCCTCAGCTAATGAAACCCTGGATAAGCAGCTAATACCAAGTCCGGTCTCTACCGCTCGTTTTATGGCTTCCGTATGTTGTAACTCAAGTAAAATGTGAAGCTTGGGGAGTATGCCAGCCATTGCCCGTTCAAAAGTCTGTCGCGTTCCAGAGCCCGATTCCCGGGTGATCCAGGTCGCACCGATCAGATCTTTATCGGCGAGGCGTTTGCGGCCTGCCAGTGGGTGGTTGGGTGCACAGAAGACAACCAGCTCATCATGGCGCCAGGGAATGATTTCCAGATCCGGGTGATTGATCTCTCCTTCAATTAATCCCAGGTCCAATTCAAAATTGAGCACCCTCTCGGCAATCGCTGCGGTATTGGCAACTTCCAGTTGTACTTGAGTACCGGGCTGCTCTTCCATATAACGAGCCATCACGCTGGCAGTCAGGTAGTTGCCAATGGTTAGGGTGGCTCCGATCTTCAGGCTTCCCAGTTCCCGGTGAGTGGCCAGTGTCTGCTCAAGTTCCTGGGCTCGCTCCAGGAGTTCTTCCGCCCTTGGCCACAATTGCCGTCCCAGTTCATTGAGACGCAATCGCTTACCGGTGCGCTCGAACAGGCGCAACTCAAACTGCTGTTCAAACTCTTTCAGCGCTGTGGAGGCTGCGGACTGGGACATACTCAGGCTCTCCGCAGCACGACTGACATTCTCGTGATGGGCACAGGCAAGGAACACCTCTAACTGGCGGAGCGTGTAGCGCAAAGGGATATCTCCAGTTGATCGTTAAAATAGATAAGGAATATCGAAATATCCCACTTTGCCAATAGATCTTCTAGGGCTAAAATTCAACTATCAAGAGACTCGTGGAATAACCGGTTTTAAGTTTATGTCCAAATTGAATATAGAGAAGGTGTTGGAAGTCCATCACTGGAACGACACACTGTTTAGCTTCAAGACCACCCGGGATTCGGGTTTTCGCTTTGAGAACGGACATTTCACGATGATCGGTTTGCAGCAGGACAATGGCCGTCCACTGCTGCGCGCCTACTCTATTGCTAGTGCCAACTACGAAGACGAGTTGGAGTTCTTCAGTATCAAGGTTCCCGATGGCCCCCTGACCTCCCGCCTGCAGAAGATTAAGCCGGGCGATGAGATCTACGTGAGCCAAAAACCCACCGGTACTCTGGTGGCGGACCACCTGCTGCCGGGCAAACGCCTGTGGTTGCTGTCCACGGGTACTGGCTTGGCACCTTTCATGAGCATCATCAAAGATCCCACGGTCTACGAGCGTTTTGACCAGGTAATCCTTACTCACGGTGTTCGCTATGTTTCTGAGCTGGCTTACCAGGAGCAGATCGAGAACGAATTGCCGGAACACGAGTACTTTGGCGAGATGGTACGCGAGCAACTGCTTTACTACCCAACCGTTACCCGTGAGCCCTATCGGAATACTGGCCGCCTGACTGATCTCATGCTGTCCGGAAAGCTTTTCACCGATCTGGGTGTGCCCAAGCCGAGTGTTGAGGAAGATCGCTTTATGCTGTGCGGCAGCCCGGCAATGCTGAAGGATCTCACCAATATCCTCGATGACTGGGGATTCAAGGAGACCCGCGCAGGTGTACCTCACGAGTATGTGATTGAGCGCGCTTTCGTCGAAAAATAAGTTGGTCAGTCCAGCGATAAAAAAACCACCCTCGCGGTGGTTTTTTTATGGGTGAAATACAGATTCCCGAAACTATCCTGATCTTGTGAAACCCCTGCCTTCTATTCTGACTTGAGGGGAGCTTGCTGGGAGTGGCTAGATGAAGCTGTTTTCACTGGGTGTATTACTGATTTCCTTTTTCTGGCTGGGTGCCTGTACCCGGGTGCCGGAGGGGGTTGAGCCTGTCCAAAACTTCCAGCTACAGCGATATTTAGGTCACTGGTATGAGATTGCTCGATTGGATCACTCATTCGAGCGCGGCCTGACCCAGGTAACTGCCGACTACAGTCTCAACCATGATGGTTCTGTCGCGGTGATCAATACCGGCTATTCAAAAGCGCGTGATGCCTGGCAAATGGCGGAGGGGAGGGCCGAGTTTGTCGGCCCGAAAAATGTGGGCCATTTGAAAGTCTCTTTTCTTGGCCCCTTTTACTCATCCTATATCGTGATTGCTCTATCGGATGACTACCAATACGCGATGGTATCTGGCTACGATAAATCCTATCTGTGGATATTGTCCCGCACCCCAACCATGCCCAAGGATGTGTTGGAGCAGTTTTTACAGAAGGCCAAAGCTTTGGGGTATCCCGTCGACCAGATGATATTTCCCAAGCAAGAGGCTAAGCCCGGAAATAAGCCCTCGGTGCAGCCCTCAGGGTCGTGATCTGTTCAAAAGCCTGCGTTCCCGCCACCAGCTTATACACACTAGTAACAGCAATATAAGGGCCGGCCATTGGCGCCCCAACAAAACCCTGTTTGCCTGATTATTTGCTTCTGGCCCCAAACGTGCGGCAGCCATTAGTTGGGTTTCCCTGGCATTCAGGGACTGCTGCCATAGAGGCCAGTCCTCTTTGGCAAAGATATAGAAGTCTAGTACCGACTCCCCTTCCAATTCAGTCCAAAGCTGGTGCCAACCTGAATTTTGGGGCCAGAAGCTGTAGCACTGACCCTGGGAACTTCTGCTTGCGGCGATTCCTTTGGTAGAGCGGGAGCTATCTTGAAACTCTGATAAGAATGGACTCTGATCAGAAAAAAGTGGGCTGCATAGGGTGATGCGTTCTTGTGTACGCGGTAACTCATTGGAGAGGATTACTGGCTGCTGACTACCCAAATGCTTGAGTTGGTAATCAATAATGGACTTCCACAGGCTGGCGAATTCAGTAGTAAAGCCACTGGTTAGCCAGCGATGGCTGTCACTAAATAGGATAAACCCCAGGTGTTGTGTCTCAGTCGAACGCCCCCAGAAATGTGGGGACTCTCCATTGCCCAGTAAAAAGTCGTAGGAGCCGGGCTGTGTGACTTTGAAGCCAAGATTACGCAGTGGGGGAATCTCTGGATTGTCCGCTTTTTGGTAGCCAAAGCCGGAATGTAAGTGGGTGGCTTCTTCCTTTTGTAGAGGCATGGATTGGGCAGCAGCGTACTGGAGAAACTCTTCAGAGCTATCGCTAGTGACTAACCACAACAGTGACTTTGTAGTGGCCAGCTCGTTGAGCTGACGCTTTTGCAGAGCAGAAAATTGTGGCCACAAACTGCTGTCGAGTATCACTAAATCGAAGGGACTTTCATTCGTGAATAAATCTGCAGACCCGGTAAGTGGAAGGCCGTTGAGAGTTTCTTTTCTTATGATTTCAGGTGCCAACTGGGTCATCACTTGTGCTGTTACACCGGATTGGCGCAGCCAGCGAGAGAGGGCTGCCGTCTCAAAAGAGGGGCGTGCCAGCCACAGTAATAATTTGGGTTGGAGCGGTTCTCGCACCAGGATGGGTAAAGGATCTGTATGGGTTTCGCCGGCTTCGCTTTCCGTCCGTACCCGGTATAGCTGGGGGCCCGCGAGTTTTGGAGTGGCAGTGAGTTGTGCCTGAATTGTTTCTCCCACTTTCAGCTCAAGACTGTCTTCAATATGGCCGTAGGGATTGAGCAGGCTAATTTTTACGTTTTCAGTCAGTGGCTGGTTGTTGTGAACCTTTAACTTTAAAGAATCACCAAAGGTAATTTGCCGCTGCCAGTCCAATTCCCAGCGGCCATCAGATTCCAGGATCTTCGATAACTCCAGACGCACCGGTGCCAGGTCCCGAAGTTTGTCGCGCCCGAGTGGCTCCCCATTGAGAGAGATATTTTCCACACCATTGAGATTTATTGGATGTGAGCTCGCCAGCTGTTTGCTGTTGATAGAGATATTGCGCTCGGTGGGAATGATCGCCGGCGGCTGCCAGAGCATCCAGGCACTCAGCCAAATCGCCAATTGCAAGCCATAGTCGAACGGCTTGGTACCTCGGCGGCGCAACAGTACGAGTGATGTTAAACAGGCCAACAGGCACAGGCCGGGTATCAAGAAATCAATCACAATGATTTCTCCCCTTGCTGGTGTAGCCAACGGCTGAAATGGCCGTCGGCCTCAGTTTGCAAAGGCAGTGAAGGCGCAGACTCCGGTGCTGGCAGTAGCTGATAGAGCAGCTGATTCAGGGAGTTCGTGCAATCGATGCAATTCGGTTGCTGGTGGCGCTGCTGGTATAAACGCAGCTGTTTGGACAGTTCCAGGCCGAGATCCAGTGATTGCTCTGTGGCTAGCTCATTTATCTGCACCAGCAGATCAGTATCGAGTTCGGCGCCAGCATCTACCTGGGCCATTAGGGCGAGTACCTGTGCTCTTTGTATTTGTTCAAAGGCACTGTCGACAGTTTCTGGCGCTACGTCTTCCCGTTCACCGCTAAGCCGGCGGCTTTCGTCTATGGGGGGCGCCTCGAACCCGACTCTTTGTAAGTAAATACGCGAAGCCTGCTGTACCTCCTTGATAAAGCGCAGAGCCCGGTGCTGGTGGGGCAGGGAGGCTTGGGGCTCTATAACCGACAGGTCGCGCCAGGAACTCCACATGGCATTCAGCGCGTTGCGCAGTAGCTCCTTGGTTTGGGGATCGAACAGGGTGGCATGCTCTGAGCTGTCATGCCGGTGTCCGGCAGAAGCAGCTATGCGCTCTGCCTGTTGGAAATGGGAGTCTCGCTGTGCAAAGGGAGTGGCATTTTCTTCGCCATGTGATTGGTGCTCACCTTGTTCTGTATGATCGTGGCTATGGCCGTGTTCGGATTCTTCTTTATCATCGTGCTTCTCGCTCTCTGCGCCAGAATGCTCCGCTTCCGAATCCTCTTCGCCGAGAAAGCGGCCGTAGCGCATGCGCAGCAAATTCTGTTCATAGGCTAAACCCTCGGAGCGTTTGCGAAACTCCTGTGGATGCAGCTGCTCTCGCTCGGCTAGTAGGGCCTCGGTGTCAATAATCAGCTGGCGTTGGCTGCGGAAGTACTCCGGTAATATCTTAATCGCCATCCCCTCGCTGTCACTCAGCCCGAAAATCTCTTCTTGCGGCCAGCGCAAGATAAAGTGTTGGCTCTTGGCAACGTTGGCGCTGGGCTCGCGGTTATCCCTGGCCTCCAAATACCAGTAAAGTTCATCTCCCGCTTCCATGGAAAACTGGTGGATGGGCAGGAGGAAATCGTAGCGAGCTGCTTTCTTATCTTCCGAGGAGTTTGTTAATAAAGCAGTGGGTTGCAAACTGGTGAGAGCAATACGCTCTTCGCGAAAGCGTAAATTTTCCCCGGTGCCGCTGGCGAGGGTGACCAATAAATCCGCAGAACTCACCTGGTAATCATCATTAATGATTACTTTCACGGGAATACTTTGAGCGCTGCCTTGAATCGTATCGACGCGCAAGCTGGGTGCCTCAAAGGTAAACTCCGGAGCATTGTCTTTTTGCACCCGAATATTATGAATTTCCGGCAATAGCATTTGGCTCTCCGCGAGTTGCACTGAGAGCTGGTAAAAGTCTGCTTTAGCGATTGTGCGTTGTAATTGCCATTTTTTACTGGGTAGATCACCTAGTGGAGAAAAGGCGAAGCGCTCAGTTTCGGCCAGCATTTCCAGCCCTTGCACCGGTTGATTCAATTCAAGTTGCCACTCGACCGCAGACTGCTCCGGCACGTCGACTTGTAGGGATTGGCTGTCGGCTGCGAGCCCAGTGTAGGCGGGCGGCTGGATATGGGTTGCCGCGCGGGTTATGGCGAGCTTTTCGGCAACGGGAATAGCCGTATTTTGTTGCGTGGTCTCAGTTTTATCCCCGGTGAAGTGAGAATCGCTCAGTACAAATAACAATAGTCCCAGGCAGGCACCAAAAGCATTTGTCAGGGTACTGCGGAGTTTTTTTGGACCGAAAAACGACCGGTCGCCACTTTCCAGCAGTTGTTGCAGCTCTGTTTCGATACGCGTGCGCTGTAATTGCTGCAATGGACTTAGGTTGGTTTTCTGTTGGCTAAGCAACTGGCTGCTGTCTTGCAGCTGTGGATATTGTCCATCCAATTGTCGACATAGGCTTTCAGGGCTTGGGCGCCAGCTGCGATCCAATAGAATTGCTACAACAATAATTCCGAGCCAGGCGAGCAATAGCCACTGTGGCCAGCCGAATACAAAAATGCCCAAGCCCGCCAGAAGGCTGAGGCCAGTGGCAAGCCAGAGATAGGGCCACAGGGCTGTCAGTTGCCAGCGCCTGCGCACAGCGTTAAGGGTGGACTGGTGCTTATGCATGGTCGGCCTCCCTATTACTATCGATTGCCATGATGGCTGGGGGACGAGATAGGGCAATTAGGCGTTCAAAAGCCAGAAGTAACAGTAGGGCGGCTATTAACCAGGGTTGCAGTTGTTCAATACGGCGGTTTTCTACCTCGCTGTCTTCTACAGGAAGGCCTGCCCCAGCTATGTCTGCCACTACTTTATTGGCAGACCAGTGGCCACGATTTTGGTGTTGCAGAGCCCAGTCTTGCCCAGACCAGTGCTGCCATAAACGTTCAGGTAAATCTGCGCGGCGATAAAAGGCCTCGCTGTACCAGTCACTTTCGTAGCGCAGCCAACTTCCCCGTCCCACTGAGGCCGCTTGAGCTGACTGGCTGTTATCCACAGCAACGAAGTTGAGATTATCGGCAGGGGGGATGCTGTTGTCGGTGATTAACAGGCTGCCATCTGAAACAAATTCCAGCACGGCTTGTGGCAGGGGAGCGGGGCCCGTGTAGATCAACCAATCTGCCTGCTCGGCATTGGGTGTCTCTTCTTGTTCCTGAATATGCACCGATAGTCCCGGCATATTGCCTTGCCAGTCTTCCAGCACAGGCGCCCACCAGCTGGGCGGTTTGCCCATTAAAGCGATACCTGGTAATACCGGGCTCGTAGCTGTGGATGTTTTGTCGAGGCCGTGCCACTGCCAATGGGGACTGACTCTTAGTGCCTGGTGGGATGCTGGAACCCCGTTGTTTATCAACAGGATATGAGCCCTGCGCAAATCCGCCCGGCGTGATAGTACTGATAGAGTTTTCCACAGGTCCACATTTTGTGGTGGGGGTGAGGTTACGGAAGGCGTTTCTGGGGATAACCACAGTACTTTATTACCTTCCCCCACAAGCTGCGGCAGTGAATTGTGGATAAATGTATTCGCTTCCCCTGATTCAATTCTGGGGTCTACCAGTATCACGCCCTCTTGGGGATAAATTTCCCGTTTAATCAGCGGCTTTGCCAATAAACTTGCCAGCAGGGCGACGATTAGCAGGCGCAATAGCAGCAACCACTTGTTATCCACAATAGGGCGGCGCGCGCGACTCTGTGAATATCTTTGTACCCATTGCAGCGCAGCAAAGGAGACCTGTTGTGGATTACTTCGGCGCAGCAAATGAATGGCGACAGGGATAATCAGGGCTGTGAATAGCCATAGCCATTGTGGGGATTGAAATAAGTTATTTATCCACAACATCTCAGCACAACCTGCCGTGCAGCTGAATAAATTGCCGAAGTGACTTTTCCACAGGCTGCTCGATAAGGTCGGTCTGTAGTGAACACTCCTGTGCGGCAAAGCGTGCTTTTAACTCCCTCTGTGCTTGAGCAAAAGCATCCAGGTAAGACTGGCGTTGCCGCTCGGCGTCTACTTCTAAAGTTGCGGGCGTACCGGCGCTTACTTCTGGATTGAGCAGCTTTAGCTCTCCGCCAAAAGGAAAAGTCTGTTCTGCCTCAATTAACAATTGCAGTGGCAGGCAGGGGCGGCCGGCGGCATGCAGGCGTGCGGCAAAATCGCCGATCTCATTACCCTGTTCAAAAAAATCACTCAGTAACACCACCTGACAGGGCCGCTCAAAGTATTGCCACAGCGGCGCCAGTTGAGTGTGATCTGGCCAGTGGCCGCTGGCGTCGAGTTGTTGTAGCTGAAGAGCGATTTGACGCTGGTGGCTCTCGCCCTGGCCTTCGGGCACATAAACCGTTCTGCTACTGTTAAACGCCAATAGGGAAAAGCTGTCTCCCTGGGCGTTGAGCAGCCAGCATAGGCTGGCAATCCAGCACTTGGCGTAATGCAGTTTATTCAGACTGGGCTCGACAAAGCTCGTCTGGCCCAGGGAGGCGCTGCTATCGAGCACAAAGCACACGTGCATACGGCTCTCCTGCTCGGTCTCGCGCACATAGTAGCGATCACTGCGTGCAAACAGTTTCCAGTCGATATGGCGGATGGAATCACCCGCTTGATAGCCTCGGTATTGGTGAAATTCCAAGCCGGTGCCACGGCGCTGGCTGTGTTGCACACCGAGCATCACGCCCTCGGCAATATGCCGCGATAGCCATACCAGATCGCGACAGCTGGCCAGGGTTTTGGGGGACAGGTATTCCACGCTGATCAGTCCCGGCCCGGTTCCGGCACCGCTGCCAGTAATTCTTCAATCAGCTGTGGCATCTGCACGCCATCGGCCTGTGCCTGGAAGCTGAGCAGCACCCGGTGGCGCAGTACCGGCAGTAACAAGCTGCGGATATCCTCGCGGGTGACGGCGAGGCGTCGTTGCAAAAGGGCCCGTGCCTTGGCGGCGAGAATCAGAGCCTGCCCCGCGCGGGGGCCGGCGCCCCACTTGATCCACTGTTGCAGGGTATCGCTGCCGCTGGTTTCCATACGGGTAGCGCGCACCAGTGCCGCCACGTAGCGGTACAAATCGTCGCTGACATGAATTTCCCGCACCAGTTGCTGCATTTCGCGCAGTTGCTCCGCATCCAGGCTGGGACTGGGTTTGACCCTGCTGGCACCGGTGGTGGAGCGCAGGATTTCAACTTCATCCCGCTCATCGGGATAGTCGATATGAATATTTAACAGGAAGCGGTCCAGCTGAGCTTCCGGCAGGGGATAGGTGCCCGCCTGCTCGATGGGGTTTTGTGTGGCCAGTACGAAATAGGGATCGGGCAATTTCAGTGTTTTACCGCCCACGGTTACCGAGCCTTCCTGCATGGACTCCAATAGGGCTGCCTGGGTTTTCGGCGGTGTGCGGTTAATTTCATCGGCGAGCAGGATATTGGTGAAAACCGGGCCCTGCTGGAATTTAAAAAAGCGCTTGCCGGTGCTGTGATCCTCTTCGAGGATCTCACTGCCGAGAATATCTCCGGGCATTAAATCCGGGGTGAACTGCACCCGCTTAAAATCCAGCGCACTGGCATCGGCGAGAGTTTTTACCAGCAGGGTTTTACCCAGCCCCGGCACCCCTTCGAGTAGGGCGTGGCCGCCGGCCAACAGACAGATCAGCATCTGTTCCACTACGGGTTTTTGGCCGACAATCACCCGCGCAATTTCCTGTTGAAGATTGTCGAGGCTGTGCAGTTGTTCTTCGATACTATTTTCCAGGGTGGTCAGCATAATCAGCTCGTCAGTGCGTAAATAACAATGTTCACCGCAAATTTTGTGTTATCGATGGCGAGCCAGCGTTTGTTGCGGTAGTCGTAGTCCCATTCGCAGCCGAAATCTTTGTTGCTGTAGAGCACGGCGATACGGCCGTTAACAATAATGGCTTTCAGGTAGTCATGTACCAGATCATCACCCCAGCCATTTAATTCAAAGCTGGTTACCGGCAATTCATCGAATTGAAAGAAACAGCGGTAGAGGTCGTGATCGTCTGGGAGCTTTTGCAGGCAGTCTTCGCCAAACAGCTCGGCCATTTGTGCTTCGAAGGATTTGGCAAAGAGACCGTCGATATCGTGGTTGCAGTCGTCGACAAATACAAAGCCACCGCGATTGACGTAATCGCGAAAATTCTTTGCCTCTTCCGTGGTGAATTGCACCAGCTTGTGTCCGGCCAGGTAGCAGAAAGGCGCCAGCAGCATTTTCTTATCGGCCAGCGGCACTATGTGCTCTTTGGGATCAACCCTGAGATTGGTGTATTCCACCAGTGAATTGAGCAGGTTGGAAGGCATGCGCTGATCCACATCCCAGTCACCGGACTCGTACATCAAGCGGGTGAAATAAAAATCGTAGTGCTCCTGCGCACTACCCGGTGCGGTATTTTGTGCGCGTGTGCCCAGCGGCAGCGCTGCGGCGCAGCTACCCAGGATCAGGCGCTGGAGAAAAGCCTTGCGGGTGAGGGACACGGGATAACTCTGTTACTGCGTTGGTTTTTATTGTTGAGAGCAAAGGAAAGAAGGTGCTCCGTTCGAGACATGCTGTAAATACATCCCTGTACGCTCGTAATCGGCATCCATGCCTCAAACGGTCTCGAACGGAGCACCTTCTTTCCTTCTACCCATTTATTTTCAATGCTGGGAGCTGACTGGTTTGCTGGCCAGCTCCCGCCTGGATCAATGGTTAGCCCAGCTTGCGCTTGGTGTTAATCACATTGATACCGTCGAAGCGTGCAGTGGAACTACCGTGGGATACCGCACTGGTTTGCATCGGCTGTCCCTTACCGTCAAAGAAGGAACCACCCAGGCGGTAATCATCTTTGTCGCAGACCTGCGAACAGGCATTCCAGAATTCCTGGGTGTTGGACTGGTAAGCGACGTCCTCCACCATGCCGGTAATCTTGCCGTCTTCAATCTCGTAGAACAGCTGTCCACCAAACTGGAAGTTGTAGCGCTGCTGGTCGATGGAGAAGGAACCGGCACCCACAATATAAATGCCTTTCTCCACATCCTTGATCATATCGTCGACGCTCAGCTCCTCCTTGCCGGGCGCCAGCGAAACGTTGGACATGCGCTGGAATTGCACGCTGGACCAGCTGTCGGCGTAGCAGCAGCCGTGGGATTTCTTTTGCCCCAGCATATGTACCTGGTCGCGGGTGGCCTGGTAGTTCACCAGCACACCGTCTTTTACCAGATCCCAGTTGCGGGTCTTCACGCCTTCATCGTCGTAGCCGACGGCGCCGAGAGAGCCGGGCTGTACCTTATCGGCAAACAGGTTGACCTTGTCGCTGCCGTATTGGAATTTGCCGCTGCGCCATTTATCGATAGTGGCGAAAGAGGTACCGGCAAAATTGGCCTCGTAGCCGAGCACGCGGTCCAGCTCCAGTGGGTGGCCGACGGATTCGTGGATGGTGAGCCAGAGGTGGCTTGGGTCCAGCACCAGGTCGTACTTGCCCGGTTTGACCGATTTAGCCGTGAGCTTTTCCTTGGCTTGTTGCGCCGCCAGGCGTGCGTCTTCGGCCATATCGTAGGAGTCGCGGTAGAGCACTGTCTGCGCTTGGATCTTGTCTTCGGCGCGGCCATCCAGGTATTCAAAGCCGCGTCCTACCGGCTGGCTGAGGCCCTGGCGGGTACGGAAGCCGCCAGTTTTCTTGTCCACTGCGGTGACCGAGAAGGGCGCCCACAAACGGTGGACATCCTGGTCGATATAGGAGCCGTCGGTAGAGGCAAAATACTTTTGTTCATTCACCAGGTACAACATGGAATTGATATAACTGGCGCCGGCATCCATAGCGGACTTGTTCACGTCCATTAACAGGTCCACCTTGTCGGCCAGGGGGATCTGCATAGCGTTTTTCTGGATCGGTGTCTGCCAGCTCACCTCGCCGTGGCCTTTTACCGGAGCCAGCTGTACTGGCTCCTGCTGGTACTTGGAGTTGGCCTTGGCGGTAGCTACTGCCTGGCGGGTGGCGCGAGCGACGCCATCGGCTGTCAGGTCATTGGTGGCAGCAAAGCCCCAGGTGCCGTTGGCAATAACCCGAATCCCCATGCCGATAGATTCGGTGTTCACCACGTCCTGCACTTTCATCTCGCGGGTGATCACGTATTGGTTCAGGTAGCGACCAATACGCACATCGGCATAAGTGGCGCCGAGTTTAGTGGCGGTATTCAGGGCGACATCGGCAAATTCTTTTTTTACAGAGAGATCAATACCGCTTTGTGTCAGTTTGCTCTCGGCGACCAGATTGCCGGACAGCGGCAACATGGAAACACCCAGGCCGGCACCGCTGAGCTGGAGAAATTTTCTTCTTTCCATTTCGTTATCCTCGATGGGTGCTGGCTGTTATACGGCGTCGGAAAGGCTGCTGAAGGTGAAGTCGCGCACTTTCAACGCGGGAATCATGGCGGACATGCCCCACATACCCACTCGCTGGGGGACGCCCATATCTTCGATATTGTTGAGCATGATTACCGGGCTCTCGTTGAAGCGGAAGTTCTTCACCGGGTATTTGATCTTGCCGTTTTCGATATAGAAGGTGCCGTCGCGGGTGAGGCCGGTGAGCAGCATGGACTGTGGATCGACCATACGGATATACCAGGTGCGGGATACCAAAATACCGCGGCGGGTATTTTTGATCAGTTCTTCGGTGGTTTTATCGCCGCCGATCATAATCAGGTTGTTGGGTTCGGGGACCACTTCGCCTTTGCTTTGCTCGGCCCAGTAGCGGCTGCGCGCCAGGTTTTTCACTACGCCGTCTTTCACCCATTCGGTGCGTCCCAGCTGCATAAAGTCACCGTCGGTCCAGGGTTGAGCCGGCACATCGAGACTGGTGGGGTCGGAGTAGAAATTTACGCGCTTGTCGAACATCTTCTCGCCGGTCCGGTTGCCGCCGCCCTTCTTGCTCATAAAGCTGCGGCCTTCGTCGGCACTGCGCGCATCGAAGCCGCTCATCATGTAACCCACCAGGCCGGACACCGCATTGGGCTCCAGGATCACGGTGTACTTGCCCGGTTCCAGGGCACGGGCTTCCTGGGACAGGACCGCCTTGTCGATAGCGACAGAGGAGGTGCTGCCGGTATTCATTGCACCGAAATCGGTAACGTCACTTTCGGCCCAACCAGAACCCAGGCCATTCTCGGTGCGCATAGTTACAGTGAAATTGGCAGAGGTAGAAGCGTGGTAGCCGAACAAGCGTTTACTGGTGGCGACTGCAGCAAAAGAGCGCTGGTCTTCCAGGTAACCTGCGGCAACCACTTTCTTTTCCTTGGCTGCAATAATGGAATCTGCCGCCGCCTTGGCGCGCTGGTCTGGAGTGATATCTGCAGTGGACTTGGCGAAGCCGTCTACGCTGACATATTTCTGCGGTCCCAGCATCGGCATGGCTTCCGGGTTTTCCGGAGATAGCTTGGCCAACTCTTCGGCGCGACGCATCACTTTTTCCAGGGAGGCATCACTGAATTCATTGATAGTGGCCACACCGGATTTCTTGCCGAAACGGGCTTCTACGGCCAGCTCGATATCATTGACGATACCACTGGTGGAAACGCTGTTGCGCGCGTAGCGAATATTGCCGGTTTCGCTGCCGGCCAGCTGCGCGCTGGCTTCATCAGCGCGGCTGTATTTTAAAACCTTGTCGAGAATACGCTTCGCTTCACTTCTACTCAGAATGGCCATTGCCTTTTCTCCAATTACTTATTCTTGTGCGCCGCTCAGGAAATCTTGCGCTTGGTATTGATTACATTAATTTGGTCAAAACGAGTGGTGGAACAGCCGTGGGAGACTGCACTCACCTGGCTCGGCTGGCCCTTGCCATCGAAGAAGGTTCCGCCCAAGCGGTAATCGCTGCTGTCGCAAATCGCCGAGCAGGAATTCCAGAATTCCTGGGTATTGGACTGGTAGGCGACGTCCTCAACCTGGCCGACGATCTCGCCGTTTTTGATCTCGTAGAACAGCTGCCCGCCGAATTGGAAGTTGTAGCGCTGCTGATCGATGGAATAAGAGCCGCGTCCGACAATGTAAATGCCTTTTTCCACATCGCGGATCATGGATTTTGCCGAGTATTCTTTTTCGCTTGGCGCCAAAGAGACATTGGGCATGCGCTGGAACTGCACACTGGACCAGCTATCGCCATAGCTACAACCGTGGGATTCCTTTTGGTCGATCATATGCACCTGATCGCGGGTAGCCTGGTAGTTCACCAGGATGCCATCTTTTACCAAGTCCCAACGCTTGGTTTTTACCCCCTCGTCGTCATAGGCGACGGCACCGAGGGAGCCCGGTTGCACCTTGTCGGCAAACAGGGTGACCTTATCGCTGCCGTACTGGAATTTACCGCTGCGCCACTTATCCAGGGTGGCGAAGGAAGTTCCCGCATAGTTGGCCTCGTAACCCAGCACGCGGTCCAGCTCAAGAGGATGGCCCACAGATTCGTGGATGGTCAGGCACAGATGTGAGGGTTCCAGTACCAAATCGTACTTGCCCGGATCGATGGACTTGGCTGACAGCTTGGCTTGGGCTTGCTCGGCTGCGAGCACTGCATCCTCGGCCATATCATAGGAAGCTTTGTAGAGCGTGGTCTGACCGCGAATCTTGTCTTTGTCGTGACCGGCCAGGTATTCATAGCCTCTCCCCACTGGGTCACTGAGACCGTTGCGAGTCTTGAAAGCACCGCTCTGCTTATCAACAGCGGTCACCTGCATAGGTGCCCATAGGCGATGGACATCCTGGTCAATATAGGAGCCGTCGCTAGAAGCAAAGTACTTTTGCTCATTCACCAAATACAGGGAAGAGCGGATATAGCTGGCCCCAGCTTTGAGTGCCCCATTGTTAACATCCATCAGGAAATCGACTTTTTCACTGATGGGGACCTGCAGGGCATTTTGTTCGATAGGTGTCTGCCAGGAAACCTCGCCCACGCCTTTTACCGGTGCCAAACGCACGGGCTCGGTTTGGTACTTGGCATTGGCCTTAGCTACGGCAACTGCTTGGCGCGCGGCAAGGGCGACGCCATCCGCTGTAAGGTCGTTGGTGGCGGCGAAGCCCCAGGTACCATTGGCGATCACACGAATACCAGCGCCAAGGGATTCTGTGTTGACGATATTCTCCACGTTGGTTTCGCGGGTCATAACGTACTGGTTCAGATAGCGGCCGATACGCACATCGGTATAACTGGCCCCGGCTTTGCGCGCGGTATTCAGGACTACATCAGCCAGGTGTCTTTTATGGGAGCTGTGCATGCCCTCATTGAGCAGCTGCTCCGCGCTGACCTGAATGCCCTGTAGAGGCAACAAAATACCACTGGAGCCGACGCCGGCGATCTTGAGGAATTTTCTTCTTTCCATTGGCTACCTTTACCCCACGAGAGCACGAGCACTCTCTCGGGTACTTATTGTTATTACGACTGACGCTGGAGGCCTTGTGTGCACGGAGGTCAGACTTTGGATACGCACAACTAACAGGACCAACCTAAAGTTGTAAAGTACTCGCTCGGTAAAGTGAAGTTTCGTAGGGGTAAGACGTTGTGAGGGTGGAACGGGAATCAGAGGGCAGCATTTCTTCGAACTTTGTCGAAAGTAATGTCCTTAAGCAGAATACCGTTGCGGTAAACCGGCCTCAGCAGGTTAGCTTCTGATTTTAGATCGCTCTGTGCAATAGTTCGAAGTGCACCATCATCGCCGCGAATCAAGGCAAGGCGGCCACCCTTGGACCTTTTCTCGGGCCCGGTTCTCGGATTCTTAAAAATATCGTACCAACTGCCATTGATACAGATAGCGCTGGCCTTCATTGCAAACCCCATCATATCGCGGTCAACTTTTTGTAGTAATCCTCCACCCATACCAAAGGTCAGATTTTCTGTGCTTTGATTGTTTTCTTTCATTGCTTGGAGAATTTTCGGGATTACAAAGCGGGTGATACCATCTCCTTGTATAACTCGAATAAAGGGGGGTAGTAATCGATACCCTTTTTTATTCTTCTGCGAGCCAAATATTCGCATCAACCTTTCTATTGCTTCTATCACGACTTTCTCTGGGTTGCCGGAGTCAGGCCTTATTACTAATGTGCCGCCACTTTGAGTAACTTTATCCTTTAATTTTTTCCCCCAGATATTCTCTATAGCATTCCACAAATCGTAGCTATCGCTGACAACAGCCACAGTTTTTCCTTCCCCAGAAAATTGCTCAAGTATATTACGGTAAGCATCTTCCTCATGCTGCTGTCCCCAAGCGATAATTGTGCTGTGTTCAGCGGCGGGAATGGAAGCTCCAGGTACAGCGGCGTTGTAAAATCTTTTTGCGGCTAATATTCCGGATATCGTATCAGTCCCCTTAAAATTAACTAAGTGAGCCATGCCTCCCAGCATGGCTGTTTCGAGACTGCTGGCTCCCCGAGCCCCGAAATCATGTAAACGAAATTCCAGCGTATCCAGATTTTCCGCTGTTTCAAATAAATACTGTGAGATAATTTTCTTTATTTCGCGGCTCTGGGTAGCTACGGTTGATGGATACCAGATACTCCGTAAAAGTGCAGTTTCAATATAAGTGGTGAGCCAAAAGCAGGAGGGGCAGGTATTAACAACCTGAGCTAAAACATTGGTTACTGGAATAACTTGTCCTTCTTCTATCGCTGTAATTTCAAGGGGCATTAAACCATTGTGGTCGTTTAAAATATGATTCCATCCATCACGGTTAAATGGCAGTCCATGGGGTTTTAAAATATTTTCAGCTTCATTAATTTGATGAAAACTGATGGGGGTGCTTAGGTATTGCTTGATAAACGCCTGCAAGCCAAAGAATACCGTCGACGCAAATTCACCGCCACGACACTCTACATAACTACTAATATGTGATGTTCCTGGGGGGTACTGCAGATAATGACTAGTTTTATAGCTATCGACATTGAGAATAGGATTTCCCAAGCACTTAAAGGATGAATTAGAGCCGGGCGCGTTCATATTTTCAAAACCATAAGTTGGCGTTGATTTTATGTCACTATTTGCCTGCTGTTATAGCGTGTAATTGATTTTTGAATTGTATACCAACCACAATGTTCAGTTTTACAGCGCTAATAGCTGCTACTTAAGCAAAGCATAAAAGCAAGCGACCCACGTTTAAAAACTTGTCATCCACTCATTTTACCTCCTATTGATTGACCTACTCTATTGGTATGTGTACATTTATATGCATGTGAGGCAAAGGAACGTCATGCTCAATGAACTCCAGTAAATTTCGGCGTGTTTACCGGCGGATGACTATGCCTACCATGGTGTCGATCGATCACAGTAGCGCTGTCACACAAAGTAAAAAATGCGTAAATTGGTTGCTGTAGAGAGAGGTTCGGCAGAGCAAAAAAATCTGCCCGGTCATAACTTTCCTGTGTAGAAGCGTTCCTTCCATTAATGACTTATTGTTTGGGAAAAAGTCATCGCAGTTTACTAATTTGAATGATATTGGAATTGCTCGTAGAGAATACGGCATTGATATAATTTAGTATTGATTCCAATCCTATTGCGCTACTTATAAAAACTCTGCTGCAGACTCGTAATACTTTGCGGAAAAATTGTCTTGCCGTCATAGCAGGAAAGCATAAACAGTATCTTTGGTGAGAGATTGGACACTGTTTCGACATCATTTGAAGTTTGTAACCAATAATAAGGTGGATTTTTCTATTTGGGAGCAGGAGATAAGTTATGAGTGAAGGGTTTATAAAGCGCATATCACGTTTAATCTCTGTGTCCGCCAATGCCGTCGTGGACTCGGTTGAAGCCGCTGCACCAGAGTCAGTGATGGAGCAGGCAATTCGGGAGGTGGATGATGCAATTGCAGATGTGCGAGATCAGCTAGGGAAGGTGGAGGCATCCAAGTATCTAAACAGTAGAGCGTTAAGCGATGAAAATGCTCGTCATAAGCGTTTAGCTGAACAAATTGATATTGCTATAAATGAAGGTCGTGATGATTTGGCTGAAGTCGCCATTGCCAAACAAATGGATATTGAGGCGCAACTTCCAATTTTAGAAAAAGCGATCAATGAAAATGAGATAGAAATAAAGGAACTAGGTTCCTATATTCTTGCCCTGCAAGGTAAGAAACGTGAAATGCGTGAGCAGTTACAAGATTTTATTGCAGTCAATAAAAAGGTAAGTAGTAGAGTTACTGCGGATGAATATGGCAGGGATAGAAAGCCAAAAGCCCAGGTAGAACAAGCTACCGATGCATTTAATCGAGCAGTAGGTAATACAGCTATATCGACATTTGACTCTGGGATAGATGCCAGCAAATTAGCAGAACTTGAGGAGTTCGCGCGAAATAATCGTGTGAAAGAACGTTTAGCCAAGATTAAATCGGGGGGCTGATGATATTTTTATTGCAAGACCAAAACCTGATCTTTACCGGTGCGCTGATTTTAATGTTTATGATAGCGCTTCTTGAAGGCATCATGACATTGATTGGTGTTGGTATTTCAGATTTACTGGATAATTTATTACCAGATTTTGATGTTGACGTGCCAGATACAGGGTTGTCTGGGGGGATGACTAAGCTGCTTGGGTGGTTGCGTTTCGGTGAAGTTCCTGCACTTATACTGTTAGTAACTTTTCTGGTTAGCTTTGGAGTGACGGGCCTAGTAGCCCAAATGCTCATAGAGTCTCTTGTTGGGTATTTATTGCCGGGCGGTTTACTTGCTGTGGCAGTCTTTTTTCTTGCGCTACCTCAGGTACGTTTTGTTGGCAATATTATGCGGCGCTTTGCTGTGGGTGATGAATCCGAGGCAGTTGAGAGAAATTCCTTTATTGGCCGTGTAGCGATTATTACGATCGGTAAAGCAGAAATCGGTTCACCAGCAGAAGCGCGTTTTAGTGATGAATACGGAACCACACACTATGTAATGGTGGAACCGGATGAAAGTGAAACATTTAATCAGGGGGATAAGGTGTTACTGGTTGAAGAGCTGGGAGCACATTTTCGAGTAACTCGCCCCAGCAGTATACATCTTATAGAGAATAACTAAATGGAGAAACTAGCAGTGATAGGAAATTTTTCGTTTTTATTATTTATTGGCGGTACCATATTAGTGGCCTTGATTGTTATCGGGGCTATATTTGCACGCCTATATACCAGAGCCTCGAAAGAGCGCTCATTTGTACGGACCGGTATGGGCGGGCAAAAGGTTATTATGAATGGTGGCGCACCTGTATTTCCGGTTTTGCATGAAATTATCCCGGTAAACATGAACACTTTGCGTCTGGCGGTTTCCCGTAAAGAGCATCAAGCGCTGATTACCAAGGACCGCATGCGTGTTGATGTACTTGCTGAATTTTATCTGCGAGTAAAGCCGGATGTAGATGCGATAGCTAATGCTGCACAGACTTTGGGGCTGCGTACTTTAGACCCCGAAGCGTTAAAGGAAATGATCGAGGGTAAATTTGTTGATGCATTGCGCTCGGTAGCTGCGGAAATGGAAATGGCGGAGCTACACGAGCAGCGCAGCCAGTTTGTACAAAAAGTTCAGCAGGTAGTTTCCGAAGATCTATTAAAAAATGGATTGGAACTCGAGGCTGTATCTTTGACCGGTTTGGATCAAACCCATAAAGAATTCTTCAATCAGGATAATGTGTTTGATGCCGAGGGCCTCGCCAGTATGACCCGCTCTATTGAGGTGCGCCGTAAAGAGGTCAATGATGTAGAGCAGGAAACCATGGTACAGATCGAGAAGAAAAATCTCGAAGCTGAACGCCAGAAATTAGAAATTGAAAAAGAAAAACGCTACGCGCGTCTGGAGCAACAACGCGAGCTTGAAAACCGCGAAGCTGCCCAGAAGGCGGATATTGCCCGTGAACTAGCTGAGCAGGAACGTGCAGCACGCAAGGCTGAAATTGAAGCACAGCGCGAAGTGAGCCAATCCCAGATCGCCGCTGAACAGGCGACCAAGTTACTGGAGATTGAAAAAGAGCGCCGTTTGAAAGAGCAGGAAATCGAGGGAGATCGAATCCTCGATGAACAGCGTATTTCCAAAGAGAAGTCGGTAGAAATTGCTGAACAGGAACGTGCCATTGCCGTTGCAGAGAAATCAAAAGAGCAATCCCTTGCTGACCAACAAGCAAACGTGGCCCGGGCTGAAGCCGTAAAAGCAGAAGAACAAGTCCGCACTGCCAAGGATGTTGAAGTTGCAGAGCGTGATAAGCGCATTGAAATTATTGAAGCTCAAAAAGTAGCGGAACGTCAGGCCACGGGTATTAAAGTAATGGCCGATGCGGAGAAAGCGGCTGCTGAAGATAAGGCCGAAGCATTGCGCTTGCAGGCTGCAGCTGAAGCTGAGGCTATTCGTATTAAAGTTGAAGCTGATCGTGAAAAATATGCAGTGGACGCTGAGGGTCAGCGCCTGATGAATGAAGCCTATAACAGCCTCAATGAAGCCCAAATTGCTCTTAAGAAGGTGCTCAGCTTGCACGAAAATCTGCCCAATATTATCCGAGAAAGCGTTAAGCCGATGGAGAGTATTGAGGGCATGAAAATTATTTCTGTTGAAGGCTTAAATGGTGTTGATGGTAGAGCAAGCAGCGGCATTTTAGATGGCGAGGCTGAATCCAAAGGGCAAAGCTTGCCTGAGGCTCTAGTGGGTAGTGCTCTAAAACATCGGGCTATGGCGCCACTAGTCGATTCTTTGTTAAAAGAAGCCGGTGTAGCTGATTTCAGTGCTTCAAAAGAGATAGAATCTTAATCACTTGGTCTATATTTAATTAAATAATAAAGAGAGAGGGCTCTCTCTTTATTATTCTAAGCATTAGCTAAAGTGTGATTAGCCTTTGAGCCACATTTTTTGTGACATAGTTATCATCACTATCCTTTATCCTACCTATTAATAAAAACTCTTTTTATAATTAAACCCTGCATAGATTTTAATCGCGGAAGCTATAGGTACATTTATGAAAAGGAAGTTATATATTATTCTTTCTGTTCTTTATTTTTTTTCATTTTCTGTAAATATTTCAGCCAATGATTTTTCTGATGATAGAACTAAAGTACTTGATGTATCCCTAGCAAGGGTAGATTATTTTGAAGCAGAAATTACTCTGGATATATGGGTAAGTGAAAATATAGGGCATGCAAATTTAGGTTACGAAATCTCTGAAATAACTTGGGGATATGCGCCTCGTAGAGTTAGTTCAGGGTTTAATAGATTAAAGTTGTATATACAGCGAAAAAGAAATAAATTTTCTGCTATAAAAACCTCTCAAATCGAATTGCATATATATAGTCAAGAGGAAACTTTTTTGAAGGAAATTGTTCCTCTACAGATTACGTGGCCTGGCCCAGAATATGCTGACAAAATCCTAAAATCTAGAATTGTCAATAAGTTAGAATATGCAGGCGTGGAAAAATTAAATATAAATAGAAATCTTTCATATTCTGAAAGTTTAATAGATAATTTGTTGCTTAATGGTTTTCCAATTGAAAAACTTTATACATTTAGGCCTGCATATAATTTCTCTAAAAATAATTTAACATTAAGCCGATTTTTAGATGTCAATACGATTAAAAACATAAGTAGAGTTTTTGCGATATCTACAAACGGTACACCTTTAATTAAAGTGAAAAATACTGAGGTGAAAGCTGGGGAAGTTTATATAGGGTCTGGCGAGCATATATCAGACGAAAACTTAATTAAAACTGAAGAATTAACCTCTCTAAAGCAAAATAATTTAAGTGTAGATAGTCTTTCTCGAATTCTTAATTTTGACGTTCCAAACGATAATGAAGTCGAAGATAGAATGTATAAGGAAGCCTATAATTTAATTAATACAGGTTATAGGGATAACATATATAGAGCTAAAGCAATTTTGGATGAATTATTAAGTTTGAATTCAGAGTACTATAAGGCGTACTTAGAGTTGGCTAGATTTCATATGAAAACAAACTGGCCAGCTGGTATAAAAAAAGCTGAAAAATTAATTCTTATTGCTAATGATCTTGAACCTGAGTTTGCTGATACTCATGTCCTATTGGGATATGTATATACACATCAGGGAAAATATTCGGCTGCAAATGATGAATATATCCTTGCTGAAAAACTTGGAACTGACAATTTATGGTTGTATGCAAATTGGGGTTTGAACTATGAAATGCAAGGCGAAAAAACTAAATCTATTAATCAATATTTGATGGCAATTGATAAGTCTTCAGATGTATCTCGTAATCAGAGACCAATTTATTGGATTCTAAGAGATAGCAAATTATTTGAGTTCTTAATTTCTGAAGGTGAATTAAAAAAAGCTGATAATTTGTACTCATTTTCTTCTGAAAAGATTCATTCTGAGAAATGTTTTTTACAGAAGCAGGCAAAGCTAAGGCTTCATTATATGCAATGGTATGATGGGGCAATAGATAGTTCTATTAAAGCTAAAAAAGCCGGCTGTAAAGTGAATAGTCCAGTTCTGGCTGTTTCGTATTATATGAAGTGGGTACATCAGCTAGACAATAATTTTAACCGAAAACAAGCAGAATCAAATTTAAGACGGGCGGAGGCTGCTGCTGATTCAGACGGCCACCTATTTTTTGAACTTGCTGATAGTGATCAAGCATCAAAAATAATTCCTAAGATAATTGATTTAGGGAAAGATATAGATCATGAACTTGATGACGGAAAAACGGCATTATTATTAGCAATAGAGAGCGGTGATATAAATAAGGTAAGCCGCCTTTTGGTTAATGGTGCTAATGTAAACAAGAGTACTATAAATAATTATTATCGCCCATTAACATATGCCGTTTACTTAAAAGACTTTGAAATGGTTAGCCTGTTGTTAAAGTTTGGAGCAAGTGCAAATTTCTATGTGGAAGAAGGTATTTCCCTGTATGATTTCTCTAAGGAAGTAGGGGGAGAGAAAATTTCTAATATGTTAAGTGCTGATTTGAAAACCTAAAACAACTTTTATTGAGCTTGTGAAGGCCGCTTTGGCGGCCTTTCTTATAAAAAAATAGAAGCTGAATGTTAAATATGAGGTTAAAGTGAGTGTATTGAAATCTAGTTGGTTAAGTTAGCTGTATTGTAGTTTTTTTGTGTGATATTCATTCTTAATTCGAAAGTTATATTTTAGAGTTTAATATGCTGAATTGTACAAGCTGTAAAGATGGCGTTCTTAAACATGGATTTATTGAAGAATTATTCCGTGGATATACTTGTAGTTCTTGTGGGGGTAATTGGATTCTGGTGGAAGACTTCCTTTCTTGGAAAAGACAGAATCCTGAATATCAGTTTTCTAAAGACCTCAGCAGTCTTAACGATATGCTTATTGAAGATAGCAAGCAAGCGATCTTATGTCCTGTATCCGGTGCTATTATGCAAAAGATAAGGATTATGGTTGGTAGTGAGCATCGTATTGATTACAGTGCTGTTGTGGGTGGTATTTGGTTGGATAAGGGTGAGTGGGAACTATTAAAATCTGAAGGACTTGCCGGTTCACTGAACTTTCTAGTTACCCATGAATGGCAGAAAAAAATTAGGAATAGTAAAGCTCAAGAGAATTTCTCGGAAATATATCGGAGCAAGTTTGGCGATAAGCGATATAAAAAAGTAAAGGAGTTTCGCGAGTGGCTGTACGCACAGGGTCAGAGAGTTGATCTCTTAGCCTATTTAAATGCAGAAGATCCTTACTCGGCTGAACGATAGTCTCCGATAGAGGTTATTTTTTATGGAGTCAAAGAAAATTTGGTTCTCTATTAAATACACTAATATATTTTTATAAGTAGAGGTTGAGTAGTTGTGGTTAAATCCCTTTAACTTATCTATATATCTATCTTCTTTATTTTTGCCTTATTCGAATAATGCTTGTTATAAAGTGGCTTTGGGTCTCAGTTTTTTGGCCGTTCATTGATTCCAAGTATCCGGAACAAGTGTCTCCTTGAAATTTCATGCTATTGGATATTAGTTTAATTATATTGATAGCCAGTTCATATTATTTGTTTAATTTGTATCTATGTTGTTATGGGAAGTGTTTGTTGGCGGTGATAACATCATTAACGAGGTTGGTTGTTTTTGGTTTATCAATTAATAATAAATAATCTTAAGGTTCTACAAATGGATGTCAAAAAAATATTAATAGTACTGTCTTTGCTGGTTGCCTCTGCCATTGCATTGCCTGCATTTTCTGCTGATCTTAAATGTAACCTTAACGTCAAAGCTGGGGGGCAAGTAATTGGCAACGGAACAAATCGTTGTGGTGGTTTGGACTTTAGTTTTGGCGCCTCGACTTCAGGAAGCTGGGAAATAGTAAATATTACAAAATCTATAGATTATGTGAACTGGATTAAAGGTTGTAGCTCTGGTTTGTACTGTTCTGTGACAGTGCGAGCGTATGCCTCAAATCCTGCCGAGGTCTATATTCACTATACCGATGGGTCTATCGAGTATCTAGATGGATCAATGTTTTACGAGACCGGTTATTAATTCTGCAACTTGGCGTCGTTTATCTAATCGGCGCCATATTATTAAATCTTAGTTGAAGGGGGAGGATCTCAATTAATCTTCTTACCGATTTTATATCATAAATATATGGCGAATCCCGTCACCATCGGCTTTTATTAAAGCCATGGAATACAAGGACTATTACAAAATACTCGGCCTGGATCGGAGTGCGGATCAGGCACAGATTAAGCGTGCCTATCGGAAATTAGCACGTAAATATCATCCGGATGTCAGTAAAGAGGAGGGCGCCGAAGAACACTTTAAGGAAGTAAATGAGGCCTATGAAGTATTGAAGGATCCAGAGAAGCGAGCTGCTTACGATCAGCTCGGCAGTGGTTTTCAGTCTGGCCAGGACTTCCGACCGCCCCCCAATTGGGACCAGGGTTTTGAGTTTCACGGTGGTGGATATACCGAAGCTGATCCTGAAGCTTTTAGTGACTTCTTTGAAAGCTTGTTTGGCCGCGGCGGGTTTCGTCAGGCTTATGGGCAGGGGCAGCGCCGCTCTTATAGTGCCCAGGGTGAAAATACCTATGCCCGCATCACAGTAGACCTCGAAGATAGTTATCGTGGCGGTACACGCCAAGTAACCTTAAAGCACTCGGTATTGGGTGCAGATGGGCGACCGCAACTGCGTGAGCGCACTCTTAATATAAAAATTCCCAAGGGGATCACTGAAGGGCAACAGATTCGCTTAGCTGGACAGGGTGAGCCTGGCATTGGAGAAGGTAAGCCTGGTGATCTCTATCTGGAAATTGCTTTCAACCCCCATCCCCTTTTCCATACAGAAGGTAAAACGGTTTACCTGGATTTGCCTTTGGCTCCCTGGGAGATAACGCTTGGAGCCAAAGTTCAGGTACCCACTCCCGATGGTCCCATTAAAGTGACCATTCCAGCAAACAGCACCAATGGTAAAAAACTGCGCCTCAAGGGCCGCGGTATCCCGGCAAAGCAGCCGGGGGATATGTATATAGTGATGCAAACTGTTACGCCACCAGCCACTACTGATATTGAACGCGAGGCATACCGTCAGTTTGGCGACGCATTCAACTTCAATCCACGTCAGTCCATGGGAGGATAATTGTGATGCCTAAAAAGGTTGAGCAGCTTAGCGGTGTTCTCCTGGATGAAGAGAGTGAGTTAACTTTGAGTGAACTGTGTCGGGCTTGTGGTGTGCCGGCGGAGCGTATCATTGCCTTGGTTGAGGAGGGAATTATTGAGCCGCGTAGCAGGGAAGTGCAGTGGCGCTTTAGCGGAATTTGTGTGCGCCGTGTGCGCCGGGTTTACAGCCTGGAGCGAGATCTGGGGGTAAATCTTGCCGGCGCTGCATTAGCGATAGAGCTGCTGGAAGAAATAGAGCGTCTTCAGGCGCATCTGGCACGGCTGGAGAAAGGTCGAAAACGCTAAGGTTATCTATTGTCTTGATTTTAGATATGGGCCAATCAGCTCGATCTTCTCAATCCAAATAGCTCCGCTATATCCTTCGGGTAGAAAACTGAGCTCTTCCAGTGTGTAAATACCGGGCAAGCCCCGCTTGCCATTTTTATGGTCCACTGCCATCACCAAGCTATTGGCTTTGGCCACTCGTTCAGAGTAGCGATTGGGCCAGCCCCACAAAGCCCATCGCCAAGTATTGGGTGCAACAACAATACTGTTCCGGCAAGACTCGGGAAAGTAGCCACTCCAACCGAACAGTGCATATTGCAAAGCACATTGTTTGGCGCTTGTCTTGCTGAAGGCCAATGCATTTGGCCGCAACTGCCGTATCCTTTTAATTGGGCGATCGCCACCGTAGACCATGAGCCGGGAATTAATAGGCAATTGGTGTTGCCGAAGATAGTTATCCAATCGTTCTGCTTCTGTTAGATCATTACTCTTAATATTGATCAGAAACTGCTTGCCGGGAAAGTACAGCAAGACCTCTTTTAAAGTGGGAAGTAAACCCACCCCCTGGCCACGAAAGGGAAATGTCTTGCCGCCATCAAAGGTATAGCCGTAACCAATATCCAGCTTCTTTAAGCCCTTTATGGACTGTTCCCGGGTGACACCTGTTCCATCCGTGCGGCAGTCTATGGTCCAGTCGTGAAATACCGCGAAGTCGCCATCAGTGGTGGGATGGATATCGATTTCGACAATGTCCGCGCCATGAGAAAAGGCAGCTTCCATAGAGGGAATAGTGTTTTCCAGATAGCGGTGTTCCGGGGTATAGATACGGACTGCGGTGCATTCGTCACGGGTCAAATTATCCCGGTTGTAAGTTTGGTAGACGCCGCGATGGGCAATCAGGATTGGTTTTCCTTGCTGGGCTGTCGCTAGCCAAGAGGCATTGAGTAGGTAAATTGCACCGAGTCCAAATAGGGCTGTTAGCGCTACGGTTTTGCCAATGGTGCTTCTCTTCATCTAGCTGCTCTGCACTTTTCCTTGGAAGGTGTTGCAGATATTAGTCAGTTTTTGGGAAGAGAAATGGGCGCAGAGGCGGCGAATTATGGTGAGTTCAGGCAGTAACTATGGGGTGGTGCGGCACCACCCCGAATATCATTAGAGTGCAGCTTTGGTAATGGTTCCCACCAGGTAGCCGGTATATACGAGGTAAGCCATTAGTAGCGCGGAGCCTTCCCAGCGATTGATTCGGCCCTGGCCTTTGAAGCCGTAGGCAAAAATAAACAGGGCAATTGTGAGGCCCAGAACCATCGGCCAGTCTCGGGACAGCACCTCGTGGGGTACGTTGTTCATGGGAGCAATGGTGCCGGCAATGCCAACCACCGCTAGCAGATTGAACATATTGGAGCCGACAACGTTACCGATGGCGATATCGTGCTCACCTTTTCGTGCGGCCACTAAAGTTGCTGCCAGTTCCGGCAGTGAGGTTCCCAGGGCAACAATAGTCAGGCCTATCACCAGGTCACTGACCCCCAAAGATTCGGCAATGGTTACTGCTCCCCATACGAGAATTCGGGAACTGACAATCAATAGCACCAGTCCTGCTACCAACCAAAATATGGCAGTTCCGAGTGGCATAGGGTTGTCTTCCAGCTCAGTTTCTACTTCTCCCTCAAGCTGGTCACCTTTATTGCGCATGGCAGAAAAGATGCTCCAGCCGATCAAGGCGAAGAAACCGAATAACAGAACAATACCCTCCCAGCGCTCCAAGCGGTCATTCCACAGGAAGGCACCACTGAGCAGGGTGATTGCCAGCAGCAGTGGCAGCTCTTTACGCACAATCTTTGAGTGTACCGATAGTGGGATCAGCAGAGCACTGAAACCGAGAATCAAACCGGTATTGGCAATATTGGAACCGTAGGCATTACCCAGTGCGAGGCCGGGGTTGCCATTCAAGGCGGCAATGGCTGAGACCACCATTTCCGGAGCGGAAGTACCGAAGCCGACGATCACCATGCCAATTAACAGAGTGGGCATGCCGCAATGTTTAGCAGTGGCGGCAGCTCCATCCACAAAGCGATCGGCACTCCAGACCAGCACAATAAAGCCAGCAATGATGGCAGCAGCGGCGAGAAGCATAGGGGGTCCTCAATAAATACATTCAGGCGGGGTTTTTACCCGACAAACGGGGGCCGATTGTACCGGCTCTGGCAAATACAAAAAGGTATTCAGTTATTTGGATGGGCTGTCAGGGGCAAATTAACGTAAATGTCCCGTCAGTCAGATGGTTTCGCTGCCAGTGTGGGCTACAGTCAATGCATGGCCCGGTAAATCTGCAGGGTGATAATGGGATGGCGCGCCTAATCGCAAAATCCCTGAGCTGGTGGAGATGTCGGGTAAATCTACGCGGGTCGCACAAAGCAATGCGCGGCAGATTCCGCGATATCCATGTCACCGGCCGCTAAGCCGGGTATTTAGGAGGCCTTTATGAGACTCAAAGCTTCAATTGGGATACTGGCCGCGGCGATGGTTTTGACCCTGTCTGCCTGCGAACAGCGCAAGAAAGATGAAGGGATGGACGGCAATAAAGGAATGGGCACCGCTGAAACCGGTTGCTGCCAGCATGCCGAAAATGCCTGTGCTGGAGATGTGAGCAAATCCCAGTGCGACCAGATGACCGGCAAGTTTCACAAGGATCATATGTGTCGTACCGATACCGGTAAATGCACGCGTAAATAAGGTCGGCTGTGCACGGGTGTGGCGCAACCACTGTGTCGCACCCGGCTCCCGATTACTCTCCCGATCCTGTTCAAGGACCCGTTGCCAGCTGGTTATTCTCCCAGGCGCTAGCTTTGGAGGCTGGTGACTAAAAGCACTCTTCTAGTACTCATTTTTTAGCTGATCCAGAGTTTCTTGACATTAGTTACATCTGCAACTAACTTCGTTTGCGCTTTAAATCCACAATCCGCAGCCCCGCTTTGAAGTGCTGCGATGATAAGAAATGGAGGACCGCATGGCCGACTTATTTGAAAACCCGATGGGACTTAACGGCTTCGAATTCGTAGAGTTTACAGCGCCGGAAAAAGGCATCCTTGAAACCGTTTTTACCGCCATGGGCTTTGAGAAAATCGCCCGTCACCGCTCCAAGGCAGTGGAGTTGTGGCGCCAGGGTGATATCAACTTTATCACCAACTACGAGCCCAACAGCCACGCTTATTACTACGCCCAAGAGCACGGTCCCTCCGCTTGTGGCCTTGCCTTCCGCGTAAAAGATGCCAAGTTCGCCTACGAAGAGGCCCTGCGTAAAGGTGCACAGCCTGTTCATGTGAATACCGGCCCGATGGAACTGCACCTGCCGGCAATCAAAGGTATTGGCGGTGCGACCCTGTACATGATTGATCGCTACGAAGATGGTGAGTCCATCTACGATATCGACTTTATCTGGGAAGAAGGCGTAGAGCGTCGCCCTGAAGGTTGTGGTTTCCACACTCTGGATCACCTTACCCACAACGTGTATCGCGGCCGTATGGATTACTGGGCCAAGTATTACGAAGACCTGTTCAATTTCCGCGAGATTCGTTACTTCGATATCAAAGGCGAATACACCGGCCTGCTGTCCAAGGCGATGACTGCACCGGATGGCAAGATCCGTATTCCGCTGAACGAAGAAGCAGCTGGTGGCGGCGGCCAGATCGAAGAGTTCCTGATGAAGTACAACGGCGAAGGTATCCAGCATATCGCCTTTGCTTGTGATGACTTAATTGCCTGTTGGGATCGCCTGAAAGAGCGCGGCATGGAGTTTATGACCCCGCCGCCGGACACCTACTACGAAATGCTGGAAGAGCGCCTGCCTGGGCACGGTGAACCTACTGAAGAATTCCAGAGCCGTGGCATCCTGCTGGATGGCACCACTGAGGGCGGCCAACCACGCCTGCTGCTACAGATTTTCTCCGCTAATATGCTCGGCCCGGTATTCTTTGAGTTTATCCAGCGCAAGGAAGATGAAGGGTTTGGTGAGGGTAACTTTAAGGCCCTGTTCGAATCCATTGAGCGCGACCAGCTCAAGCGTGGCGTCATTAAAGAAAAGGAATAATAACGGAGGCTTCAATGGGCATTAAGCGCATTCACCACGTGGCGTATCGCTGTAGGGACGCCAAGGAGACAGTGGAATTCTACCGCGATCTTCTCGGCATGGACTTCCAGCTGGCCATTGCCGAAAACGAGGTACCCTCAACCGGTGAGCCGGACCCTTACATGCACGTCTTTATGGATGCGGGTATGGGGAATGTGCTTGCCTTCTTCGAAATCCCCAACTCCCCGGAGATGGGGCGCGATGAGAACACACCCAAATGGGTACAGCATATCGCTTTCGAAGTGGAGTCCATGGAAGAAATGCTTGAGACCAAAGCGCGACTGGAAGCGGCCGGGGTCGACGTACTCGGCCCTACCAATCACACTATCTTCCAGTCGATCTACTTCTTCGACCCCAACGGCCATCGTATCGAGCTGGCCGCCAATACCGCCAAGCCCGGTATGCACAAAGAGCTGAAGCGGGTTGCTGAGGATATGTTGGAAGAGTGGTCACGTACTAAAAAAGCCCCAAGGCACGCCGCCTGGATGCATGGGGAAGAAGAATTTGTGGAAAAAACTGAAGGGGAGGCACAGTGAAGTTAGCCAGCCTTAAATCCGGCCGCGATGGCCAATTGGTTGTTGTTAGCGACGATCTTACCCGTATGGTGCCAGCTGGCGATATTGCCCCCACCATGCAGAGTGCGTTGGACAATTGGGCATCAGTCAGCAGCGAGTTGGAGAAGCTACACGAACGCCTGCAAAGTGGCGAGATTCAAGGGGAAACCTTTGACCAAACTCTGTGTGCTTCGCCTTTACCGCGTGCATATCACTGGGCCGACGGTAGTGCTTACGTGAATCATGTTGAGCTGGTGCGCAAAGCCCGCGGTGCCGAGGTGCCGGAGAGCTTCTACAGCGATCCGCTCATGTATCAAGGTGGTTCCGATACCTTCCTGGATCCACGCGAGCCGGTAAAGATGCCGCAAAGCAATGGCTTTGGCATCGACTTCGAGGCAGAAATTGCCGTGATCACCGACGATGTTCCTATGGGGGTTTCCGCTGAGGATGCGCTGCCACATATCAAGTTGGTAATGTTGGTCAATGATGTATCCCTGCGCGGATTGATACCTGCGGAACTGGCCAAAGGATTTGGTTTCTACCAGTCCAAACCCTCTAGTGCTTTCTCCCCTGTTTGCGTAACCCCTGAACAGCTGGGTGAAAACTGGAGCGAGGGTAAATTGCATCTGCCACTGGTTTCCCATCTGAATGGTGAGAAGTTTGGCGAGCCCAATGCCGGTGTGGATATGACCTTCCACTTCGGGCAACTGGTCGCCCACGCGGCCAGAACTCGTCCACTTTGCGCAGGCACCATTATTGGCTCTGGAACGGTATCCAATAAGTTGGATGGAGGCCCCGGTAAGCCTGTAGCAGAAGGCGGTGTTGGTTACAGCTGTATTGCCGAGATTCGCATGATTGAGACCATCCAGAATGGCTCTGCAAGCACGCCATTTATGGACTTTGGAAATACCATTTCCATCGAAATGCTCGATGATCAAGGGCAATCTATCTTTGGACGTATTGAGCAGACTGTAGAGCAGGTTTAACACCGCTTAGCCAAACCTCGACCGAATTTTATCCCCTGGAGTTAACGACCTAGGGACAGAATTTGGTCGAGGCATCTTACCTACCACTTTGCTGTTGAATCATTCCTGCCTAAATTTTTCACAACCAACTTAGTAGTGCTGTATTGAGTGGCTAAAAGTGTGCTGGCAAAGAGACTGGCACAGGCGTTGTTGTGTAGTTTTCTATGCAATTTATTGCATAGCTTTTTACTTGCACACCTACTCTAGCAGTTTGTTGTTACAAGCCACTTTTTTAAACTGATGAGTTTTGTAAAAGTATACTTTCTATAAATTGCTATGCGTCCTATTTGAGATTAAGAATGATAAATATTTATAAGTAAAAATATCTTCTTATCTCTATTTTGTCTTCGCAGTTAGAAACGGCTAAATATTGTTTGTTGCCAGATTATTTTTGGCTAGTAGATTTTAACAAAGTAGGATTCAGGCAAGATTAACGCTGGATAAAAAAATAGTGCCAGAGTCGATTTAAAAAGCGCTTTTATACTCTGTTGGCCCTGGAACTTTTCTGGTTCAATGCCCGCCCAATTCACAGGCGCTACAAATTTTCAGTTTTTAAAAAAGGATTTGTGCAGCGTTTTTATCTCATAAAATGAGGGATCGAATATGCCTATTTGGGTCGATAAAACCGTTCTCGCTGTAACTGGAACACGCGTAAACCCCGTACAACAATCTGTAGCCAATCATCGGGGTCAACTGACATACAACTTCAGCCAGTGTAAGGATCCGGTAAAAGCACAAATCACTATTCACGAAGATACTTCTGGCGGTGTTTGTGAAGCGCTTTCCGCCTTTTGGATCAAGCATCACTCTGATGGAGGGAGCTTGTGGGATTGGTTAATGCCAGCGGGTGTACTGGATGAGCAACACTTATTTCACGTAATGACCCTGCAACAGGCGGGCACACAGAATAACCAGGACAGAACTACAGAAGCCTGGCTGAGCACACAAAATATCTTCCCTACCAGTCAAAATGTATTTGGTGGAGCTTTCCCGAATGGCCGGGGAGGAAATACTATCCGGGGTATTCACAATCCTCGTAGAGCGCAAGGCCAGAGTGGCGTTTTCTCTCCCAATGCTTTGGCAAGGGAGATTATTTTGGATCAAACTGGCGGTGCTGGTTGCTATAAGAAGATAGGCCTTGATGGCACTTTCGCTGGTCATGCAATGGCTGCCTGGGTTGCGCAGGACATTACTTTCTTTGACCCGAACTTTGGTGAATTCTGGTTCGAATCCAGAAATTCCTTCTTTAATTGGTTTACCCAATCATTTTGGCATAACTCTATGTATTCAGTAGGGCTAAGCGGTGGCTATGAAGTTCGCTCTTACGCTCGCCGCACATAAATTGGCAGTAGCTGTTTTTGTTGGTTCTATTAGTAGTAGCAATCCACTACCAATTTTTTCCTCTTAGCCCTTCCCCCATGGGCGCTCGGCAGCCGGGTTTACCCGGCTGCCTTTTTTAGTGATTATCACTTCTGCCTATTTCACTTCTTATCATTGACTCATTTTCAAGTCGTAATTATCTGGAGGTAATAAGCTCCATCTCTGGAAAGATAAAATCAATTGTCGCCAACTACAAAAAAATATTTCCATTTAGATAGTTTCCATGTCATAGGTCAATTTTTTTGCACCAAAAATAGTACCAGAGTCGAATTAAAGGACCTGTGTAATCTGACTGGCAAGTGTAGTTGGGTCTGTTCTAGCATGGAATTAATCGTAAATAGCCGTGATATTCTTACCCATAAAAAATAGTGCCAGAGTCAAATAAATACTTGCGCCTCAATCTATTTCGAACTGCTATCTTTGGCCTGAGAAAAGAGTGCCAGAGTCGATTTTAAAAAAAAATGGACACCTATCTGCCCTGTAATTTTTCTGTTTCAATCTAATGCATATACCGGAAAGCACTTCTCAGAAGTAGTTAACTAATCGCTGAATAAGTGTTTCTACATTGTGAATACAGGGGAGATGGACATGCCGATTTGGTTTGATAAAACAGTACTTGCACTTACCGGGACAAGGGTTGGTCCTGTTCAGAGATCTGTGGCCCAGCACGGTGGCACACTTCAATATAATTTCAGTCAATGTTTGGATCCGGTGAAGGCACAGATCACCATACACCAGGATACTGCTGGCGGAGTCTGTGAATCCCTGAGTGCCCACTGGATCAAATTTCACGCAGAGGATGGAAGCCTTTGGAATTGGCTCTTCCCCAATAATACATTGAGTGAGCAGCATCTTTTCCATGTGATGACCTTGCACCAGATTGGTGGAAATGCACCAAACCAGGATCAGGTCTCAGAGACGTGGCTGCAATCTCACAATATTCTGCCTCTTCAGAATAATGGCGGTGTGGGTATCGCTGGGCCAAATGGTCAGCGCCAAATTCACGTGGTCACAGGCCCTCGTTTAGATCGTGGGCAAACTACTATGCGCAACTCTGCAGCGCTTGCCGATGAAATTATTAGGGAGCCGACGAGAAGCGCTGGCTCTTACAAGAAAATCGGTATTTCAGGTAAGGTGGGTGCCCACGCCATGGCAGCTTGGGTAGCAGAAGATGTGTTGTTTTTCGACCCAAATTTTGGAGAATTCTGGTTCCCAACCAAGAATGCATTCCGCAACTGGTTTGTAAACTCTTTCTGGAATACATCTATGTATGCCATTGGTCTGAGTGGGAGCTATGACGTGCGCTGTTATGCGCATGCCACCTGAGTCGCAAGCCAGCTGATTGACCGCTTGGTGGAGGAAATTATACTCCTCCACCCTGCTTGTGGCGGTATGTCTATTCCGCTGAGTCACTATTATCCATCCTTCGTGTATAGTGCTGGTACAAGCTTGCCACGCCTACTCTGTAGGGTAACTAAAAGAGCAAGCTCTGTTGTTCTTTTTAGATACCAACAGCACTACGGAGCCAAGGGTGAAATTCAAGAAATCACTTACCTACTACCTCAAGTCCCTAACAGGACCGCTTATTGCCACTAGCCTATTGATGCCCTCAGCCTGGGCAGCAACTGCTACAGAAGAGCTTCAAAGTGTTCTTAACGATCACTGGCAATACACGCTGAGAGAAGACCCGATTACTGCCGGGCGAGTTGGCGTTTCCGATTACAATCGAGAACTGCCCGGGGTAACTGCAGAGGATCGTCAACGTCGTATAGAGGCTGAGCAGGCCTTTATCCGGCGCCTTGAGGCTATCGATCAAAGTAAGTTAAGTGCTTCAGACCGCGTCAATAGCGAGCTTCTTTCTTGGGTTCTTGCCAGCTCAGTTGAGGAAGAGGAACTGTTTCTCGACCGAATTCCCCTAAACACCTTCTCAAGTTTTTACGCAAATGCGCTTGAGGCAAATAGTGGTTTGGCGATGAGGGATATCGCCGATTACGAGGACTATATTGCCCGTATCGGTGAATTTGGTCGCTACTTCGATGAGAACATTGCCAATATGCGCGAAGGTATTCGCTCTGGCTTTGTGTTGCCCAAAATCGTTGTAGAAGGTATAGCGCCAACGGTACGCGCTCAAGTATATAAAGATCCCAGTAAAAGCAGCTTGTATAAGCCTTTTTCTGAGATGCCGCAAAACATCGCGCCCGATGAGCAGAAGCGTCTGCGAGAGCAGGGCTTAGCTGTGATTAAGCAAGTAGCTATTCCCGCATTTGGACGGGTAGCGGATTTCCTTGAGGGCGACTACCTAAAGGCGGCCACAAAGACTTTGGGTGCTGAACAGATGCCTGGTGGTAGCGACTACTATCGCCACAACATTCGCTACTACGTGACCCTGGATCTGGACCCTGCGGAGATTCATCGCACGGGCCTTGCCGAAGTGAAGAGAATCCGCGCGGAAATGAAAGCCCTGATCAAGGAGTCAGGCTTTAAGGGCAGCTTTACAGAATTCACCCAATTCCTGCGCACAGACCCACAGTTTTACGCTAAAACGCCGGAACAGCTGCTCAAGGAAACGGCCTATATATCCAAGCGGATTGACTATGTATTGCCGGAGTTCTTTAATTTATTGCCGCGTACTCCCTATGGCGTGGTACCAGTTCCCAGTGAAATAGCACCTAACTACACTACGGCCTCCTATAATCCAGCCGCCATTGGCGGTACTCGCGGTGGTGCCTACTGGTTGAATACTCACGGGCTGGACCAGCGTCCCTTGTATGAGCTACCTGCTCTTACCTTGCATGAAGCTGTACCGGGCCATCATTTACAAAATGCTCTCTCGCAAGAGCTTGAGAATGTACCGGACTTTCGTCGCAACCTTTATCTGAGTGCTTATGGAGAAGGTTGGGCCCTTTATTCAGAGCGACTGGGTAAAGAGATGGGACTGTACACCACTCCCTATGAGCACTTTGGGCGACTCAGCTATGAAATGTGGCGTGCCGCACGCCTTGTAATTGATACTGGCATTCATTCTCAGGGGTGGTCACGACAGCAGGCATTAAACTTTCTTTCCAATAATACATCCCTCTCTCCGGCTAATGTACGTGCAGAAGTAGATCGCTATATATCCTGGCCGGGTCAGGCGCTATCTTACAAGATGGGGGAAATTAAAATTCGACAGCTGCGAGCTCTTGCGGAAAAAGAGCTTGGCGATAAGTTTGATTTGCGATCATTTCACGATGCACTGCTAAGTAATGGTGCTTTGCCTCTTTCGATGCTGGAAGAGCGGATGCAGCGCTTTATTGAAGAGCAGAAGTCTGCCTAAGCCTACCCTGAATCCCATTCACAATCTGCGGGTGGGATTCAATCTTGTCAAGATGTCCTCTGTCGTAAGCAAAACTTTCTTTTAGATAGCTGAAAACACAAGCTCCTTTAGTGGCGTAAAATGCAATATTTTTGTCTCATATTCGGAGTGGAGGTTGTGTAGGCAATAAAGGTCTAATAATCACACAATAAGCATTCTTTTTAGATTAAATACCTGGTTATTCTTTTCTTTACATTTTTACGAGAGGTAAAATGAATATCTTTAAGTGGGTGATTTTTTTAGGCTTGTCACTGATAAGCCTTACGGCTTTTTCCTCAGCGAAAGTAACCGATAATATAACAATTGATTTTGAGAGTGCTGATAGATTAGTTGATATTTTATCTGGAGACAAAGTATCTGATGATCAATTAGATCAGCTAATGAGTTTGCAGGGGATACGAGCAACGATCCATCAAACCTCAAGATTTGACAATAAAGCCAATGCAGAGTCATTTCGGTCTAGTTTGATCGATGTTGTTGAAGGTAATCCAGTTAAAAATGATCCCTTTAGGTTTCAACAGTTAAATGAACGGTTGTCCGAAGTTGAAGATATACTCAAGATAATAAAGCGCAATCCTCAGCAATACTTAAACAGTGTAAAGAGGGGCGTTGGTGATTATTCTCCTAAAGATATTTTCTTTGATACTAATATTTTTATAGTAGTTGGGGGAACTTCTGACGGTTGGGCCCATGATGATAACTTTTATATTGCACTGCAGTATTTTAAAGGCGATTATGAAGGTTTACTGACACTTTCAACACATGAGTTATATCACGTTGCGCAGTCAAATTTTTATGGGAAGGAAAAAAATCCAGACTCTAATTGTGAGAAAATCTTAAATCAAACCCGCCTGGAGGGGATAGCCTCTATTGTGGGTTCTCCATTAAGTGTTACAGACGGAAAAGAGTACACAGAATGGTTTAAGAAAAAATTTAAAAGAAATTTACAGCGAATAGATAGTAACTTTGTTTTATTTGAAACAGTGCTTTTTCGTGCATGCCGTGACTCAAGTTTAGACTTCAACAAAATCTATCATTTGGGTTTTTCTGCAGTATGGGATAGCCCGTTGTATTTTGTAGGTTTCTATATCGGCAATAGAATCGAAGAGTTAAAGGGTAGGGATTATCTGATTTCACTTTTGCAGGAATCACCTTCAGCTATGTTTAAAGCTTATATCAAGTTTTATAAGGATGAGAAAAATAAAGATTTAATAAAATTTGATAAGCCGATTGAAGACATTATTCTTGCCATATAGCACCTAATCAAAACTCTAAGAATTGGTTCTGGTAAATCTAGGCGCCTTGAGTAGGCGTCTAATTCTTTTGCTGTATACCTTAGCCTTCCCGAAATCATCTAGCTTAAGCAAATCATCGATCAATAAGTTTGAAAAAAGGTGTATAGCTGTCTACTTTAAGTGGTACAGCCTTTATCAGACTTGATTATATTCAAATTAATTTACTTATTGAGTTTACATTTAATTCTGCTGCTTTGGGATAATTGAGAGAATTATAAAGAGAGTTTGTATGCCTAACAGTAAAGTTGGGGTGGTGATACCAACATACAATGAAAAAAATAATATTGTTAATACGTTGAACTCTATTGTTCATAATAATACGACTGATGTAAAAATTTACTTATCTGACGATAATTCCTCAGATACCACGGTTGGGTTGGCCGCTGATTTTCTTCAGAAAAATAGAATCCCATATAAAATTATTTTAAACGATGGAAACAATGGGGCAGGCTACTGTAGGAATAGTGCTCTCGATGAAATAGCTGAACCGCTGACTTTATTTTTTGATGCCGATGATCTAATCCTCCCAAATATGTTGGATCGAGCTGTTTCAATGGCTACAAAAGTTAACAGTGATGTATTGTTGATGGCCTATCAGTGTAGATTTCCGGGAAGCACTATTAATCTCGGTATGGCAGGTGATGACAATTTCATTTTCTATAGGGCGATTAGAACCTTTGGTAGCAGGACTTTTTCCACTTTTGATCATGATAGCATTCTATGTTTAACACCCTTCCCTTGGAATAGATTGATTAAAACCAGTTATGCAAAAAGGGTTTCCCTTAGATTTTCACAAACGCCTGTACATAATGATGTGTTAGCACATTGGAATTTGCTTACAAATGCTAAAGATATTGCATTATTTGAATCCCCTTTTTGTACTCATAATGTAGATTCCACAGGAAATAGGCTGTCAAATATTTCAGATGCACGGCGTATATCTGTATTACAGGTTTTTGATGAGATTGAAGACTTCTTTAATAAGAATATTAATCTTAGAGATAGATTTTACCACTTGTATGTCAAAAGCAAGTTAGCATTGTTTAACTGGTGCTGGCGTAATCTTGACGAAGAGTATAGGGGGAGCTTTAAATCTCAGTTTACAAGATCTTTTCTATCATTGAGTAATGCGGATTTGAGAATGCTCTTTGACAAAGATCCAGATATTGCTAATTCTGTATTAGATTACCGAACTTCAGTGGTATACGCATGATTTCGATTGTCGTTATTTCAAAGTCTAGCGGTGTCTATCTCAATACCTGTCTACAGAGTATTATTCGACAGCAGTACAAGGACATAGAGATACTTGTTCTTCATTTTTGCGAAAATGATGAGCGAAGCCGGATTAATAACTTTACAGGTTCAATGCCCAGAATTCGAAGTATTCATATTCCGAGTACTTCACAGATTGATGACCAGCTAATTTTTGAATTTGGAGTAAAAAATACTTTAGGAGAGTATGTTGGATTTATCGATGAGGGAGATTGTTGGTACCCTACATTGATCCCTAAATTACAGGATATAGTCAATAGTGAGAATCCGGATATAGTGTTTTTTAGCCATAATAAACCCCTGAAAAAATTCTCAGAATCCATTGGTGATAAATCCAGGTTTGTTTTAAAAATAAATTCTATAAATGTCAGGAGGTTTTATCGCAGGGACTTTGTTTGTGGAAATAAAATATCCGAATTTATTTTGGGTTCCTGCGTTAATGGACACTCTTTACATTGGATAACAACCGTCAAGGCTAAATCAATATTAGTTTTGCCAGAAATTGGGTCGTATAGTTTAGTCAACATGGATGAAAAGAAAAGTGATCTAATGGTTCAGCGATTGGTGAATCAATACCATTTTGTATTTGACTACTTAACAAAAAATGCTAGTGATGCGGATTATAAGAATGATCTTCTGGGGTGTTGGTTGCTGTATTTGATAGAATTACGACCGCTTTATGGTGATAAAAAAGTAATTTCTCTATTAACCAAATCAAAATTAGTCGAAAAATATACAGAAAGAGAATTTAATGAAGCTTTGGGCAATCTGAAGTTGGACAGAGATAAGCAGAGTTTGGTGAAAGAGTGGTATTCTGACTGCAATAAGATAGATAAATATTTAAATCTATTTTATAGGTTGCTACCATCAAAGCTATCTAGCTATATACGGCAAAATGGTTTTAGATACTCCATGAGCAGAGGTTTTCAAAATACTTATTATCGACTGCCTGACTGGGTAAAGCCACTGATAAAATTTACCAGGAAACGAGCCAGGAGAAGAGTTTCTAATGATGAATTGCTAGAGAGATTAGAATATCTAATAAAACAGAGCCGGTTTGAGCAGTATATGTCGATAATCAATGAGGATTTTGAGAGCAAGCTATCGAATCAAATCACCGAGATCAAGAAGGAGTTGATGGAGCTTAAAAAAGAAGTTCATTAAAGATCTTTTTAGATACTCCATAAAATAATCCAAAGTCTTAATGTTTAATCTGATTTTTCTGAGTTCCAGCCACCTCCATACCCTTCAGAAGATGTAATCTATCCATCCCATAGAGTGGATATATTTTAGTAACATTCCTCCACACATAAGAACTACCATTCCCCGTAAATAACCAGGATTAATTTTAAATAGAAAATGAGATCCCAGCCAGGCACCTATAACTTGTCCAATCATCATTAAGATTCCCGCAGCCCATAAAATTTGACCGGCAAATAAGAATACGATTAAAGATGCGATATTAGTAGAAAAATTAAGAGGTTTTGCATTGGCCGTGGAGGTTAGTAAATCCTGTCCCCTACAGGCAACGCCTGATAAGGCAAAAAATGATCCAGTTCCGGGGCCAAACATACCATCATAGTAACCAATAAATGGGATTACGCCATATTGATATTTCTTTCTTGAGACCTTGGGTTTAGTACTACTATGAGTAAGGGATGGAGAAACTATAAAATAAATAGCAATAAATAAAAGAACAGCAGGGATAATAAATGACAAAACATCAGTATTAATGAACTGTACTGCTATTGTGCCCATGGCTGCGCCGATAAAGGCAAATAGCATTAGATTTTTAATCCCATCCCAACTGATCTTGTTATTTTTAAGCATCATGTAGGTAGCAGTTGCAGTACCAATACTGCCTTGTAGTTTATTGGTGCCCAAGGCAGCTAGTGGTGGGACGCCACTAAGAATAAGGGCCGGTACAGTTATCAGGCCGCCCCCACCTGCTAGTGTATCAAGTAGGCCCGCAATAACGGCGACGAAAAACAAAATAAACAATAACGCTATAGAGAGGCTAGCGAACTCCAAGAAGGTATCTCCTTTCGCTTGGTATTATGGTAGATAGTGATTAGTACCAAAAATAATTTTTTAGTCGGTTTGTACCGGAATTCCAAAATTAATAAATCGATTTTTTTTCATGCCACCACATTAGGAAATTCTCTCCCACTGAATATTGGGGTAGGGAGTGTCGGCTTCTTTTAATCCCCTGTTCCTGTTCCATCTCGGTTACTTTTAACTTGGCGGCTTCAAACCATGCCTCAGGATTATTCACTCCCTGATTGAGGGCTTCACCGTAAAGCGCGGAACTAAACCAGGTGCGCTCGGAATCATCGCTACATCCAAAGGAGCTGCGATCCGCAGCGGCCGAAGTAAAGATGACCCGATTGGGGCTATGTAGGGCTTCTACCCATTGACCGGAAAAGCAGGCTGAAACAACAATCCACTGGTACTGGGCGTTAATATTGTTCAGCAATCGTTGCCCATCTTTCAGTGAGAAATCATTTAGGGGAATCTCCCCCTCTGCAATTTTGAAATCTCCATTTCGAGCACCATGGCTGACCAGGTGTATAAGAAGTAAATCTTCTTTGGGGTCCATTAACTGATCAATAGCATTGAGGCTTTCCTGGATACTGGTGCGGGTAGCCAGGGGGAAACCGTATCCGCCGCCGTTACTGAGGCGCAGCATACGTTGGTCAATGTTAAAGGCTTCATCGAGGCGCTCTGCCACCCAGTCCAGCTCCCTTGCGAATACCGGAGAGGTGCCATCACCACCTATCAGTAGGGTGTAAGTATCGCGTACGCCGGGCCTCTGCGAGGGGAGGGCTTTTATAGCGTCATGTAAGCGCTCACTTTCGCTATAGAGACGGGTTTCTGCCTGGGCACCGGGAATATCCGTCTGTGCGCGCCAGGCGTCTTCGCTGGGGTAATAGGTACCCCCGGAGAAATAGGCAGGCTCCTCGACAGTGTTTCCTTCAGCATCCGTACTTATTCGTACGCCTTCTCCTTCTGCTTCTCCATAGCGAAAAGTGGCACGGATAATCGTGCCGTCAGGCTGGGTGAGTTCACCTTCGCCGGAATAGGAGCCGTACTCGAAGCTGCCGGTATAGCGATAGCCATCGCTATCTGAGTAGCTGCCCTGTATTAAGTATCCGTATTCAAAGGCACCCTGATAAAGGCTGCCATCTTCCGCAGTGAGTTTGCCTTCGCCGTGGGGATCAAAGTCTAAAAATTCACCATGATAGCTCCCACCTTCATCCCAATTTAAAGTACCGCTATGCAGCTCCCCTTCACGGAACTCTCCCGCCCATTCAGTTTCATCACAGTTATAGCGGCCTTTGCCATGGAATTCTCCGTTTAGGAACTCCCCTTCATAGCTACAGCCATCACTTCCAGTTAACTCACCTTCACCTGTCATGCGACCTTCTCGAAAGTCGCCACGATAATGGCTGCCATTTGGCCATTCGAGCTGACCTCGTCCATGAAACAGACCGTTAAGCATCTCGCCTTTGTAAACAGAGCCATCTGGCAAGGCGGTACCACCTGCGAATTGGGTTGGCTCACAGGCGCTGAGAAAGAAAATAAGCGGCGTTAAATAGGTGTATTTCATTCCATGATCCAGCATCCGGCTTTTGGAATCAGACTAACAAAAAATGATGCCAAGTGGCCTCTATGTTTTATTCAGCTGGTCGAATTTAAGACCGTATTTATCTAAAAGTTGGCGTACCCGGTGTGAGTCGTTATTGGATTTTTTTGAGGTGCGGCTTACTTGAAATAACTTGCGTCCGGCCTCTGCCATCGAATTGGACTCTGCACAAACCTGAATTAGCCCAGCTAGTTTGATTTGCTCGTAGTAATCCATCTGCTCGATGTGGTCACGACCCAACAGTGCTTCGATACGGGCAAGGGATAGTGATGAATCTGTTACTGGATTTTGCCATTTAATCCGCAACCTATGGATTTCCTCTTCTACTACCTGAGTCGTGATACGCCCACCGTCGGCGAGGGTACCCATACGCAGGATACTGGCGTTAAGGTCGCGAAAGTTCGCAGACCAGCTGGCCTCGCGGGAGCGCCCAAAACTCAGGTACTTTTCCCGTGCTGCTTTATTAAAGCTGACAAGATGCCCGGATTTCCTGGAGAAAGCCTCCAGCTCAAAATCTATATTGGGTTCCAGGTCTTCAATACGCTCTCGTAGAGAGGGCAGTCGGTAGGTCCATAGATCGATACGGGCGAGCAGGTCCGCGCGAAATTTACCTTCTTGGCAGAGCTGTACCAGATCCCGGTTGGTACCGGCGATCAGCTGGAAGTGACTGCTTACTTCCTTATCAGAGCCGAAAGGCATAAAGCGTTTGTGCTCAATCGCACGCAATAACATGGCCTGCTCATCCAATCCCAACTCACCGATTTCATCGAGAAACAGCAGGCCCTTATCTGCTTCCATAAGCAAGCCTGGCCGGTGGGTGGTGGCACCGGTATAGGCGCCTTTACGATGGCCGAACAGGGCGGACATGGCATTTTCGCCGCGCAGGGTGGCGCAGTTAACGGCTACCAGGCCACCTTCCAGCTTGCCCCGCTGCTTTCGTAGTTCAAAGACACGCTGGGCCAGCTGGGATTTACCTGCCCCTGTGGGACCGGTAATTAGTATGGGGGCGTCGGAGCGAATCGATACCTGCTCCAGCTGCTCGATCATCTGGTTAAAAGCGAGATTGTTGGTCTCGATTCCCCCCTTCAGATAGGTGGTGCCCTCCTGGTGTTCCCTCTGGAAGCGCGAGGCAATCTGGTCGTATTTGGACAGGTCCAAATCGATGATTTGGTATTCGCCCGGCAAGCTACTGTTCTTTCGCGCCGGGGAAGTTTGCAGCAGACGCCCGGGGAAATACCCCGCCTCTGTTAACAGGTACAAGCAGATCTGAGCTACATGGGTACCGGTGGTGATATGCACCAGGTACTGCTCGTCATCCGGCTTGAAGCTATAGGCGCGGGCGAAATCCAGCAGATTGCTATACACGCTCTCGAAATCCCAAGGGTCATTGAAGTTCACCCGGTGGTGGACCACTTCGGTCTCTGGAGAGACTCGCGCAATATCTTCTGTGACCTGGTCAGCCAGGCTTCTCGAGTGGTTGTCGAAAAGGAGCTCCAGCCTATCGATCAATAGGTCATCGTGCTGGCACATGGAAATGTTTGGGCGCCACTTATCCCAGCGCTTGTCGCCTTTGCCGCGCCGGTCCTTACTGGTACCGAGAATACTGATAGCGATTGTCTTCATGCTATCTAAAATATGATTTAACTATCAAAAAAGATAGATATTTATGAATCCCTTGTCTCAAGAAATCTACTAAAAAACCCTGAGATAGAAAATAAATCGTTAAAAAACAATAAGTTACAAGTATTTTTTAGCTGTTTGCAAAAGTTGGCACCCAATTCGCTATATCAATAACTAAATGAAACACATGAATACCAAGCGCGGTTTCAAAAGGAGTGGAAGATGAAACCAATGCCATATGAAGTAATGCAGGCAGGTGGGGTACCGATTAAGTCCTGGACCCTGGGTGTGCCTTTTGAAGATGAGGCCAAAGCGCAGCTCAAAAATATCTCGCAGATGCCATTCGTCCATAAATGGGTTGCGGCGATGCCCGATGTACATCTTGGCAAAGGCGCCACCATTGGCAGTGTGGTCCCAACTCTGGGGGCAGTAATTCCCGCTGCCGTAGGGGTGGATATTGGTTGCGGCATGATGGCGGTTCGCACCAGTCTGACGGCGGCGCAACTGCCGGACAACCTGGCTGGAGTGCGCAGCGCCATCGAACGCGCCGTGCCCCACGGCCGCACTGGCCGGCACCGGGGGAGAGGGCGGGACAAGGGGGCCTGGGAGAATCCACCGGACGATGCACTTGCCGGTTGGGCGCCTCTAGCCGCCCAGTTTGAACTGCTCAAAGAGAGGCATCCGGTATTAAAAAATACTAATAATATTAATCACTTGGGAACACTTGGTACAGGCAATCACTTTATCGAGATGTGCCTGGATGAACAGGGTAGCGTGTGGTTGATGTTGCATAGTGGCTCTCGGGGAGTGGGAAATCGAATAGGCACTTACTTTATTGAGAAAGCCAAGCGGGATATGGAGCGCTGGCATATCCACTTACCGGACAGTGACCTGGCCTATTTCCCGGAAGGTACAGAGCACTTTGATGACTATGTGCAGGCGGTGGAGTGGGCGCAGGAGTTTGCCCGTATCAATCGCGAAGTAATGATGGTGCGAACTATTAGCGCGGTGAAGCAGGCCCTGGGGATGGATTTTGAGGCACGGATGGAAGCGGTGAATTGTCACCACAATTACGTTTCCCGTGAGCATCATTATGGCAAAGATGTGTTGGTGACCCGGAAAGGCGCTGTAAGAGCGCGTGCCGGTGAAATGGGTATTATTCCCGGTAGTATGGGGGCCAAGTCATTTATTGTGCGGGGGCTGGGTAACGAAGAAAGCTTCTGTAGCTGTAGCCATGGGGCCGGACGAGTGATGTCCCGTACCAAGGCCAAAAAGCTGGTCTCCCTGGAAGAGCATCGCGCGGCCACCGCCGATGTGGAGTGCCGAAAAGACGAGGGTGTGATCGATGAAACCCCATCGGCCTACAAACCTATAGAAAAGGTTATGGCAGCACAGACAGACCTGGTGGAAATCGTCTACACCCTCAAGCAAGTGGTTTGCGTCAAAGGCTGACGCGTTTTAGGCCAGGGATCGGCCGAACTAAGGCAATTGCTAAAGTATGAAGGCCGCCGGGCGAATTCGCCGGGTTGCCGCAACCGAGTTTGAGGCCTTTAGCCCGTCAGCGGAGCCGGTTCTGAATCCCGGCCCGGCACCACCGCCTATGGCGGCAGGTGTACCCACGGGATAGAAGTTCAAACGCCTACTTTGTAGCTCATTTGGTAGAGCAGTCGATAACTTATCGATTGGTAGCAGGTTCGATTCCTGCCAAAGTCCCATCGTTATCCAAACGACCTGGAAAGAGGCGAGAGCCTGGGGTTCGACTCCCCATTAAAAATCTACCTGGGGTCCGATAGCCTCTCGATACGGTAAATAGGATTTAGCGATTTACTGCGGAGGCATTCTGGCAACTGTGTCGTTAATCGTGGGTCTGCCCTGTGCGATCCAGCGGCAAGATTTATGATTGTGTCTCCTGGCCAAGGATATTGGCTGCAGGCTCAGGGGGAGCCATGTGGGGGAAATCGTAAGTCCTCTGCCGCTGGGCCCCGCTCGGCACAAACGGTTTACCACCTTTCGCTGGACGGGCCCCACCCTTGCGGCCCAATGGGGTAGCGCAGTATGGAAATGGAATAAAAGATAAGAACCATGATATCTCTGTTCAAAATATGGAAGAACGTGGATGTTGCGGATAGCGAGCGAGTGTTGCTATTTCGCCGCAACCGTTTTGAAGGGGTGCTGCCACCTGGCAGCCATCGTATATCCCTATTGTCCGGTGATGTACGGGCAGAAACTTATGATATTACCGATGTGGTATTCGGTGAAATCAAAGCCAAATTTTTGTTAAACACCTATGGTGAGGTCCTTGGTGAATACCTGCAATCCTATGAATTGTCAGACCATCAGGTGGGATTGTTTTACCGGGATAATCACCTGGTCGATATTTTGCCACCGGGTACTTTTCGTGCTGTGTGGAAGGGCGGTGAATCCGTGCGGGTGGAAATCGTGGACATTTCTGAGGAATACGCCATCGATAAAAAAGTCCTGGGCTTACTGGGGCGAGGTGTACGTGCTGGACAAATGCGCACCGCCCTTCAGGCGGTAAGCTACAACGAGATTCCCGATGAGCACGTGGGCCTGTTAATGGTCAACGGTAAGTTGGAAAAGGTGTTACAGCCCGGCTGTTATGGCTACTGGAAATACAACCGCTCTATCGAGGTCAAGGTATTGGACTTGCGGTTGAAAACCATCGAAGTCAGTGGCCAGGAAATTCTGACCAAGGATAGGGTCAGCCTGCGTGTCAATTTAACCGGCGCTTACAAAATTACTGATGCAAAAAAGGTGGCGCTAAAGCTCAGCGATAGTACAGGCTTTATTTATCGCGAATTGCAGCTGCACTTGCGCGAGGCCGTGGGTACCCAAACCCTGGATAGCCTTCTGGCCGATAAGGACAGGCTGAATATTGTGATTGCGACTGGCATCCGTGACAAACTGGCGAAATATGGTATCGAGCTTACTAGTGTCGGAGTCAAGGATATTATTTTGCCCGGAGATATGAAAATGATCCTTAATCAGGTTGTAGAAGCACAGAAAGAATCAGAGGCAAACCTGATCAAGCGCCGAGAAGAAACCCAAGCTATGCGATCTCTGCACAATACCGCCAAGCTGATGGATAACAACCCGGTACTGTTGCGCTTGAAAGAACTGGAAGCTCTGGAGAGAGTCAGTACCCGCATCGATAAAATTTCCGTATATGGTGGTCTCGATGGGGTGATGAATGAGTTGGTGAAGTTACGCCCTACGGCTTAAAAGCGCCATTCACCAAAAAAGTTGTAAATTTTAAGGAATTAAACAGTGATTGAGATAGACGGCGCCCAGGGGGAGGGCGGCGGACAGATTTTGCGGACTTCCCTCACCTTGTCTGTTTGTTTGGGAGTACCGGTTCGAATTAAGAATATTCGAGCAGGTCGTATAAAACCCGGTTTGTTGCGTCAGCACCTAGCCTGCTTGCGAGCAGCCAAAGCGATTAGCCATGCCGAAGTCAGCGGCGAACAATTGGGTGCTTCGGAAATTACTTTTGCACCGGGAAAAGTGCGTCCTGGTAAATACCACTTTCCTATTGGTTCGGCCGGTAGTACCAGTTTGGTGTTTCAAACCGTGTTGCTACCGCTGTTATTGGCCGATAGTGTCAGTGAGCTGTGTCTTGAAGGCGGCACTCACAATAAAAAGGCTCCCAGCTTTGATTTCATAGCCCAGGCATATTTGCCCCTGTTGGCTCGTATGGGCGCCGGTGTGGAAGTGGCCCTGGATGATTATGGTTTCTATCCTGCCGGAGGTGGCTTATGGCGCACACGTATCCAGCCGCTATCTCAGTGGTCAAAACTGGAGCTGACGGAACGCGGCGAACTTCTGGATCGCGAAGCAGTGGCTACCTTTGCCCATATTCCCGCCCATGTAGCCCAGCGGGAATTAGCGCAGGTGCGCAAGAAGTGCGAATGGCGATCGGAGCGTCTGCATCAAAGGCAGGTGAAGTCCCAAGGGCCTGGTAATGTGCTGTCCCTGCGTCTGCAATCCCAGCAAGTGACTGAGGTGTTCGAGGCTATGGGGCAGCAAGGTGTTAGCGCTGAGCGAGTTGCCGATCGCGCGATTCGGCAGATGCAACGCTATATGCACGCCGGTGTACCTGTGGGCGAACACTTGGCCGACCAATTGATACTCCCATTGGTGCTGGGTGCCGGTGGAAGCTTTACTACCCTGAAGCCGAGCCTCCACCTCTTGACCAATATCGAAGTCGTGCGTCAGATAACAGGAGTGACCATCGATGTGAACCAAGTGGGAGAGGATCAGTGGCGAGTAGTGGTTGAGAACTGCTAAGAGAAAAGAAAGCCCGATGTTAGGTACAAGGGGCCGGGTTGCCCCAGCCCTGAGATATTGCCAAAGCCGTCGAAAAATTGTTTAAAAACAATAGGTTAGAGTTTTAGTGTTCTCTGTAGATGCAGCGGTAAACCGGAAGGCGATTAAAAGCCCTGTTTTCACACCTTTTGTTCCCCGCACCTGCGGGGTCCTCCTATCTCACTAATAGCTATTTGGTTTGCCAGTCCCATCTTTGAGGTAATTCTGAAGGCTTCCTGGCAAATAGTAATCCCATCCGCTTTTGCACATCTTCCAGCATTTCATCTCCGGTGAGAGACCGATATGGGTAAAGGTGAGGCGGGTACCACCGGGTTCGTTAGCAAATTCAAAGCGAAGAGTACTGCCTTGCCATTCTTGGGGATCATCAACCTGCTCAGAAACCATATTAGACTCTATACACTCAAGTTCGATTAACTTCTGCGGTACCAAAGCTTTGGCGCGAAACACCCAGTAGGACTCGCCACCAAATCCGGTCTTGGCGGTATCGCCCACCGCCAGGAAAGGGCCGCTAGTTGGCGTCCACCATTGGGACATCTTTTCAGCAACTGCCCGGTAAGCTTCTTCCTGAGTCACAGGGCTTAAGAAAGAGGTGGTGTAGTCAGGCATGATTGTCTTTCCCTTTTGTTTTCATTGCTGGAGCGAATTTGAATATAACTTTTAGCAGCTGGCATTACTTTCACAAGTTTTTTAAGCCCATTAATTTTTCTGGTAAATATGAAAGCTATTACGTTTTTTGTTAGTAGCCGCCAGCTTTGTGTTTTCAAATGCGCTTAATCAATATTCTTTCCCGTAAGAAATTTTTATTCATAAACCTCCGGTGAATCTTTCTAAAAGCGAGGCATCAATCTGATATACATCAATAAATCGCTGGGTACTCCGCCTGCATAATTCACTCGCACAGGGATAACTGCTGTGATCGGTAATAGTTTCGATCATATTTGTGCAGTTGCCTTCCACCCAAAATATTTTTGCAAAGGAACGGCGAATGAAACAACAGAAATTATCCACCGTAATCGCGGCCATCATCCTTGGCATTTCCGGCTCTCAGGGAATTGCAGCAGAGAATGAAAGCGCCACACTCACTGATGCCCTGACTTCAGGGCAGGCGGGGGTAAATCTTCGCTACCGGATAGAAAATGTTGATCAGGACAATATGGACGATGTTGCTATCGCCTCAACCTTGAGAACCCGCCTGAATTGGACCAGTGGCAGTTACCGTGGTTTTGATGCGTTTTTTGAAGTGGATAACATTAGTGAAATTGGCAACGACAATTACAATTCCACCGTGAATGGCAATACCGAGCACCCCGTGGTTGCCGACCCCCAGGGCACAGAGGTTAATCAAGCTTACTTAAAGTACAGTGGTTTTAACTCTATGGTGATTGCTGGTCGACAGCGAATTAACCTGGATGATCAGCGCTTTATCGGTGGCGTGGGTTGGCGCCAGAATGAACAGACGTATGACGGCCTGCGTTACCAATTTGGCGGGGAAGGAGAGTTACAGCTGGATTACAGCTATATCTACAACGTAAACCGTATTTTTGGTGAAGACAGTGACTTATCGGACCTGGATGGGGATATTCAACTGTTTCATGCCAGCTATCCATTGGTAGAAGCGCATAAGTTAACTGCCTTCTTCTACAACTTGGACCTGGATAACGCTGAGAGCTTCTCATCCCGTACTTTCGGTGCCGCTTACCGGGGAGATTTTGGCCTGTTTGAAACTCAGCTGAGTTATGCCCGCCAGGAGGATATCGGCAATAATCCCAGTAATTTTGCAGCCGACTATTACCTTGCTGAAGTTGCCGCTCCATTAGGGCCAGTAAAAGGCAAATTGGGTTATGAAGTTCTGGGTTCTGACGACGGTGTGGGTTTTAGCACACCACTGGCGACACTACACAAATTCCAAGGCTACACAGATAGGTTCATTGAAACTCCAGCAGATGGTGTTGAAGATTTATATCTCGGTGCCAGCCTGGCGCTTTCCGGGGGAGATTTGGGAATTACTTACCACAGTTTTGAGGCCAATGAAGGTTCAGCAGATTACGGGACTGAATGGAATATCAGTTATGGTCATGAGTTTAATGAATATTTCTCAGCGTTAATAAAATACGCCGCTTACGATGCAGATGACTACAGTGAGGATACCGATAAGCTCTGGTTGATGCTTACAGCAAAATTCTGATTTTTGTTAATTAACAATTTTCAGGTAGATATAAAAAAGCTGGGTTCCATAAATAAGGAAGCCCAGCTTTTTCTTGTCTCAGCAGTAAATTTGCAATCTACTTATCCATTGTTAGCAGGCCGGAAACCTCACCTTTGGGGTCCAGCTGGGTATGCAAGTTAACAAAGACCTTCCCATCCATTAGCGCCTTGCGATAGGGCTCCTCCACCATCCACTTGCCCATGATATATCCACTGGTGCCTTCAGCACATTTTTTTGCCAAGCCGTGCTTGCCCTTGTCAGTTTTAGTCTCGGGCCAGTCCGGGACCATACCCGGGTGATTGGGCATTCCGCAGATAGTTTGAATAATTGGGCCACTGGGTTTACCCGGCTTGCAAATAGGAGGCTCTTTGCCATCGCCTGCACATTGCATATGGAAGTGCGACATTGCCACCCCGCCCTTTGATAGATCGCTGTAGCCCACCATAAAGTGCAGCATATGTGACTGTTTGTCGTAGGCGCCAATAAAGAAGCCATCGGCATCTTTGGGGGTTTGCGGATTCACCTTCTTGCCGAGCATATTTTCATTAGCGGTAGTTAAGTCAGATTTAAAGATGGTGAACATCTTGTCATTGCCCGCTTTGGACCAGGCTTTCTCACCACCAGCTCCATGCTTGGCAGCTGATGGATCTTTCTCCTTTTTGTTATGGCTATCGGAAACCGTGAATGCAGAATAAGCCAGCAGAAATACTGTCAACATTAAGAAAGTGGCTCTGGGCAATGAACTCAGTTTCATAAACCTCTCCTCTCTATTAAATCGATATAGTTATTGCTTGATGGAATGGTTGGATGCCAGGCCATCGAGGAGGCTGATATTCACCAATGTAATTGGTGTGAATCACGGGATAGGCTAGCGATAAGTACTTGTAGCATATGGGCTCGCGGTTAGCCCTTGGGGGTCAATTTAAGAGTCAGAATTTTTGACGATAGCTACTTGGGTGTTGGAGGAGCTTCAGGATGGAAGAGCGCTTGGATAGGTAATAAGGTCGATGAAGATAGTTACTACTGGGGTGGAAGGAAAGAATACACCGCACTCGAGACACGCAGTGAATACATCCCTGTAACCTCCTAATCGGCATCCATGCCTCATAGGGTCCCGAGCGCGGTGTATTCTCTCCTTCTCCCTTTTTAGTAATAAAAATACTGGCGGATTTCGAATGGTAGGGGCGGCAATTATGTGCTCGCCCCAAGTGACCTTTCATAAAGGTAGAGAGTTATCACCCCACGTCTTTCCACACCAATTCCCGCTCGCGGGCGTAGAGGGGAATAAAGTTGAAACGCACTTCGGTGCCCCCTTCGTCGCGGCGGCGGATATTCAGATTGCCATTCAGGTTGCTGGCGCGCTCTTGCATGATCGACATACCGAAGTGATTGCGTTTCTCCGGCGCGTTGCTGATACCGATGCCGTTGTCGAGGATGCGTACATTGAGGGAGTGGTTGTCGGCCTGGGTCAGGCTGATCTGAACCATATCGCCCTGGGAGTGGTACACAGCATTTTGCGAGGCTTCGCGCACCAGTTGTAGCAGGTGAATTTCCTCGTGGGGAGTGAGGGGTACTTCGTCCAGATGGTAATCCAGGAGGACGTTAATCTGCGGGTGCTGCTCGCGGTAAGCGAGGATAGATTGTTCCAGGATACTGCGCAGGCCGCCGGGACCTATTTGCAGCCGGAAGGTGGTGAGCAGTTCGCGCAGCTGGCGGTAAGAGGAATCCAGACCCTCTTTCAGTTCGGTAATAATCTCTTCTACTTTGGACTTGTCCACCTGCTCACTGCGATTGGCGCGGTTGAGTCGGGTAACCTGAATTTTCAGATAGGACAGGGATTGGGCCAGGGAATCGTGTAGCTCCCGGGCGATGATCGCGCGCTCGTCCAGTAGGGCAACACGGCGCTCCTGAGCCTCTCGCTCATTAATGGCGATGGCCGCAGTGACACTGTCGGCAAAGGTAGCCAAGCGTTGCTGCTGTTCTTCATCAAGGCTCTCACCTCGGGGTAGGGTGCAGGTGAGTACACCGTAATTGCGTTTGTCCACTTCCAGTGGGAATCGGTACACGCGCTGTTGGTCTTCATCAGAGGGGCCGCAGGTGTTTACGCAGATATGGCATTCACTGCCTGTGCACTGGGCATTACCGAGTCCTTGAACCAAATGTTCATAGGGCGCCTCCCCCTCCGGTGTCATCAAACATAGGTCGAGGTTATTCAAGCTGGCGACATTGGCGAACTCTCCCAGCCACTGGCCCAATTCCGCTCCTGAGAGCGGCCCTTCGCTGATCCGTCGAGCCAAGCGGTACTGGAAGTCCAATGCCTCATGGCTCTTCTGTAACTGTGAGGTTTTCAACTCCACGCGATGGGCAAGATCCCGGTGAGTCGCGTGAATTTCATCGCTCATATAATTAATGGTGCGCGCTAAAACCCCCAGCTCGTCCTCGCTGTTAATCTCCAGGCGGTTTTGGTTGAAGTCTCCCTGGGCGATGCTCAGGGAGCGGTTGGTCAGCTGCTTGAGAGGCTGCTCCACAGAGCGGTGAAGAATGCACAAAGAGAGATAAACCAGGGTCACAATGGCAAATAGTGACCCCACCTGCACCAAACGCAGCAGGCTTATTTTTTCCTCGGCGATGGTCTGATAATCGAACACCAATGTATCCACATCACCGATAAAGGGCTCCAGACGATTAGCTAACTGCAAGGAGTCCATAGAAGTCCGCCCGGCGGCAATGGACTCCAGCAGTGGGCGGATTTCTCCCTCCCAGCTTTCGATTACCTTGCGGTAATTGCGCGCTGCGGGCAGGTTATCGCTGGCGGTGAAGTCGGAAATGCTGAGTACCCGGGTCAGGCGTGCGGTCACCTCGTCTGCCAACTCAGCTGTGGTTTCGACATCCCCGGAGGGTGCGGTGGCCGCAAGTCGGTAGCTCATAGCCCGCAATGAGCCGGCCAGGTTAACGGCGGCGGCATCGTTTTCGGCGGCATCGGAGATAATATAGGACGCCACCATAGAGCTCAGTGCTACCAGCACAGTGAGCAGCATCAGGGTGCCGATGCGGTAGACGATGGACTGTCGAATTCGGTTCAGCATATCGGATTCACTTCGCCCTGGGGCGGTTGTGGATGGCTGATCTCTATTGTGCCGTCCATTGGCGCACAAAGTTGTGGGTACCACTAAAGATCGCCAGTTTTGCACATAATTTAACCTGGCGCCTGTTTTTTACACAGAGGCCCTGTTATTGCTGGGATAGGGCTCCACCATAACGGCCCACTGATGCCGTTTCCCTACCTATTCGGGGGTATTTCGTCCCTTTTCTACCCCTTTTTGGTCAGGTGATCCTGCCGTCCCTCCCTTTTATATTCCCGTTAAACCGATGCTTTAACCGCATGCCGATGCCCTGGGAGTACCGCATGAGCCATTTCCTGGACCGACTGAAATATCTGAAGAAACAAAAAGAGCCCTTTTCCGGAGGACACGGGGAAAAGACGAATGACGACCGCAGCTGGGAAGATGGCTACCGTCGTCGCTGGCAGTTCGACAAGATTGTGCGCTCCACCCACGGGGTGAACTGTACCGGCTCTTGCAGCTGGAAGATCTACGTCAAAGACGGCCTGGTCACATGGGAAACCCAGCAGACCGACTACCCGCGCACCCGCCCGGACCTGCCCAACCACGAGCCTCGTGGCTGCCCCCGTGGTGCCAGCTACTCCTGGTATATGTACTCGGCTAACCGCCTCAAGTACCCGAAAATCCGCAAACGTCTGGTAAAACTCTGGCGCGAAGCCAAGTTGAGACACAGTGATCCGGTGGAGGCCTGGGCCAGTATTGTCGAAGACCCGGCCAAGGCGCAGTCCTACAAAGAGCGTCGCGGTATGGGCGGCTTTGTGCGGATCAAGTGGGATGAAGTTAACGAGCTGATTGCCGCTTCCAACGTCTACACCACCAAGAAATACGGTCCCGACCGGGTGACCGGCTTCTCGCCGATTCCCGCCATGTCCATGGTTTCCTACGCCGCTGGTGCTCGTTATCTGTCTCTGATCGGCGGCAACTGTCTGAGTTTCTACGATTGGTATTGTGACCTGCCGCCCGCCTCACCGCAGGTCTGGGGTGAGCAAACCGACGTGCCGGAGTCCGCCGACTGGTACAACTCCAACTACCTGATCGTATGGGGCTCCAATGTGCCTCAAACCCGTACTCCGGATGCGCATTTCCTCAGTGAAGTGCGTTACAAGGGCGCCAAAACCTGTGTGGTCACCCCTGATTACTCAGAGTGCTCCAAGTTTGGCGACACCTGGCTGGCACCGCGCCAGGGTACCGATGCGGCCCTGGCGATGGCCTTTGGCCATGTGATCCTGAAAGAATTCCACGTCGACAAGCCCAGCGCCTACTTCACCGAGTATGTGCGCACCACCACCGATATGCCGATGCTGGTGACCCTGGAAGAGCGCGACAGCAAGCTGGTACAGGGCCGATTCCTGCGCGCTTCTGACCTGGCGGACAACCTCGGCCAGGATAACAACCCGGAATGGAAAACTATCGGTGTTAATCACGATGGCCAGCTGGTTTCCCCTCAGGGCTCCATGGGTTATCGCTGGGGAGAGCCCTCAGCGAAAGAAGGCCGTGGCAAGTGGAATATTGAACAGCGCGATGGTCGCAGTGGCGAAGAATTGGAGCTGAAGCTCAGCCTCAAAGACTGCGCCGATGAAATCGCCCAGGTCGCCTTCCCCTATTTCGGTGGCCAGACCCACGAGCACAACTACTTCCAGCATACCGAACACGATGAAGTGATCGACTACAAGGTGCCGGTGAAGCTTGTTCAAAACAAAGATGGCGAGATTCTAAAAGTAGCCAGCGTCTACGACCTGACCCTGGCGAACTACGGTGTCGAGCACGGCCTCGACGACCCCAACTGTGCTCAGAGCTACGACGAAGACAAGCCCTACACACCCGCCTGGCAGGAAAAGGTGACCGGTTGTCGTCGTGAGAATGTCATCCAGGTTGCCCGTGAGTTTGCCAACACCGCCGACAAGACCCGTGGACGCTCCATGGTAATTCTGGGTGCCGGACTCAACCACTGGTACCACATGGATATGAACTACCGCGGGATCATCAATATGCTGATGATGTGCGGTTGTATCGGCCAGAGCGGCGGTGGTTGGGCCCACTATGTGGGGCAGGAAAAACTGCGTCCGCAGACCGGCTGGACCCCACTCGCGTTCGGTCTCGACTGGCAGCGTCCACCACGCCATATGAACGGTACCTCCTTCTTCTATAACCACGCCAGCCAATGGCGCTATGAGAAGTTGGAGATGGATGAAGTGGTTTCGCCGCTGGCCGACAAGAGCAAGTGGCAGGCTTCCATCATCGACTACAACAGCCGCGCCGAGCGCATGGGCTGGTTGCCCTCCGCGCCGCAGCTGGGGATCAACCCCCTGCAACTGACTAAAGATGCCGCCGCCGCCGGTATGTCTGCCAAAGACTACACGGTGCAGCAGCTCAAGCGCGGTGCGCTCAAATTCGCCAACCAGGACCCGGATAACCCGCAGAACTTCCCGCGCAATATGTTTATCTGGCGCTCCAACCTGCTCGGCTCCTCTGGTAAGGGCCACGAGTACATGCTGCGTCATCTGCTTGGTACCAAGCACGGTTTGATGGGCAAAGACCTGGGTGAAGAAGGCGGCAAAAAACCAGAAGACGTGGCCTGGCATGACGCCCCCAGCGAGGGCAAAGTGGATCTGCTGGTGACACTGGACTTCCGTATGTCTACCACCTGTCTTTACTCCGACATCGTATTGCCGACGGCCACCTGGTATGAGAAGGACGACCTCAACACCTCAGACATGCACCCCTTTATTCACCCGCTCACCAAGGCGGTGGACCCGGCCTGGGAGGCGCGAAGTGACTGGGAAATTTTCAAAGGCATAGCGAAGGAATTCTCCAACCTGACCGATGGCCACCTGGGGGTGGAAAAGGATCTGGTGACTCTGCCGATCCACCATGATACCCCCGGAGAAATCGCCCAGCCGTTTGGTGTACAGGCTTGGTGGAAAGGCGAGTGCGACCTGATCCCCGGCGTTACCGCGCCGAGCATGATTGAGGTGGAGCGCGACTACCCCAATACCTACAACCGCTTTACCTCTATCGGCCCATTGCTGGAAAAACTCGGCAACGGCGGTAAGGGCATCAGCTGGAATACTGATGACGAGGTGGACTTCCTCAAAAAGCTCAATCGCACTTGGAAGGACGAAACTGCTCGCGATGGCCGCGCTCGTATCGACAGTGCGGTAGATGCTGCGGAGATGATCCTGTCACTGGCCCCTGAAACCAACGGCCAGGTAGCCGTGAAGGCCTGGGAAGCCCTCGGTGAGATTACCGGTCGCGATCACACCCATTTGGCCAAGCCCAAGGAAGACGAAAAAATTCGCTTCGCCGATATCGTGGCGCAGCCTCGCAAGATTATCTCCTCGCCCACCTGGTCTGGCCTGGAAGATGAGCATGTGAGCTACAACGCCGGCTACACCAATGTGCACGAGTTGATCCCCTGGCGCACCATCACCGGCCGCCAGCAGTTCTACCAGGATCACGAGTGGATGCGTGACTTCGGCGAGAACATGTGTGTGTACAAGCCGCCGATCAACCTGAAAACCGTGCAACCGGTGTTGAACCAGAAGCCCAACGGTAACAAGGAGATCCTGCTGAACTGGATCACCCCGCACCAAAAGTGGGGCATCCACAGCACCTACTCCGATAACCTGCTGATGCTCACCCTGTCTCGCGGTGGACCCATCGTTTGGATGAGTGAGTACGACGCCAAGTTGGCAGGTATTGAAGACAACGACTGGATCGAAATCTTCAACGTCAACGGCGCCATTGCTGCCCGCGCAGTGGTATCTCAACGAGTGCCCGACGGTATGGCCATGATGTATCACGCCCAGGAGCGCATCGTGAATACACCGGGAGCGGAAACTACCGGCACCCGGGGCGGTATCCACAACTCCGTAACCCGCGCGGTGATGAAACCCACCCATATGATCGGTGGCTACGCCCAGCAGTCCTACGGCTTCAACTACTACGGCACTGTGGGCTGTAACCGGGATGAATTTGTGGTGGTCAGGAAAATGAACAAGGTCGATTGGCTGGATGGCGAAGACGTCAAAGAGCCGACGCGAGAGGAGGTGTAGCAATGAAAGTTAGAGCCCAGATAGGCATGGTGCTGAACCTCGATAAATGTATCGGCTGTCACACCTGCTCGGTGACCTGTAAAAATGTGTGGACCTCCCGCGAGGGGGTTGAATACGCCTGGTTCAATAACGTCGAGACCAAACCCGGTGTTGGCTACCCCAAAGAGTGGGAGAACCAGGACAAATGGAACGGCGGCTGGACCCGCAAGAAGAACGGTAAATTGCAGCCGAAGATTGGTGGCAAGCACCGCGTACTAGCCAACCTGTTCGGCAACCCGGATATGCCGGAGATCGACGACTACTATGAGCCGTTCGACTTCGACTACCAGAACCTGCACAAGGCTCCGGAGCAGAAGCACCAACCGGTAGCCCGCCCGCGCTCGCTGATTACTGGCGAGCGCATGGAAAAAATCGAATGGGGCCCCAACTGGGAAGAGATTCTCGGCACCGAATTCGAGAAGCGTAAAAAGGACAAAAACTTCGAGCAGGTGCAGGCCGACATTTACGGTGAATTTGAAAACACCTTCATGATGTATCTGCCGCGCCTGTGCGAACACTGCCTCAACCCGGCCTGTGTTTCTGCGTGCCCCAGCGGTGCCATCTACAAGCGCGAAGAAGACGGCATCGTTCTGATCGATCAGGACAAATGTCGCGGCTGGCGCATGTGCGTATCCGCCTGCCCCTACAAGAAGATCTACTACAACTGGAAAACCGGTAAATCTGAGAAGTGTATCTTCTGTTACCCACGAATCGAGGCGGGTCAGCCAACCATCTGCTCCGAGACCTGTGTGGGCCGTATCCGCTACCTGGGGGTGTTGCTCTATGACGCAGACCGCATCGAGGAAGCCGCTTCTGTAGAAGACGAAAAAGCGCTCTACCAGGCCCAGTGCGATATCTTCCTCGACCCGAGCGATCCCAAGGTCCAGGAAGCTGCCCGCGCCGAAGGTATCCCCGAAGCCTGGCTCGAAGCTGCGCAAAACTCCCCGGTGTACAAGATGGCTATCGATTGGCAGATCGCCCTGCCGCTGCACCCGGAATACCGCACCTTGCCCATGGTTTGGTACGTGCCACCCCTGTCTCCGATCCAGAACGCAGTACAGGCCGGCCAAGTGGAAACTGTCACCGTGGGTCGCGGCGCCGAGATCCCCGATCTCTCCACCCTGCGTATCCCGCTGCAATACCTGGCCAACCTGCTCACCGCCGGCGACGAGAAGCCAGTGGCCCGTGCCCTGGAACGCATGATTGTGATGCGCGCCTATATGCGTGGCATCCATGTGGACGGCATTCAGGAGCGCGAATTGCTGGAAGAGGCTGGCTTGACCATAGCCCAGGTAGAAGAGATGTATCGCTATATGGCCTTGGCCAATTACGAGGATCGCTTCGTGGTGCCCTCAAGCCATAAAGCCTACGCCGAAAACGCCTACGACATGAAGTCCTCCTGTGGTTTCAGCTTCGGCAATGGCTGTAGCACCGGCAACGACAGCACCAATATTTTCGGTGGCAAGCAACAAGCGGTGCGCGAAGTAATACCCGCCAAAGTAGTCGACTAAGGTCGAGCGGAGAATACCGATGAAAGTACTAAACCTGATCGCCCGCCTGCTGGATTACCCGTCCGATGAGCTGGTGGCGCACCTGGATGAGCTGACCAGCTGGTTGGCTGAATCCGAGGATCTGGATGCTCCGTTGCGCGACAAGCTGCTGGCATTTATCTCCCATTACGAGCGTATGGATGCGCTCGATTGGCAGAGCGAATACGACGGTCTGTTTGAGCGCGGCCGCGCTGTATCCCTGCATATCTTCGAGCATATCCACGGCGAATCCCGTGATCGTGGCCAAGCCATGGTAGACCTGACCGCGCGCTATCGCAGTGCCGGCCTTGAGCTGAATGAGCGCGAACTGCCGGATTACCTGCCCACCTACTTGGAGTTCTGTGCCACCCAGGGGGAAGCAGCCTACGGCTGGGTTCACGATATTACCCATGTGATTGCCCTGTTAAGCGCGCGCTTGTCCAAGCGTGAGAGTCCCTACCACCTGTTGATGGATGCGCTCTTGCAGATGGCAGGGGTATATGTCGATCTCACAGCACTCAAGGAAGAAGTCGCCAACGAAGAACGTGACGATACCCCCGAGGCGCTGGACAAGATCTGGGAGGAAGAGGCCGTTAGCTTTAGCGGCGCCAACAGTTGCGACCAGTCAATAACGCGGCCCAGCAATGCGCAGCTGCGCGACGGCCAGCCCCTTAACTGGGCCAACGCCGCGCAGAATTCTGCCCAGCCCGCACCACAGGAGTAACAAGATGAACTATCTGAATACGCTGCTCTTCGCCATCTATCCCTTTGTCGCCCTCACGGTATTTCTGGTGGGTAGCCTGATCCGCTACGACCGGGATCAGTACACCTGGCGTACCGGCTCCAGTCAGTTGTTGGAGCGCAAGCAATTACGCATCGGCAGTTACCTGTTCCATATCGGGGTGATCGCCATTCTCGCGGGCCACTTTGTCGGCCTACTCACACCCAAGGCAGTGTGGCACTTCCTCGGCATTGAAGCTTCCACCAAGCAGATGATGGCAATGGGAATCGGTGGTTTCTTTGGGGTAATCTGCTTTATCGGTCTCACCATTCTGGTTAAACGCCGCCTCACCAATAAGCGCGTACGCGCCACCACCTCCAAAATGGACTTGGCCATACTGCTGATGCTCTACGCGCAATTGATCCTCGGCCTGATCAGTATTGTGGTATCTGCTGGCCATATGGACGGTGCTGAAATGCTCAAACTGATGGCTTGGGCTCAGTCCATTGTCACGCTAGATGGTGCCGGTGCAGCTGCTGCAATCAGCGGAGTGAACATCATTTACAAGCTGCATATTTTCCTCGGCATGACCCTGTTCCTGCTGTTCCCCTTCAGCCGCCTGGTACACGTATGGAGTGTTCCGGTGCAGTACTTCCGCCGCAATTACCAGGTAGTTCGCGCCAAAGCCGCGCGCTAATCCCTGTAACTATTAAATGGCCCGCCATGAGCGGGCCCAGTGTGGAGTTGAGTCATGAATACATTACTGGCCACTGATGCTGCAGGCGGAGAATTTGAGATGGCCGAGGTAGTGGCCGTTAACGGAACTGAAATCCCCGCCGACCTGATCTACCAAGAAATGCAGTACCAGCCTGCCGATTCTCCGCGTCAGGCGATCTACTGCGCCGCACGTGCTCTGGTTATCGGCTGGCTGTTACGAGATCGAGCTGCAGGGCAGGGTCTCTGCGCTGCCGACGAAGACTTGCACAGTGAGGCTTTCGATCGCGCAGTCTCAGATCTATTAAAAGGCGAGCTACAGGTGAACCCGGCAACCGACGCTGAGTGCCGCGCTTACTTCGAAGCCCACCCGTATAAGTTCCGCTCCGATCCCCTCGCAGAAGTACGCCATATCCTGATCCCGGCCGCACCGGATGACTCCGAGGCCTGCGCCAAGGCTCGCACCGCTGCCGAGAATATGCTGGAACAGATTCGCGCCGACTCCAATCCGCTGCAATCTTTCGCTCGTTTGGCCCAATCCCACTCAGCCTGCTCCTCCTCCGAAGCCGGTGGTAGCCTCGGCCAAGTAGGGCGCGGTGATACCGTCGCCTCCTTTGAGCGCGCAGTGTTCGAGCAGGGCACCGGATTGGTAGCGGAACCCGTGGAGACTCCATACGGTGTGCACCTGATTTATGTGGAGCAATGCGAACCGGGCCGCCCACTGGAATACGAATATGTCTCGGAGCGTATCGAGGAATACCTGACCGAAAAACGCCGCCGCCAAATGACCAGCGACTACCTGCAAAAAATGGTGCAGGCCGCGCAAATATCCGGCCTGGACTTATCGGGGGAGGCCCACTGAGGTGGCAGAGATTCGCCAACTGTTCGCGCGTAATCGCGCTTGGGCGGAAGATAGGACGGCACAGGACCCGGAGTTTTTCCAACGCCTGAGCCGCCTGCAAGTACCCAAGTATTTATGGATCGGCTGCTCCGATTCCCGCGTGCCCGCCAACGAGATTGTGGGCATGGCACCGGGGGAGCTGTTCGTTCACCGCAATATCGCCAACGTGGTGGTACACACAGATTTTAATTGTCTCTCGGTACTGCAATACGCCGTAGAAGTACTCAAGGTGGAACACGTGGTGGTGTGTGGCCATTACGGTTGTGGCGGCGTACAGGCTGCCATGGGCCACAGCGAATGTGGCTTGGTGGATAATTGGCTGCGCCATATCAAGGATGTCTACGCCCGCCACAGGCAAGAGCTGGAATCCCTCGATAAAGAATCCCGCTCAGCGCGCCTTTGTGAATTAAATGTGATGGCACAGGTACAAAACCTGGCCATGACCAAAATAGTCCAGCACGCCTGGGACCGAGGCCAACGCCTCAGCCTGCACGGCTGGATCTACGATATTCGCGACGGCCTGATTAGAGATCTGGGAATGCGGATGGACGACCGCGGCCAGGTGCCAGAGATTTATCATGTTTATGGTGAGGTGCAGGAGGAGGGGTGAGTTTATAACTGCTTTATCCCGTTCTAGACCATAAGTATAAATAGTGCAGTTGCGTTTAAATATTTTTAGAAATACAGCGTTTGATTCCGCTAAAGCCGACGGCTATCAGCATCAGGTAGGGCGGCGATACCGCCTTCTCTTTCCAAACTGCAAAGAGGGTAACCATAAATACCGTTATCCTCAATCACATGTTCGACCCATGCTTATCTTTATTTCTTCTAACTCCCAATACTGCACTGAGTGCAAGGCACAGCGACTAAATCCCTAGTATGATAAATAAAGAGCGGTTTATTACTGACAGGGCCCTCAAATAGAAGAACTACCCAAGCTGCGAAATAAAGCCAACGCACTCAAGATCTCGGGATACTGGCGTAATAAGAGCTAGAGATAGATTTTAGTGAGGAGATAATCTTTTGGCAAAAACGGAATGACAAACCCTAGAACGAGCTGAACAACTTTTAGAAGTACAAAATCAAATTGATCATTTGAACATCAATTTAGATATGTGAGTTATACGCTAAAATCTCTCTTTCTCCTATTCTGTGCTTGCTGCTCCCCGTAGCACTCTGCTTTTCCTAAAACGCTACTTTATATGCCACTTTATCGTCTGAAGTCTATCTGATTTTCGAACATCGATAGGAGACAAAAATATTTATCTTAAAACCTTCGATTACTTGAAACTCAATATTTGAAAAATATTCAAATTTAGTAACAAGAAATTAAGGATAAGCAGACAAAGATAAAGAGTTTTACGCCCCCAGATTGTGGCTTACTTATTATAAATAAATATATTCACGAATAAATGAAAATCATTAAGTAATTTATAAATTCATAAAATTAATAAGCGCTCCCGATATTTATCCTCACGAAAAAAATATAACTAAAACTGGCATCAAATACCATGTTTATCAAAATTTGTATCCCTCCGAACTGACGGAGAAAAGCGTCTTATAGGAGTGGAGATAAGAGGACTTGGAAGTTGAATATTACTGCAGTTTAAGTGGGCCCAATTTTTTTCTTCTCCAGCGATGATTAATGTAGATGCATTACCCGTAAGGGATGAATACCCAGCGTATTCATACTTCTACCTATTCTAATTACTAAAAATAGGAAATAATGAACATGAAAAAGATCCTTACCGCGCTCGCCCTGGCAATTGTTAGCACCGGTGCAGCCGCTGACACCTGGTCTCCCCAAGGTACCATTGGCCTGGCCAATGTAGGTGATATAAAAGTATCTAAGGGTATAAACCTTACTTGTGGTCTATCTGGTAGTTCTACTACAAATTCAGCAGGTAACGCCTCTGTGGGCAGCTTGTCATTGAATACTGGTTTCCTTTGTGGGTCAGTTAGCTTTACCAATCTGCCCTATACATTGGTAGGTAATGCAGGGAATACCGTTACCCTAAAAGATGTAACTGTTGCAGCTATTACCGGCAATTGTTTTGGTGATATTACCGGTAGTTTTAACCAATCAACCGGAGAAATTACTTTTAATGCCGCGGTACTCCCAAGCGTAGGTTTTGGTAGCGACTGCAAAATAACCGGTACTATCTCCACAAATCCCCAGGCATCTTTCGTGCCATAAGTAACCTTTAAAAACCCAATATCTAAAGTAGAGTAGTCAGAAAGTACTGGCTACTCTACTTGGCCACATTTTTATATTCATAAAAAAACCAAGATATCTGTTTCTAAATATCAATCATTATCTGCAAAAAAATTTCTCATCCTCTTTTTTTAATATGCCTGCCATTAGTTGACCCGTTCGCTTCATTAACTCGGCACGTTAATAATTTACCAAATGTACAGATATATAGTTTTTGCCAAACTATTTGTCTATAGATTGTATAAACTTGCATTTCGGCTCAAAGTTACTTTAGGTCTTAATAAGAAGACAATGTAGGGAGACTAGGGTATTCCCAAAATAAAGTACAATTGGGAGGTGTGTGGCTAGCCCTAGCAAACAATCACCAACCGCCGGCTATACGATTGATCGATGATTTATATGAGTGATAAGAAAATTAGAAATGGAGGTATTTTCAAGCATAGCCAGTCTGAAATACCAGTAAGACACTATAGAACCATTAGTGTCTTACTGGAAATATAAAAATTAGAAACGCTTATTTAGACTAAAGCCTATAATACGCGGATCCAGGGTAAATACATTGGTGGTAAGGCCGGAGTCATCGCTATTGGTAAAGGCGCTTGTGATAGGCGTATCATCAAAGATATTCTTCACATACAACTGCATTTGCAATTCTGATTCCGGATGAGTAAGGGTCGCTGACGCATTGAAGTTATCCCAGGCTTTTAAGCGGTCATACTCGGTATTATAAACCCGCGCATAACTCTCAGACTGTCGATAGTAATCTGCACGTAAAGCTAATTCCCAATCTGAAAGGGGAATAACATGCTCCACTGCTAAGTTAAACGTTAACTTAGGAGCATTTGGTAATTCATTGCCACTTAGGTCAGCAGAAAAACCACGCCCGCCATTTGGGGCATCTGTTAGGGGATTATATTGGGGCAGATCGTAACCGAAAAGAGCTAAAATTTGATCATATCTTAGGGGAGCGTCAATCGCATCAGAGTATGACCCCCACTGGCTTGAGCCTGCACATAATGCCCATAGGGGTGTCATGAAAAATATAGGCTCCAAAGCAATAGCAGCTTCAACATACTCGACTGGGGCAATACAGTTGGAAGGTACCTGTAAGGAGGGCCGCAGAACGGTCCAATCTTCATTCCCCTGGGTACGATCCATGACATCTATGGATTCCTCCCCTTCCGCTATGCGGGTTCTCAAGTAACCCACATTCATATTCATCCTGGTACTCTCTGTCATTTGCCATGCCAGCTCTAACTCCAGTCCCATACTTTCTGCATCAAAGTTTTCGTTTAATGCGATACGGTCAACAATCTGGGAAACCTGGTAGTCGGTATAGTCGTAATAGAAGGCAGTTGCGTTTAAGTTTAGGCGGCCATCCAGCAAAACATTCTTGGTGCCGAATTCAAGGGAATTTACGAATTCCGGCTCAAAAGTGTTGTCTAGTGGCTGATATTGAACCCGCGCAGGGTCAATCTCCGCCCGTGGTGGGTTGGAGCCGCCTCCTTTATAACCGTGAGCAAAAGAAACATAGAACATTGTATCATCGGTAAAGGGGGTATCTGTTCGCCAGTCCAGCACCGCTCGTCCGGTATACTCCTTCCAGCTTTGAGAAAACTTCTCCCCTTCAGGATATCCCATATGCGTATATCCACCTGAGCTGTTACCTGGAACAGTAATACCATCTTCATGATACGTACCAAGTAATAACTGGCTGGATATAGGGGTAGTAGTTTTTTCGTCATCAGTATACCGGAGGCCTGTGGTAAGTTTTACATCGTCCGTGATTTGCCAATATGCCTCCCCAAATACAGCCCAGGAACGGGTATCTACTAAGTTACGACTGAGGAAGTAGTTGTGTCCCATTTCATCAATATTTTCCAGGGAATTAGGGTCGATATATATACAGTCTGACCCAACTAAATCTGTGGTGGGGTCAACGCAATTGATCGGAATATTATTGCCATCCTCATCTGTTCCCCGGCTGTAAACATATTCAGCAATCATGGTGAACATATTATTAAAGACAAAGTAGTCATCCTGGGTTTCAAAATTCAGGTAGTTCGCACCGAAAGAAAAATTCCAGGGCCCATCAAATGCAGTCTGCAACCGGAATTCCTGGCTCCACTGTTCATTATCGGAACGGCTGATATCAACTCCCAAAATACCGTCAGAAGGACCAAGTTGTGGGTCAGTATAAATGCCTCCGGGGGTGGGGCCCAATGACCACTGATCACCTATTTCTGCTAGGTCATTAAAGACCGCGCCAGTGGTAAACCGATTATAATCCTGTGAAGAATAGTAATCATCCTTAGCATAGGTAGACTGGGAGTAAAAGGTGAGGGTATCAGATAAAGCCCATTCAAAATTCAGCTGTACCAAGTCATTTTCCGCACGAAATACTGGGTCAAAACTAGTAGATATTTCACGTAAATCTCGCGACTGCTCTACACCGCTGTAGGGATCTTTCCAGTCTGATAAACTACCTCCAAAAAGGTATGGGTCAATCAGCCCCGCTGCTGAAAGTATATAGGCGAGCCCCGTTCCATTGGGTGCATCAAAAGCATCTGCGCTGTATAGCGAACCAGGCAAACAGCCCTGACTTGTCATACCTTTTGATAGACTTGTTGTCTCTGTGTTCCCGACCATGTCATCACCGGGGTCAGTAGTACAAAGCTGCTTACCAGTGCGGGATCGCTTGTCATCTTCATCAAAGTGTTGCCAAATCAAATTAGCATTAAACTTATCACTGGGAGTCCATTCAAAAATGGCACGCGTGGAGTAGAGATCTCGGTCGTTAACATCATTCTTGGTATAAGTATTGTAATCAAAGCCATCCCGCTTGGTCATGGCTCCAGAAAAGCGGAAAGCCATGGTTTCACCCAGCGGTATATTCAACATACCCTTGGTACGCTTACTATTATAATTGCCCACTTCAACCTCAATCTCTGAGGCGAATTCATCTTCCGGCATGATTGGTAACATATTAACCACACCAGCAGTGGCGTTACGACCATATAATGTGCCCTGAGGGCCACGCAGAACTTCTACCCGCTGTACATCAAAAAATTCCTGCTCAAACAGACGATTCCTGATTAAAGAAGCATTATTAAAGCTTACTGCAACGGCAGGATCACTACTGGCAGAAATTGACTGAGTTCCCACTCCTCGAATAGAGAAATTGTATGAGCTAAAGTTTGTTTTGGAGAAGTTAACATTGGGAACGGCTCGCAACAGTTCATTGCCCCCTTCGATCTTTAAAGCATCCATGTTATCCCCAGATAGCGCAGAGACTGCAATAGGCACATCCTGAATGCTTTCCTCAATTTTCTGTGCGGTAACCGTAACTTCTTCAATAGCCGAACCAGAATAGTTACTGGGCTTGTCCCCTTGCCCCTCCTGGGCAAATGCTGCCACAGATGCAGTATTTATTACCAAACAGGCAATTGCCACACTGTACCAGGGGGTTGAATAGTCGTTTGGGTTTGCGGCGGGGATTGCTTGAGCAATCAAATTTTTTTGTTTACGAAGGCGCATCATCATACTGAGTTTCTCTCTCTTATGCTCACTATTATTTTTTTTCAAGGCCAAAACTGCCTTCCTTGGGGCCCAACTAGATTGAAGACGTAAAAAAAAGATATTAGGGGGGATAAAAAAGAAGATAGAAGTTTAAAAATTTTACTTTTTCTAAGTAACGCACAAGAATTGGGCGCAATCGAAGTCTGAGCGTTGAAAACCGTGCCTAAATGGTTGGTGGGTATCTATATTAAATAGAACTTTTTCAACAAATAATTACCTTCAGGATCTCATATTTACATTGTAGATATAATGTAAGTCCTCACAGAATGTTGACGTAGAACAGAATTGTATAAAATATGAAAGAAAGAGCTTTTCATAGATATCATAAGGTTAATGTCTAGCTTGATTCAGCTTATTGTCCGTTAAAGAAGCATGGAAATTAAATGTGGTTACTATTTGGTAAACCTATGTCTTACTAGATAAGTATGCTAGTAGTGAGAATGGCCTTGTCTAAAGTAGGTTGAAAATATCAAAAAAATCATAAAACTCTAATATTTAAAAATTTTTAATTTAAATTCTGGCGTTTGTTTTCCCTCTGACAGATATTTTTCCAGGTAAGCTTATTCTATTAAAAGCATGTCATTCTGTTTGGTGAGTCTAGATATATATTCTATAGAACTTGATATATCACTTATCAAATAAATTTCTGTAAAAATTCTATCTATTAAATTTATAGCATTTTTCAGGTATGTGATTTTTATGCTCAGATCTGGTGCATGTCTTCCTTTCTTGATCCATCAGTAGGGTCCTAATCCAGTCTTTTTAGGAGGAACTTATACCGATATTTCTTAGCTCTTAGAGGATCAGCTTGAGTTCAAAATACTTATATAAAATCTTCAATCAACAGAGGCATAACAATGAAATTTATCACCACATTAATTGCTGCGGTAATTTATATATTACAGGCAACTATTCAAGATTATAAAATCAGAGAGCGAGAATATTCCCTTCCACTTTCAACTATGCCAGATAACGTACAGGCACTTGCAGATGAAATGTTTGAAGAAGCAACTAAAGATAAGCAGCTTACTGCAGAGCAAGCTCAACAGATTGAAGCTGGTATTTGGAAGATGTTAGGTGAGGGCGCTGTACTTCAGAGAAATCATGAGCTGAAAAAAACAAGAGAAAAAATATCTTACTTAGGGCAGCTCTTATCTTGGTTTATGAAGGCAAAAGGGCTGACCTATGCACAGATTGAAGAAAAATATAGAAGCGAATTTACTGAATCTGAAAAGGAGCTACATAGAGCAATTGTAGAATCTGCCTCTCGTTCCAATCAGGATCTAGTCGGCAAACTCTGGAAGTCAATCTGCAAAACCTTTTGGGGGCAGGCAAAACTATAATCAGAAATTTGCCATGTAAATTTACTTAACTGACAATCTTATTAAGTCCCTAAAATATTAGGGGCTTTACCGGTCAAGCACTTTTAATCTGACTAAACTATGGCTCTTATAAAGAGCGACAATACCAGAGAAATTAGATTCTTATTCTATTTGGTAATTGCGAGCCAAAATGTTGACCTCTTTCGGTGCGCTGAACGGTACGCACACTGAGCCATGTAATCTGTGCTAATCGCTCCTGAGTCATGCCATGTTGCAACCTTAACTTTCGTATCAGCAATACATTGTACTTTTATCTCAAGTGCTCTGTAGAACCGTATGACATAAAAAATTCAGTGTACTTGAGGGCCATTAATGAAGTGTTGATGAATTTATCTATAACAATTAGATCTCTCTATCTATGGATAGAGGATACCGGCCTTTTATAAAAAAGACCGTAACCTAAACCGCTAGTGGTTCCAAAAAGGAGGCCTACTGTAAGTACATGCTTTAGGTAAATTAACCAACCCCAAAGCGTTGGATAGCCATTAATTGCTTTGATCACATCTATGCCCATTAAAGTATCTTCAACCTTACCAATGTAACTTCCATCAGGATACGGCCAAGCATTAACTCCAGGGTATAGTGAGCCAACAATTAGGCCTAGACAAATACATTTGAATAGATTTAACCCAAAGTATCTTTCTATGATTAATGCAAGTGGTACATAAATAATCATGTGTGCTAGTGATATAGAGATTGAAAAAATAAAAATAAATGCTGGGCCGGCTGAATTTATTTTAGAAAATCCTAACGTTCCGGCCATTAACAAAAGTACTATCAAAGGAATAAGAATTGCAGCAATTATTGATGGTATATGTCGCACAGGAATTAAATTTTAAATAAATTATAAACTACTATTGTGTGCTGAAGCTATGTCGTTTATTGGTGCACTATATCCATATAACATTTTCGTGCCAATGGGTCGAATGATACCTATATGCGTTAGTGTGACTGTCTTCGCAAAGACCACAGAGAAGCAATTATTACTAATCCACAAAAACCCAAATATATTATTTTACCGCTTAAATCTTCAACATTAACACATTTCCAGTTTTCACAATGACGGACTATGAAAACATTTCTCTGATCAATCCAGAAAATTATACTTGCCGTTAGTGCGGAAAATATAACTGGATAGGATCTTACTTTGGGGATAACTTCTACCAAGAAGGCCGCAAGCCAAAAAGCGAAGAGTGTGGCTAAGTATAGCTTTAAGTAGCTCTCACCAGAGAAAATCAAGCTGGCGATTGTACTGAAAAAAGTACATAGCCCGATAAAGAAGCGGAGTCCACTCAATCTAGATAGCCCGCCATCATCTTTGGCGAATTTGTAGCCGTATCTTTTCATAATTTATATAACTTACTTGTAAGTGACTTAATCATAAAATGGTCAGCCACTAAATACGAAGCTAATCTTAGTTTTATACTTACACCAGCTACCCGACCAGTCGAACTTCCAACTTCTTACAGCTTTTAAAACAGATCTATCAAAAAAATTATCTGGCACTGATTCTACAATGTCGATCTCTTCTAACCCCCCATCCGGATTAAGGCGAGCGGTTAGAACTACCCAGCCATCTACAGGTTGTCGGCTCTCTCGGATTGGATAACTCGGGTCATATCCTTCAATTCGTTGAAGTTGTGGGGGGCAATTGGTAATCTCTTCAGAATAGCTAAATGTAGCGAAAAAAAGCAATATAAATAATGTGGCTATTCTCATAACGTATTGATTCCTTCTTGCCTTATCGGAATGAAACCGTCCTGCTTCAGTATGGCGAAAAGAGTGTACACAATCGGATACAGGAACTCGCTATGCTACCGAACTTCGAAAATATATGGTTTTTTAGGCTCGCCTTCAATTGGGACCCAAATTTCTTTCACGCCCTTAAAATCCAATACTAAATCTGCTTCTTCTAGAATCTTTTGAGCATATAGGGAATCGTCCCAGTAAACTCCACCGCATGCATAGTAATTGGGTGCTTCTTTTTCCGGTATATTTACGCTGAATTCGCCACTATTTGGCCTGCTAATTTCTAATTCATACTCTTTAAATACATTTGCAGAAATGAAATTTTTACCTTCAATATTCATGATCTTCGGTAACAAAATTTCTCTCGGCTCTTGAGAAGCACAGCCGCAAATGGTAAGAAAGATAAGAATCAGGAGTAGATATTTCAATTTTCTTCTTCTTTAGTTTAAGGCTGATGTTACTAATTGATTAATATCGCCACGTTCAGCTGCGGACAGTTTTGGACGCTTTATGCACGATAATGGGAGCGCAGCGACTGGGTAAAAATGCACAAAATTGGCCTTTGATATACAGCGCATTGTTATGCATTAGAGCCTGCTATATAGATAACTGCTGGGGTATATGTTGCCACTGTAAGAACCCAAAAAATCAAAAAATTGGTTTTACTAACCCTATTGGGAGTTTCTACGCGATAGCATGTATACGTGATATACCAGTAGGCCATAGGACAAATCATCATCAAGCCAATCAATGTAAACCCTACTGTATTAGAAACATTATCAGCTGACACAATAAAGTTAAAAGGAATGACTAAGAATATCAGCACCGACCACAAGAACGTATGAACAGATAGGCGGTACCAAATACTTAAAATGTATTCAAAACCACAATCTGGGCAGCGCGACTTAGAAAAACTAAAGGGGAATACTTCATCTACATTTTTCGACTTGCACTCAGGGCATTTTATTGCCATTCATTTCTTCCTACTTGATACATAACTAGCTGTTCAATAGTGCCAGTTTTTTGGAATTTCTATTAATCGCGTTCATTGAAGTCCCACCATGTCACTTTAGTGCCGGCGACAACAACAAACTTTATGTGTTGATTGTCTGATCTATAAAGAAAACTTGCTTGGCAACTGTTATCAGGATTATCCATTGGAATCAGATATTTTATTGGCCAACCTTTAGATTCAATATGTTTTACAACAAGGGACTTTTGAAACTCGTAATCTGTGCTGCAAGCTATGGGGGGTGAAAAGAGAAACGCCCCTCCAGCTGACAAAACTGTAAAGCAACTAACAAACGTTGATATTTTAAGCAGCTTTTTCATTGATACATATGACCTTTTACTTGCCTGCCCCTAGTAAGGAGCAACTCTCTTATAGCTTAGCGAAAAGGGCAAAGCAAGCAGGAATGTAAACTGTCAGATATCAGATCAGCATGCTACCTACGAACTAGCGTATTAAGCTGGATAGCAAACTAGAAAAGATATTGTGCTCCAAGAGCGGCTGAGTAGGATGAATCAACGGGGTCATTTAGAAGTCCTTTTATCATAAATCGTGTAGAAGTATTTTTGCTGAGATTGTATTATCGATTTATAAACTGTAAGTAAATTAACAATATTTTTACCTTGATGATCTTATTCATCTCCCTGTGATATTCAAAATCATCTCTCCTACTTACCGTGATATAAATTTTGTATTTCTTCTATTTCTGACCAAATTTTGTCACAGAGGTTTGGCCGATAGGCTGATCGACGAAAGACTTCATATTCTCCTCGATACATATTAAGAAAAGCTTTATCACCTGATCGAAGACAAGCTCTCATGTTGGCTAGGCGGTCAGCGGCCTTTACTAGTAAAGCAAGCTCTTCTGATCCCGATACCTTGGCCATTTTTTGATATGTTGCAGATTTTCTTATTTTCCTGGTTTCTCCCGGCTCATCACTGAGTATGCACACACACCTGGATACCAGCTCGCCAAATATATCTTCAATCTCTTTAGCTGTTACATCGGTATCCTCAATTACATCGTGAAGATATGCTACCACTTCGGCCTCTTCACCATACTCGCTAGCGATTTTAGCTACTTCATCAAGGTGAACCGAGTATGGGAAGCTACCATACCGCTGGTCCCCATGTGCCTGAATAGCAAAACTACGCGCTTTATTTCTCATATTCACCTTATCGCTCAATGAAATATATCTCCTAAAACTGGTTACGTTAAAATCAAATTTACAGAAGTTCTGATGATTCTGTCTTATCTCTTGGATAATGTACCCAACCATTAGAAACTTGTGATGGTCTAGAAATAGAGCTGATCTTAAATCGGAGGAATATAGTCTGGCTATGACGAATAGAGTAGCTATCCAAATTCCATAGAAAGTAGTAATGCAAACGACAAATCTATGGGGCTCTGGGTTGCTACTCTAAATTATATAGCTATTTATTTTCATTGCTTAGGTCGATAACTTCTATTCTTACCCCTTTATCAACCATCTCGGATAAATGGAATTTGCCATTAGGTTGTTTCACTATGGATTTTTCAATATCACCAGATATAAATTCCCATAGCTCAGGGTTCAGTGCATTTGGCTTTGGTTTGTAAACTTCCGCAGTGAAACCACGTTTTGGCTCATTTTCACGTAAAATAACGATATCACCCTTGTAATCTGGAGCTGTTATTATCGTTAATGTAGTTGTTTCAATCTTATCGCCGAATCCTTTTTTGTTCCACTCTCGTAAAACAACATTAACTTGAGCTTTGTCCAGTTTAACATCATCCGTTTCCGTGCTAGCACAGGTGAAGGATGACAATGTCATTAAAAATAGTAGTAGGATTTTTATAGGTTTTAGCATAAATATAATTACTTACAGTTGGTGGAAGTAATAGTTAAAAGGTTGTGCGTGTCTGGTGGTACAACAATAATTCCTGAGAGCCAGGGAAACATTTTTAATTGTGTCTTAGTATATAATCCATCGCCAGCTTCTTTTTCCCAGTGTGATTCGTACACAAACTCTTTTGAATAAAGCCATACATGCCTACCGCCACTTGACATTCCCAGTCCAAATGGAATATTTGAAAATGTGTTGTAATCTGCGTCTTGTTTCTTGGTTAAATCCAAATAGGTGGTCACTTTATTTTTGCTCGGCTTATAGTTTATAACAGTATTGCTGATCGGCACACGACTGACACTATAGGTACAGTTTTTCTTTACCTGATTGTAGTAGCTCGCAATATGTTCACCAAGACCATCACTAGGGTGCTTAACGTCAGGATTATAATATACGCCTTTCCAGTTATGAGTATTAATCAAGTATTTTGCTAACTCGGTACCTTTTTCTCCAAGTCCACCCACTCGCTTGCTGGAATTAAGCTTTCCAAGCTTCTCAAAACTATATTTAAGAACCCAAATTGCCATTGTTATACAATCGCTAGAAATATGATTTTTATATTTTGTGGGGTTACCTATTTTAAGCTGGCTACCAACATGATTGCTGTGATCATTCATAATAGAATTAATCTTGTCTACAGCATGCTGTGAAAATGTCTTTGTCATACCTAACTTCCCAGTTGTTATTATTGTGGAATTTCCTTATCGAGAACGATTTGATTAGATGACAATAGCCAATTAGGGTCAAGGAAGTGAAAATAGAGATCCTGTACTGCTGAGTTTGTTATAGTGTATTTTTGGCTGATAATATCGCTCTAAAAACGGAGCTATTTCACATCTTCTATTTTTGATATTTATCAATCACAGACATAAATCATTAAGAATCAGAAAGTTAGTACGGTGTATAGTAGGTATGCACTTGGAAGCCTTTGGACCTTGATGCTACTAACGCAAGAAATAACATAGCATTACACCGAGAATAAGAAATAAAAAAATGGGGTGTGATAGATAATCTTCGCCCAAAGTTTTATGTTAAATCAGAGCGCGTTATCTATATTTGGAGCTACATTTCTGAAAAGTGGACTATCGTACCGGGTATGCCTGGTGTTAAGTGTTGGAGTAAATGGCCCTGCTATCTAAACCTTGTAATATTATCTTGATGGCTTGCTGGATACTTAGATAATTAAATAACCTATGGATGTTGCGTTGAAGAGGTTTGTTCCGTGATTGCTGGGGCTTTAATACCTTCAGACTCCAATCTTATGCTCAATAATTTCTTTGCTAATGGATGTAAAGTTGCTGTATCAATCTCTTTGAGTCTACGCTTACCTAAACGCCTATCCAGTGTGGCTAGGGATTGAATCAATGGATTGTCGGAGTTTAGAGCTTCATCCACTTTGAGGGTATGAACGAATTCCCAGCAGGCTTGATAGGCATCTTGCCGAGATAACTCTCCATATTCCATCTCACCATAGGATATTTTCTGCTTTTCACTTACATGCACAGGCACTTCGGAATCAGTAACCCAGCGATTATCTTTTCTATAGTAATCACCACTCGCTCTATTCCAAAAGGCCCTTGTACAGAAGTTTGCTATGACTTCTTTATCAAGAGTAAGCCAGGCATGTCCACATGAACAGTTTCCATAACTGGTACTATTGATAGAGATACAGCCATCCAGGGATGGAGAAAACTTTTCTTCAACTAGAGATTTCAGCTTGCTCCATTTCATTGGGGGATATTCCTACTTACACATAAATTCATCAGTTCACGGCTGTTGTGCAATTGATTGTTTCGTTCCAATATTGTGGTACCACAAATTCAGGGGATGAGAATACAGCAGATTCTCCTTACCCCCTATTCTGATTACTCGTTTAGAGACCAGAGTGCTTAAACAAATTATAAAGTTAATACTGTTAGTGCAATGAGCTTTCGAAATAGGTAAAGGCCGATCCGATAGCCACTCCAAGGAGGATAGGTCCGGGGAAAAACCTGAATAGCTGCTTTATTTTACTGGGGGTTCGACCATTACGTAGGTCGCTAATTAATTCATGTTGTGCGTGAAAGGCACATAAAGCTGATATCATGGCGACAACCAAAGAGAAAGTGAATCCTTCACTAATGGGTGTATCAATACCAAGAGCAGTTTTGAGAGTAACAATACCGCCTATAAATGCCATAGCAAATGTAGAAATGGACTTAAAAAAATCGAACTCCAATTCTTGACTCAAAAGATAATGAGGGCTTTGTTCTATGGGTTTATCATTAATTAATTCTTGTAATTTTGCTTTCATTACTTACAACCATTAACAGGATCTATTTGGATAATAGTACCTTTACCTGTTCAATGGAATACTCAGAACTTACAGTAAGTTCTATAGCCACAAAGCGATAGTAGTTCAGCGGAAAAGGCTCGATCGTACCAATATTGTTAACTCAGGACATTTGGAGCAATTTTTATAAAGTAAATTATTATAGGTATAAAACACATCAAGGATAAAACCAAATTTGTGATATTCAGTAATCGCTTGCTCCCAAACATCAAAAATAACAACCCTGCTAATTGAACAACGGCTGTATAAAGGAAATACATCCCTAGTGTTCTATAAAAATCCGCCAGTTCTGGAGCAATAAGGGTTGGAAAAGTCGCTACCAATAAATATGAGATGAACCCACATAGCATCGCGATACTAAGTCTACATACTAAATAATTTGTTAATCCCATATTAGTTTATACTTTTAGTTCTTTCATAATGAAGCATGTCAGACATTATAAAGCTCAATAACAGAAGGAGGAGATTTTGGTTAATTTTCTAGTAATACATATGTAATAAAAGGTCAAAGCCTTTTATTGAAAATTTTACTCTTTCCATGTCTTCTGTATATTTACCGAGGTTATTCCCATTAAGATCCCAGACATTTTCTTTAGCTAGCCACGTATTTAATTCGTGGTCATGACATTTGAACTGGCTATTTGGGACTACCTTACCGTTTTTCATGGTCGGACCAAAGTTTCTACATTCTGGGCCCCACCTCCACCACTTTAAGTCTGGCATATCTACCATGCCATCTCTGAGGGGAACGCTGAAAACTATAAATTCCGACTCATAATTCTTATAAATTATATATCTTATGTCTCGCGCCTTCTCGTAATGAACATCCCGAGTAAGTATTTCCCCTGGCTCTAGATCAGCTATATCAATACTAGGAGATAGTTCACCAGCATTTGCTGGAGGCTTTAGGGCACTACCAAACATTCCAAGTATGAATCCGACTCCAATTAAAGAGACAGTAAGAAGGCTGAGCCAAAGTAATTTCTTGCGCTTTTTCATTTGAATTTCACAGACTACTCAAACTAAGCATATCATATTACTTACTGGAAAATATCAAGAGTTTAAAAGTTGCCTGAATAGTGCGATGTGGTAAGAACTCACCAGATGATTTGAGAATATTTTTTAGAGCCGGAAATGCTCTAGGGCTTAGAGCCATATTTCATAAAGCCCAAATAGTTATGTCTGGTATAGATTCTTCTTTACCTGTGAAATTATCACTAGCGTAGAAGTGCGCTTTGGGAGCTATCCATTTATCTAGCCTCGGTTTTGCACGAAATCGCTGACTATAGGATGGCATTTTCTCTGCAAGATCTGGGACATCTAGCGCAAGTGAATAATACTTTTCAAAATCACTATCAACTAAATAACTCATAACTAACGACTCCATTTTGAAAGTGTATTATCTATGCGGTACAAGCGTGCAAGAATCAGCCTGATTTTTCCCCGAATTCTATACATATCTGATACTTCTAGTTTCACACTATTCTAATAATGATATTTTTGATAATTGGGTCTCATATCGAGCTTACTAAGCTATTAAGTCCCTGGACTCACTTGTCATGTCCATCGACAATTTAGCCATAGTTAAAACCACCTTACCGAGAAGACTGATGGAATACGACCACGGTAGACGTGTGACGCCCCATGTTTGGGAGCTCTCCCCACTAGACCTTTGCATTCAACAATATGAGAATCGTTGTAAGAACTATCACTATCGTAAGCTGAAAGTGGCGGGTGAAACCGAAGAGCAGCGGAAGGAGCGCTTGGCAGGTCTCAAGGTGGAAATGGAACAATTAAAGCATGAACGCCGAACCATCATGTCAATGGTTTCGGTTCAGAGCCAGCTTCAGCAGTACCGAGATGAGTTTCGGGGTATAGAGGACGATGAAGAGCGTATAGAAGCCTATGAGCAGGAGAGGCACCACCCTACTGAAGTTCTTGAAACAAACCTACGTCTAGTTGGTAGGGCCAAGCCTAGTAAAGAGTACACAGCTCACCATATTGTTGAAGGGAAAGGCAAGCTACCTGCTACCGCCGATGTCCGACTGACACTTTTCATGCACGATGTTAGGATAAATGATCCTGATAACGGTGTGTGGATGCCGCGCTCAAGCGAGCAGAACGGTCATTGGGCAATGCCTAAAGCAACTCCTCATAGTAAGATCCACACGCACAATTATGAACGTTGGGTTTACGGCCAAATCAATAACCTTAATAGTGAATCTGAAATACGCGCTAAGTTGACCATTATTCGTACACACCTGAAGAATGGTACTCAACCGGAGAAGGTGACAGCGCCTTCTGATAAGAATTGGAATGGGCAATGACTTATAGGATCAGTTTTAACCACGAAGACTTTTTGAATCTCAGTATTGACCTCAAGAAGCTAATGTTCACCGTGGGTAAACGTATGGGCGGTATGAAAGCCTTTAAGAATTATCCTTGGGACAATAAGTCTATTAAGGATATTTGGGAGGATCATGGAGGGGCTTTTATCCAGGTAGAAGGTTTAGATCAGAGCGTGAAACCTGATATCACTACTTGGAATGGAGCACACTTGGTGCTCTCATCCAAAGCCCACTCGGTGCTTTCTAAAGAGCTTGCGCCGTACGGGGAGTTCCTGCCTATTACCCTGGATGGTGAGCCCTATGTAATCTTTAACTGCTTGAATGCGGTTTCCGCCGACAAGTCCGTAAGTGAGGCTGATATTCAAGATGATCTTTGGATGGGAATTAAAAACATCGGCTTCACCGATGAAGATGTTGCTTCAAATTTAATTTTCAAGACTCGATTTGACCGCTGTGCGAATCTCTATTGTGGAGACCGCTTCAAGTCTCTTGTAGAAGAGGCTGAGCTGAAAGGGTTGAACTTCTCGGAGAATCTCGTAGCAGCATTCTAACTTAGGTTAAAACGACGTTGCTCTTTTATAGCAATATAACCTAGTGGGGCTAATAAGAAGCCCCACAATATCTTTGCTTACAGGGAGTCTCCTAAATTTGGGAAGTCTTATAATTAACGCTTTATCCCGAAGGTGTTTCTATTAAAATAGAAGAGTGCTAAATAAGTGTTAGTAAATACTAGTTTTTGGAGCTAAAATTTGGCTTCATACTTTTATTAAATTTTTGTGATTTCAATGTTAAACGAACCATTATCATAATCCAGCCATTGCCCATTTATAAACCTAATTGACCACTCAGGATACTTCTTATCTGTCATAAATGTCAGTAACCAAAGGTCTTTGCTCAAGGATATTTCTAACTCTGGTATTCGGCCAAAGAGTTTAATCGTTTCTATCTTTCTTCCGACTAATAATGCTGGAAGCTGGTTAATTTTAGTCTGATCACTCCAACTCCCCAGTACTATTGATTGCTTGTCTTCTAGTCTCCATGACCATTCGATCATTATTGTTTGTTCACCGGAAGGGTTATTCCCTCGTTTCGGTGGTGTGAGCTCTCCCAATTCTAAAAAGATCGCACTTCCATGTCCTATCCAGGCATGAGATATCTTTGCTTCCTGAAGTTCTGCTAACCTTGCTTTTGCTTGCTGTTCAGATATCGGGATGATTTTCTTCATTTAATTACTTCTATGGTCAATTCGAGAGGATCATGCTTACCCTACAACCAATTCAGTTGAAGCTTGTTACAGAAAGGGAGATTGGGTAGTGAAGCGCCCCATTTATAAGTCTTGTATGCGTTTGGTTTAAACCTTTTTGTATGAATTGCATATTTCGTATACTAATTCAGGCTCAACAGGTGTGTTGGGGTGCCTTAACTTTTTCCAGTCGCTTATGCCAAACACTGGATTATCGTAGTAGCGTGTAGTAACTACCGTTCCAGTATCTTTTTCACAGTTAATCCATAGCTCGTTTATTTGGCCATAAAACCCATTTTGGTCGGGATCATCAAAAGTTACTTTCAACCAGGTGGAAATTTGAGGCCAGTTAATGTTGCTGTGCTGAAAACTTATACTTGCTGTACTATCTTGGATTAGGCTTTCTATAGCTTCCCACTTAATTTCATCTTCTTTTGTCTCAAACAAGTTCAGAATCAATTCCAATATACTGTCTGATTCTAGAGAGTCGGTATAATAGTAATCATGAAATGATACTGTATAGAATATACTACCCAGATGTATTCCTTTGCTATAAAGCCTCATTTCATTCTTTACATCTATGCCATCAAGCTCGTAATAAGCATTGCCATTTTTTTCATAACTTTGCTCTTTTTGAAAGTCAAAAAGATACCCCGGCCTTGAATATTTTCCAGACTTAAGATGCTTAATCTCCTCGTTGCCCCAGGCTATACCGGGTGCAGATGCTGAGGCGGTATAAACCGTGATATAGAGCGCATATTGACCTTCTGGAGATGTGGCGATGATCATACCCTCACTATCCTCATAGCTCCATTTGCCCGGCAGTGAGACGCTCCAGTATTCATGATCAAGGTGTGTTCTTGCTTCTAAACCACTTAATTTTTCTACCGGTATATTTGTAGCGCAGGCAGATACAAATATTAACGCTAATAACCCGAAGTACTTATACACTTTTACACCCTACCGAAGGTAAATCAGAATACTCAAAAGAAATCGCATCATATCATTTGGTCAACTGATTCCAAAAATTGGAAGATTTTCTATCCAGAAAAAAACTATCTATCGATAGGATCGTCCGGGTTGGAAAAATTACTTATGAGTAGAAAGGGACTTACGTACCGGATATTCAGGCCTGAAGCACTTAATGGAAAGGGCATCGCCATTAAAAATATAGGCACAAAAATGATCTTATTGGATTTTATTCAGTTTGTTTTAGTGTCAAAGCTGCGTAAAATCGATTGATATTTATTGGTATTTTGGCCGGAATTGGGTGGCCTTTTGAAGGCCGATGGCCAAAGGCCAAAGGGATTCGAGAGAATCAAGACATCTAAGAGTTTTCTAAAGAACCATCCTCTCACAGGAGAACGGTAGCGTGACGTAACAGTAAGTAAAAGGCGCTGACCCAAGGTGCAGCAACACCCAGGGCCAGCTGACCAAATTGATAAACCACCTATCAAAATGGCTATATGGATCATACGCTAGAAACCCGCTCGTCTTCAATAAAGTGGAGAACATTCAGCGGCTTGGAGCGACTCCCCAAGCTCTGGAGGCGTTGTGCCTGCCTTTTCTTCTTCTATGCCTACCGTTCTCGCGCACCACCCCGTATTTCCTCACAACGTTACTTTCTCAGCCTTCCATCAGAGAAGATTTACCCATGGTTTGACTGTCAGTAGGAAATAACTATGTTGATTTTAAAACGCCGGACAGGTGAAAACTTAAGGATTGGAGCCAATGTTTCAATCACAGTATTAGAAGTCAAAGGCAATCAGGTGAAGATAGGAATACGAGCTCCAAAATCCCTACCCGTTCACCGTGAGGAAATATATATACGTGTTCAAAAGGAACGGTCGCTGGGAGATATAAATCATTGATAGCCTGTTCACGACAATGAAATACCCAAAGCAGTGACGCGCATTAGCGCGTCAAGCCCATAGAGTGATACTGCCTTTATTTATTAGGTAACTAGCCTGCTGATTGTAGAGAAATACAATATTCAACAGGAATTTCATGTGGAGAAGATCTTTCAACAAGCCGTGAAGTCAATAAATATTCCTCTCTAGGCTGAATCTTGATACCGCTTAGCACGCTATCTAAACGCTCATTTATTGGCTGGTTAAAGTCTTCGTTCACTCTTGCTTGTATAAAGGCAGTCATTACTTTAAAGAAATAATTTTTTGACTGATATGTAGCATAGCGATCATGCTTGCCATCCCTATCCATCTTAAAGTCTTCCCCATATCGTTCACTCAAATATGAGGCAATATTACTAAGAACTTGATTTGTATCTGAATAATACATATACCTTCCTTATTCTGGTATGGGTTTCCTATTTATGAATAGCCTGAGAGCTAATTCTCACATTAAAGACTGACTTTTAGCTGAAACCGGTCTGTAAAAGACATCCGTTATACAGGAGTTTAATATGGATTGTCGCTGGTTGAAATAATTCGCTCAGCCTCTAATTCATAACTGTCAGCTACATCCCTTATGGTTGTAGCTAACCTATGATACCCAGCACTCTCAACTTGATCTGCTCGCTGTCGATACTTTTCGGCTAGCGCCCTCTCAGGTTTCGCTTCTGGATCAAGAGTATGAACTTCACGGGAATTAAAAATACCTGTGTGATATCCATCTCGTAATTTGGATCGCTCTCTATTATTCATTACATCTGCAATTACGGGGTGTATCCATAGACCATTTGGCTCCTCAGGGGAGTGAACAAGCACATCGCCCAGCTGTATCAATGCGACATCATAATGCCCTGATTCCTTAACTAATTCTTCCATTTCTATAATCCAGTTTAAAAAATTATCTGGATCGAACGTCCCATCGGATTGAGTACCAGGAACAGTACTCCATGTAGAGAGTAAACGATATGCATTAGAGGCAATCTTGCGACTATGTTCAGTTGGCTTTTCGGGAGTAGTTTCAACTCCTCTTGCACGATATATTAGCTTTATCATTTCACAGAAAAAAACAGGATTGGATGCTAATTTATTTTCCAATGTTATTGGTGAACCCTCAGCATACTGATCCAGCAAAGAAAGATATGCCCATTCAACCTGAAAGAGTTTATCTTTGTTTGTGTTACTATTCGCTTGAAGAGATTTAATAATTTCCGTGATATTGTAATTGTCAATTCTTCCTGCCTGATCTTCTGATTGTACAAGCGCCAACAGTGCTTCACACGCTAGTTCAGGATTTATTTCTTTTTTATGAAATATATTTCTTGATAGGCCATCAATGACAGCATGTGGTCGATCATACTCCAGAAGTTTTAATAATGCGTGCTCAGTATCATCTTCGGTCTGGTAGGTGTTAGCACTTGTATTTCTCCAGTACTCATGTTCGTTTTCACCAAGTAATTGATTAGCTCTATCCCATGCGTTCTTATCAAATGGCAAAGCGCAAAGCAAATTGGAAATCTGTTTTGAATTCCACTCGGACTTATCTATATTATCAAACCACTCCCAATTTCCTATATGTCTACGGCGCCATGCATATGAGGCGACTAGAGGCCACATTTTTTGTTCTGTCATATCAAGTAAGTCAGGTAATAGCTCTACGTCAAACTCAGATGTGGAAAAATCTGCGAGTACTTCTCCTACTAGGTGAGGATTTTTTATCGTTGACGAAAACTCAAGCACCTTACTGATGCCGCCTTCTTTTAAAATATCCTCTATAGCAGATTTACGAACTTGGAATAATTTTTCCTGCTCCTCCCGCCAGTTCCCACCACCTTCATAAAAATCGGACTCTGAGTCAGAGAACAACCTTCTATGTAAGATGCTCGGAGTGTTGGGGGCCAGTTTATCGGCAATCACTTCCAGTGAAACAAGAACTTCGTTCGTGAGAGACCATTTAGCTTCAGGATAACGACGATGACGTGCAATTAGTTGGCATAATTGGTTCCATATTGGCAGCCGATTATGCTCCGGCAAACTTAAGCAACTGTCTGACAAGAGCTTTTCTTGAAGGGACTCTGATGCACGGGATGGCAAGTGATCATAGTGTCCGACCAGTGTTGCAAGTTTTCCAATATCGAAGTCTGCCTGTTGTACTATAAGCTCGCCACAAAATTTGGATTGTTCCCAATACTCACTATTCGTAGCCCCTTTGTCCCAATCTTCAGGAATTATATTTCTCCAAACAGGCTTATGGGTTCCCGAAGTTGTGGAGTGTTGGTTAGGCAGTAAGCTTTCAAGTAGTTTCCAGGCGACAGCTGGCTGTTCAGCACATATCGTTTTTAAAGCGGCCTGTCGCTTCTCAACCGAAGCCAATGTATGCGGCATCCATGGTAGAAAAATATCTGATAAAGAGTTTCCAGGCCTGTTTGCCCAGTTGCCTCCTGGGTCATATGCTGCTATTTCAGCCAACACAACAACCGACCGACTCAAGTGGACTTCATCCCAAGCAATGCCCTCAAGTGCCCATAACAGACCGGTCATATAGTTTCTACCGAAAACACCTGTATCTTCTTGCTCAAATAACTTGATAAATGGGGAGGGAGAAGCAACTATGGCATTTTCTACAGCGGAAAGAAACTCGCCCGGATGAGCTTCAGAAAGAGTAGGGAGTAAGTTGTTGAGGCTCCCCCAACGTAGCCAATCACTATTCTCAAAAAGTTCACGGATTGTTTGTACCGCAATACTGTCAGCTTTACCCATGCTGCAATTTGTTAATGAGGTATGATGACTACCAACTAATGCCAGTGTTTCTGCCAGCCCTTCACGTAAATTTCCTGAGTGTGGGAGAACCTTGCCATAAATAGCTGCCGCGTATCGCTCATCGCCCGGTAAATCAAATGATGGGTCGTTGATGCGCAGGACTTCTAGTACAACATCTTTCAAACTATTCAAGTGGTCATCAAAAATTCTGCTGCCTAAGTCTTTCCATGCTTGCAAACGCTCTTTGAATTTCCAAATACCATTTTTGTAGGTTAAAAGAGTATCTTGAACTTGCAGTATTTCCCTCAAGCTAGTTATCCAGTCACTATAATTTTCACCAACCGTCTGACTTATCACTTCACGATCTGCCTCACTGGACTCATTCCAACTGCCAAATAGCATTGCAAGGGCGAGCTTTGAAGCTGATGGATGTTGGTTCCAGTCAGTAAAAATTGGTTTATCTGTTACTTCAGCTTCAGCAACAGTTAGTTCCTTGGCTAAACTCTCTGGGATATATGTAATCTCAGGTTCTTTAAAATGCCCGACCAAATCCTCAGGCAGTGTCTCGATTGTGATTGTTCCTGCATATTGATTGAAGTCTTGCACTTCACTGAGGATTTGGTACCAGATTTTGTCTGGGATATCTTTATTAAACTGGGAGATATGAGACTGCAACAGTGACGATACGACACTTCCTTTTTTGGCTAAGTCATAGCCAAGAAGGTGGAAGTGTTTCAGAAATTCATGTAAGTCGGTATTGTTAACATCATGATTACCATTGGCAGCCTTTAGCTGTGTTTTAAAAGCATTAAGCTTAGCTCGAACTGTATCAGAGCAAAAATTAGCACGAGAAACCTGGGTAAGGAATTCGTTAGAATCACGAGTATGGCGAGCTTGTTCTAATAGGCCATTTACTCCATCAATATCAGTAGCATTGATAGGCCCAGTGATCAATGCGATGATATCTTTTTCCTTGGTAAAAGTATCTGAATTGTTGAAGTCATTCCAGGCAGCTTGAATAACTTCTGCAAAAATCTTGCTTCTGGCAGTTATAGCAATAGAGTTTTTGACTTGGCCAAGTAATCGGCGACGTTCATTATTTACCGGATTCTCTACTAGCACTATCAAATCATCGGTACCATACCCTGTAACCGCACCCTGTAGCTTAATTTCAACAATTGGCCATGAGGGCAAACAAGGAGCATAGCCTCCACTGAGCATTAACGTTACAAACGTGGCTTGGATATTAGCCTCAAATCTTGCCCCTCCACTGCCAGTTGAAAATGGGTTACTAAGTTTTTTGCCATCACCTGCCATAAGTGTTATCTATCCTTTTATTATAAATTCCGTTTTTTCAATTTTTATCAATAACATTTTATCAACCCTTTTCAGAAGATAGATGTCTACCCAGTTAGGAAAGGTGTCCCTCGCAGGGGCGGAACGCAATACATCAACAACTTGTTACTCACACTGGTAAGCTAATCCGACATCGTCCCATACGGAGTGTTTTCTAACATTAACATAACATTCGATATGAGTTAACTTAGGGTGGTGATCCCCATCCAAGTACATCGCTCAACTACTATATCAGCCATACTTTTCCAGATAGTAATCAAATACCTCAGTTGTTTCAGCATCTAGCGGCTGCAATATATCTCAATATTTTATTTCTTTTGGTTGAAGGCTTTAGTCATTAAACATCAATAAATTAGCCCACGTGTTATCGGGGATATATGAAGCTTTGCTTAGTGTTAACAATATAAGAAACTATATAATAATATGTCGAAATTAAATTTAAATAAAGAACATGCCCTGAATGATGACTGCCCAAAATTAACGAGAAAATCATAGCGCTTTGTAATAATTCAGGGCTATTGTATTTCCAAAAAGACATTATCGTGTCGAAAACCCTAGTCTCAAGCACTAGACGAAAACAACGCCGCCACCGCCAATAAAGTAGCCACCCAAATCCCACAAAGAATCTTCCAAAACAAAGAAGCATCCCCTTTCTCAGTAGGATCTTCCCTTAGGTAATCCGGGTTCGGATTGGCCAGATCGCGCATAAATTCCGTTAGGGTGGAGTAGCGCTGTTCCAGATCGATACTGCATCCGCGTTCCAGGGCTCGGTCGAACCAGATGGGGACTACCGGATTAAACTGGCTGGCGGTGCGGTAGCGCAGGCGTTCGAAGTCGGCGTGGGAGCGGCAGTTTTCGATTTCCTCGCCGTAGGGCAGTTCGCCGGTAAACATTTCGTAGGCGATGGTGGCGAGAGCATAGATATCGCCGCGAATACCGCTGTTGTGGCCGAGGATATAGTGGGGGTCGGAATAGCTGGCGGTGCCCAGCGCTTCCGGGTGTTCCAGGGGGCGGAAAATCTCGGCGCTGCCGGCTACATAAACTGAGCCGAAGTCGATAATTTTTACCCGCCCGTCGCCGTCGATCATGATATTGGCCGGGCGCAAATCCTGGTGAATGGTTTCCTGATCGTGGAAGGCCTGTAGTCCGGTGGCAATTTCCTTAAGAATACGAAATGCTTCCGCCGGTTTGGGAAAGCGGTTATTGGTGATCCACTGCTCCAGGGTGCTGCCCTGCACATACTCCATCAGGTAATAGAGCGCGGTGCGCGGGCGGGTCTGGCGGTGCAGGCGCACTACCTGGGGGCTGCGAATACGCAGGCCTATCCACTCTTCCTGAATAAAGCGGTCGATATAGTGGATATCGTCCTCGTAATTAACCGAGGGGGTTTTCATTACCAGAATTTCCCCGGTGGCACTGTCGCGCACCAGGTACAGCTGGCTGCGCTGGGAGGAGAACAGCTCCCGCTCTACCTGGTAGCCATCCAATACCATGCCTGGTTCCAACTCCGGCGGGAAGGGTAGGCGGGTAAGCTGGCGGCTGTAGTCGTCCAGGGTGGTTTGTGGCAATGCTTTTACCTTTACCACTAATGCGGAGAGATTATCGTCACTGCCGTTTTCCTCGGCGAGGCGCACCAGGGTTTCCGCTGTTTCCTGTTCGCTCAGTTGGGTATCTGCCAGCAGCTCGCGCAGCAGATCCTGCTTGATAAAGTCGTGCACGCCGTCGCTGGTAATCAGCAGCACATCGTCCTTAGCCAGGCTGAGCTGGCCGTAATCCACTTGCAGGCCGGTATCCATTCCCAGCGCGCGGGATAGCATCTGCTGGCGGTGGGCCAGGGTGATGTTGTGGTCCCGGGTGAGGCATTTAAGGTTGTCACCGCGCAGGTGATAGATACGGCTGTCGCCGATATGGAAATAGTGGGCAGTGCGGGATTTAAAAATCAGGGCAGAGAAGGTGCACAGGAAGCCCTTTTCCTGTTGGGGAAAGTCGTGGCTCTTGCGGTATAGCTTGCTGTTAATGGAGGCGAGGATTTTCTGTCCGGCGTGGGCGACAGACCAGGTATCCGGCACCTTGTAATAGTCCCGCACAAACTGCTCGGTGGCGGTGTGGCTGGCTTGGGCACCAGCTTCGGCAGAGCTGACTCCATCGGCCAGTGCGGCGACTGCGCCCAGGTATTCCTGTAAGTGCGGGCTGGCTGGCCAGTGATAGATTGCCGCGTCTTCGTTCTGCGGTTTGATGCCGGCACTAGTGCAGAGGCCGTGGCTCAATCGCGGTGTCTGGGCTTCGGGGTTTGCCTCGGTTTCTGTTTGCACCCCGGAATTGGTTTCGCTCACAGCTTTCTCCTATCTCTTTTCGTCCCCTCAGACCAACGGCGAAAAACAAAGAAGGGCCATTGGCCCTCCTTTGCGTTTGTTGCTTGATAACAGCTTTCCGATCACTCCACGCTGATCAGCTGCACTGTGCCATCCGGTAGCACTTCGGCGATATTGCCTTTGGGCTCCTCCAGGAACAGGCAGGCGAAGAAGATCACCGCTGCTGCGCCGCAGATAATCAGGAAGAACTGGCTGTAGCTGACATAGGACAGGGCGGTAAGGAAAGTAACCGCACCGACGTTGCCGTAGGCTCCGGCCATACCTGCGATCTGCCCGGTCATGCGACGCTTCACCAGGGGTACGACGGCGAATACGGCACCCTCACCGGCCTGCACGAAGAAAGAGCAGCACATGGTGGCAACTACCGCAGCGGGAATCCACCAGCCGCCGTTGATCTGGCTCAGAACAAAGTAACCCACTGCCAGGCCGCCGATCAGGAACATCAGGCTGCGGCGGCGTCCCAGTTTGTCAGAGAAGTATCCACCGGTTGGGCGAGCCACCAAGTTCATAAAGGCGAAGCCAGAGGCTAGCAGGCCGGCCTTCACCGGGCTCAATCCTTCAAAGGTTTCCAGGAAGAACAGAGGCAGCATAGAAACCACGGCCAGCTCTGAGCCGAAGGTGACGAAGTAGGCCAGGTCGAGGATGGCTACCTGCTTGAAGTTGTATTTCTCCAGCTCGGGCACACCTTCGCGCAGGTGGTCTTTGTTTACATTCCAGATCATACGGGTCTGGAAGGCGAACAGTGCTACCAGCAGTCCCCACATTGCGTAAGTGGCATTCTGACTCAGCAGGGCTACGCCACTGGGAGACAGTTTGTAAGCCAGCGCTGCCAGTGCCAGGTACATGGGCACATTCATCAGCAGGTAGAAGTAGAAATCCCGCTTGCTGGTCACTTCCAGGCCGCCGCTCTTCTTCGGCTTGAAGTAAGTGGAACCTTTAGGAGTGTTGCGGGCAACGCGGTAGTAGATGATGCCGTACAGGCCGGCGATGATGCCGGTGAGGCCCAGGGCATAGCGCCAGCCGTCTTCACCGCCGAACAGCAGAGCGATGGTGGGCAGGGTCATGGCACCGGCAGCAGAACCGAAATTCCCCCAGCCGCCGTAAACACCTTCTGCCAGGCCAACTTGTTTGGCTGGGAACCATTCACCCACCATGCGGATACCAATTACAAAGCCGGCACCCACAAATCCCAGCAGGAAGCGGAACAGGGCCAGGGATTCATAACTGTCTGCGGTGGCGAAGCCCAAACAGATTAAAGATGAGGTCATCAGCAGCCCGCTGTACACCAGGCGCGGCCCCAATTTATCCACCAGTATACCGATAATGATACGGGCGGGGATGGTGAGTGCCACGTTGAGGATTAACAGGGCTTTTACTTGCTGGCTGGTGAGGTCGAACGCTTCCTTGATAAAGACCATCAGCGGAGCGTGGGAGAACCACACCACGAAAGTCAGGAAAAACGCAAACCAAGTAACGTGCAGCGTCTTTATTTTGGGATCGCCCCAATTAAATAAATTGAGGCCGCTGGATTGACTCATGACTATTTTCTCCGGCTTCTCAGAAATTTTTAGAGGTGGATAGGGTCATGACCGATAGTATTTGAGCAGCGCCAGAGGGAAAGCGCGCAAAAGGGGTAAGTGGAAGGGAAATCGATTTGTAGTTGGAAGGGAGTAACCCCTTGGGGTTAGTAGCTCGGAGTGGGTAGGGGCGGTTTTTAGTGCGTTTCTACCCCTGTGGGGGTAGTTGGCGGAAATTGATAATGATTAAAAAGGGTTTTTGGGAGTAATTGTCGCTAGCCGATTTTTTGTGCATCTTGCCAATAGCTTGCCTCTGTAGATTTCTCGCCCCCGCTGTATTTCTGTGATCATTTTCCTGGGGCGGGGGCTCAATGCGGTGAATAACCGGGGTGGCAATTAATTTTCGACAGCCAATATTTTGGAGGTGCCTGCCGTGCAATATACACAGCAACTCGCCGGGCGCGCGCTGATATTTGCCTCGGCCATGTTCGCCGCTAACTTTTCTGTTTGGACGCTCTACGCGGTATTGGGGGTAGAGATTCGCGGGCAACTGGATTTGTCCGCGACCGAATACGGGGTTCTACTGGCTGCGCCGATTTTGAGTGGGGCGCTGTTGCGTTTTCCGGTGGGATTACTGGTGGAATATTTTTCTGCGAAAAAGCTGATTTTATTGCAGATGCTGTTGTTGCTGCCTGTGCTCTTTTTATTGCCCTTTATCAATAGCTACGGGGCCCATTTGCTGGCGGGGCTGTGGTTGGGCATTTCCGGGGTGTCTTTTGTTTTGGGGATTCGCTATATCAGCCCGTGGTTCGAAAGAGGGCGGCAGGGCACGGCGATGGGCATTTTTGGTGCAGGAAATGCCGGAGCCGCAATTACCTTGGCATTGGCTCCAGCCATTCAAAATTGGTTTGGTCGCGAGTGGATTGGGCCGACTTATGGGGCCGGGATTATTCTGATGATGGTTTTATTCGAATTTTTTGCACCAGAGGAAACCCGCTATATGCGTAGTCGGGGAAAACCGGATCTGCGCAGCCATTTAAAGCCGCTAACGCAAATCCGGGTTTGGCGTTATGGGCTCTACTATTACTTTGTTTTTGGCAGTTTTCTCGCGCTTTTATTGTGGTTGCCGAATTACTATCTGTCGGTGTACCAAGTCAGCACGCCGGTAGCCATGGCACTCACCCTGTTGTTTGTGGCCCTTTCCAGTTCACTGCGCGCTTTGGGGGGTTGGTTTGCTGATCGCTACGGTGCGCGCACCGTCAATTGGAGTGTTTTCTGGACCTGCCTGGTCTGTCTTTTCTTCCTCAGTTACCCGCCCACCAGTATGACTATTCACGGGGTGGAACGGGATGTGCATTTAAATATTGAAGTGGGTATTGAGCTGTTCACTTTACTGCTACTGGTTATCGGTATCGCCCAGGGATTTGGCCGCGCGTCTGTTTACAAAGCGCTGCACGATAATTTCCCTGCGCATATGGGGAGTGTTGGCGGTACCGTAGCCACTATTGGTGCCCTCGGTGGTTTTACCCTGCCTGTTCTTTTTGGTATCGCTCAGGACTTAGTAGGTATCCACAGTGCGGCCTTTATGCTGCTCTACGGTGTGCTCGCTATTTGTATGTTGGTTATGTATTTGGCGATTCAAAGAGAAAATTATATGCAGCGTTTACAGTACGCACAGCAAAATAATTTCCTGCTTGAGGAAACCAGCGAAACCGAGGCTTTGCCGGATAGGTAGTGCCCACTACCAATAAGGGATTACGCCTGAGTAAAGGCTAGGGAGTAAAGATTAATTAAGCAGGAAAAAATCTATGGTTTCAGTCGAGTCTGAAAAATTGTAATTTGTCACTGTTCACTCCGTTGTTGCAAAGGAAAAGCGTCATGACCGTTTCCAAATTCCCAAAAATTCTCGGTGCCTTACTGTTGGGGGCATGCAGCACTGTCGCATTGCAGGCCGCTGCGCAGGAAAGTGAAAATGCCACTCTGGTGGATGCGTTGAAATCCGGTGAAGTCGGATTGAATCTGCGTTACCGCGTAGAGACTGTTGATCAGGATGGTATTGATGATGAAGCAGTTGCATCCACTTTAAGAACCCGCCTCAACTGGCGCAGTGGCAGCTACCGTGGCTTTACCAGCTTCCTGGAAATGGATGATGTTACGGCAGTTGGCAATGACAGCTACAACTCCACCGTTAATGGTGAAGGCGAATACCCGGTGGTGGCTGATCCGGAAGGAACTGAAATTAACCAGGCCTATATTCGCTACAATGGTTACAACTCCATAATTACCGCCGGTCGCCAGCGCATTAACCTGGACGGGCAGCGATTTGTCGGCGGTGTTGGCTGGAGACAAAACGAGCAGACTTACGATGGTGTTCGTTACCAGTACGGAAGTGCCGATAGCTTCCAGTTGGATTATAGCTACGTCTACAACGTTAACCGTATTTTCGGTGAAGACAGTGCTGGTTCCGATATGGGCGGCGATATCCAACTGCTACACGCGATTTATCCAGTAGCTGAAAACCATAAAATCAGCGCTTTTGTTTACAATCTGGATCTGGAAGATTTCACCGATAATGCAAGTCGCACTTATGGGGTAGATTACAAAGGTAAATTTGGTCCGGTAAAAGCCAACCTGAGTTATGCGCACCAGTCAGATATTGGTGACAACCAGTATGACTATAGTGCTAATTATTACCTGGCAGAACTTGGCGCTGATCTGGGTCCTGTTGCGGCAAAACTCGGTTATGAAGTTTTGGGTTCCGACAATGACGTTGGTTTTAAAACCCCGCTGGCAACCTTGCACAAGTTCCAGGGTTTCACTGATAAATTCCTGGGAACCCCCGCTGACGGTGTCGAAGATCTGTATGTTGGCGGTTCTATGAAAGTGGCCGGTGGCAAGCTGGGCTTGACCTATCACAACTTTGAAGCGGCCGAGGGCTCCGTTAGTTACGGTGATGAGTGGAACCTGAGCTACGGGCACAAAATCACCGACGACATTTCTGCACTCGTTAAGTACGCAACTTATCGTGCTGATGAGTACAGCACTGACACCGACAAGCTTTGGATCATGGTAACCGCTAATTTCTAAGCGGCTGAAAGAACTCCTTAGCGAGGCCCCCGGCTTCGGCCGGGGTTTTCCCCGCACCTTGAACCTGTTTTTATAATTTATAAATTTTAATCGACTGAAGCTCCACGTTTTGATGTCTCCCCGAGGAGCATCAGTTCGAGCACCAAGGGAGTACCACCTTTGCCCCAAGCATAAATTAACCAGCTTGATACACTGACATCAGTTTAAACACCGAGTCCCGCTACCTAAACCGCGTCGTTTTTTATTGACGTTGCAAGGTGCCGGGACCGTGGCCGTACCGGCCACCAGGGTCTAGCGGGAAACTGCGCGGCCTCCCGAAATTGGAAAGGCGTTTAATGTTACAAGACAATTTTGGCCGTAGGTTTTACTACCTGCGCCTGTCCGTGACGGACATCTGCAACTACCGCTGCAACTACTGCCTGCCCGAGGGCATCGGTTGCGGACGTTCCCTGGAAGGGGAAAATCCTCTCTCAGTCGCTGAGGTGGGCACATTAGTGCGCGCTTTCGCTTCACTGGGTACGGAAAAGGTACGCCTTACTGGCGGAGAGCCCTCCCTGCGCAAAGACCTGGTGCCGCTGCTCGAAGCCGTGCGCGCTAGCGATAAGATTCGCCGCTTAGCCATCACTACCAATGGTTACCGCCTGCCCAGTCAGATAGACGACTGGCACCGCGCGGGTTTGGATCAGGTGAATGTCAGTATCGACAGCCTCGACCCAACTCAATTCCACCATATCACCGGCCACAACCGCCTGGATAAAGCCTTAGCAGGCCTGGATCGCGCCCTGGCCTTGGGTATCGATACCAAGGTCAACGCAGTGCTGATGCGCCAGTACAACCTGGCGGAGCTGGATAATTTCCTCGCCTGGGTTCGCGAGACTCCGGTGACCCTGCGTTTTATTGAATTGATGCGCACCGGCGATAACCGCGAGTTCTTCGCCAGCAACCATGTCTCCGGTGGCGATATAGAAACCCTGTTGCTGCGGGAAGGTTGGGAGCAGGTGATCCGCACCCGCGATGCCGGTCCGGCGCGGGAGTATTTCCACCCGGATTACGCCGGTCGTATCGGCCTGATTACCCCTTACGGCAAAGACTTCTGTGCAAGCTGCAATCGCCTGCGGGTATCGGCCCAGGGCAAGTTGCACCTGTGCCTGTTCGCCGACCAGGGCTTTGATATGCGCGAAATCATCGCCGATGGCGATAGCGAGGCGCTGGCAGCTCATATCCGCGAGTTGATTGTGGATAAGACCGCAGGCCACCAGCTGCACGAAGGTTTTACCGGCGCTACCCGCAACCTGGCGATGCTGGGGGGCTAGGGTTATGGCCAGGGCTCTTGTTAGTAAATCGACAATTGGCGTGGTGCTGGCCGGTGGCCGCTCCAGCCGGATGGGCTGCGACAAGGCCCTGCTGGCACACCCCCAACAGGGCAATTTTTTGCAGCATGCCGAGGCGTTGCTGAGTGAGCTTCCGCTGGAAAAAGTCGTGACCAGCGGCGCCCGCCCCGGAGCTATCGAAGATCTGGTGCCAGAGCGTGGCCCACTGGGCGGCCTTTATTCGGTGGCCCTGACAACTGGTGCCGATGCAGCCCTGGTGATTCCGGTAGATATGCCTCTGCTCGGGCGGAAGCACCTCGCAGAGTTATTGGCTGAAGGGCAGGCAAGTGGCCGGCCCTGTTATTTTGAAAACTTCTTTTTTCCCCTGTGGCTGCCTTTAAATGGCGACTGCCTGGATTATTTGCGCCGTGCCGTCGAAGGCAGTGCGCGCAATTCTGTCGGCGCGCTGCTGCGTCACCTGGGGGCCAAATCCATACCCATAAAAAGTGCTGGCGATTGGCATCGCAATATCAATACGCCGGCAGATTATCTCGGCTTGAGTACGCCGGATAAAACTCCAGAAAACAGTTTTTTGAGAGACCACTGATTATGTCCGCACACGCAAGCAAAGAATTTGTACCGCTCAATATCGCGGTACTTACCGTATCCGATACCCGCAACGAGCAGACTGATACCTCTGGCCAGTATCTGGTGGAAGCCCTCAAAACTGCCGGCCATCAGCTCGCAGATAAGCGCATTACCCCGGACGATGTTTACCAGATGCGCGCGGTGGTCTCCGCCTGGATTGCCGATCCGAAAGTGCAGGTGGTATTGGTGACCGGCGGTACTGGTTTTACCGATCGCGACTCCACGCCGGAGGCCCTGAGCCCGTTGTTCGATAAAACCGTCGACGGCTTCGGCGAGCTGTTCCGCCATATTTCCCTTGGGGATATCGGCAGCTCTACCGTGCAATCCCGCGCGCTCGCCGGCCTGGCTAATCGCACGCTGATATGTTGTATGCCCGGTTCCACCGGAGCCTGTCGCACTGCTTGGGAAGGCATATTGCTGGAGCAGCTGGATGCCCGCCACAAGCCTTGTAACTTTATTCCCCATGTGCGCTTTGCCAGCGCGCCCTGCGAGAGCCGGGGGTAATTTGTGAGCCAGTTAACCCATTTAAACCAGCGTGGCGAAGCCAGCATGGTGGATGTTACCGAGAAGGACATCACTGACCGCAGTGCCCTGGCCGAGAGTAGTATCAGTATGAGTGCAGAGGCTTTTGCACTGCTGAGCCAAGGGGCGCACAAAAAAGGCGATGTGCTTTCTGTAGCTCGTATCGCCGGCATCCAGGCCGCCAAGAAAACCTCGGATTTAATTCCCCTGTGCCATCCGCTGGCGTTGACCAAAGTAGCGGTGGATTTCGAATTACAGCCGGAAAAGCACAGTGTGCATATCACCGCTTTCTGCCGCTTGGCCGGACGCACCGGAGTAGAGATGGAAGCGTTAACCGCAGCCTCGGTGGCGGCGCTGACCATTTACGATATGTGTAAAGCCGTGGACCCGGCGATGGAAATCGGCCCGACCCGCCTGCTGCAAAAAACCGGCGGTAAGCGCGGCCACTGGCGCAGCGATGCTGCGGACAAGGCGTAAAAATTTCAGAGGTGTAAAGCGATGGTAAAGGTTCTGTTTTTCGCGCGTCTGCGCCAGCAATTGGGCATGGGCGAGACTACCCTGGAGGACTTTTCCGGCAGTCTCAGCGAGTTGCGTAAAACTCTATGTGAACAGCACCCGGATTGGAGCCCGCACCTGCAAAGGGATGATATTCGTATGGCCCTGAACCAGGAGCTTGCAGAAACCGGAGCCCAGGTGAAGGCTGGGGATGAAGTTGCATTTTTCCCGCCGGTTACCGGCGGTTAGTGGTGCCAATATGAAAGCCGTTGATCGTATTGAAGTCTGTGAAACGCCCCTCGACGTAGCGGCTGAATATACTGCGCTGCAAGGCAACAGTGGTGATGGTGCCTGCGCCCTGTTTGTGGGTTCGGTGCGGGACTTCAATGCGGGCAGTGATGTCTGCGGCCTGGCCCTGGAACACTATCCGGGCATGACCGAAAAAAGCCTGCAACAGATTATCAATGATGCCCGCGATCGCTGGTCCCTGGGCCGCGTGACTATCGTCCACCGGGTTGGCCCCATGCAGATCAACGACGAGATTGTTTTTGTCGGCGTTACCAGCCCCCACCGCCAGGCTGCCTTTGCCGCCTGCCAATACATCATGGATCGCCTCAAAACTGAGGCGCCTTTCTGGAAGCGCGAAGCGGTTGCGGATGAGTCCGGTAAGCCTTCAGAGCGCTGGGTCGAAGCCCGGGCCAGTGATGCTGCGGAGATGGAAAAGTGGTCCGCCGGCTGAGCCTGCTGCTATCCGCTTTACTGGTGGCCATCGCGCTACCGGTAAATGCGGATAACTGCACCTTGCGGGTGGCGGTAGCGGCCAGTTTCCGCCCGGCACTGGAAGAGGTACTGCCGGAATTTGAGCGTCGCCATGCCTGTGTGGTGCAAATCAGTAGCGGCAGCTCCGGGGTGCTCTACCAACAAATAGCGCACCGCGCGCCCTTTGATTTATTCCTGTCTGCGGATCGCGAGCGACCTGAACTGTTGGAAAAGCAGGGCGGGGCACTGGGCAACAGTCGTCAGACTTACGCCCTGGGTTTACTGGCCCTCTGGCACCCAAAATCGGAATCGAATATCGAGCAGTTACTGCAAACCTGGCCCGATAAAATTGTATTAGCCGATCCGAAAGTAGCGCCATTCGGCAGTGCCGCACGGCAAGCGCTGCAAAGCCTGGATTTGTGGAAGAAAAAACAAACTCAATTAGCCCGAGCGCACAATGCAGGCCAAGCCTACTTAATGTTGGATTCCGGCAATGCGCAGTTGGGCTTTGTCGCCGCCAGCCAGATGCAAGCAGCCGGCCGCGACAACTACTGGTTGCTGCCGCAGCATTTGTACAAACCCATTGAACAGCAGCTGCTGATTCCCACCCAGAGTCGTCGACCTAAAGAGGCACAATCCCTCGCTAACTATTTGCGTTCAGGGGAAGTGCAGGCGCAGTTATACCACTTGGGTTACGGTGTTTTGCCAACTCAAGATCGAAGTAGAGATGGAGGGAGTGGCTTATGAATATCGACACTGCCGACTGGCAGGCCTTGTGGCTAACTTTAAAATTGGCCGGATTAACCACCTTACTCCTGTTTATTATCGGTGTTCCCCTGGCCTGGAAATTGAGCCAATGGCAGAGCCGCTGGCGCCACGGTATCGAGGTATTAATTACCCTGCCGCTGGTACTGCCACCCACGGTGTTGGGCTTTTATTTACTGCTTTTATTTTCCCCTAACTATGCGCCCGGGCAGTGGTTGTCACAACTTTTTGATGGCCCCTTGGTGTTTTCCTTCACTGGCCTGGTGTTTGCGTCAGTGATTTATTCCCTGCCGTTTATGGTGCAGCCGCTGTTGGCCGCGTTTAATGCCAATGGCCAGCGCCTGACCCAGGCTGCCGCAGCACTGGGTATACCGCCCTGGGCGGCACTATTAAAAGTTCTTTTGCCGGCGAGTCGCGCCGCTATTGTGAGTGCCTGCGCTTTAACGTTTGCCCATACCCTGGGTGAGTTCGGGGTAGTGCTGATGATTGGTGGCGCTATTCCCGGTGAGACCCAGGTGGTTTCTATCGCTCTTTATCAACATGTGGAGGCGATGGAATACGGAGCCGCGCACCGGCTGGCTTTGATGTTGATGGGAATTACTACGGTACTGCTACTCGCTGCCCGTTGGCTGGGACATAGTTTGGCCCCGCGCGGATCAAACAACGAGCAGGCTAAACCGGTAATGGGGGTGCTGGGCTAATGGAAATCACCTTACCCCTATTCGGTACTGCGTCTACCACTTCTGATTCCACCGGACTGAGTGTTTCAGGGCTGGTGACTCCGCTTAACGCTGCGACTCCCTGGCAATTAGAGCTGCCAGCCTCTGGAGTTTTTGGCCTTACCGGTCCCTCCGGCAGCGGCAAGAGCACATTACTGGCTGCTTTGGCTGGCCAGCGCCATTGCCGTGGCAATATCACTTTTGCCAATACGGTTTGGCAGCGCGGACTCCGCGCCCTGGCTACCCACAAAAGAACGCTTTCTTTGGGCTTTCAGGACAGCCGCTTGTTTGCCGGCCAGTCGGTGGCAGATAACCTGGCACTAGCCCGCCGTTACAGCCGCAGGCCATTGCCCGAGGAAGAGTGTGATCGGCTGCTAAAGGCTTTTGGTATTGATCCGCTACTCCATCAGCCGGTAGAGCTATTGTCTGGCGGAGAAGCGCAGCGTGTGGCTGTATTACGCCAGCTTTTTAACAATGCGCCGCTGCAATTATTTGATGAGCCGCTTTCAGCGGTTGACCGCGCCCAAGTACTGCGGCGCCTATTGCCGACCCTACGGGATTTCTGGGCCCGATATCCGGCGCTGGTAATCTGGACTAGTCACGACTTTGATGAAATCCAGCTGCTGGCCCAGCGCTGTTTGTGGATGGATTCTGCCAATTTGTCCGCACCACTTTCTTTACCTGAAGTTGCCCAGCGCCTGGATAGCCACGGCGTAGGGGATAGCTGCCGCAGCCGGATTGAAGCGCGAGTGGAATCCCTAAGCGATGGTCTGCTCACTTTGGATCTAGGGGGAATTTCCATCTTTGCAGATAGGGTGACAGGCCATTATCGAAAAGGCGATACCGCTGCTTTTCTGCTGGAAGCTGGAGATATCAGCCTCAGTGTAGAGAAGCCGGGCCTGTCCAGTATCCTCAATTGCCTGCCGGTAACTTTAGTTGCTAAGCAGAACCTTACTGATGGCCGCATTCGTTTACAGTTAGCCGCTGCTGATCAGGTGTTCTACGCAGATATTTCCCGTCTCTCCTGCGAGCGCCTAGAACTGCGTGAAGGCACTACCTACTTTGCCCAGTTTAAGGCCGGTAGTCTTGCCGGTTTATAAGTAGTTCCAGGGCAATTTCTGAAAGTGCATTTCTTCGATCCCTAAAACCCCAGTAATTTTTTTGCTAAGTTTGAACATCAGCTAACTTAGTGGTGCTCCTATGGGCGTTGTGTTGGGAATTTCTCTCTTTAACGAGGGCGATAAGTTTTACCGGGAAAAAGCACAGGTCGAGGGCTTACCTGTAGCGAAAGCTGTGACCATTGAGGATCTACACCCAGTACTTACTCGTTGCATAGAAGAAGGCGGGCACAACTATCGAGTAAGCCGCCTGGAATCGGGTGAGCTGGAAATTGCCGAGCTACTTGAGGATTGTGAGCCCTACCGGGTCGATGCTTTCCGTTATCAGCTTCGCCGAAAGGGCGACGCTATCGTTATCCACTCTACTTACAAAGACGATGCCTTGTACTTTCATCTGGCTTGCCGCGCAGCCAGTGGGCAGAGCGTTAAGATAGATTTCCACGGCGAGCACCCGTTCTATAACTACGACTCCATAGTGAAATACCAGGGTGGTAACTACCATCTGGCCAATTTCTTCGATCTTCAACATTTGCCCGGTTATATCGAAGAGCACTGCCGGCGATTTATTCACTGCCCGGAGTACTGGTCCTTTACCTTTTTTATCCCGTATTTGGGCAAGGTAGAGCTGAATAACCACACTTCCGATCCAGAACAGCCTCTCTACCACCTCGATTTCTATTGCCCTGAGCGCAAGCTAAAAATCTTTCAGTCGGCGACTGAGAGAGAAGGCTCTTACTATTTTCGCGACGCTATCTCGGCAGAAAAGCTGGTGCAATTACTTGAAGATATGGCGACAGAACTGCTGCCAGAGCTGCAAGAAGCGGGTGTTATGTCTTGCTTGAGCTGCTTTGAAGCTATCCATCAAGCCTACAGTGAAATTGAGAGCACCATTGAGACGGATGACAGTCTTGCCTCAGTTGCGGAGGATCTTGTTGGGTACCAACAGAGTATCTGCGGCAGACCTGTCCAATACGAAGTCACTGAAAATGCAGATGGGTCTATTACTGTGCAGGCCTACTATTTTCAGCCGCCCATAGGTTACAACTATACGATTAGTGCTGAGGATATCGCAGGGTGCCATATCTATCTGGATAAGCTGCACGATTTAGATTTTTATGAGCAGATGTGTATAGCTATTGCCAGGCATCTATGCCCGACGATGCCGACCGTTGAAGACTTGGATGAAGTGACGATCTACTATCGCAGGGATACCGATAGACAGCTGATTTCCAGCCTGCTTGAAGGTTCGGATATAACGCCGATATTGATTCAGGTGAAATAAAAAAGGGGAGGTTAAACCTCCCCGCAACAGCGGTTCCCCGCCCGTGAGACCAAATTATGGATTGTAGAATTCGCCGTTCTTGCGCAGGTAGAACCAGTAGTTAACCACCAGGCAAACCGCGTAGAAGATAGCAATGCCTGCCAGAGCGTACTCCGGGGTAGTGGCTTTGATCTGCTCGCCGAAGACCTTGGGAATATAGAAGGCACCGTAGGCGGCAACGGCTGAAGTCCATCCCAATACCGGGCCTGCCTGCTCTTTCGGGAACACCATGGCGATGGTGCGGAAGGTAGAGCCATTGCCGATACCGGTAGCGGCGAACAGCACCAGGAACAGTAGGAAGAAGGGCAGGAAGAACTCTTCCGGAGTGGCTGAGCCGTAGGCGGCCTTCATGTAGTAAGCCACACCCAGGGCACTCCCCACCATGATGGCAGCACAGATTTGGGTAACCAGGGCTCCGCCGATGCGGTCGGAGATCCAACCACCTACCGGGCGAATCAGAGCGCCGATAAACGGACCCATCCAGGCGTACATCAGGGCGCTGGGGCCATTGTTATTGATGGTATCGTGAGTCATAACCCCGTCCACCATCACGTGGCTGTATCCGAAGATCACCTTGATAGCCAGGGGGAAGGCCGCTGCGAAACCGATAAAGCTGCCGAAGGTCATGGTGTAAATGACACTCATCACCCAGGTGTGCTTGTTGTTGAAGATACGGTACTGACGCTGCAAGCTGGTTTTAATCTCACCGGGCAGCAGCTTCAAGCCGAACACGGTAGCGGCGATTACCAGCACCAGAACGATTTCCTTGGGCACACCCCAGCCTGAACCGTTGGCCGCTTCGGGAAGCAATAGCCACAGACCTGTGATTGCGGTGAAGAGGCCGATTCCCAGCATCATGGTCATCTTCAACATCGCGCCGATAGAGCTGCCCACATCCGGGGTGACTTCGTCGGTGCGCAGGTTGTTCATACCGAACCAACCTACAAAGGCCAGTGGAATCAGGAACAGCAGCCATACAAAACCAGCATTTTGAATCCACGCTTCAGAACCGGCTGGTACTTTGCCAATCAGGGAGCCAGAGCTGCTAACCAGGGTCATGGGATCGCCGCCGGCAGCGCCGAAGGCACCGAAGGTCATAAACAGCGGTACCAGGATCTGCATGGTGGTAACACCGAAGTTACCCAGGCCCGCATTCAGGCCAAGTGCCAACCCTTGTTTTTCCTTGGGGAAAAAGAAGCTGATATTGGACATGGAAGAGGCGAAGTTACCACCGCCAATACCTGACAGCAGAGCCAGCAACTGGAATACCCACAATGGGGTCTCAGGATTTTGCAAGGCGATACCCGTGCCTAGGGCAGGTATCATCAATAGGGCCGTGGTAAAGACAATGGTGTTGCGCCCACCGAACAATCGAATAAAGAAACTACTGGGTATTCGAAGAGTAGCACCGGTGAGGCCGGCAATTGCCATCAGGGTAAACAGATCGGCTTTGGCAATGGGGAAGCCAAGGTTGAGCATTTGAACGGTAATAATGCCCCAGTAGAGCCACACGGCGAAGCCGCACAGCAAACTGGGAATGGATATCCACAAATTCCGGTTTGCGATTTTTTTGCCCTTGGACTGCCAGAATTTGCTGTCCTCTGGGGCCCACTCGTAGATGTCAGACACGGCGGCCACTCCTCCTCGAAATGATTCGTCCGGCCACTATGGGCCGGGGCTTATCCCTGCTCAATTACCAACAGTAAGTAACCCCTTTGCCCCCGCGCGTAATAGCTACCCATTTGGGGGTAAGCGCAGGCACTGAGCCCTGTGTTAAAGTCACTGTTCAGAATTAGTACAACTTACAGCAATGAAGCAGGACACCCCATGACTTCTTCTGCCACGGTAATGATGGTTGATGACCATCCTCTGTTTCGTAAAGGTCTCAAGCAATTGTTTGCTATGGAGCCCAGCCTGGAGTTGGTAGCCGAGGCCAGTAGCGGGGAGGAAGCGCTGGAGCTAGCCAAACAGCACGAGCCGGACCTTATTCTGTTGGACCTGAATATGCGCGGTATGGACGGGCTGGATACCCTGCGGGCAATGCGTGCAGCCGATGTAGCCTCACGTATCGTGATACTCACGGTTTCCGATAACAACGCGGACGTAGTTTCCTGTATCCGTGCCGGTGCCGATGGTTACCTGCTCAAGGATATGGAGCCGGAAGATATTCTCGATCAGGTTATCCAGGCCACACACGGCAAGCTCGCTATCAGCCAGCGCCTTACCGAGATCCTCGCCTCCGCTCTGCGCAAACCGGACAATTCTGGTGCGGATACCCTGTCGACGCTTACCAGTCGCGAATACCAGATCTTGCAATTGATCGCCGATGGCCTCAGTAACAAGTTAATCGCCCGTGAATTGGATATCAGTGATGCCACTGTAAAGGTTCACGTTAAACACTTATTGAAAAAGTTGGGCATGCGCTCCCGCGTAGAAGCTGCTGTGTGGATGGTTAATCAGAAGCGACCGGAATCCCAAAACCGCAGCCACTAGTTTGTCCCAACCGCAAAGGAATGAAGTAAGAGATATTGTCCATGCCCACTATCGACTGCTGTAGCCAACCGGGCCTGATGCCCATCGAAAGCGCCCGCGAAAAACTTCTCGAGGCACTGAGCCCAACCAGTGGCACTGAGACTTTGCCCCTGGCACAAGCCGCCGGTCGAGTATTGGCTGAGGATGTTATCTCCACAGTAAACCTACCGCCCTGCGACAACTCCGCAATGGACGGTTACGCCCTGCGCTTTGAAGACCTGGCCAGTGGCTTGCCGCTGGAACTGATCGGCAAATCTTTTGCCGGTGCACCTTTTGACGGTGTGGTGAACCCCGGCACTTGCGTGCGCATTATGACGGGAGCCGCAGTACCCGCAGGTGCAGATACGGTAGTGATGCAGGAAAATGTCGATGCCCAAGGGGAGTCGATACGAATAAATTGTGAAGTTCGCGCTGGCGACCATGTTCGCTGCTGCGGTGAAGATGTGGCTGAAGGAGCTAGCCTGCTCAAGGCCGGAGAGCGCATCAGCGTTCCACATATTGCCCTGCTCGCTGCTGCCGGTGTGGGCACAGTGACTGTAGTGCGCAAACCGGTAATCGCACTTTTCTCCACCGGCGATGAACTGCGCCAGCCTGGCGAAGCCCTGGGTAAGGGCGATATCTACGATAGCAATCGCATTGCCCTGTTATCCGCCCTGGAACAGCTGGACCTGGACGTTTTGGATTTGGGTATATTGCCCGATAACAAACAGGCTATTACCAATGCCTTGCAGCGCGCTTCCGAAGAGGCCGATGCTATTATCACCTCCGGTGGAGTCTCCGTTGGCGAAGCGGATTACACCCGTGAAGTGTTGGAAGAGCTGGGAGAGATCGGCTTCTGGAAAGTGGCGATGAAGCCCGGCAAACCTTTTGCATTTGGTTTCCTACAGGGAACGCCCTTCTTCGGCCTACCCGGCAACCCAGTTTCCGCCCTGGTAACTTTCTACCAGCTGGCCGTCCCCGCCCTGAGTGTGATGAAAGGCGATCAGTGGACTGGCCCGCAGACCTTACAGGCAAAACTGTTAAAACCGTTGAATAAAAAGCCCGGCCGTACCGATTTCCAGCGGGGTGTTTATCGCAGTGATGAAAACGGGGTATTGGTAGTAGAACCGGTTGGTACCCAGGGGAGCCATATTCTTTCCGGTCTGGCTGCTGCTAACTGCTTTATCGTTTTAGCGCGAGAGAGTGGTAGTGTAGAGGCTGGGGAGCAGGTGGTGATTGAGCCTTTGAGGGTGCCGTTGGGGTAGGGTTTTTTACAGCTGCTTTTGTATTGAATATGGGCTCATAAGTTATATCCAAATTAATTTGATAAAAGTTAGTAAAGACGGTGAGGGTTTGTTTCGCCTTTTGGGGGGTGCTGCTCTACGGCAGCTTTGCTGCCTCCGAGTCGAACCTGAGTTCGAACAAAACCCTAGGAGTTAGCCATATACAAAGAGGTCCGCATAAGAGGGTGGTGTGCGGGAGGATTAGCTTCGCCCTTTGGGCTCGCTGCTCTACGGCAGCTTTGCTGCCGCCGAGTCGAACCTGAGTTCGAACAAAACCCTGGGAGTTAACCATATACAAAAAAGCCCGCATAAGCGGATGGTGTGCGGGAGGATTAGCTTCGCCCTTTGGGCTCGCTGCTCTACGACAGCTTTGCTGCCTCCGAGTCGAACCTGAGTTCGAACAAAACCCTGGGAGTTAGCCATATACAAAAAAGCCCGCATAAGCGGGCTTTTTTGTATATGGCCCGCCCGAGAGGATTCGAACCTCTGACCTTCGCCTCCGGAGGGCGACGCTCTATCCAGCTGAGCTACGGGCGGTTTAATTGGCTATCTGTGCCAATGGGAGGCGGATTATACAGAAGCTGGGGGGCGGGTTAAAGGACATTCTGTTGGCTTATATAGTCTTTGGCAGGTGGCGGTGCAGTGCTTATAATGCGCGGCGTAGGAGTTTGCGACGATATTTTGAACGTTTGTGGGCCAACTCACTTCGGTCCTTTTGGGGGAATATGATGAAGCGTATTTTGGGTATTGTGGCGGCATTGGCCGTCAGTGCGGCTACGGCAGTGGCCCAGCAGTCTGTTGATGAAGAAATCGCAGAGCGAATTGCTCCGGCAGGTGAAACCTGCATGAAAGGTGAAGAGTGTGCAGCGGCAGTAGCGGCAGCTCCTGAGGGTGCTAGCGGCAGCGCTGCTCGCAGTGGTCAGGATATCTACAACGCAAGCTGCCAGACCTGTCACGCAATGGGTGTTGCAGGTGCGCCAAAATTTGGTGATGCCGCAGCTTGGGCTCCCCGTATTGCCAAGGGCATGGACACTCTTTACAACAATGCCATTAACGGTATCAATGCCATGCCGGCCAAAGGCCTGTGTATGGACTGTAGCGATGACGAGATCAAAGCTGCTGTGAATTACATGGTGGATAACAGCAAGTAAGCTGTTTCACTATTGGAAAGAGGCCGCTCATTGAGCGGCCTTTTTTGTATCTCGCCTAAGGAAAACTCACCTTCCTCTAATCGACTTTTTCTTTCGGTAATTTCCAGCTAACACCTGGACATCAAATAAGCTTGTTAAGTGTCGCATAAGGCCAAAGGATATCATCTGTCTTAAATCACCATAAGAAAATTCAGTATTAGATAAGCTGCAGCGGTAAATGTAATAAGTCGTAATTAGGCATTTAATCCCTCCTGACGTGATAACTCTGTATTATTCGTGCCTGCCTGTAGGTTAGATGTATACAATAACTCAAGGAAATTACTCATGAAGCTGGGGAAACTCCTCTCTTTCACTGCTCTATCGTTTGTATTGGCTGCTTGTAGCGGCGGAGGTAGTAGTGGTAATAGCGTATCGCCGGAAACGTCTGGAAGTGGCGGTTCACAATCTGTCCAGGTCACTATCCAAGGTCTAATTGGAGAAAATATTGAAGGCGTTGCTTCTGTAATAGTCAAGGTAGGTGACACTGATTACGATGCAACTGTTGATGGGAAAGCATTTTCAGCAGAAATAAAAGAGGCAGTGGAGGATGATCTAATTAGCATAGCTGTCCGTTATCCAGCCACAGAAGAGCGTAAAGAAATTATTCTTAAATCTTATGCTGGTGATTTTTCACAGATCGAAGAATATGAAAAAGATGGCATTGTTTCTAGTGATGAACTGCCGACACTCTATGTAAATGCCTTATCTACTGCTTCGGCGGCTTTTCTGGAAAAAGTGAATGAAGGTAATATCACTACATCTAATGAATTGTTGAGTGCATCTCAGGTTTTACCACAGGAAATACTGTTAGAGAGTGCTATTGGGTTACGTTATATTATTAATGGTGGTGAATCTTCCCTTTTTTCTCACGAAAATACTTATGATTTCATTCAAGATTATCCAATAGCTGCAAAAGTAGCATTGGAGTTAAAAAATACATCTCCGATAGGGATGGATACTTATGGCCAGATGCTCGAGCAATTTTTGAATGATGAAGAGCAGATTATACCTGTAAAGGCATACTCTGGAGAGGACTTGCTATTTGTTGAGCTACATCCTAATGGCGAAAGTATATATGGTTTTGCCATGAACCTATATGGGGAAGGATCAGGTTCTGGGCAATTTGTTGATGGCAACTATGATGACCAATCAAACAGTTTTGTGAATTATACTACTGTTGATAATATGACAGTTTTAGATGTCTCTGACTCGGGTCGAGTAGATAATTTTTTATCGTGTTGGGATGAAGGTGAATACTATGCAGCTGAGCTGAATAGTATTCAGTTGATTAAATATTATGATGCTGCATTTTATTCGGTATATAAAATTGACTATGATTATTCTTGCCCACAGCTAGACGGAAGAGAAACAGAAACTGTTGATTCCTATGTGGTGAATAATTTTGCTCAAGTGAATACACAGAGATTAGGAAATCTAGAAGCGATATCTTCAGCTGCGTTTGCTATTGCAGGCTTTAGGGGGCGAACAGATGATGAAAGGTATCCACATGTAGCCCCCTGGGAACCGTCCATTATTGTTCCAAATACAAATGGTACAATTAACCAAAGATTTGATCTTCGTTCTGGTTATATAGATGGTGGAGTACTCTCATTCAATGATGATGGGAATCTGATAATAGATAGTAATAGGGGCACGAAAGTAGAGTATTATACTTTCGGTGCTGATGATGCGGCCATACGGACTTTGGGAGTGTCACGCCGAGCAGATGGTTCTTTGATTTCGATTGGGGGGCACTATGCTACCCCGGTTGTGCGTGGTACTGAGATACCTACGCCTTCAGATATTTTTCTTTACGATGGTATCTTCGATGTACTTGATCCGGAATTTCCGAATTATTATGATACATTTGGACTTCGATACTATGCTGATGGTAGTGGTGCTCAGGTGTATAAAGGAAGTGAATATATAACTGAGGGAGAGTGGAGTCGTTTTGGCTGGTCTGATACAAATATTATGCGGGAACATCGATATTTTGTAGATCCTATTTCTGGTGAAACATATAGTAGTTGTCCTGAAGGCAACATGAATTGTATAGAATGGCGATATCGAGAAGTTGAGCCCCTCTTTTTTGATGGTACCTTTTATTACCTTCGTCTATATCAGGAAATTGATAATTGTAAAAGGAATGGTACTGGCTCCTGTGTGGAGGCCTCGGGTTATATTGGTCGCTGGAAGTCATCTGCAATTCAGTAGTTCTTTACTCTAATTAGCTTTTAAAGTGCAATTGCTGATTTAGAAGAATTCTTTTTACAAGCATAAGTAAGATATTGGCGGCGGCATGAATCAGAGTTTTGAAGTCAGCTGGTAGTTCGAAACAAAAAAGGCCGCTTATTAAGCGGCCTTTTTTGTTTGTAGGGTTGATCGACAGGATCATACTCATCAATCAAACATACTCAACAAAGACCCCAAAGTTTCCTCTCCCTTCGCCTGATTCTGCTCCGGCGTCGCTTTACCAAATCCTTCCAACAACACATCTTCTTCCGGCAATTCGTCAATAAAGCGGCTGGGTGTGGTGTCCTGAGTTTCGCCGAACTGTTTGCGCTTGCCCGCCAGGGTCATGGTGAGGGTGCGCTGGGCGCGGGTAATACCCACGTAGGTGAGACGGCGCTCCTCTTCGATGTTGTCGTCTTCAATACTGTTGCGGTGGGGAAGTAAGTTCTCTTCCATACCGATCATAAACACGTGGGGGAATTCCAGGCCCTTGGCGGCGTGCAGGGTCATGAGGCTGACCTTATCGGTGGCTTCCTCTTCTTCCTGGCGCTCCAGCATGTCCCGCAGGATCAGTTTGGAGATGGCCTGTTCCAGGCGGATATCCTGCTCCAACTCATCGTCCGTGCCCTCCATAATCTTGTTGAGGCTCTCCAGCAGCCAATACACATTTTCCATGCGCTTCTCGGCCACCTTCTCGCTGCTGGCGTTTTGCGAGAGCCAACCGGCGTAGTCGATATCTTCCAGCATTTCACGCAGGGCACCATTGGCGGTGGTATCGCGACAGTTGCGCTGTACCCCTTCGAGCCACAGGGCGAAGCGATTCAGGCGCTCGTAGCCCTGCTCGTTGATATGCTCCTTAAAGCCCAGTTCCGAGCAGGCTTTGAACATGGAAATCTCGCGGCCCTTGGCGTAGTTGCCCAAGGCTTCCAGGCTGCTGGTACCTATTTGGCGACGCGGGGTATTGATAATGCGCAGGAATGCGTTGTCATCATCCGGATTCACCAACAGGCGCAGGTAGGCCATCACATCCTTGATTTCGGCGCGGGCGAAGAAGGAAGTACCGCCGGACATCTGGTAGGGAACCTGGTGCTCCTGCAATTTCATTTCGATCAGGCGCGCTTGGTGGTTGCCGCGATAGAGCACGGCAAAATCCATAAATTTGCAGCCGCGACGGCTCTTTTGTAGGAAAACCTCGTTGGCGACTCGTTCTGCTTCTTCAGTTTCATTAGCCACCTTGAGCACGCGGATCTCCTCACCCAGACCGCGATCGGACCACAATGCTTTGTCGAATTCGTGAGGATTGTGGGCGATCAGGTGGTTGGCCACTTTGAGGATGCGGCTGGTGGAGCGGTAGTTTTGCTCCAGTTTGATCAGGCGAAGGTTGGGGAAGTCGGTCTTCAGCGCACTCATATTTTCCGGGCGCGCGCCGCGCCAGGCGTAGATAGACTGGTCATCGTCTCCCACCACTGTGAGGCCACCGCGCCCGCCCACCAGCAGCTTTACCAGCAGATACTGGGAGTTGTTGGTGTCCTGATATTCGTCCACCAGTAGGTAGCGAATCTTTTTGCGCCAGCGTTGCAGTAACTCTGGATCTTTGTCGAACAGCTGTACCGGCAGCAGGATCAGGTCGTCGAAGTCGACGGCATTGTAGGCCTTGAGGGCTTCACAGTAGCGATCGTAGGCAACCGCGATGGCCTGTTCACCGGGGCTCTGTGCCTGCTCGAGGGCACGGCGCGGGGTGAGCATATCGTTCTTCCAGTTGGAGATCTGGTTTTGTACCCGATCCAACAGGTCTGTATCCAGGTCGCCATCCCTGAGCATCAGCTCCTTGATCAGGGCGCGGGCGTCTTCGGCATCGAAGATGGAGAAACCGGGCTTAAAGCCGGCGGCGCGGTATTCCTTGCGCAGGATATTCAGCCCAAGGTTGTGAAAGGTGGATACGGTGAGACCGTGACTCGCTTTTGAGCGCTTGCCATCCGGGCCCGCCAGCAGTTTGCTGACCCGCTCTTTCATCTCCCGTGCCGCCTTGTTGGTGAAAGTGAGGGCGGCGATATTGCGCGCGGCGTAGCCACACTGCTCGATCAGGTAGGCGATCTTGCGGGTGATTACGCTGGTCTTGCCGGAGCCGGCACCGGCCAGCACCAGGCAAGGGCCATCGACGTACTTCACGGCTTCGGATTGGCGGGGATTGAGCTGGGTCATAGATGGGGCTGCATCTTCGCGTCGCGGAAAAGCGGGAGATTCTAGCAGTCTTGGCTCGAATCATCCCAGTACCAGTGCGAACCACCGGCCACACGTATACTTTGCCCTTGGGATTGGCTATAACTGCGCCTTATTCCCTGCTTGTGTAACCCCATGCAACAACCCATCGCCGGCTACCACCTGGATGAAGAGAATCACTGGGTGGCGGAGCTCGCCTGTGGCCACTTCCAACATGTACGCCACAATCCTCCCTGGACCAACCGGCCCTGGGTGATTACTGAACAAGGGCGCGAGTCCATGCTGGGATTCCAGCTCAATTGCAAGAAATGCGATGAGGGTGCACCGCCCGATACGCTCGAAAAGGTTGTATAGCCATGACAAAACTCTGGGTCGATGCCGACGCCTGCCCGGTCGCCATCAAGGAAATCCTGTTTCGCGCCGCTGAGCGCACAGCCACAGAACTGACTTTGGTGGCCAACCAAGCGGTGCGGGTGCCGCCGTCGCGCTATATTCGCTCCGTGCAAGTGACAGCCGGTTTTGATGTGGCGGATAACGAGATAGTGCAGCGCTGTGAGGCGGGGGACCTGATTATTACAAGCGATATCCCACTGGCAGCAGAGGTGATCGACAAGGGTGCTGAAGCCCTTAATCCCCGTGGGGAGCGCTATACGAAGGCCAATATCCGCGCGCGTCTTAATATGCGGGACTTTATGGATACCCTGCGCTCCAGCGGCGTGCATACCGGCGGACCACCGGCCCTTAGCCAGGCGGACCGCAAAGCTTTTGCCGATCAGTTAGATCGATGGCTGGCAAAGAGTCGCAAGTAACTTTAAGGAGAATTGCCGTGGATAATTTGAGACTGAAGCCAATGGAAGAGTGGCAATTCCCAACATTGATGTCTTGGCTACCTGATAGGGAGCAGTGCCAACAGTGGGGTGGTCCTGATTTCAGGTTTCCGTTCGAGGGGAGGTCCTTCTTGGAGGATTGTCGTTGGCCGGAGTTGCCCAGCTACGCACTTCAGGACAGCAGCGGTGATGTGCTGGCTTTTGGGCAGTATTACCAACACCTGGGTCGTTGCCACCTAAGTCGCCTAATTGTCTCTCCCAATCATCGCGGAGCCGGATTAGGGCGTGCGCTGGTAGTACAGCTTGCACAAACAGGAGCCAGAGCCCTGGATGCAATCGAGTGCTCTTTATTTGTCCTGCGTACTAATCTAGCGGCACGGACTCTCTACCAGAAATTGGGTTTTGAGGAAGCGGCTTATCCAGGGCAGCGAAAATGGCTGGATCAGTGCGATTTTATGGTCGCACCGTCTGTAGATTTTCAGCAGAAACAAAATATTGAATAGCGCGAATATTTCATGCCTGAATTAATACAACCCACGACCGAACGCTTACAGCTGCGCCAGTGGCGAGCGGAAGATAAGCCTGTATTCGCGGAAATGAATGCCGACCCAAGGGTGATGGAGTTTTTCCCCTCATTGCTGACGCGACAGCAGAGTGATGCCGGTGTGGATCGCAGTATTGCGCATATTGAGAAGTACGGCTGGGGCTTTTGGGCCTTGGAGCTGAGAGACACCAACGAGTTTCTCGGATTTGTCGGTATGAAAAATGTGACCGAAGATTTGCCCTTCACTCCAGCGGTAGAGATTGGCTGGCGCTTGGCCTTTCCCCATTGGGGAAAAGGCTATGCCAGTGAAGCTGCACAAGCATCTTTGGATGTAGCTTTTAATACCCTGAATCTCAGCGAAGTCGTTTCCTTTACTGCACTACAAAACCTTCGTTCCCAGAGGGTGATGGAGCGACTGGGTATGCGGCGGGATTCTCTCGTCTTTGAACATCCACTGGTCCCCAGCGAAAGCCATCTACAGCGGCACTGCCTTTATCGCTTAAGTGCTGATGATTGGAAAAAATCTTGATGTGATTAGCTTCAGTTAGCTCGGGAACCATTACTTTTTCTTGGGTTCGGAGAGGGGATGAATATGAGGTCCACCCCCTCTTCAACAATAACCAAGCAAATATAGCCCCACCATTAATTTCAGGTGAGGGCAGGGAGTTCTCGCTATGGGTTTTCTTAAATCGGCCTTTATAACGGCAACTGGTTTTCTGCTAGCGACTTTGCATATCGGCGTGTCCGCCGAACCTCTACTTAAAGTCAGTAAACGCCCTGATGGATCAACGCTTTACTGGTCTTTAGAGCAACCATCGGCTAAAGGGAAATATGGCTTGTTCCTGATAGCCCAGGGATCTGGCTGCCTACCTGCTGTTAAAAATACTACTATCCAGCAGGCTAAAGAGTTAGCGGCAGGATATGTTGTTTTAGTGGTAGAAAAATATGGTGTAACTCACTCTGACAGCCCGGAAGAGCAATTTAAAGATTGTTCAAAAGAGTATGTAGCTAACCATACCGTTGAGCAGCGTGCGGTAGATGTAGAGCAGATTGTCGACGAACTGCGCGGGGCTGATTGGTGGAATGGCAAGCTGGTCTTGTTCGGCGGTTCCGAAGGTGGTGATCTTGTTGCACGACTGGCGCCGAGGCTAAATCCCGATGCGGCAGTGGTCTTTTCAAGTGGATTGGGGGAATCCTTTGCTCAAGTGCTAAAGAGCTTGGTTCCGCCCCACGTAGCTAAAGAGGTAGATGCCAAACTCGCCTATGCCCGAGCTAACCCAGAAAGCGCGGAAGTCTGGGGTGGAAACTCTATGCGTTGGTGGGCCGATGTCGTCGATCGGGTACCGGTCAACGATTTATTGAACAGCCATGCCCCCGTATTATTGATCCAGGGCACAGAAGATAAATCTGCCCCGGTCAGTTCCGGCCGAGCAGCACGAGATGCCTACGCATCAGCCGGACGTTGTGAGCTGACTTATTGGGAGTACCCCGGTTACGATCACTATATGACGGATAAGGATGGCGTAAATCACCGGGGAGAAGTCTTTGAAAGAATTGCTGGATGGATCAAAAAGACTGCACTAAATGGAGCTCCCGGGTGTATCCCTGGTGCCGGTAAAAGTTGAGACTGATCAATGAATAAAAGAATCAAGTTAGCCGCAATAGTAATGGCAGCTTATTCCAGTTTTTCGGTAGCGGAAAACTTTGCTGTCTTACCACAACTGGAAACCTACAAGGTACCAGAATCCTGGCGTCAGCCAGTAGCGCCTCTAAAGATTGCAGGTAACACATGGCAAATAGGTACCGAGGGAATTACCTCACTGTTATTAAAAGGCAAAGAGGGATCAATTCTAATTGACGGTGGCATGGAGCAGACGGCCGAGCATTTATTGGAGAATATGCGCAGGTTGGGAGTCGCCCCCTCGGATCTCAAATTAATCTTGCACAGCCAGGCCCATGCAGACCACATAGGTTCCTTAGCGGAGCTAAAACGCGTAACTGGTGCACAGGTGGTAACTAATGCCGAGTCAGCGGTGTTAATGGCTCGCGGTGGTGCCAATGATATTCACTTTGCCGACGAACTTTTATATCCGCCAATAAAGGCGGATCGAATCCTGCACGATGGCGAGCAAGTGGTTCTAGGGGATTTGCGTCTACGCGTACATTTTATCCCAGGCCATACACCAGGCAGTATGGCCTGGACCTGGGAAGACAAAGTTGATGGTAAAACTAAAGATATAGCTTATGTGGATAGCCTTACAGCGCCCGGTTATCAACTGATTGATAACCGCCGTTATCCAAATATCGTCGAGGACTTCCGCACAAGCTTTGCCCGTGTGCGGGATTTACCTTGTGATTTACTACTTACCCCTCATGCACCTGCCAGCGGCTGGGAGTTTAAAAACATAGCTATACAGAAAAAATCAGTGAACTGTCATCAATATGCAGAGAAAGCGGAAGCAAAATTAAATAAAAAGCTAGAGACTGAGAGAGATTCAGTTGATTAGATATTGGTGATATAAAACATGGCCTGTCAGAATTAATGCCGAGCCAAAAATTGATGCACCTTTGGTACAAGATAGAAATACATTAGTGGGACCAGAATAGCGGTCATTATTAGCGCTTTTAAACCAATTGCAATTTGCAATTCCAGTGCTTGCATCCCTAGAAGTAATAGAGTAACAATAGGGTAAACCAATGCCCAGATGCACAGGGCGTGTAGTATCGCTTTCTTCATTTGTTCAACTCCTCCATAAATTTAGAAATTGTCTTAAAATACCCGGGTAAGATTTTCTGTAAAAATTGTTTTCCACTCTTGGCAAGTGCTACACATTTTGCCCTACCATCGCTGGAGTCTGCTCCCATAACGATGAGCTCATCTTCCACCATACTTTTCAGGGTTCGTGTCATTACTGGCCGAGAAACATCGATGCGCTCTGCGATTTCTGAAGCTAGCAAACTGTCTCTTTGAGGCTCCCGGTCGATAACGATCATTACCAGGAAGCGCAGCTGGGAGGTTCCGTGTTCAGAAAAATACCCCTCCAGCTCCCGCAATAGGAGGCTCGCATCCCGCATCATGGTGAGGGCGCCCTGAACGGCAGCAGGATCTTTTACAGAAAATCGTTTGGAATATCCCTCAACCATCTGTTGTGAGGGAAGTTCTTTGAGAAAAAACATAAGGGTTTTAAGCTAACCTCTCCAGCTTATTGATCTCCACAGGCTCTTTTAGCCACTCTTGATAGGCTTCGAAAATCGGGGTGATGTAGGGCATAGTGTAATGCTTATCGAGATCTTCCTGACTGCGCCACTCCTCGTATAAAAACAAGTTTTCCCCGTCCTCGTGTACTGCAAACTTCAGGCAGCCCTCTTCCTCCAATGTATTAGCCACTATGGACAGGATGGCCTGCTTGGCTTGGTCAAAGAACTCTGTCTTGGGAGAAATCTTGGCAATAATGAATAAATTTATAGCCATAAACGTCGCTCTCTATGGAATTTAGTTATCATGATAATCAAATGGGGTGGATTGTCAAACTACTTGTGGGTCAGTTTAATGTAAGGAGTGGAGGAGAACAGTCGGTTTACTTAACATTGTAGAGATAGCAGTGGCTCAACTAGGAGCCACAGAAATGAAGATTGCACGAAACTAGTAATGAGCTACCTTGGAGTGGCAAAATAAACTTGGCGCTTGTAAAGCTTACGCCACTGGATACCGTCTTCTGATTTCCATATGTCATTATTTATTCCCTCACCCTGACCCCCAATAAGTAATAGATGGTCACCATTGCTCACTATTTCGTGAGAGCCTCTGGCTGAGAAGGGGGCGGAAGAGGTTTCCAGAGTCCAGTTAACCCCATCCATAGAAGACCATATATCATTGGTATATTCCGCCATTTCTGTGTCCCATCCCCCAATTAGCCATAGCTTATTCTTAAAGGCTACAAATTGGTGATCGTAACGAGTATTAAAGATTGGGTTAAGCGTTTCTTTTGACCAATTGATACCATCGGTAGATGACCACATGACATCATCTGAACCTAAGTCCCCTTTTCCTCCAAAAACCCAAATTTTATTATTGAAACTGAGTGCCTGATGAAAGTGGCGAGATATAAATGGAGGGTTATCTGTGACAAGTGTCCAGTTAATACCATCTATTGATGACCAGATATCTTTTTTTCCTGTATCGCCATAATCTTCGGTACCTCCAATAAGCCATAGCCGCTCATCGTAACTTATGAGTTGATGGCCGAATCGGGCTGAGAATCCAGGAGTCTCTGACTCTAACTTCCAATCTATTCCATCAATAGATGACCAAACGTCATTCTTTAATCCGTGAGATTGCTCGCAACATGCTCCGTCATTACCTCCAACTAACCATATTTTTTCATTGTGGATCGCGACTTGATGTCGATAACTGAAAGGGAAATTTGGACTGTCTGTCGCTAGTGTCCAATCTGCCCCGTTACTAGATGACCAGATATCATTCTTTGAACTTCCAGAACCACCAATAATCCAATATTTATTTTTATAATAAATAGCTTGATGTTGTGTTCTTGGTGGTATCTCATCAGTTTTTGTGTGTTGTTGCCAATTCACACCATCTATAGATGACCAGATGTCATTTCTTAACCCACTAAACATACCACCTGACCGACCGCCAATTAACCATATTTTTCCGGTAAAACTAATAGCTTGATGGTTTTCACGGGATGAAAAAGGAGTACTTTCGGTTTCTTGCTGCCATCTAACTCCGTCTGTTGATGACCAAATATCGTTTATATTATTTGGGCTGCCACCTTCACTGCCACCAATTACCCAAAGCTTATTGTCATGGGATACTAGTTGGTGGTCTTCTCTCGCCATAAATGGGGTCTCTTCTGATACCTGTTTCCAATGTTCTCCATCCTCTGATGACCAAATTTCACTCTTTGTGAAATCAAATCCCAGGGCGCCGATCATCCATAGTTTATTGTTGAAACTAATGGTTTCTGCTGCCCATCCGATTAAGAATGAGGGGTCTTCTGTAACAAGAGTCCATGTGACTCCATCAGTAGACGACCATACATCATTGTGAAAATTGTCCCCTGTTGAATCTCTATACGCACCACCAATGATCCATAATTTATCATCGTGAGTAATAAACCTCTGTGTAATGCGACTCGGAAAATTGGGATTATCCGTAACCAGTTCCCAGGTAATGCCGTCATCTGATGACCAAATTTCATTATTTTCAGGGTTACTAATAGGACTTAGAACAACCCATAATTTATTATTGTATACGGCGGCTTTAGGGGACCAGGCTAGAGGAAAAGGTGCATTTTTGGTTTGTAGTTCCCAAATAATTCCATCACTACTGGACCAGATATCATTTTGGTACTCCAAACCATCATAACCACCGATGAGCCAAAGTTTTTCTTTAAAAGCTATTACCTGGTGTCCCTCTCTCCCAGAAAATTCTGATGTAGTTACTGTGACAGAGGCTTTTGAAGTATCAGAAACAAGATTGTAGAAAGCTGGCTGGGAGAGAGTGGCAGCTGTATCGGTAACTATTTGACCGTTGATAGTACTTAACTGCCCATTTTTACAAGTATTATAGCTTTCTAGATTACACTCATTCTCAGCGCTACGATAAAATAAGATATTGTCATCTGACTCAGAAAACTGAATTTTAGTATCAGATTTGCCTACCCACGCAGTCATACTGATTGTTTTTATTTCAGAGTTAACTTGATAGCTAGATGAAGCGGAAAAGTATTGATTGTCCTGATCTATATTTGCCGTTATGGTAGCTGAGCCTGCGGCTATAGCAGTGATTAAGCCTTCTGAATCAACAGTGACTATTTCTGGATTATTAGAACTATAAGCGATTAAGCCTGAGCCTTGCCCAGTTGCAGTATTTTGTAAACTGTCGCCAAGATATAAATCAATTGAACCAGTGTAGGCGAATGTCAAATTTTGTTGGCTCAACGATGAGTCAGACTTCTCACCACCACCACCACCACAGCCAGTTAAAAAAATACTAATAAATATAGTGATAAATAATGATAAAATGGGGTTAATTTTTATTTTTATCATCGACTCGTCCTTTATGAGTACGTACTTACGTATTAATTAGAGCTAATTTTATATAGAAAATAATAACAGTATTTAGATACTGATTTTAATCCTAAATATTGATAGGGATTGGAAAGGGTTAATAACTATCTACTTTATAACTCAGGTTTTTGACTAGTTTGATAAAGCAATTACATTTCTTCGGTCGAGATTTCTATAGGCTAGTGCCTCAGCAATTTGAGTAGTACTTATATGTTCAAAATTAGTGAGGTCTGCCAGGGTTCGAGCTACTTTAAGGACCCGATGGTAACTACGCGCGGATAGCCCCAGCTTTTCTACTGACTGGCGTAAGAGGTGCTTTTCCTTTTCCCCCAAGGCACAGTGCTTTTCCAGCTCTGCGCCTTTTAACAGGTTATTTGTCTTACCTTGCCGCTGTATTTGTTGCTGGCGTGCGGCACAAACTCTCTCTCTCACGGTATCGGAAGTTTCTCCGGGAGCTGAATCCTGCAGTTGGACTGCATTCATAGCGCCCACCTCTACCTGCATGTCGATACGATCTAATAGCGGGCCCGAGAGCTTGTTGCGATATCGATCTATCTGGTCTGGGGTACAGCGACAGCGAGGCTCGCCTAAATAGCCACAGGGGCAGGGGTTCATAGCCCCGACCAGTTGAAAGTGAGCGGGATAGGTGACTTGGGCTCGCGCGCGGGAGATACGCACTTCACCATTCTCCAGGGGTTCCCGCAGTATCTCCAGAGCGTGCCTGGGAAATTCGGGCATTTCATCGAGGAATAGGACTCCCCGGTGCGCGAGGGATATCTCACCGGGCCTTGGGGTGCTGCCACCACCCACCAGCGCCGTTGGTGAGGCGCTATGGTGCGGGGCCCTGAAAGGGCGCAGGCTCTGGTGGGGTAGGCCTGCGCTGGAGTAAACGCTCGCTACTTCTAGTGACTCTTCGGTTGTCAGCGGGGGCAATATGCCCGGCAGGCGGCTGGCCAACATGGTTTTGCCGGTGCCGGGAGGGCCGTAAAAAAGCAGATTGTGGCCGCCGGCTGCTGCCACCTCGAGAGCGCGGCGGGCCTTTAGTTGACCGCGCACATCGGCTAAGTCCGCGCACAGGTGCTCTTCGGTAATAGGCTCTGCAACAGCTTTGGGCATAGATTCACGCCCATGAAGTTCGGCGCAAACTTGCAGCAGGGAGTTGGCAATGCTGACTTCGCCGGTTGCCAGCGCGGCTTCCGCACCGTTCTCGGTAGGCACAACGAGTTTACGGTCTTCATTGGTGCTGGCTACCGCTGCCGGTAAGCTACCACTTACTTCCCGCAAGGCACCGGTGAGTGCTAGCTCGCCAATAAATTCATAGCGTTCCAGAATTTCGGTGGGAACCTGTCCCGAGGCGCTGAGGATACCAATGGCAATCGCCAAATCGTAGCGGCCGCCCTCCTTGGGGAGGTCGGCGGGGGCCAGGTTGACGGTGATACGGCGTTGGGGGAATTCGAAATGACTGTTGATCAGGGCGCTGCGCACCCGGTCGCGGCTCTCGCGGACGGCAGCTTCGGGCAGGCCGACAATATGGAAAGCGGGCAAGCCGTTTGCCAGATGGGTTTCCACCGTTACCAAGGGGGCGGAGACCCCGAGCTGGGCTCGGGAGTAGGTAACTGAGAGGCTCACGATTTCATCCTTGAAGTGACTCCTGTGTCTTAGTCCTCGGCGGCGCTGTCTCTCTGCGCTAATGCTTGCTCCAGCATTTCGACTTTATCTTCGAGGCGTGCCAGTTTTTCGCGGGTGCGACGCAGTATCTCCACTTGGGTATCGAACTCCCGTTGGGAGACCAGCGGCAATTTGTCCAGTGAAACCTCAAGAGCACTACGCAAGTCGCTGGTTACCACGGCGCCTTGTTGTTGTAGCTCTTTCAGCAGCTGTTGCAGTTTATCGGCTGCCACAGGCAATTCCTCGCTAATCGGGTGAATATGAATAGTACTGGATTGTAACCCAGTGCATTTTGGGGAAAAAGCAGACTACCTGCGCACCGTTCTGAGTGCACTAAAAACCTTTGCTCCCCACTTCAGTGCACGGCCTGGTGGAGGGGCCTATGTTGGTGCATCTCATTGCCAATTCGCCTCTATTCGTACTGATTTCACTAACTTAATTTCCTCTAACTCATTGATTTTATTTGCGCTTGCGGTGTTGGCATCAAGTCTGCAAACAATCTGTGCAGGTGTCCCATTAACGATCATTGGGAGTCTGGGAAAGTAGCAGTTCACGAGACGCAAGCGACCCTCTGTCACACCCGACAGTGAAGGACTGATTGCAGGCGGCGCCATAAAAGCACTCGAAATAACAGCTTAAAAATTCTTGGAGGATCACAGTGGAAAATAAAATGTATAAAGTTGCCACTCTTGTCACCGGTGCCGCTCTCGCACTGGGCGCTGCAAATTTATCGATGGCCGCCGAGGGTGGCCCCAGCATCAGTGCCAATGCCGGTCTTGTTTCTGACTATAGATTCCGTGGAATTAGCCAGACTGATGGAGGCCCCGCAGTACAGGGTGGTGTCGATGTTGATTTTGGAAACGGCATTTATATTGGCACCTGGGCATCCCAAGTGGATTTTGATTACGGCTCCGATGAAACCGATTATGAACAGGATTTTTACGGCGGTTATAGCGGAGATATCAATGACAGTGTCAGCTTTGATGTTGGCTACATCTATTACGCCTATCACGGCGGAAATGCCGATGAAGATTATCAGGAAATATACGGCAGCCTGAGTTTTTCAGATTTAACGTTGGGGTTTGCCTATTCCAATGATTATTGGGCGGATACCGGTGAGTTTTATTACCCTTATGCGGAATATAGTTTCGCTCTTCCCTCAGACCTTTCTCTCGATCTACATCTGGGATTAAACCTTTTTGAAGAAGAAGGTTTTCTCGATGGATCTGATTCCTATATCGATTACTCCGTTTCCCTCAGTAAAGAATTTGGCGGCTTGAGCCTGAGCGCTTCTTTCGTGGGCACCGATGTCAGCGATAAAGAGTGCTACGAGACCGACTGGTGCGAACCTACATTGCTCGCCGGCGCGGCTTATACCTGGTAATACAAAAGGGCCTTCGTTAATGCGAGGGCTCGTTTTTCTTTAGGGGAATACCATGAAATTAATCACTGCAATCATTAAACCCTTCAAGCTGGATGCTGTGAGAGATGCCCTGCGGGAGTCGGGGGTTAATGGTGTAACGGTCACTGAAGTGAAGGGCTTTGGTCGCCAAAAAGGGCATACGGAGTTGTATCGCGGCGCAGAGTATGTGGTGGATTTTCTTCCGAAAACCATGCTGCAAATAGCGGTGGCAGATTCGCAACTGGATGCGGTTATCGAAGCAATTGGTTCCAGCGCGCAGAGTGGCAAGATCGGTGACGGAAAAATATTTGTCGCAGAGCTTGAGCAGGTCGTGCGCATACGTACCGGAGAAACCGGTAATGCAGCAATTTAATTAAAAACCGAAAACATAATTTTAATAAATATCCAGATTTGAACGGAGAGGAATATGGAGAACCAAATTTTTCAATTGCAGTATGCAATTGATACTTTTTACTTTCTGATGTGCGGCGCCTTGGTGATGTGGATGGCCGCCGGCTTTTCCATGCTGGAAGCCGGCTTGGTGCGCTCCAAAAACACCACAGAAATTCTCACCAAGAATGTGGCCTTGTTTGCGATTGCCTGCATTATGTATCTGCTGACTGGCTACGCCATTATGTACGATGGTGGCTGGGCTCTGTCTGGTATTGAGGCATTTAGTCTGGAAGGTGTCCTCAGCGATTCAGCTGAAAATGGTTTCGAAGGTGACTCCGTTTATTCCGGGGCTTCAGACTTTTTCTTCCAGGTAGTCTTTGTCGCTACCGCCATGTCCATTGTTTCCGGTGCGGTTGCCGAGCGTATGAAGCTGTGGAGCTTTCTGGCCTTTGCAGTAGTTTTGACTGGCTTTATCTACCCGCTGGAAGGTGCCTGGACCTGGGGCGGCAAAGAGGTCTTCGGCCTGTACAACCTGGGTGATCTCGGTTTCTCTGATTTTGCCGGTTCCGGCATCGTGCATATGGCGGGTGCAGCGGCTGCGCTTGCTGGTGTCCTGCTACTGGGCGCGCGCAAAGGCAAATACGGCCCCAACGGCCAAGTGTATGCCATTCCCGGTGCTAACTTGCCGTTGGCAACCCTGGGTACCTTTATCCTGTGGATGGGCTGGTTTGGCTTCAATGGCGGCTCCGTACTGAAGCTGGGCGATGCTGCCAGTGCGCACTCCGTCGCCATGGTCTTTGTGAATACCAATACCGCTGCTGCCGGTGGTGCTATTGCTGCACTGATCACCGCCCGTATCCTGTTCGGTAAAGCGGATCTGACCATGTTGCTCAATGGCGCCCTGGCCGGTCTGGTAGCAATTACTGCGGAGCCATCGACCCCGAGTGCATTGCAGGCAACCCTCTTCGGTATGATCGCTGGTGTGTTGGTGGTCTTCTCTATCATCACCCTGGATAAGTTGAAAATCGATGATCCGGTGGGCGCTATCTCCGTACACGGCGTTGTCGGCTTGCTCGGTTTGCTATTGGTACCTGTGACTAACAATGATTCCAGTTTCAGCGGGCAATTGATTGGTGCACTGACCATCTTTGGCTGGGTATTCGTCAGTTCATTTGCAGTGTGGTACCTGCTCAAGCTCGTCACTGGTATCCGTGTGAGCGAAGATGAGGAGCAAGAGGGTGTTGACTTGACCGAATGCGGAATGGAAGCTTACCCGGAATTTATGAACAAGTAAGTTAACAGTGTCGGTGCTGCCCCATAGGCGGGGCAGTGGCCTGGGTAAGGTTCTCTCGACGAGGACGAATCAGGGGAAATACTCAAGATGAAATTGATTACGGCTGTAGTAAAGCCCTTCAAATTGGATGATGTACGCACTGCCCTGTCTGAAGTGGGCGTGCAGGGAATGACCGTCACCGAGGTAAAAGGTTTTGGGCGTCAAAAAGGCCATACAGAACTTTATCGTGGCGCCGAATATGTGGTGGACTTCCTACCGAAAGTAAAATTGGAACTCGCTGTTGATGATGAGATGGTGGACTCCGCTGTTGAGGCAATCACCAAGGCGGCGCAAACCGGCAAAATCGGTGACGGCAAAATCTTTATCACGGCTCTCGAAGAAGTCATTCGTATCCGTACCGGTGAAACCGGTAGCGAAGCTGTGTAACCTGTTTGATAACTCTTTCATAACGTAGCGATTGAGTATCATAAGCCCCGCAAGGGGCTTTATACGCACTTCTGATAAGTCCCGCTATCTCGCCTTCGATCTTTGTTATCTATTTTGCTTGAAATACCTGCTACGGGGGCAGGCGCAAAAATCTGCATAACTAACTGAAATATTCCCATTTCATTTCCCAACAAAAAACTCTACAGCCTCCTCCTTGTGTTACTGGCACGGGGGTGGGGAACTGCCTATAAATTAATCGCCGCTATTGACGCGGTAGGGGATCGCCACTGAAAAGTGGTTGTCAGTTTTGTAGATGCCGCGGGAAAGGGGCGGCACAGAGGTACTCCCTCTGTAACAGGAGTAAAGGTTACAGGGTTTTAGCTATGAAAGATGGTTATGAAGATCAGGGTAAGAACTCTCGCAGCAAGGACTCCGAGGAATTTGCAGAAGAGCGCAGTATCACCTCTCGCCAGCGCGCCAGAAGCCAGTTAAGTTCCGATGTAGAGGAGTTTCTCGCCGGTGGCGGCGCGATTAGTGAAGTTGATCCAGAAGTTACCGCCGACCCCCCGCGCAAACCGCAGCCAAAATATGGCAGCCGCCCTATCTAATCTCTCTGGTCGCTGTTGCTCCTCCAGCAGGAGGAGTGACAGTTGGCCAAACCCCTCTCAGCCTCTCAGAGCTTTTACCGATTGAGCAGTTTCGGTAGCAGGCGCTCCAGGACTTCGCCGATATAGGATAGGAATAAAGTACCCAGGCTAGACCGGTAGTACTGGGGATCAGCAGAGCCTACCGCTAGGGTGCCAAGTTGATTGCCCAAAGGAACTACGGCAGCTGAAGCGATATATTGCGCTTTTTCCGCAAATAGGAATTCTTTTTCCCGCTGGCGCAAAACACCACAGATGGGGCGGCCGTTACGAATTATTCCGCCAATTGCCGTCTCGGCATCGGAAAATGTGCTGGTCTGAACTTGTCCTAGGCTTTGGCGGGGAGCAGATAATGGCTCGAATAGAGTCAGGCTGGTGAACTCAACATTGAAGTCAGCGGCGAAACTGGCATAGAGAGCTTCTGTGACTTCACCGATATTTTCAGCTTCCAGCAGTGCCAGGATAAGTCGGCGGCTATTGAAAAATAACTGGTCGTTGTCCCGGGCGTTGTGCAAGAGCTGGTCGAGGCGCTGGCGCATTTCGATATTGCGCTCTCGCAGCAAATTCGTTTGGTGGGTCATCAGCGACACGGTCTTGCCATTTTCCCGCGGCAACTTGATGGTTTCCAGCAGTTCCATGCGCTCTTCAAAGAACTCTGGATTTTGAATCAGGTAGCGAGCTACCTGCCGTGCCAGCAGTTTATCGTCACGCTGGGTTTCCTTGTGAGTGTCGCCGGCAATCTCTTCTGGGGGCTGATTGGCGTCTGTGTGTTCCATTGTGTTTGCTTTTTCTGGCACGGGGATGGGGCATCGGACAACTGATGTGATGAAGCGTTCTGCTCTCTGAGTTATCCCGTACCCGCTTGTGGCGGGTTTACTGCCAAATACCCGGACAATTGTTTAGAGAATAATCTGCCCGTGAAAAACCGTGGTTGCGGGCCCGATCATAGTAACTGGCTGGCCGGGTCCGCTCCAGTGAATTGTCAGTATGCCGCCGGGGAGCTGAATTTGGACTTTGTCATCCACCAGGTCTCGCAGGCGTGCGTATACCATGGCAGCACAGGCGCCTGTGCCACAGGCACGAGTTTCGCCAACCCCGCGCTCAAATACCCTGAGCTGGGCTTCGGTGCGTGTATCCACTTGCAGAAAGCCAGCGTTGACCTTTTGTGGGAACCGCGGGTGGCGTTCAATTAGGGGCCCGAGTCTTTCTACCGGTGCGGAAGCGATATCTTCCACCAGCAGAACCGCGTGGGGGTTGCCCATGGATACAGCACCAATGGTGAAGGTCTCCCCGTCCACTTCCAGGGGATAGGACTCTGCACGGCGATCGGCGGAAAAAGGTACTTTTTGGGGCTCGAGGACCGGTGCTCCCATATCGACACTAACCTGATCCCCGTCCAGTACTCTCAGGTGTAGTAAACCGGCGGCAGTTTCTACCTGGATATTTTTCTTACCGGTAAGGCGGCGTTCACGTACAAAGCGGGCAAAGCAGCGGGCGCCATTGCCGCAATTTTCCACTTCGCTGCCATCGGCGTTAAATATTCGATAGCGAAAATCCGCCTCGGGTGTGCGGGGCGGCTCCACCAGCAGTACCTGGTCGCAGCCCACGCCGAGGCAGCGGTCTGCCAGGCGACGAGTTTTTTCCGGGGTCAGTTTAATTTTTTGGCTGACGCCGTCGAGCATCACGAAATCGTTGCCGAGCCCATGCATCTTGCTGAATTTAACGCGCATTCCATTTCTCTGTTCGTACTGATTTTCCGCGGCGTTAGCTGCGGTTTGGGGCCCGGGCTGAAAAATGGACCCCACTGCGATGCAAGTAGCTGATCAGGCTTTTTTGGGGACAGTGGTCTCACCGCGAACCAAGTCGGCAAAAGTCTCCCGCTCACGCACCAGGTAAGTTTTGTCGCCATCCACAAGTACTTCAGCAGCGCGACAGCGGCTGTTGTAATTGGAACTCATGGTGAAACCGTAGGCACCGGTCGACAACATGGCTAACAGCTGCCCCTCTCGTAGAGATTGGGAGCGATTTTTACCCAGGAAGTCGCCCGTTTCGCATACCGGACCGACAATATCCCACAGGGTACTTTCACTCTCGTCCGGTGTCACTGGCACAATATCCTGCCACGCTTGGTAAAGGGCTGGACGCAGGTTGTCATTCATGGCGGCGTCGACGATAGCAAAGTTGTGTTCTTCGGTACGCTTCAGGTATTCGACCCGGGTCAGCAGGGCGCCGCCGTTGGCGGCAATGGAGCGGCCGGGTTCGAGAATCAGGGATAAATTGCGTTCGCCGATACGCTTGTGGACCTCCGCCAGGTAATCCCCGACAGGGGGTGGTTCCTCACCCCGATAGCGCACACCGAGGCCTCCGCCCAGATCCAGGTGTTCCAGGGTAATTCCCAGCTCGGCGAGCTGATCGATAAGAACCAGCAGGCGATCGAGTGCATCCAGGAAGGGGGCGACTTCGGTGAGCTGGGAACCGATATGGCAGTCCACACCGGTAATTTTCAGATGCTCGGAATCCGCCGCGTGCTGATAAACCTCGATCGCCTTGTCTATGGCGATGCCAAACTTATTTTCTTTGAGACCGGTGGAAATATAGGGGTGGGTTTGGGCATCCACATCGGGATTGACCCTGATGGAAATTGGGGCGGTCTTGCCACACTCTGCGGCCACGCGCTCAAGGCGATCAATTTCCGCTTCTGATTCAATATTGAAGCAGTGCACCCCAACCTCCAGAGCGCGCCGCATTTCCTCTGAGGTTTTACCCACTCCGGAAAATACGATTCGCGATGGGTCGCCGCCGGCGAGCAGCACTCGCTCAAGTTCCCCGCCGGAAACAATATCAAAGCCCGCCCCCAGCTGTGCCAGCAGTGACAGAATGCCCAGGTTACTGTTGGCTTTCACTGCGTAGCAGATTAGGCCGGGACGATTGCCGAGGGCCTCGGCGTAATCCCGATATTGCCGTTCAAAGTGTGCGCGGCTGTACACATAAGTGGGGGTGCCGAAATTCTCAGCTATTTGTTCCAGTGAAACCTGCTCAGCCCACAGGCTACCGTCGCGATAACTAAACTCTCTCATATGACCGGTTCTTACTCTTCTAAATCTTCCTCGACATTGGAGTCATCCGCTGTGCCCGATTCGTCGTCGACTTCGATAGTCGGGCCGGTCTCAATGGTGTCATCGATATCAAAGTCGGGCCCATAGCCGTCTTCAGATTCAATTTCATCAACAGTTTCCACCGCTTGCTCTGCTGCAGAGCCGGGCTCGCCGGGTTGTGCTGCACCACTGGTGGGTACTGTCTCCGGCGGGCCACCTGGAATATTGGAGGCGGGCATGGCGGGGTCCTGTGGAAGATAGAGAGGACCTTTTTGGCCACAGCCCAGTAACAGTGCGGTGGCACCGATGGTGATTGTTAATAGAGAGAGTCGTTTTTTGAGCATCGATAACATCCTGAGAGTCGGAGATTCGCAGCGGCAACCGGCAAAAGCCTGATAGTATAGCGGCCCACCTGATTCAACACATTACACGGTAACAGAAGTAACCAAAGATGAGCCAAGCGGAATATGATGCGGCTGTGGAGCAGACTCTAATCGGTATTGAGGATGCACTCGATCACTGCGATTGGGATATCGACTACGAACGCAGTGATGCGGTGCTGACCCTGACCCTGGAAGACAATGGCAGCCAGGTAATTCTCTCGCGCCAGTCCGCCAACCGGGAGTTGTGGGTCGCCGCCAAATCCGGTGGCTACCATCTTTCTTTTGAAAATCCCGGTTGGAAGTGCACCACGACCGGTGAGGACCTGCCGACTTTGCTCGACCGCGTATTGAGCGAGCAGCAAGGCGAACAGGTTTCCCTCGGATTATCCGCTTAAACAGCGCTTAAGTGCGCTGCGAAATCTCTTCCCGTGCGCGTTTACAGGCCGCGCGCACTTGGTTTGGTGCGGTACCGCCAATATGATCGCGAGCCGCAACCGAGCCCTCTAAAGTCAGCACCTCAAATACATCTTCGTCAATTTCTGTTGAGAACTGTTGTAGTTGGGTCAGGCTGAGTTCGGATAAGTCTTTATCCTGTTCAATAGCAAAGGATACGGACTGCCCGACAATCTCGTGAGCATCGCGGAAGGCCACTCCTTTGCGTACCAGGTAATCGGCCAGATCCGTTGCGGTGGAGAAGCCCTTGGCCGCAGCTTCCAGCATATTTTCTTTTTTTGCCTTCAGTGCCGGCGCCATATCGGCAAACACGCGCAGGCAATCCAGTGCGGTATCGGCGGCATCGAATAGCGGTTCTTTATCTTCCTGGTTGTCCTTGTTGTAGGCCAGCGGTTGGCTTTTCATCAGTGTCAGCAGCGCAATCAGGTGGCCGTTAACCCGGCCGGTTTTTCCGCGCACCAGCTCCGGAACATCGGGATTTTTCTTCTGTGGCATAATTGAGGAGCCGGTGCAGAAGCGATCGGGCAGATCAATAAAGTCGAACTGGCTGGAAGTCCACAGCACCAGCTCTTCACTGGCCCGAGACAGGTGGGTGAGCAGCAGCGCGGCGAAAGCACAGAACTCGATAGCGAAATCCCGGTCGCTGACTGAGTCGAGGGAGTTTTCTGTGGGGGCATCGAAGCCCAGCAGCTCCGCTGTGCGTGCGCGATTGATCGGATAGCTGGTGCCGGCCAGTGCTGCGGCCCCCAGCGGTGAGCGGTTAACCCGTTTGCGGCAATCCATGAGGCGCGCGAAATCCCGGCTCAGCATGGCATTCCAGGCCAGTAAGTGGTGGCCAAAGGTCACCGGTTGCGCGCTCTGTAAGTGAGTAAAGCCGGGCATAATGGTATCGGCTTCGCGCTCCGCTATATCGACCAAGCCATTTTGCAGGCGGGTCAGTTCGGCAGCAATTAGATCGATGCGCCCACGCAGCCACAGGCGGATGTCGGTTGCCACCTGATCGTTGCGCGAGCGGCCGGTATGCAGTTTCTTGCCAGTGGCACCAATGCGTTGGGTCAGGCGCGCTTCGATATTCATATGGACATCTTCGAGCTGCACAGACCAGGGAAATTCTCCCGCTTTTATCTCTTCGGCGATGCCCTTCAGGCCGTCGGCTATCTTGTGATATTCATCAGCACTTAATACCCCCACTTCTGACAACATCTGCGCGTGGGCAAGTGATCCTTGGATGTCTTCCATGGCCATGCGCTGGTCAAAAGTCACCGAGGCGGTAAATCGCTCGACAAAGGCATCGGTGGCTTCACTAAAGCGGCCGCCCCAGAGTTTGGCGGCAGGATTGTTGGCGGACTCGGAGGGGGATTTTTCGTTACTCATGGTTTTCCTGGCTGCAGTGAGATGAAAGGCTGGGGAGCTTGGTGATATCTTGCGCTTGGAACTTTGGGACAATCAAGAATAACAACTGCATGTCATTCCCCTGGCCGTCGGGCATTATAACGCAGAAAATTCGAAAATATCGCACAGGAAATAAGGATTCTGCGCAATCTGGGCAGCTTCCGTTTCTGCCAGACCTCTGCAGTGTCACCTCTCTGGCGGTACTGGTGTTGATGGGGGAATTGCTGGCATTGGTGCTGGTCCTGGCCCTGGATGGTTTACCGGAATTCAGTTGGCAGCGCCTGGGGCTGATCTCTCTGGTGATCCAATGGGTGATATTGCCCTCGGCCGCGCTACTTTGCCGGCTTCGGCCGAGCCTGGCGAAAATGCCCCACAAACTCGCTGGTGGCTTGAGTTTTATTGCAGTGCTGTCGGTGCTCATATTGGTGATGGCAGTGCAGCGCTCCCTGCGCGCGGTGCTGTTACAGACCAGCTTTGACAGCTGGGGGTTTGCGGGCGACTGCCTGCTTGGGGCTATTTGTGCGGGGGTGGTATTGCGCTACGCCTATCTTCAACAGCAACTCTACAACCAGCAGCAGGCGGAGCTCGGCGCCCGAATCGAGGCACTTCAATCGCGGATTCGCCCCCACTTCCTTTTTAACAGTATGAACAGCCTGGCTAGTTTGATCGCTGTTGATCCTGATCGCGCGGAGCGGTTGGTAGAGGATTTATGTGCGTTGTTTCGTGCAAGCCTTTCCGATCCAAAGCTGGTGCCTTTGGCGCAAGAGGTCACTCTAGCCCAGCGCTATCTAGAGATTGAAGCCCTGCGTCTGGGGGAGCGTTTGCGCCAGAGTTGGCAGCTAGACGAGGGCCTGGATAAGGTTCAGCTGCCCAGTATGTTGCTACAACCCCTATTGGAGAATGCGGTGTTGCACGGTGTGGCACAGTTGCGGGTAGGCGGAGAGATCAGTGTACAACTCTCGCAAGAGGGGGGCATGTTCAAAGTTGTTATTGAAAACCCATTGCCACAGGACAGTACAGTTCCTGCGAAGACAGGTAATGGCATGGCGACAGAGAATATTCGCCAGCGTCTCACTGCATACTACGGCGATCGCTTCAAATTTACCGCCCGTCGGGAGGAGGGCCGGTACCGGGTCATACTACAGCTACCCTTATCTCCCCGGGAAGTGGACCGGCGGGAAATAGAGTCCACCACAAATTCCAAGAAGACTATCGAGGTGATGGAGTGACCCAATTGCGCGTACTAATTGTTGATGACGAGCCTTTAGCTCGTGCCCGTCTGCACCGGCAGTTGGAGAGGATCGATAATTGTATTGCTGTGGGAGAAGCGGCAGATATTGAAGTCGGACTATCACAGATCCGCGAACTCGACCCGGACCTTGTGCTACTGGATATTGAAATGCCCGGTGGTAGCGGCCTGGAATTGGCTCAGCAGTTATCCAGCTTCGCGTGTCCACCGGCAATAATTTTCTGCACCGCCCACGATGAGTTTGCTTTGCCCGCTTTTGCCACCTCAGCGGTTGGGTATCTATTAAAACCTGTGAATGTCGAACAGCTGCGCGAGGCGGTTTCCAAAGCGCAGCGTCTGAGTAAGCCGCAGCAGCAGTTGTTAACCAAGCAGGATCTGGAGGAGCCCAGTGGCCGCAGCCGTATTAAGGCGATAAGTCGCCTGGGGGTGGAGTTGCTGGATGTAGATTCTATCCGCTGTTTGGTTGCGGACAGCAAGTATGTTGTAGCCCATCACTCCGCTGGAGAGACCATTCTGGATGAGTCTCTAAAAGAGCTTGAGAGTGAGTTTGGACAGCGTTTCGTGCGTATTCACCGCAGCGCACTGGTGGCTGTGCAATATATTGTTGGGTTGCGCAGGGAAGGTACAAATTACCGGGTAGAGCTGGATGGCGTAACAGCAGCGCCGCTGGTGAGCCGGCGCATGCTGCCTTCGGTAAAAGGATTGATCGCAGAGATGTGTTAGAGCTTAAATGCTTCCGCGGATAAAAACAGCGAGTACGGCTGCCACCATTAATACCGCAAAACATACCCTGATTATTCGCGCCTGCCTGGGTTTATGAAAAACCGGCCTCAGGCTTCCTCCTAAGCACAACCAGATAAAATCCACCGCAGCGGCTACCAGTAAACAGACCAAGCCTGTGGCTAAATAGCTCAGGCCACTCTCTTCAATCGGTAGTAAGAATTGGGAGAATATGGCGAGAAAAGCAGCATAGGCCTTGGGATTCAATAAGTTAAAAATAAACCCATCCAGCAGCGACGGAGGCTGAGCCGTCGACGATTCGCCCTGCTCCAGTACCGGGGCCGTGGCAATTTTGATCGCGATATAGCCAATATATAAGGCACCGCAAAGCTGAACCGCCAAGCGCGCTTCTGGCCAGGCTGCCAGTAGTGCGGCGATGCCGGCGGTTGCCCCGACAATGGCGACACTCAGGCCAAGCAGGATGCCGATAAGGAAACCGCCGCTTTTTCTCACTCCAAATGTCGCTCCCGATGCGGCCAGGGCAAGTGGTGCTGGACCAGGGGAGCCGAGCAATAGAGCGGTTGCTGCAATTAGTGAAAAGAGTGCTTCTAACATATTTTTTGGTCCTACTTCCCGCCTGCAACGTCAATAAATGAACCGGTAGTAAAGGTGGATTCATCACCGAGTAGCCAAGCCACAGCTTTAGCCACTTCCTCTGCTCGCCCCCCACGCTTGAGTGGAATCGCAGACTTTACTCGCTCAATTCTGTCTGCTTCGTCACCATCAGCGTGCATTTCTGTATAAATAAAGCCAGGCCTAACACCATTTACGCGAATCCCTTCATCGGCAACTTCCTGGCTGAGCCCGATGGTCAGCGTATCGACAGCGCCCTTACTCGCTGCATAGTCGATGTACTCGTTAGGTGATCCCGAACGGCTGGCAGCAGAGGAAATATTCACGATGGTTCCTCCAGTGCCCCCATTTTTGATAGACATTCTTTTGATTGCTTCCCGGGAGCAGAGCAGGGTGCCGGTGATGTTGTTACGCAGGATTTCATTGATGCGCTCAGCGTCCATCGTTTCGATGCGCATTTGCGGTTTAATGATTGCCGCGTTGTTAACCAGGCAGTTAATTGGGCCTAGTTGCTCGTCGACCATATTGAATAGCTGAACAATATCTTTCTCTGAGGATATATCGGCGCGAACGGCTATTGCTAAAACACCAAAAGATCGAAGTTCGACGATCAGTTCTTCCGCTTGCTGCTTGCGCTGCCGGTAGCTAATGGCAATCTGGTACCCCCTGTGGGCAAGTAATTTGGCTGTCGCGGCACCAATGCCCCGGTTGCCGCCAGTGATCAAGGCAACTTTTTTATTCATATTGATTGGTCACTCTTTAAACGGGATATTGCGCAGGAAAATAGAGACTTATTGAAAGGCTATTTTCTTCCAATAAAAATGCTGCAAAAAAGAGCCTGCGATATCATTCAATATCGGGCGGGATCAGCTTTTGCATTGCGGAAATATCCGCAGCGGATTATACCGGGTGAAAACCGTTTACAGGCTGGGGACCTTTGATATGTCTGTAAACGGTTTTGATCTGGCTGGATCGGGGGCTAGTAGAGCTGAGGACCACCGTCTCCGTACTCTGAATCATTTTGTAGACTCAACTCGCCAGCGGCACTATTTAAGTACTCGGCATCGGATTCGGATTTGAGCTTAATCATCAGGCGCAAATCGTTGGCGGAGTCGGCGTGGGAGAGGGCATCCTCATAGGTAATTTCTCCCCCATCGTAGAGCTCGTAGAGTGCCTGGTCGAAGGTCTGCATTCCCTGCTCACCAGAGCGCTTCATCAACTCCTTGATCTTATCCACTTCGCCTTTGCGGATCAGGTCCGACATCAGTGGGGTATTGATCATGATCTCAAGGCAGGCACGGCGGCCATCGCCATCGGGGGTTGGTACCAGCTGCTGGGCCACCATCGCCTTCAGGTTGAGGGACAGGTCCATAAACAACTGTTTGTGGCGGTCTGCCGGGAAGAAGTGAATGATCCGATCGAGGGCCTGGTTAGCATTGTTGGCGTGGAGGGTACACAGACACAAATGGCCGGTCTCGGCGAAAGCGATGGCGTGGTCCATGGTTTCGCGGGAGCGTACCTCACCGATCAGAATAACATCTGGTGCCTGACGCAGAGTGTTTTTCAGGGCTACATCGAAAGACTCGGTATCCAGGCCCACTTCGCGCTGGGTCACAATACAGCCGCGATGCTGGTGGATAAATTCGATCGGGTCCTCAATGGTGATGATATGGCCCTTGGTGTTCTCATTGCGGTGGCCGATCATGGAGGCGAGGGATGTGGACTTACCGGTACCGGTGGCGCCCACAAAAATGATCAGCCCGCGTTTGGTCATGGCCAGGTCTTTGAGTACGTCGGGTAGTCCGAGTCCATCGATAGTGGGGATTTTGGTTTCGATGCGACGCAGCACCATACCCACCAGATTGCGCTGGAAGAAGGCCGATACCCGGAAACGCCCCACGTTGCGCACTGCAATCGCGAAGTTCAATTCCTTTTGCTCGGCGAACTCGCGCCGCTGTTTCTCGTTCATGGTTCCCACCACCAGCTCGCGCGCTTTCTCTGGCGTGAGCGCGGTGCTGCTACAGGGCACAACTCGGCCGTGCAGTTTGATGGAGGGCGGGACGCCCGCCGTGATAAATAAATCCGAAGCGCCCTTCTCTACAACCAGTTGTAGAAGTCTTTCAATATCCATGGTGTTTACCGCGTTTTATCTCGACTTTGCTTCCCCAGATTGGGGGCGGGTTTTGGCCGTTTAGAAGTTCTCCGGCATCTTGGCTTTTTCGCGAGCCACTTCGCGGCTAATGATGCGGCGTGCCACCAGGTCTTCCAGACATTGGTCCATGGTCTGCATGCCGACGCTGGCTCCGGTCTGGATGGCCGAGTACATCTGCGCGATTTTGTCTTCGCGGATCAGGTTACGGATGGCTGGGGTACCACGCATAATTTCGTGGGCAGCGACCCGGCCACCACCGTTTTTCTTCATTAGCGTCTGGGAGATAACGGCCTGTAGGGATTCCGACAGCATTGAACGCACCATGGCTTTCTCCTGCGCGGGGAATACATCCACCACACGGTCAATGGTTTTGGCGGCGGAAGTGGTGTGCAGGGTACCGAATACCAGGTGACCGGTCTCTGCCGCAGTCAGCGCCAGGCGAATGGTCTCCAGGTCCCGCATCTCACCCACGAGAATAATATCCGGGTCTTCACGCAGTGCAGAGCGCAGTGCCTCGGCAAAGCCGTGGGTATCCCGGTGTACCTCACGCTGGTTCACCAGGCACTTCTTGGATTCGTGCACAAATTCGATCGGGTCCTCGATGGTGAGGATATGCTCGTATTTATTGTCGTTGATGTAGTCCATCATCGCCGCCAGGGTGGTGGACTTACCGGAACCCGTGGGCCCGGTCACCAGCACCAAGCCACGGGGAGTATCCGAAATCTGCTTGAATACCTGACCCATTCCCAGGTCTTCCATAGTGAGAACTTTGGAGGGAATGGTCCGGAATACGGCGCCGGCACCCCGGTTGTGGTTAAAGGCGTTTACACGAAAGCGGGCGACACCGGGGACTTCAAAAGAGAAGTCTGTTTCCAGTAGTTCTTCGTAATCCTTGCGCTGCTTATCGTTCATGATCTCGTAGATCAGGCCATGTACCTGCTTGTGCTCCATTGAGGGCAGGTTGATACGGCGCACGTCGCCGTCGACACGGATCATCGGCGGCAGGCCCGCCGAGAGGTGTAAGTCCGAGGCGTTTTGCTTGGCGCTAAAGGCGAGGAGTTCAGTGATATCCATACTGCTACCTTATGGTTCTTGTTTGGGCTCAGGTAAAATCGCCGCTCAAATCGGTAAGGGCATCAGTATATGCGCAAAGAGACAATCGTCGAAAACCTGAATGCAGTAGGTGAGCGGATTGTGACATGCTGCAACAACTGCGATCGCAACCCTGCAGAAATTACCCTGTTGGCGGTTTCCAAAACACGACCGGCGGAAGACCTGCGGATTGCTTTTGCAGCTGGCCAGCATCACTTTGGCGAAAATTATTTACAGGAAGCCCTGCAAAAACAGGATGCCCTGTCCGACCTGGATATTCACTGGCATTTTATTGGGCCGCTTCAATCGAACAAAAGCCGCGCTGTGGCAGAGCGATTCCAATGGATGCACACGGTGGATCGCTTAAAAATTGCCCAACGTCTGTCGGCACAGCGTCCCAGTAATATGGCACCACTCAATATCTGCTTGCAGGTGAATATCGATGGCGAGCAGAGCAAGTCTGGCATAGCTCCACAGGATTTGGTGGCTCTGGCGCGTGAAGTGATGACATTGCCGGGACTATGCCTGCGCGGTTTGATGGCGATCCCCGCTGCTCGTGACAATGTATTTGAGCAGGAAAAACCGTTTATTCAGTTGGCGGGGCTGTTGCAAAGTCTTCGCGAAGAATTTCCCGAGCAGGCTCTGGATACTCTATCCATGGGGATGTCTAAAGATATGGAGGCTGCTATTGCCTGCGGTGCCACTATTGTGCGTATCGGCACAGATATTTTTGGGGCACGAAACTATTCTGCATGACAGAATTAGTACGCAAGTAGACTTTCTTGGGATATGGGATGACAAAATCTGGGACTGTAGATGTATTGCTGCTGCTTTTATCAGTGAGCGCAGTTCTATCTTTGTCTGTAACGAATAGTGTGCTGGTGACCTGGGTGGCGCTTGAGTGGTTGGCTTTTATCTGCCTGATTGCATTTATATCTCCCAAAATCTCATTGGTTACCGGCTTTTTGAATTCGGCTGTTACCGGGATATTCGGGGATAAGAGCCGTTATTGGCTTTGGATATTGGCGATTGTTCTTAACTTGATTGCGATTGTGGAAACATTTCCCTTTCTGTTTAGCTAATCAGGGGTTCCTTACATAGTTCAGTTATTAAAAGAAAACGGCCCTAAAGGCCGTTTTCTTTTTCTGGGAACAAATAATTATTGTTCATTCAAGCTGAGCTGCTTTTTTTGATTTTCACTTAGTAGGTGTTCGGCAAAGAAGAGAGCTGTTGCCTGGGTAAAGGCATCACTGTTCTCTTTCTTGCGATAGCCGTGCCCTTCATTGAGTGCGTTCATATACCAGACTTGATTGCCATTCTCACGAAGTGCAGCCACGATTTGCTCAGCCTCGGTGACAGGTACCCGAGGGTCATTTTGTCCCTGCACTACAAACATTGGCACCTGGATCTTGTCCACATTGTTGTTGGGGCTGATTTTTTCCAGGAAAGCGCGCATCTGCGGATCCCGCTCATCACCGTATTCGACTCGACGAAGGTCGCGACGATAGCTCTTGGTATTGGTGAGGAAGGTGACAAAGTTAGAGATGCCGACGATATCCACTGCTGCTTTTAAACGATCGGAGTAGTAAACACTACTGGCCAGCACCATGTAACCACCGTAGCTGCCGCCAAACACAGCAACGCGTTCCGGATCCAGGTCAGGCTGGGTAGCAATCCAGTCCAGAAGAGCACCGATATCCCTAACTGAGTCCTCGCGCTTGTAGCCGTTATCCATGGCTAGGTAGCTCTTACCATAACCAGCGGACCCGCGTACATTTGGAGCAATTACAGCAACGCCAAGTTTTTCTAGCCACAGCTGGTATGTGCTGGAAAACATGGGACGGTACTGTCCTTCAGGGCCACCGTGGATTGAAATAACCACAGGTACAGGGCCTTTGGCATTACGCGGCTTATAGACGAATGCGGGAATTTCACGCGGCTTTCCATCCACCTCGTCGAAAGTCGGATAGTGCACCAGTTCGGGTTCGACAAAGCTTTCGCTGTCGAGACCACCGACTTCACTGAATGTCCATCGGGTAAGGTCACCACTGGATAGCGGGCGGCGGCCAAGGTCCATGACAAAGGAATCGGAGGGAGTTTTAGGTGTGTTTAGGGTTAGGGCCAGCTTATCACCTTCGGGGTTAAATTCTATTCCGCCGATAAGACCGATCGGCAGCGAGTCGACCTTGCGGTAGCGGTCATTGCGTGGATCGTATAGATAGAGGGTGGACATACCATTTTCGTTGGCGACAAAAGCGCCGCGGCGACCGTCTTTACTTAGGATAAAGCTGCTGATATCCCAGGGGATATCGGAGGTAATTATCTTTTCACTGCCACTCTCCAGGTCTTTGCGGATCAGTTGGGTAAATTCGCGCCCTTTGTCAGAGATGATATAAACCGAATGATTGTCATAACTGAAACCCGCTGGGAAATTGCGGGAATCAGCCTCTTCATCGCTCGTGCCGGCGAGTAGTGAGACTTCGCCGCTGTCGAGATCCAGTAAATGGACATTGGATCGAGTGGAGGAGATATATTGCATGACCAAAATTTGGCTGCCGGATTGTGAGAAATCACTGGGCCCCCACCAACTGCCATCCTCAGACTTAAGGATCAAGCGGTCTTCTTTTTTGTCACCGTCGAAAGTGGTTAGCCATATATCATTGGCCCTGCCATCTCGGCGAGTACTCTGGTAAGCGATAGCTGAGCCCTGCTTATTCCAGAGAATACTGCCATTGCGAGATTCACCATCGGTAATCATCTCGCTAGTGCCGTTTTCTGTATCAAACAGGAAAATCTGGGCGTATTCATTGCCACCGGCATCCATGGTGAATGCCAGCTGGCGATGCTCCGGGCGGGTAGACATACCGCCTATCGGCTCTTCGAAAAAAGTTAGTTGTCGGCGAGCGCCACCAGCATTCTCTACCTTGTGTAATTGAGAAACTTCGCCGAAGCGGGTACTGACATAGATACCGTTACCGTCAAGGTCCCAGCCCCGGAAGCTAGCTGAGCGTACGTTTTGATAACGATTGAGCTCATTGATGATAGTTTGGGGAATGTTTGGCACATCTTCGAGTACCAATTGGCCGTTATTTAGCGTGCGAGTTTCTACTGCACCAGCTGCACTGGTCGCAGTGATCAGTGTCGCTATAAGCAGTGAACGCCATCCTTTTTGCATACTGTCCTCCGTTAGGAGCCACTTGGTATGGCTCTCTTGTTATTTGAATCTGGCGGCCACATATTAGCGGAATGCCCCGAACGGGGAAAAGCGACAAAATTTTTGTAACCGCCCAAGGTGATATGAGTGAGTACAGCGAACCCTAAGATGGTTTTTATTGGTGGTGCCGGCAATATGGCGGGGGCAGTGATCGGTGGTTTGGTGGCCTCCGGTTATCCGGCGGACCGGATCACTGCTACAGGCCGTGATCGGGACAAGCTCAATGCTTTTGCCGAGAGCCACGGGGTAGCTATTAGTGACGATAATGTTGCCGCTATTGTCGATGCCGATGTAATTGTGCTGTCGGTGAAACCGCAGGTTATGCGAGAACTTTGTGAGGGACTGAAACCCCATTTGGTGGATCGCTCGCCCTTGATTATCACTTTTGCTGCGGGAATTCCGCTCGCGGCTTACCATCGTTGGATGGGAATGCACCTCCCTATTGTCAGGGCTATGCCTAATACCCCGGCCCTGGTGCAAACCGGAGTTACCGGTCTTTATGCCGATAGCAAGGTTACGGGCGAACAGAAGGAACTCGCCGGGCGCATCGTCGATGCGGTAGGCATCTCATACTGGGTTGAGGAAGAGCGCGGTATCGATCAGGTGATTGCGGTAGCGGGATCGGCGCCGGCTTACTTTTTCCAGTTTATGGAGGCCATGATTGATGCGGCTTCCGCTGGTGGTCTTGCCCGTGCGGATGCGGAGCGCCTTGTGTTGCAAACTGCCCTGGGCGCCGCCAAACTGGCGGTCGCCAGCGATGTTGACGTCGCCCAGTTGAAGCGCAATGTGATGTCACCAGGTGGAACCACTGAGCGAGCTGTTCAACGGTTCGAGCAGGGTGGGTTGCCGCAATTAGTGGCCGATGCCATGCGCGATTGCGAGGAGCGGGCGACAGAAATGGCAAAGGAATTGGATCGGTAACAGGTTCCGATCCAATTGGGTAGGTGCAGCAGTGGCTGCTGAAAATCTTTTTGTTTAGGGTTTATCCATGGTCAATACCTTCAGCGATATCGGCGTTTATGTCGTGGGCATACTGGGCATTTTGTTCCTTTTCGCCGTGTTATTGCGTTTCCTATTGCAGTTGGGCCGTGCGGATTTTTACAACCCCATATCTCAGGGAGTTGTGAAGGTCACCAACCCTTTGCTGCTGCCGCTGCGCAAAGTGGTGCCAGGACTTTTTGGCGTCGATATGGCCTCAGTAGTGCTGGCGTTGATAGTCGGTTGGGCGATGATTATGGCTTGCGCCATGATTGCAGGTTACGGCCTGGTTAACCCCCTCAGTGCCCTGCTGTGGTCGTTGATCGGCTGTGTTTCCACTGTGATAGCGATGGTGTTTGTCGGCTTATTGGTCTCCATCGTTGCCAGCTGGATTGCGCCGAATAGCGGCCATCCAATTTTAATTTTACTGCACCAACTCCTGGAGCCATTTTGCGGACCTGTGCGACGCTTGATTCCGCCGTTGGGGGTGATTGATATCAGCCCGATATTTGTCTTTATCCTGCTCACTGTGATTAACAGGCTGCTTATTGGTTTTGCCCAAATGGCCAACATGCCGGCTTTCGTGTACAGCCTGTTTTGGCATATCCCCGGCTTTTAACCGGACTCTAATCACTCCAAAATATCCCCTGCATCTTTCAAGCCCCGCCCTCTGGGGCTTGCGCAGTTGTTCGAAGGTTTCTTAAATTGTGACCGGCTGAACATTTCTTCACCTGTGCGCACTAGATCGTATTTGGCGCGGTGTTAGACTCTTATACTATCGACTGACGGCTCTTTCTCTTGTCTTAGTAGGGGCCGGTAGTTCCGGGTCTCAATAACAAGAACACCGTGAAATGGAAGACGCACTTTTACGCCAGCATATTTCTGACTACGACCGTTGGAAAAAGAATCTCGATCGCCAGTTTGCCCACTTCAGCCAATGGCTTGAACAGCACTTCTCTAATTCTGCTGGTGCCTGCCAGGTTGTACAGCAGGCCCGTGCCCTACTTGCAGATGATCAGTTCACCCTGGTTTTAGTTGGGGAGTTTTCACGGGGGAAAACTGAACTGCTCAATGCCCTGTTGTCGCAAACTTACGGACAGCGTCTACTGCCCTCAAGACCGGGGCGCACCACTATGTGTCCCACGGAAATTTTCAGTGATGGCGGCGAGCGCGCCAGTTTGCGTCTGCTTCCGATTGAGACCCTGGCGACGAATACCAGCCTGGAGAGCTTCCGTCGAATTCCGCAAAAGTGGGTAACTCACGAGTTTGATGCCAATGATCCCGAGGCGACCCGAGAGACTTTATTGAAGGTTGCCTCGACCAAGTCAGTAATGCCGGAAGAGGCCGCTCGCTATGGCTTCGATCGGCGCCACTTGGATGGCAAAGGGAATCTAGTTGAGATCCCCGCCTGGCGCTTTGCTTTGATTTGTCTGCCGCACCCATTGCTGGATCAGGGGTTGCGTATTATTGATACCCCGGGACTGAACGCCCTCGGCAATGAGCCGGAGCTCACATTGAGTACGTTGCCCGGGGCCCAGGCGGTTGCCTTTCTGCTGGCTGCCGATGCTGGGGTAAGTGGTACCGATATGAGTATGTGGGAGACTCACCTGGCGCCATTGCAAGAGCATCGCGGAACATCCGTAATGGCCCTGCTCAACAAGATGGATGTGCTTTGGGATGATCCGGAGGAGGATGCTGAGCTGCTGTTGCGACGCATGCGCAGCGAAGTGGCCGGTCTCTTGTCTCTGCCTCAGGAAAGTGTAGCCGGTGTCTCTGCAAAAATGGCTTTGTTGGGGCGCCAGCAGCGGGATGCGGATTTGGTGCGAAGCAGCCGCTTCGGTGAGTTTGAAAGGATGCTGGTTCAGCGCCTGTTGGAGCACCGGCATAAAATGGCCGAGCACCGCTCACTGCATCAAGCTCTCACCCTGATGGCTGATACCCGCGATCTACTCAAGCGTCGTTTGAATAGTGGTCGGGCAGCGCTGGCTCACCTGCAGCGCAATAGTGGCAACACCTCAGAGCAATTGGCAGAGTTGGAACAGTTGCAGACGACTGTGCGCGAGCAGCATAAGATTTGTCATCAGGAATTGCTGACGCTCAAATCCAGCCAGAGAATGCTTACACGACAAAGTACTTCTTTGTTGGCGCCAATATCCAGACAGCAGTTGCAGGCGTTGATTGACGATACCCTGGCTACTCTCAATCGCCGTTGGACGCCTATGGGCATGGCCAGGGCTATCGATACTTTTATGGAAGGGGTAGATCATCAGATGTCTAACCTCGAGCGGGAAGTGGATCAGGCTAATCGCTTGCTCGACGCTGTATTTGAGCGCTCCAGCTTGAAGAAAGTCGATGATGCCGAGCAGTATTTTACTATCCGCAAATTTCGCTTCGCGTTGCGTGGACTGCATCGCCAGGCCGCTCAGCTGAGGCGATCCCCACAGCTGTTATTGGCGCGCCGCAGCCGTCTCAGCGAGCGCTTTATTACCACGCTTGCCAGTGAAGTGGGTCGGCTGTACGACGATATGGGTAACAAAGCGGAAAATTGGTTAGAGCAGGCTCTTGAGCCTCTTAAACAGCATGCGCAGTATCAGAAACAATTACTCAATCGCCATTTGATTAAGCTCACCGAGTTGAAACAGAAAACTCGCAGTCGTCGCACGGATCTTCGAACTCTCGAGGATGAGGTTCAGCGCAATGATAAGGCGCTGGTGGCGTTAGAGGATTTATTGCGGCACAACAGCTCTGCACCACAGCCGGTTGCGCCGGCGCCGCGCGCGCACAATGTAACCCCCTTGAAGGCCTCCCATACCACCTGAATTGGGTGCTAATTGATATTGGTTCTGACTGGCATTTGTTATAAGTTGCAGTGATCTTATTCACTGACTGCTTCGGCAATTTGCCAGGCAGCACCTTTCAACCTGACAGATACAGTGCCTTGTCAACGGAAAATCCTATCGCTTCTGCGGAAGCCCAAACCGCAACTACCAGTGACCCAGGCTCCGTGGGCCTTGTTGAGCCTAAAAGCCATCACTTTAGTGAACCGCTGGAATTGGCCTGTGGTCGAGTACTGAAAAATTACACTCTGGTTTATGAGACTTACGGTGAACTCAATAGGGAAAAGACTAACGCAGTTCTGATCTGTCATGCTCTGTCTGGGCATCATCACGCTGCGGGGCGACACAGTATCGATGATAAGCGTCCGGGGTGGTGGGACCACTATATCGGTCCGGGTAAGCCGATAGATACTAATCATTTCTTCGTGGTGTCTGTTAATAATCTCGGCGGTTGCCACGGATCTACCGGCCCCGTATCCATCAACCCGGATACCGGCACTACCTGGGGGCCGGATTTTCCATCACTGCGTGTCCGCGACTGGGTCCACAGCCAAGCGCGTCTGGCGGATATGCTAGGCATTCGACAGTGGGCGGCGGTTGTTGGCGGCAGTCTCGGTGGAATGCAGGCGATGCGCTGGTCACTGGAATACCCTGAGCGCCTGCGTAACTGTGTGGTGATTGCCTCTGCCATGAAGTTATCTGCGCAGAATATCGCGTTTAATGAGACCGCACGCCAGGCGATAACATCCGATCCGGACTTTTGTGATGGGCACTACCTCCAACAGGATAAGTTACCCCGTAGAGGCCTGGCCGTTGCGCGAATGATCGGGCATATCACTTATCTGTCTGACGATGGGTTGGGGCGCAAGTTTGGTCGAGAATTGCGCAGTGGCAGCTTTCAGCAGGGGTCGGATGAAGAAGTGGAGTTTCAGATACAAAGTTATCTGCGCTACCAGGGAGCCAGTTTTTCCACCACCTTCGATCCTAATACTTACATTCTGATGACTCGAGCGCTGGATTTCTTCGACTTAGCTCGGGAATACGGGGATGACCCGGTAGAGGCCTTCTCCCGTGCCAAGTGCCGGTTTTTATTGGTGTCATTTACTTCTGATTGGCGCTTTGCGCCGGAGCGCTCGAGGGAAATCGCCGATGCCCTGATGCACGCGGATATTCCAGTCAGCTATGCCGAAGTAGAGTCAGCAATGGGACACGATGCCTTCCTGCTGCCCAATGGTCGTTATGAAGGTGTATTTCGTGCCTATATGCAGAGAGTTGCGGCAGAAATTGCTGAGGAGGTGTACTGATGCGGATAGATTTGGATGTGATCCAGGAATGGATCGCTCCCAACAGCCGGGTTCTCGACCTCGGCTGTGGCGATGGTGCACTGCTCGATCAGCTGGGGAGAAATAAAAATGTGAAAGGCTATGGCCTGGAGATTGATCCCGAGCAAATAGAGCGATGTGTGGCCCGTGGGGTCAATGTTGTCGAGCAAAATCTGAATACAGGGCTGGGAAATTTTGCTGATGGCAGCTTTGATGCTGTGGTGATGACCCAGGCACTGCAAACCTTGAGTCAGCCTCATTTAGTGGTAGAGGAAATGCTCCGGGTTGGGCGGGATTGCATTATTACGTTTCCCAATTTTGGGCAGTGGAAGGCCCGCTGGCACCTCGCATTCTCCGGGCGCATGCCAGTATCCGACTTATTGCCATACGAATGGTATGACACTCCCAATATTCACTTTTGTACTTTTACAGACTTTGAGGTGTTATGCCGAGAAAACGGCTGGGCGATTCTGCATCGGCAAGTGGTTTCTGAGTCCATGGTTGGGCGGGCATTCAAAGACTTTTTACCAAATTTGTTTGGTGAGACAGCCATCTATCACCTAACTCGCTAAACTAAGATTTGCGCCAGCTCTTTTGTGGAGGACTTTGGCGCGATAAATAGATCGAGAAAGGCACTCCTGAGGGGGCCTGACTGGAATTGACCACCAAACCTGCCGGGAGAGGTGGCGCCTATAACAACTGGAGGTGGAGCGTGAAACGCATCCTTACCCTGGCTGCTTCTGTGGCCTTGCTATTTTTATCTGTCGGCGCTGCCGCGCAAGAAGCGCGTACGATTAAGAACTACGCTGATTTTGGCGACTATCGAGTAGTCTATTCAGTGTTCAATAGCGATTTTATCCAGCCGGATATCGCCCGTCAGTACCAGTTGGCTCGAGCAAAAGATCGGGCCTATGTAAATGTCTCTGTCGTCAAGAAAGAGGGCGGAACTCATGGCCTTAGCGCTGAGATGTCTGGTACAGCTACCAACCTGATCCAGCAGTCAAGACCACTTAAGTTCAAAGAAATTCGGGAAGGGGATGCTGTTTACTATCTCGCACCCCTGCGCTTTGAGGATGAGGAGACCCTTACCTTTAACGTAGATATCAAGCTGCCCAATGGTAAAAGTGAGACGATCACTTTCCGTCGCAGATTGAACCGATAGACATCTGCCAAGGTTCCGCTGGCTGAGAGCTGGTCGAAACCCTTTCTTTAAGATTCACCGCGGGCCGAGGCCCGCTTTTTGTTTGAAGCAATATGGTAAATAAAATTGTTCTTGCCAGCGGTAATGCCGGCAAACTTCGCGAATTTTCACAGCTGTTCGCCTCATGGGATATACAGGTTCTTCCTCAGTCTGACTTTGGGGTAAGTGACGCTGATGAGACCGGATTGAGCTTTATTGAGAATGCTTTGATTAAGGCCCGCCACGCCAGCCGTATCAGTGGCCTGCCGGCATTAGCCGATGACTCCGGGCTGTCGGTAGATGCATTGAGTGGTGCGCCGGGAATTTACTCTGCACGCTACTCAGGTGCTGGGGCGACTGATGAAAAAAACAATGCGAAGTTATTGGAGGCCATGGTTGATGTTGAATCTAAGCATCGCACTGCCAGTTTCCACTGCGCGCTGGCTTTTGTGCGGCAATGGGATGACCCGGTGCCTTTGGTATCTAGTGCAAAGTGGAGCGGGACAATTTTGCGGGAGCCGACGGGAGAGCAGGGTTTTGGTTATGACCCGCTTTTCTTTGTTGAGTCTGAGGGAATGACCTCCGCTGAACTGCCGAGAGACTTGAAGAATCGGCTGAGCCACAGGGCCCAGGCTATGTCTCAATTTGAGCTTTTATGGCAGCAAAATATGCAGGGTGCCGACCTTGCCTGATCAGATTGCTGAATTACAGCTGCCACCACTAAGCCTGTATATCCATATCCCTTGGTGTGTGCGCAAATGTCCCTACTGTGATTTCAACTCCCACCAGGCTGATAGAGACCGGGCTAATTCGGACTACGCCCTACCGGAATCCGAGTATGTGGCGCAGTTGCGCCTGGATCTGATCAGCCAGTTGCCCTGGGTGCAGGGGCGAAAATTGCAGTCCATCTTTTTTGGTGGTGGTACGCCGAGCCTGTTCTCCCCCCAAGCAATTGGGCAGATCCTGGAGGCTGCTGAGCAGGTGGTGGGTTTTGCTGAGGGGGTCGAGATAACCCTGGAGGCCAACCCCGGCACTTTTGAGCAAGCCAAGTTCACTGGCTATCGATCTGCTGGAGTTAACCGTCTTTCTATTGGAGTGCAAAGCTTCGATTCCAATCAGCTACAGCAGTTGGGACGTATTCACAGCGGAGAAGAGGCCGAAGGTGCCCTGGCGATGGCGCGTCGCGCGGGCTTTGACAATATTAACCTCGACCTGATGCACGGATTGCCCAATCAGACCGAGGTGGAAGCCCTTGGCGATTTGCGCCGAGCAATTTCCTTGGCTCCAGAGCATATTTCTTGGTACCAATTAACGATTGAGCCAAATACTGCATTCTACAGTGCGCCACCAGTCACCCCCGGCTCCCAGCTGATCGCCAGTATGCAGGGCAGCGGACGCGAACTACTGGCGTCCGAGGGCTATTGTCGTTACGAGGTGTCGGCTTATAGCAAACCCGAACTTGAATCCCGCCATAATATTAATTATTGGTCATTCGGAGATTATCTGGGGATTGGTGCCGGTGCTCATGGCAAGGTAACCCTAGCTGAAACTGGGCAAATTCTGCGCAGTCGTCGCACACGCACTCCGAGGGACTACTTGTCTATCGCCAGGCAACATCCCGAGCTGCTGCATAGTGCCTTGTCTGAACCCCATACTGACAGGGTTGAGAATGAGGATTTGCCACTGGAGTTTCTTATGAATGCCCTTCGCCTGGCGGATGGTGTTCCCAGTGATACTTTCACCCGCTACACCGGATTACCGATGTCCGAGCTGCAAAAACAATGGCCTACCCTGATGGCAATGGAGCTTGTAGAGTGTCTCGATAAGCGGATTGCTGCCACGGCTTTTGGCTTTGACTATATCGATGAGATTTTGCAGCGCTTCCTGGAGCAGGCGTAAGTCTGTGGCAGGAAAGACTTGAAATCCCATTTTGCGCCCCAATTTTGAGGGCAATGGTGCATCGCAGCTGTATAACCACCGCTGTGACCGTGAGAAGATGCGTTGGCGGTGCCCACGCATCGAGTAACTAAAGAACAGGAATGCAATATGAGCGAGCACTCAATCGTCAACGTATCTGACGCTGAATTCGAAGCAGAAGTTCTCAAAGCTGAAGGCCCGGTGTTGGTAGATTTTTGGGCACAGTGGTGCGGTCCGTGCAAGATGATCGCTCCAGTGCTGGAAGACCTGGCAAGCCACTACGGCGATAAGTTGAAGATCGTAAAAGTAGACGTTGATGCGAATAAAGAGAGCCCGGCCAAATATAATGTCCGTGGTATCCCCACGCTGCTGCTGTTCAAAGGCGGCAATGTCGAAGGTACTAAAGTCGGCGCACTGTCCCGCGCGCAGCTGACTGAGTTTATCGACGGTCAGCTGTAAGACTGTCGTTTCCATCCTGCAAAGGGGGTAAATTTCTTTGCAGGATTGGAAACACCCGTTATACTGGCTGTAATTCTGAAATAGTTCAGCGGTCTTGAATTAAATGAGACGAGCTGACAAAACGCCCCTCCACAGGGTCCCTGACCATCCCCGGCGCGTATACTCCTCGAGTTGAACTTGTTCTGATAATGCTCCATAAATTGATTATGGAGAGCAAAAGTTTACTGAGTACTGTGGTCTTGGTAGGAAAAGGTACCTAGGTGTATCGGGTAAATAAACGAGCTAATCTCTAATATCAAACCCCTCCTCAAAATTTCAGGCGTGTCCGCGCCATATGACAACAGAAACATTAATAAGCAATTGGTATGAATCTCTCCGAATTAAAAACCAAACCCATTGAAGAGTTGATTGAAATAGCCAAAGGCATGGGCCTTGAAAACCTGGCCCGTTCGCGCAAGCAGGATATCATTTTCAATATCCTCAAGCGCCACGCCAAAAGCGGTGAAGATATTTATGGCGACGGCGTATTAGAAATCCTTCAAGATGGTTTTGGATTTTTGCGTTCTGCTGACTCCTCTTATCTTGCGGGACCGGATGATATATATGTATCTCCAAGTCAGATTCGCCGATTTAATTTACGTACGGGTGACTCAATTTCCGGAAAGATTCGCCCACCGAAAGAAGGTGAAAGATATTTTGCCTTATTAAAAGTTAACGAAATTAATTTTGACAAACCGGAAAACGCACGTAACAAAATTCTTTTCGAAAACCTCACTCCTCTATTCCCCAACGATCGCCTCACCCTCGAGTGCGGAAACGGCTCCTCCGAAGACCTGATTGGTCGTATTATTGATCTTGTAGCTCCAATCGGGAAAGGCCAGCGCGGCTTGATTGTTGCGCCGCCGAAGGCCGGTAAAACGATTATGTTGCAAAATATGGCACAGGCCATTACGCGCAATAATCCAGAGTGCCATTTGATCGTACTGCTGATTGACGAGCGTCCTGAGGAAGTGACAGAAATGCAGCGCTCCGTGCGCGGTGAAGTTGTTGCCTCTACTTTTGATGAGCCGCCGGCACGTCACGTACAAGTTGCGGAAATGGTAATTGAAAAAGCCAAGCGCCTGGTTGAGCACAAAAAAGATGTGGTTATCTTGCTCGACTCTATCACCCGCCTGGCTCGCGCTTACAACACAACAGTTCCTAGCTCCGGTAAAGTATTAACCGGTGGTGTTGATGCTCACGCCTTAGAGCGCCCGAAGCGCTTCTTTGGGGCAGCGCGAAATATTGAAGAAGGCGGAAGTCTGTCTATTATTGCTACTGCACTTATCGATACCGGCTCGAAAATGGACGAAGTGATTTTCGAGGAATTTAAAGGTACCGGTAATATGGAATTGCAGCTGGATCGCAAAATTGCTGAAAAACGCGTATATCCGGCCATTAATGTGCGCAGATCCGGCACTCGCCGGGAAGAGCTGTTAATGCCTGAGGGCGAGCTGCAGCGAGTGTGGATTTTGCGTAAGCTGTTACACGATATGGAAGATGTTGCATCGACTGAATTCCTAGTGGATAAATTGAAAGATTTCAAGACAAATGACGAATTCTTCCTATCCATGAAACGGAAATAATTTTTGTATATAAAGTAGCGCCTAAAAAGGCGCTCTTTATTTATTAGGAGCAGAATAAGACGATTAATTGCGTCTATTACTGTTGAAAAGGCGAGCCATTAGGCATATAAAGTTCCACATTGTGGCGCTTGATATGGATTTTAGGCAACGCGCCTTACTGAATTGGCCCAGGGGTTTATTTCTCCGCAAAGGGCCAATCTCAAATGGTTAATCTGGTGGAGCTGGTTATCCATTTGTGACTGCACGACAGCCCACACACCTAGTGAGAACCTTTTGTGAATATCTATATTGGAAATCTGGCCTACGCGGTAACCTCTGACGACCTGCACGAAGCTTTTGGTGCATTCGGAGAGATCTCTCGGGCTACTGTTATCACCGACCGTGAGACTGGCCGCTCTAAAGGCTTCGGTTTCGTAGAAATGCCTAACGACGATGAAGCGCGCAAAGCTATCGAAGAGATGAACGACCAACCGCTGTCTGGCCGTAACATCCGCGTTAACGAAGCTAAGCCTCGCGAAGATCGTCCGCGTCGCCCCCGCTTCTAAGCTGTAAAAAGCTTATTATTTCCGCGGCTCGCAGCCTAGGCTTGCGAGCCGCGACTCCCTCCCGCCTCTCTCTTCATTCCAATTGGTGTGTTGTTACCCATCCTGCGCCTTCTGTTTTACACTGCGCTCTGGTTTATAGTCACGCCTTGTTAGCCCATGAAATATAAAGATCTACGCGACTTTATTAAGTTGCTGGAAAAGCGCGGCCTACTAAAACGAATCAAGCACCCTGTTGACCCCATTTTGGAAATGACAGAAATTTCCGATCGCGTATTGCGAGCTGAGGGGCCTGCATTGTTGTTTGAGAACCCGGTAGGCTTTGAGACCCCAGTTCTTGCCAATCTTTTCGGAACACCAGAGCGAGTCGCCCTGGGGATGGGAAGAGAGAGTGTTGCCGAACTGCGTGAAGTGGGAGAACTGCTGGCTTTTCTCAAGGAGCCGCAGCCACCGGAAAATCTCCGCGATGCCTGGGAGAAGTTGCCGGTCTTTAAGCAGGTCCTGAATATGGGGCCAAAAGTCGTAAAGGGTGCAGTTTGCCAACAGGTAGTCCTTGAGAAGGATCAGGTTGATCTGCATCAGCTGCCAATCCAAACCTGCTGGCCGGGAGATGCCGCTCCGCTGGTCACTTGGCCCTTAGTAATTACCCGAGGGCCTGAGAAGAAACGGCAAAACCTGGGCATATACCGGATGCAATTAATCGGAAAGAACCGCCTGATTATGCGCTGGCTCAGTCATCGCGGGGGTGCGCTGGATTATCGGGACTGGTGCAAGAAGCATCCCGGTGAACCCTATCCGGTAGCTGTTGCCCTGGGTGCCGATCCCGCCACAATTCTGGGGGCCGTTACCCCAGTGCCGGATACTTTGTCTGAGTATGCCTTTGCCGGCCTGCTGCGGGGGGATAAGACAGAAGTGACCGATGCCTTACTCAGTGATCTTCAGGTGCCTGCCAGTGCCGAATATGTTCTGGAAGGCTTTATCTATCCCGATGATATGGCTGATGAGGGGCCCTATGGGGACCACACCGGTTACTACAACGAAGTGGACAGCTTCCCTGTATTTACGGTAGAGAAGATTACGCACCGGAAAAACCCCATTTACCACAGCACCTATACCGGGCGCCCACCGGATGAACCTGCGATTTTAGGAGAGGCTTTAAACGAGGTTTTTGTGCCAATCCTGCAAAAGCAATTTCCCGAAATTGTCGATTTTTATTTACCGCCGGAGGGATGTTCTTACCGTCTCGCCGTGGTCACCATGAAGAAGCAGTATGCGGGTCACGCCAAGCGGGTAATGATGGGGGTCTGGTCTTTCCTGCGTCAGTTTATGTACACCAAATTTGTTATTGTCGCTGACGAAGACGTCAATGCCAGGGATTGGAAAGATGTAATCTGGGCGATGACCACACGTATGGACCCGGCGCGGGATACGGTGATGGTAGAAAATACTCCGATTGATTATTTAGATTTTGCTTCACCAGTCTCCGGTTTAGGCTCAAAAATAGGCTTTGATGCGACTAATAAATGGGAAGGTGAAACTAGTCGTGAGTGGGGTGTACCTATTGAGCGAGACTCGAATGTGGTTAAAAAGGTTGATGAAATTTGGTCTAAATTGGGCCTCGAATAAGCACGGCGCATATTCCCGGTACTCCCGTCCGAATAAGCGCTTCTGATGGCGCTCAGTAGAGTGACCGCTTAGCGGTCACTCTTTATTTTTTCTTCCTTCTTTGCATCTATAGCTTTTACTGCTGGCGTCGCAGTCAGGTACGGGCTCGACCGTGGCCCTGAATTAACTATAAGGATTGCTTTAATGAGGAAAATTTTTTTAGTGGGCCTGATATCGATAGGTATTTCCATATTTTTGCTAGTCGTACCAAGTGAGCAGGAGCAAAGTGCCGGAATTGATAATATCGAAGATTTTATTCCTGCCGTTATGCATGAGGCAGCTATACCCGGAATAGCCGTTGCCAGAATAAAAGAGGGTGAACTTGCGCTTCAGCAAGTGTACGGGATGGCCGATATTGAGACCGGTAAACCAGTTACTCAGGATACGTTATTTAATATTGCCTCGATAAGTAAGCCGATTATGGGCGTAACACTATTGCAATTGGTCGATGATGGTAAATTGGCATTGGATGAGGATATTAATAGCTATTTACCATTTAAGGTCGATAATCCACATATAGAAGGGGAAAAAATTACACTGAGACATCTGGCGAGTCACTCTGCAGCAATTAAAGATTATTTTGACTACGCCACTTACACTGAAAATCGTGATCCATCTATCAGTTTGGAGCAACATCTACGCTCCCTGCTGGTTAAAGGGGAAAGCCTGTACGGTAGTGGGGATTATTATCTGACAAATAACCCCGGGGAGCACAGACAATACAGTAATCTTTCTGCCGGTTTAGCTGGGTTATTGGTTGAGTCAGTAACCGGCCAGTCTCTCGCCAATTATAGTCGGGATACTTTATTTCACAGCCTGGATATGGAGACTGCCAATTGGAGACTCAATGGAGTAGATCTGAGCTCTATCGCAGTTCCCTACAAAGTAGAGCAATGTGTACCATATATCGGTCTGTGTGTAGATAGTGAAGCGGAGAAGATGAACTATTTAATTGGTCGATTTATTGATCCTCCTTTTGAGTACAAGCAATTTCACCCGTATGCACACAGTGGTAATCCGCAGTATCCTGACGGTGGTGTTCGTGTAAGCATTGCTGACCTCAGCAATTTCTTGCTAGCGCTGCTTAATAATCGGGATAAAGCTGGAGCTCAGATCTTATCAGATGTTATGTATCAGGAAATGTTTCGTCTGCAATTACCGTTGTCTGTATCAGATTCGCAGCGCTTCTTTTGGCGCGATCGCAATGGCCTTACTGGGCACATGGGAACTGATCTGGGTGTATTTGTAGCTATGTATTTTGAGCCAGAAAGTAAGGATGGTTTTATTATCTTGATGAATAGAGATATGGATATTAAATCGGCCAATGCGATGAAGCGTATTGCTATTCGTCTTATGAAAATATAAAAACAACTGTAGGATGACCACTCCTGAAATTTTTATTTTAAGGAGGGTCTTTCTTGTTGTGTATTTTTCTAAGGTTGGATGAGAATATGATAGGGAATTTATCAAAACTAGTAGTTCTATTTTTGGGGACAGTAATATTTCAGCCTGTAATTGCCAGCCAGGGTAATGGTGCAGAGGCAATTTTTGAGAAGATCAAAGGGCTAGCTGGAGAATGGAGAGAGGAAGGGGCAAAAAATGACGATTTTGTTATTAGTTTTTCCGATACAGCTGGGGGAAGCGTAGTACTAGAAAGTTGGCTCTATAACGGGCGCCAACATTCCCTGACGGCCTACCACTTGGATAACGATAATTTAATAGTGACGCACTATTGCCCCCAGGGTAATCAGCCCAGGTTAAGCTGGCAAAAAAATAGCGCTGAAGATACTTTGGCATTCTCTTTCAAGGATGTAACTAATTTTACTTTGGACAGTAAGAGTCGTCTGGATAGCCTCACTTTTACCTGGTTAGGTAACGGCAAGTTACAGCGGGAAGAGACTTACTTGAAGAACGGGCAGCAGTTACCCTCATCCCTGACCCTGGTACGTAAATAAGCTGCCAAATCGTTATTAACTGATAGTTTAGATGTATTATTTCTCAAAGCTGGGGCGAAATTCGCGCCAGCTTTTTTATTTGTGAACTTTATTGTGGTTTTGGTTTATATAAGTATGATTCGCGACTGAATTTGCATGCTGCTGCCAGTATATTGGCATGGGGTGACAGGGCGCGCTATGCCCGGGTTGTTTTTTGCGTATGACGACATGCTGCATTGAAAACAAGTGGATATCTAATTCCTGGGGTTGGGAAACGGTAGAAGTTGGAAGTGAGTAAATAACTAAAATTAAATGGAGAGGTAACAAATGGAATTAATTATTTTTGTAATTATTATGGTGGCAGTTCTTGTTCTGCCTCTGAAGTTGGCAGCTGCCATGTTGGGGGCGAAAAATACGGGTGTTTTTTATTGTCTTTTCGCTTTGCTGTTGGCCCTAATTATTCAAAGAATTGTTGGCGGCATGTTGCCGGGTGTGACGGATAGCGCTGGGATTTTAATGACAATTCCCCTGGCTGCTATTGCCTATATGCTGGTACTTGGTACGGGTTTTTTAAAGGCTATTCTAATCGCCCTTTTACAAGGGGCAATTACTTATTTTGCCATGCTACTCTTTGTGGGATTGCCCTGGGCTGTTTAAAAACGAAATAAATTCTCGTAGAAAGTTTGCAAGCGGCGACTTATTGAATGTTAAATCGCCATTTGCACTATCATTGATTACTAATAGTTCCCTTGCGTACAAGCTATAACTTTCTGAAAAATGGACGCTCTACACATCAGTCTCTGTGCCAATGATGTGTTTCCTAGATAGGGCTTCTACTGGGCAGGCTGTAGGTCCTACTTTCCAATAGGAGCCGCAAGAAATTTACTTAAAACATCAATATAAGTTGGAAAGGCTTCGAACTGGGGTAAATGTCCAACCCCCTCCATCTCAACTAATTCGGCTTTGGGGATTTTTGCTGCTGTACGCTTGCCTAATTGATCGTACCGGCCTAATTTTTCTTGTACAGCTTCAGGCGCACGGGCGCGGCCAATAGCTGTTCGATCTCGGGTACCTATAATCAGTAGGGTGGGCACCTTGATATTGGCAAACTCATAAAGTACCGGTTGAGTGAATACCATTTCGGAGGTTAAGGCATCCACGGTTGCCATATGAGCCGCATCGGGTCCCAGGGTCCAGCCAGCTTGAATATCCAGTAGCGGGTTATATTCTTCGCGCCACTGCTCAGAAAAGTAGGCTTTACTCATGTAGCGTTTGATAGATTCTGGAGTTTGCTTTTTCTCGCGAGCAATGGCTTGGTCCAAAGGTTCATAGGGAACCCATCGCTTCCAGTCTTCAAGGCCTATAGGGTTTACAAGTGCTAACTTTTTGACTCGCTCCGGGTACATCAGGGTAAACCGGGTAGCCAGCATACCTCCCATAGAGTGTCCAACTACCATAACCTCTCTTATTTTCAATTTATCCAATAAAACCTTGGTATTGTTGCTAAGCCCCTGAAAAGTATATTGGGTAAGCGGTTTACTGGATTTTCCGAAACCGATCTGGTCCGGTGCTATAACCCGGTACCCTAGCTGACTGAGTTGGGAGATAGTCTCCTTCCAGTAGGCCGCCGAAAAATTCTTTCCGTGCAACAGGAGTACCGTTCCTCTTGCATTTTTACCCTCTGCAGGCGGTACATCCATAAAGGCCATTGCCAATGGTTGCCCCTGTTGTTCGAAATGAAAGTGATGAACTGGATAGGGATATTCGTAATCAGTTAAGGCTTTATTTTGGGGCGTTACTGAATATTCAGCAGATGCATGGCCGGTAAAAAACACACTGGCGGTAAGAAGTAAGGCAACTATGTAGCGCACAAAGAGGGTCACAGCCGTGTCCTTATTGGTAAACGGGAGTTCACTATAGGCGCAATTGGGGAGTGGCTGAAAGGCCTGTCGGCCTTTCAGGGGAGATGACTCAGGCGTGAGCGCCTAGTAGGGGAGTGCCCTGGCTGGGCATAGGCAACTGGGGCAAGTCCTTGACTGCTTGAAGCAAACCTTCCTCATAGAGTTTTGCCGCTTTGTCTTTTTCCCCAAGGGATTGAAATAGGCGAGCCAGTTCAGCTGAGGTAGCGGGATCTTGGCGCAACAACAGGCTTTTCTCGAAATACTGCTGCGCTTTGCCCCAAAGTTCATTGCGCATTGAGAGGCGTCCGAGACAGGTTAGCAGTGCGGCACTCTCCCCATACTCTTTCAGCCAACCTTCAGCTGCTGATATTTGTGCCGCAGGGGCGGCCCCCACCAGGCAGCCGTAGAGTTCGGCAAGATTGGGGTCCCAAGCTCGATTGAGTAGCCAGCGCAAATGCTTCTCTGCCTCTGTGTCTTCACCAATCCGATGTAGTTGCTGTGCGTAGAGACTGCGCAGGGCTTCGTTGCGTTGCCAGCGGCCACTCAGGCTTTGCCAGGTATCGTGTAATTTATCGATATCTTTGCGATTAGCTGCTTCGGTCAGCTGATGTTGATACACCTCGAGTTCAAGCTGGTGCAGCTCAGCTTCGGGCATGTTCGCATGTTTCTCCAATTCGGGCAGTAATGCGCGAAGACGGCTCCAGTCACCCAGAAGGTAATAAGCCTGCTTGAGAAGTTGTAACAGGGCAGGATGTTTCGGCTCGAGCTGCTTGGCGCGCTCTAGGCTGGCAATACACTGCTCGTAATGTTTATCCAGGAGCTGCATACGAGCTTGGCTTAGGGCTACAGCCAGGCGGGTATCCTCACCACAGGCCTCCGCTTTGGCGAGTAATTCATTGGCCTCCTCACGAAAGCCTAGCTCAAAGGCGCTGCGCGCTGCCGCCAAATAATTGATCAGCGGGGCTTCAGATCGAGGGGCGCTCTTCAGCAGCTGACGGCGCGCCCGGGACCAGTTGCCCTCCATAAATTCCACCAAGCCGCTGGTCAGGCGTCGGCGCGCTACACGCTGGCGACCAAATCTCAGCCGGTCGACACTACCTCGGAATCCGCGAAAGATACTGCGAGCCAGCCAAATGGCAAAGAAGAGGGTAATTAGAGCTGCTGCCAGCGAGAAAATTGCGAACCAGAGGTTCATCTCGTAGCCTTTATTCAGCTCACCGCCAATACCGATTACCAGGTAGCCGGGATAATTGTTAATAGCCTCCGGTAGAAAAGCGCCGAGCAGCAGTAGTACCAGAGCGGTGAAGAACAGTTTTTTCACTGGTTCTCCTCCTGTTGCGAGGCAGTTGGTGTGGCGGTGCCGGATGTTTTGTGTAAGCGCTCAATATAATTGCGCAGGGCAAGCTGGGAGGCGCTGAGGTCAGGCATTTCGACCTGGATACGCTGTTTGCTAAGTTCCGCTAGTTGTTGGGCCAGCGCATCGCGCTGCGGACTGGCAGTGCCATAACTGAGTAGCAGCGACCGCGCACTATCCAGAGCGTCCCTGTAAACCGTGGTATCGCCGCGAAGCAATGCCAGTTGGGCCTGCTCCATATATAGGCGCAGAGTCTGGCGAAAGCGAGCTTCACTCTGTGGGGATAGCATTACCGGGTTGATGTCTCCATCAATGGGGCGCACCGATTCGCGCATGAAGAGGGTGAAGTTGTGCCACTCCCGCTTCCACAGGGGGGCACTCTCCTTAATGCTGGGCTGCTCTTCACTGGGTTGTTCTGCCGAGGCCATATCGAATTGTGGTTGAATATTTGTGCGGACTAGCTGTTCTTCCAAGGCGCTGAGACGGAGGTATAAACCCTGGCGATCGATGTTTTGGACCAGCTTCAGTGAGGTGATATCGCGGGCAAGCTGTTGGCGTACCCCGTACAGATCCGGTAAGTCCACATCGCGCAATATCTCGTCCACGCGCTCGACCAGCCCCAGCGCAGCGCGACTATCGTCTTCGAGAAGCAGGCGTTGGTTGGCTAGACGCAACAGGTAATCTGCCTCAGCCAATTGCCAATCGTCGCGGCTTACATTTCCCAGTTGACCCAAGCGGTTTCCCTGTGCGGTGACACTGCGCTGCATGGAAGCCAGTTGCTGCTGCAGTTGGGCGATAGTGCGATTTTGTCGCTCCAGTTGATTGCGTAAATTGACATCGGCCTGCTCCAGCTGATTGAACTCCCCGGAATAATCGGGGGTTTGGGGTTCAATTGGGGCTGGGGTAGCAGCAGGGGTTTCCGAAGTGATATTGGAGGTCGGCGCTTGGGTGGTGTTTTCAGCGGCAACCGGCACTTCCGTTGCAGGGCTAATAGTGGTGGTGCTCTCCGGGGCTGCCGTTTTTCCGGGTAGATAGTTGAGGTAAGCGCCAAGGTGTTCGCGCAGCTGTGGAGAGTTAAACCAGGCGAGTGAGGCCACAGCAATCAAAATGAGGATGAACAGTAGCCACCACCACAGCCCATTGGATCTACTGGCTGCAGCACCGCCGCTGGCTTTACCCGTAGAGGCTTTTTCCTCTGAGGCTTTGGCGAAATTACTTTTGCCTTTTACAGGCTTTGTGTTTTCCGGGGGCTCATTGGTTGCGGCTACATTTTGATCTTTTTTATCGGTCATGGGTATGGCGGCGCAGGTGGAAAATGTCGTCAGATTATAACGAGTGGCGCGAGCCTTAATAGCGGGCTAAACGCCGTTTTAAGATTTTTAGCGCAAAGCGATCGAGAATTCGATAGCAAATCAGTCGAGGGCTTTACGCAGTGTTTCCAGCATAGCGTTATCGCCGGCATTTAGCGCGCTATAGCAATGGGCAAAACCAAGCTCATTTGCCCGATTGGCAACTCGTATACTCGGGCAGATAAGAGCGGTTTCAAAGAGTGTATTGCGGTTTATCTGGTGGATACAGGTAACCAAGTTATCGAGTGTTTCACCGCTGTGCACACTGATAATATCGGGTTGGAATTTATACTCAGCCAGCGAGGTTGCAGCCTCCGGTGGTAGCACTCTCCGATAGAGTTCGCAATAAGTTACTCGCGCACCCCTATCACTCAAGGTGTCGCCGATAAGAGGGCGGCCACCGGAGCCGCGAAAAATAAGGACTCTTTTCCCGTCCAACTGCTGTAACCAGGGTAGGCGCAGCAACTCCTCGGAGTTCATTGTATTGCCGCTTTGCTCACAGGGTATACCGCGCTTCTCCAGGGCGCTTGCGGTTGCTGCGCCGATCGCCAAAAAGCGAGGACCCTGGGGAGACTGTGGCCAATAATCTTCAAGCCAGTCTACGCCGTAGCGCACGGCGTTCTGGGAAACAAAGATCGCGACATCCGTTTGATCGAAATCGAGGATTGAGTTTTTTAAGGCCTGTATGGCAGCTTGATCCTCAATTGGCTCTATATCGAGCATGGGGATGTTATCTACCTCGGCCCCCAGGCCGCGCAGTAGCGCACACCAGTTATCAGCCTGCTGCGTTGGCCGCGTACTGAGAATACGTTTACCTTGCAGCAGGTCGGAGGTGAGATCGCTCATATCAGATAGCGGCGAGGATTTTATCGGCACCATCGGCCAGTAACTGTTCCGCGAGCTCAGTACCCAGGCGCTCTCCCTCAGCGGCAGGGCCACGACAGTCGGCATGTATCATGGTTTTGCCATCGGGACTGCCAACGAGTCCGCGCAACCACAGGGTGTCACCATCCAGCTCGGCATAGCAGCCGATAGGCACTTGGCAGCCGCCGTTGAGGCGCTTAACCAGGGCGCGCTCCGCACTGAGTCGGGCTGCTGTTTCCGGACAGTGGAGCGGTTGGATCAAGGCTTCCAGTTCGCTATCGCGGCGCGACTCGATACCCACTGCGCCCTGTCCACCAGCGGGGAGCAGGATGTCTGTTGCCAGGAAGCTGCGGATGCGTTCCGGCATCTCAAGTCGCAGCAGTCCGGCCGCAGCGAGGATGATTGCGTCGTAATCGCCGGCATCCAGCTTGGCCAGTCGGGTATTCACATTGCCCCGTAAAAAGGTGACTTTGAGGTCCGGGCGACGGGCAAGTAATTGGCACTGTCGGCGCAAGCTGGAAGTGCCGACTACTGCGCCCTGGGGCAGGTCATCAAGGCTGTCATAAAGATTACTGACAAAGGCATCGCGGGGATCTTCACGCTCACAAATAATCGGCAGGTGAAGTCCTTCGGGGAATTCCATGGGGACATCTTTCATCGAGTGAACTGCGATGTCCGCACGGCCTTCGAGCATCGCCACTTCCAGTTCTTTAACGAACAGGCCTTTGCCGCCCACTTTGGTTAGTGGGATGTCCAAAACCTGGTCACCCCGGCTGGTTAGGGGTAGTAACTCGATAAGAAGTTCGGGATGCGCCTGTTGCAGGCGGTCTTTGACATAGTTGGCCTGCCACAGAGCCAAAGCACTCTGTCGGGTGGCAATGCGAATTCGATCTATAGACATGCGGCTCAATCACTTATTGGTTGAAGCGGCCATTCTAACAGAGTCGCAATGCCGTGAGGTTGTAGCCGAGGGGCTAGCCCCTGGTGCGCAACCAGTCTTCGAGAATTATCCGTGCGGCTATTGAGTCCACTGGGTCTTGTGCGTAGTTGCCACGATGCCCGCGTTCGTTGGCCTCTTCCTTGGCGGCTCGGGTGCTTAAACGCTCGTCAATGAGCTCTACCGGTAGTCCATAGCGACCGTGCAGGCGCTGGCTGAATTTTCGCGCACGCACGCCAAATTCACTTTCACTGCCATCCATATTGAGGGGGAGGCCAACCAGTAAAAGGTGGGGCTGCCACTCTTTGATCAGGCCTTCGACGGAGTCCCAATTGGGCTTGCCATCTTTGGCGGGCAGTGGGGCCAGTTCCCGTGCTCCACCGGTAAGGCTCTGGCCGTAAGCTACGCCAATAGAGCGGGTTCCAAAGTCAAAAGCTAGCGCTGTGACGGGTTTATTCATAGGGGTCAGTAATTTTTCTGTTAGGCGTGGCCAGCTTGGGAGCCGAGGCCGGAAAGATCGATGCCGTGGCGGGCGGCGGCGCTTTGCCAGCGTTTTTCGACCGGTGTGGCGAATAGGGTTTCGGGCTCTGCCGGCAGTGTCAGCCAGGCGTTTTCTGTCAGCTCCTGCTCCAACTGACCGGGCCCCCAGCCCGCGTAGCCGAGGGCGAGTAGTACATCGTCAGGGCCGCGCCCTGCGGCGAGGGATTCGAGGATGTCCTTGGAGGCAGTCAGGCTGATATCTGAATTGATTTCGGTGGTAGAGTCGAAGTGCATGCCGGTGCCGTGCAGTACAAATCCCTGCTCTGGTGACATGGGACCGCCCAGTAGAACTGGTTCGTCACCGCGCAAGCTGAGATCCTCCAGAGACAGCTGCTCGAATACCTCGTGCCAGTGCACTTTACTGGGCATATTGATCACTATGCCCATGGCACCGTCGCTATTGTGCTCAACAATCAGTGCGATAGCGTGTTTGAAGCGCGGGTCCTCCATACCGGGCATGGCCAGAAGGAACTGGCCGCGCAGGTTTCCGTGAGTCAGGTCGCTATCGATATTCGAATTAGGCATAGATCAGTAATAAACCGCCAGTTGAAAGCCCATTTTAGCCTCGGTTGGGCAGATCCCCCGCAGAAGTAGTAAGCCCCCCGGTTCTTTCGAATTGCCAGGTACGGATAATTTCCAGTCGATCAACCTCGTTTTTGATCTCTACTGGGAAGGGAGCGAAGGGAGCAGCCAGACGCACAATTTGTTGGGCCGCATCATCGAGAATGCGCTCCCCGGAGGATTGAAGAATAACAACCTTCTCGACGGCTCCGGTGGGAAGCAACCGCACCATCATGCGTAACTCGCCACTAATTTGTTTTTCCAAGGCCTCTTCGGGAAAGTTATCACTGCCAACAGCTTCTATCTTCTGGCGCCATTCATGTAAATAAGCGGCATCGGCTGAGGCTCTGGTAGCTACAGATGTCAATCTGCGTACTCGGGGGCGCTCGGCAATAGTTTGGCGAATTTTATCGAGACGCGCCTCTAGGCTAGCTATTTTAGGGTTGCTCAATGGCAGGTCATTGGGTGCGTCGCCGCGCTTTTCCTCGGATAACTTATCTTCTGCCGAAAGTTCAGGAGCCTGAATCGGGCTCTCACCAACTGTGGTAATTAACAGGCGGCGTTGTTCTGCTGGCCGCGCAGATTGTTGTTGTGGCAAAGGCGTCACGCGATGAATTTGCGTATCGGCAAACTCGGCACGGCGCTTAGTGGATAACTCTTTCCGAGAGTCTGCGGTACCACTGGCTAATTGGTTGTGCTGTGCCAAGTAGTCAGCATCCTCTGGGGCCTGAGCGGAATTTTGCAAAGAAAGTGTGACTTCAAGTGTCGGTGGCGCCTGTGCACCTTTCGGAGCAGCAAAAGCCACTCCGAAAACAATTAGCGCATGTAACGCGGCGGCTAGAAATAATGAGAACACAAAGCGTTCACGCTGCATTGCATGAAACTGTGTCGCGTTGGCAGAGGAATTCATTATCTATTATCAACTACTACTTATTCGGGCGTGCGTTTCACACAGCCTTGTTCTCAGTGGTAAACCGCCCTGAGAGTTATCAAACGCCCAGTTTACCTTTTTTGTGCCAGCAGGTGTGTGATGCCGCTCATTAGTCGCGCGCCTATGTCCGTATTGTAAGCGGCATCAATTTCCCGTACACAAGTGGGACTGGTAACGTTAATTTCTGTTAGGTAGTCACCAATAACGTCCAGCCCGACAAATAACAGACCTTTTTCTTTCAGGGTGGGAGCGACTTGCTCAACGATCCAGCGGTCCCTATCGGTCAGGGGGCGTGCTTCACCGCGCCCGCCGGCTGCAAGGTTGCCGCGAGTCTCACCCGCTACGGGAATTCGCGCCAAGCAATAGGGAATCGCTTCACCATTAACGACCAGGATACGCTTGTCGCCGTCTTTGATTTCGGGGATGTAGCGCTGCGCCATAATCTGCTGGCGACCGTGGTCGGTAAGCATTTCCAAAATTGCTCCAAGATTGGCGCCATCTGGTTTGCAGTGGAAGATTCCTGCGCCACCCATGCCATCCAGAGGTTTATAAATGACATCTTGGTGAGTTCGGTGAAATTCCCGCAGCTTGGCCATATCGCGACTAACTAGAACCGGTGGGCAACACTGGGGGAAACTTGTTGCAAAAATTTTCTCATTGCAGTCGCGTAGAGCCTGGGGCTTATTGACTACCGTCGCACCTTCGCGCTCTGCGGCTTCGAGAATATAAGTGGAATAAACATATTCATTATCAAAGGGAGGGTCGACGCGCATCAGGATTACATCCAGGTCGCCGAGTGGCATTTCTCTAGACTCTTCCAGAGAAAACCAACGATTCTCATCATCAAAAACCTGCATAGGGCAGCCGCGCCCAGTTGCGCGTCCATTCTCAAGGTAAAGATGGCTCTGCTCGAAATAAAACAGCTGGAAACCACAATCTTGTGCGGCTTGTAACAGTGCAAGCGTCGTATCTTTTTTAAAATTGATCTGGGCGATGGGGTCCATCACCACACCGAGGGAATAATTCATACGGGTTTCCAAATCGTTGGGTATTTCTATCCCAGTTATCACTGGTTTTGCTCCCAAATTTGTGGCCGCTACCAGCGTTGTTGGATAGATAAGGTAAGAGCAGCTTTGCGAAGGTGCAACCTTCTTAACGCAATACCTCCAATGAATGTATAAGTGGTGATAATTTGAACTGCGTCGCCTGCAGTGTGTCGACTCAGCTAGATTCGCCTGGGGTTCTGTGATAAAAGTTCGTCTCAGCGTGCGACCTTCGCCAGGCTAGGCGCCCGGACCCCGCAAGCGGTTTGAAAAAAGGGCGCAACTAAAGTTTTCGCGTGCCCGAAAATAAGTAAACAGGGGATTCAAAAAAGACTATGGAGCTTAACTGGGAAAGTCTGACTGTCATGGTGATCGACGACAGTAAGACAATTCGCCGCACTGCGGAGACGTTGCTGCAAAAGGCGGGCTGTACCGTGGTCACCGCGACAGACGGTTTTGATGCGTTAGCAAAAATCGCGGACTCCCGTCCGGATGTCATTTTTGTCGATATTATGATGCCGCGCCTGGATGGCTATCAAACATGTGCGTTAATAAAAAATAACAGCGAATTCCGCTCCACCCCTGTTGTAATGTTGTCGAGTAAGGACGGTTTGTTCGATAAGGCAAAAGGGCGTGTTGTTGGTTGCGATCAATATCTGACCAAACCTTTTAGTAAGAGCGAGCTGCTGGGTGCTATTTCCGCTCATGCCAAGCCGCACCATGCCGCATAAGTGGCCTACAGAAAAAGAAAATATAGATAACGGACTCCATTGTGGGCATTGTGCCCACAAGCTCGGTACCAAAATTTAATTTGAGTACAGATTTTCCGGTTGTTACATACCGGTTGATTTTTGTACCCACACTATCGGTAGTCATAGTGCATCTCGGCACATGCTAGCGAGGATAATCACAACAAAAACCGCCGAGCGCAGTAGTTGTTGCCGAAAAGATGTCATGGGGGAAATGATGGCAAGAGTACTAATAGTTGATGACTCTCCTACAGAAACACATAAGCTGACAACCATTCTTGAAAAAAATGGCCACGCAGTAATCACCGCTCCCAACGGTGAAAGCGGAGTTGAAGTAGCCCGCGCCGAACGCCCCGATCTGATCCTGATGGATATTGTGATGCCGGGTCTCAACGGTTTCCAGGCCACCCGCCAATTGAGCAAAGACAGCAATACCGGTGAAATTCCGATCATTATGGTAACTACCAAAGATCAGGATACAGACCGTGTCTGGGGTATGCGCCAGGGAGCCAGGGCTTACCTGACCAAACCTGTCGATGAGAGCAAATTGCTGGATGCGATCGGGGAGGTGTTGGCCTAATAGCCAGCTGCGAAAAGTGCAGTCACAAACACCTTATTTAGCTCTGGTTGATATTGCACGGCGCGCCAAAGCGCAGGCCACTGGCCTGCCTGGCCGCCGGGAAATCAAACCCTACTGGACCGGTATCGGTTTCTCTCTTCTGGATAACCACTTTGTCGCCTCCATGGATGACGTTGTGGAATTGCTCGAAGTGCCACAGCACACCTTTATTCCGGGCGTTCAGCCTTGGGTAAAAGGCGTCTCTAATGTTCGTGGTCGCCTGCTTCCCCTTATTGATCTCGCAGCTTTTTATGGCGGCTACCTCTCAGGTCCGCGCCAGCAACGTCGTGTTTTGGTGCTCGAGAGGGATAAGACCTACGTGGGGCTTATCGTGGATAAATTGTTTGGGATGCAGCACTTGGCGTTTGAGTATGCCCGTGAGGCACCGACAGATTTGAGTGAACCATTTGCGCCAATGGTGCACGGCCAGTTTGTTTTACAGCAGCATCGTTGGCTCGTTCTCGATATGCGGGCACTGATCAAGGATGCGCGTTTTATGGATGCAGCTTTACGCTGACTAATCCAGTTCTTTCTTTCCGGTAGCCGAGGGTGGTCGACCGGATGGCCCGCAATTAGTGCAGGGATGTACAGCACTGACTGAGGGGTCTTGTCATTAAAGCGTTAAAACTAAAGTGGTATTAAACCGGCCTAATGCAATGGCCCGCTAGGAGTAAATTATGAAACCAGGCTCCCAGAGTTCCTTTTCCGCGCTGCGCAGTAACCCTGCCGCGCTGGTATTAGGTCTACTGGTACTCGCCACGCTGGCGGGGCTTATTGTCAGTATTTATTTGGTACAGACTCGAGACGAGCAGGATAAAGAGTACCTGCAGCAAGTCGCCGAGTTGCGGGCCCTTTCCTATCAGGTAGTTTCCTATGCGCCGGCGGCAACCGCAGGTGATAGTGAGGCCTTTACCGAGCTGGAAAATGTTACCGAAGAAATGGCTAATGCCTGGAACCAGCTTCAGCGAATGGATGACAATAGTCGCCGCGCCCTGGGTGCTCAGCTGTCTGCTTACGATCAGGTTTGGCGCAGCTTGCGCGAGCAGGTCGATACGATTATCGGCAACCAGGAAACCATCGTATTTCTTAACGATATCGCTTCAACGCTGAGTGACTCGCTTCCGGAATTACAGGCGGAGCACAACAATATTGTAGAAATTCTGCTGGCTAACAACGCCCCGGCAAATCAGGTGGAACAGGCCCAGTTGCAGGTATGGCGTGCGGAGCGTATTGGTCGAAATATCGATAAAATGCTCCAAGGTGGCGATGATGCCGAAGCCGCCGCTGACCAGTTTAATACCGACGCCAGTCTTTTCGGTAAGGTGGTTGACGGTATGAAGAGCGGCGATGTGGTGATGGGGATTTCCCGTATTACCGATGAAGAGGCTCGCCACTCATTGGATGAAATTACTGAGCTGTTCGGCTTCGTAAGCACCTCCGTACGGGATATCTTCGAAGCAACTCCAGCCCTGTTTGCTACCCGCCAGGCCTCTGACGGCATTATCGCGTCATCTCCCCAGCTGATCGAAGCATTGAGTACGCTGAATGACCGAATCGTAAACCTTTCAGATGATCGCCAGCCCAACAACTTGACCATTGCTGCACTGGCTTTGGTCTTCGTTTTGTTGATCTTCGGTATGATGGCGATGGCATTCTCCGGTACCCGCCGAAACCTGAAAAAAGAGGAAGATACCAACGAGCGTAACCAGCACGCGATTATGCAGCTGCTGGACGAGCTGGCCGACCTCGCCGACGGTGACTTGACCACCTCTGCAACGGTAACCGAAGCCTTTACTGGTGCGATTGCCGACTCCATTAACTTTACTATTGACCAGCTGCGTGTGCTGGTATCGCGGATTAATGGTGCTGCACAGGAAGTATCTGGCTTGTCCCAGGAAACCCAGCAGACTGCACTGCACCTCGCCGAGGCCTCTGAACACCAGGCACAGGAAATTGCCGGAGCTTCTGCTGCGGTTAACGAAATGGCGGTCACCATTGACCAGGTATCTGCCAACGCCTCCGAATCTGCCCAGGTAGCCGAGCGCTCGGTACATATCGCAAGTAATGGCGCCAAGGTGGTACAGAACACCATTAAAGGCATGGATAACATCCGCGAGCAGATTCAGGATACCTCCAAGCGAATTAAGCGCCTGGGTGAATCCTCCCAGGAAATTGGCGATATCGTAAGTTTGATTAACGACATTGCCGACCAGACCAACATTCTTGCATTGAATGCCGCGATCCAGGCGAGCATGGCCGGTGATGCCGGTCGAGGCTTCGCGGTGGTTGCGGATGAGGTACAGCGACTTGCGGAGCGCTCTGCAGCTGCAACCAAGCAGATCGAAGGCCTGGTAAAAGCGATTCAGTCCGATACCAACGAGGCGGTAATCTCCATGGAACAAACCACCAGTGAGGTGGTACGTGGAGCTCGTCTGGCCCAGGATGCGGGTGTTGCACTGGAAGAAATTGAAAGTGTATCCAACAACCTGGCATCGTTGATTCAGAACATTTCTAACGCTGCTCGTCAGCAGGCTTCGTCTGCAGGCCACATTTCCAACACGATGAACGTGATTCAGGAAATTACCTCGCAGACTTCTGCGGGTACCCAAGCTACCGCCCAGTCCATTGGTAACCTGGCGCAGACCGCGAGTGCACTGCGCGAATCCGTTGCCGGCTTCAAACTTCCGCAAGAGGAAAGTGTTGAAAGCAACAGCGAGCTGTATGACGTGGAGTTGCCGGAAATGGATACAGATACTTTCACTATTGAAGGTGAAGATACTCATTCATTGGAGTCCCGCGAAGACCGGGCCCTGGCCTAACCCACACAATAATGCCCGGCCATTATGAAAGTTGGCCGGGCGCAAAAGGGGCGCACGGAATTGCTTCCGATAAATCCGCGAGTTTTTCTCGCAGAAAACTGTAGCGCTTGAGTACTGAATAAATTATTGGGGACTTGGCGTGAGTCACGACAATCCGAACTTCATGGCCTTGGATTGGCTGATCGGTGAAATTAACGAGACTTTGGCACAAGCGCGCCAATTTCTTGAGACGTTCGCTGTAGAACCCGATGCGGGTGCCTCTCTTCTGCAAAACAGCTTGTCGCTGGTGCACCAGGTGCACGGTAGCTTACATATGGCACAGCTAAGTGGTGCCGCGATGTTAGCAGAAGAGATGGAGCAACTTATCCAGGCCCTCGCCACTGGTGCGGTTGAAAATACCGACGAGACGCGCGAATTTTTGATGCGCGCATTGCTGGAGTTGCCCCTTTACCTCGAAAAGGTTTCTTTTCAGCGTCGTGACAATGCCGTTCTCTTACTTCCCCTGATGAATGACTTGCGCGCAGTGCGCCGCGAGCGATTGATCAGTGAAGGAGCGCTTTTCTCGCCAGAACTGTCTTCATTGGCAACGGTGATTGGAAAGCGCCAGCCCCTCGTCGCCGATAGCGCCCGCTTAAATGACCTGGTCACCAAGTTGCGCAAGATGTATCACGTAGCGGCTGCGGGTCTGATCCGGGATGTAAACAGCGGCGAAAGCCTGGCTTACCTCACCAAGATTATTGAAAAAATGCAGCTGCTTTACAGTGGTAGCTGCCGCCAATCCCTGTGGGAAGTACTGTTCGGTATTTTGGAGGCGCTCGGCGAACACCGTATTAATGTGCAGCCCGCACTGCGCCATTTACTGCGCAAGGTGGATATTGAATTCAGGTTGTTGCAGGGGCGTGGCGCAAAGGTGTTGGACGCGCGCCTGGATCAGGACTTTCTGCGCAACCTACTTTTTTATGTCTACCTCGCCGGTCCGAATGGGCCGCACTGCGAGAAACTCTACCAGCGCTTCGCACTAGATAAGGCGGTTCCCGGTACGCCTCGCCCGGATACTGAAGATGTATTGGCGATGGGGCCAGAAGCCCTGGGCAGTGCAATTGCTGCAGTGCGCGATGAACTGCAATTGGTGCGTGAAGCACTGGAGCCCAGTACAACCGATACAGAACAACCCTCGCTGTCAGATACGGCCGCTGTGGCCAAGCGCCTCGCGGATACACTCGGTATTTTGGGATTGGAAGCGCAGCGGGTTCGCGCTCGCAGTGTCTACGAAGACCTTCGCGACGCCTCCCGTGGCACTGACGTTGAAGAGTACCTGATGCGTGCCGCCGGGGAATTGGTTCAGCTTGATTCAGCGCTTGCCGCCACCGTCGATCGCAATAAAAAAGTCGACGATGAGCAGCCCATTATGGGCGACGCCACTGACTCTGTATTACGCGAGGCCAGACTCGGTCTGGAAGCGGTAAAAGAAGCGGTCATGGAGTATGTGGCCAGCCACTGGGATATCAGTTACCTGAGTCGTGTGCCACAGCGTTTACAGGAAGTCTGTGGTGGCCTCGAAATGGTGGGTTACCAGCGAGCGGGTGAAATCATCTCCGCTTGCAACCGCTATATTGGCAGCTCCCTGATTGAGGCTGGAGAACAGCCCGAATGGACAATGCTGGATACTTTGGCAGATGCCATTACCAGTGTTGAATACTACCTGGAGCGTCGTGCGGAAGGTCTGGCTGATGCAGAAATGCTTTTGGCACTGGCTGAAGATAGCGTAGAGGCTTTGGGCGTTTCGCTGAAGATCGTCGACGAGAGTGAGGCCGACGCCAGTCTGGAAGCGTCCCCGATATCAGAACCCGAACTGCCAGATCTTATTGATTACGATTTAATCCCCGATGACGAAGCCACTGCGGTTTCTGACGAATCTCTGGGCTCTCAAGCTGAAATAAATGCGGAAGAGTCATCTGCCATAACTTTGCAGCTGCCTGTCGATGAAGCAGATTCTGTTGTGGAGTCCGAGCTGGAAATCGATGGAGAGTCTGTTCCGGAAGAGTCTTGGTTCTCTGATGGGGCTCCTCAGGTTGAAGCTGCCCCGACACTTGAAGTTGAAACTGGGATAGAGGCTCCTGAAGCTGAGGAAGCGCCTGCTGAGATTGCTGACTTCATTGAAGCTGCACCGATGGTAGAGTCTGCTGAGGTTGAGCCGGTTGCTGCAGTTGCAGAGGTCGTGGATACGACGGAGGAACTCGGTGATGACACTGAGAGCCTGATTGACGATGAAATTATCGAGATCTTCCTGGAAGAAGCCGGGGAAGTTCTTGCGCATATCAGTTGCTACTTCCCGGAGTGGGCTGCCAATTTTGCCAATCAGGATGCCCTGGTAGAGTTTCGCCGGGGCTTCCATACCCTGAAGGGGTCGGGCCGTATGGTCGAGGCCCTGGATATTGGTGAACTGGCCTGGTCTGTGGAGAATATGCTCAACCGGGTTATCGATGGCAGTGTGAAACCCGGGCCTGCCCATGTATACCTGATTGAGCAGGTGTATCAGAAGTTCCCCTCAATGATTGAGGCGTTTAAACACGGACAGAGCGACCCCGATCAGCAGCTTACCCTGCAGTTACAAGCTTGGGCTGAGCAGCTGAGTGCGGGAGAGATGCCCGCTGATCTGGAAGCCCAAAGTGCAGGCGGTGTCGCGGCAGTTGACGTTGTTGAGGACACCGGAGAAGACCTGGCTCAACTCTGGGAAATTTTTGCCCAGGAGGCAGAGACGCACCTCAATGTCGTAGATGAGTATCTGCTGGATATGCAGGCTGCCGCGCCTTTGTATGGTGTTCCGAGCGATCCAATGCACCGGGCACTCCACACACTAAAAGGCTCTGCACATATGGCGGAAGTCAAAGTGGTTGCCGAAATTATGGCGCCACTGGAGCGCTTCGCTAAAGAGCTGCGTATTTATCAGGTGCCTATCGATGCAGATATTTTTGATCTGATCAATGATAGCGCCACCTATGTGCGTGAAGTGCTGGAACAGATTCGCTCTTCAGAGCCCCTCGCAATAGAGAAATCGGAACAGTTCCTTGCTCGCGTTGCTGAATTGCAGGAGCGCTCTGTAGGCCACTTGATTCGCGAGCGCGAGGCGAATGAACCTCGCGCGGTCGATCCCCAGCTTCTCGAAGTCTTGATGGCGGATGGCATGCGGGTGCTACTTGATGCAGACCAAATGCTGACTGAGTGGCGCGCCGACCCGGCAGATAAAAGTCGTGTTGTATTGGTCGCTGATGAGCTCAATGTTCTGCAGGAGGCGGCCAGCCGAGCGCAGTTGCCGATCCTGGCTGAGCTCGCTGAGCTGTTGCTGAATGTTTATCGCAAAGTCCTTGCTGGTGACCTTGAGCAAGAGCCCGCGCTATGGGCCTCTCTTGAGCAGGGACACAACGAGTTGCTCGATTTAATCGATGCAGTAGCAGCAGCACAAGACCTCCCTGAAGTCAGCGAAGCTGTGGAAGAGGCGCTTCGCTACCTGGCTCAGGGTGAGGAAACCAGTTCATCAGCAGAAGATGACTACGACCTCGATGAACTGGGAATCGATAGCGAAGCACTGGCTATTGCCGAGCCTGAAGAGCAGGCGCCGGAGCCCACGGAAGTAACCGAGCTTCTGGTTTCAGAAGCATCCCCTGATGAGTGGATTGAGCCACCTGTATTACAGGTGTCGCACGACGGGGAATCTCTCGATGGCGAGGCTGAGGATTCGGAAATTCCTCAATTGCAGGCCATAGAAGTTGAGGCCGCCGTTGAGGACGTTTCTCAATTTGAAGAACCCTTCTCTGCACCTGAAGTTGAACCTGCTGGCGACCTGGCTATCGAGCAACCGGGTAGCGAGGTGTCATCACAGGATTCCGCTCAATCAGTCGATTTACAGAAGTTGTTGGCAGACATTGACCCGGATGTTGTCGATGTCTTTATGGAGGAGGCGGGAGATCTTACCGATGAGCTGGAGGAACTGATCCAGAGTTGGGAAGAGCAGCCGGAAGGCCGCGAGCAAGGTGAGGCCCTGAAGCGTGTATTGCACACCTTTAAAGGTGGTGCACGTATGGCTGGCCTAATGGGGTTGGGTGAAGTAGCCCACCGTTTTGAAACGGTGATCGAAGGCATGCGCGACAACGATCGGCCCTCCGCAGATTTCTTCGCCAATGCCCATGGTATCCACGATCGTCTCGCCGATGGAGTAGAGACAGTTCGCGCCTGGATGGCTGGTGAACAGCTTGATGCTTTTGTACAGCTGGTCAGCACCGATTGGGCGGATCAGAAGCCGGCTAACTCGGCAGCTGTAGAAGCAGTGATTGAATCTGAAGTTTCAGACGAACAAGCTCAAGAAACTGTTCTCGTAGCGGATGCGGAACAAGGTGATGAAGTCACTGCGGCCGAGAGTACTCAGCCGGATGCTGATGTAGTTGCTACGCAGCTGCCCGAGATCGCTGTAGGTCAGGAAAGCGATAACGTTTTGCCGTTTATCCGCAAGGCCGGTAATGCAGAGCAAGAGGTAGCGGCACCGACCCGGAACCAGCCCCAGGAGATGGTGCGTGTCGCTGCTGAACTTCTGGAGGAGTTGGTAAACCTCGCCGGTGAGACTGCAATTTCCCGTGGTCGTCTTGAAGAGCAGATGAGTGAGTTCGGTCTCGCCCTAGACGAGATGGATGTGACGCTGGTGCGTCTCAACGAACAGCTGCGCCGCCTGGACCGCGAGACCGAGGCTCAGATCCTGTTCCGCCAGGAGCAGTTGGCAGAACAGGACGGCGACTTCGATCCGCTGGAAATGGACCGTTACTCGTCTATTCAGCAATTGTCCCGTTCCCTGCTGGAGTCCACATCTGACTTGATGGAGCTGCGCTCCACCCTGAATAACAAGGCGCGTGATACAGAGACCCTGTTGCTCCAGCAGTCCCGAGTAAATACCGAATTGCAGGAAGGTCTGATGCGCAGCCGCATGGTACCTTTCTCCCGTCTGGTACCGCGCCTGCGTCGCATCGTGCGCCAAGTTAGTGCTGAGCTGGGCAAGCAGGTCGAGTTGGGATTCTCCAACGTTGAAGGCGAGCTGGACCGGTCCATGTTGGAGCGTATGGTTGCGCCACTGGAGCATATGCTGCGCAACGCTGTGGACCACGGCATTGAAATGCCAGAGGAGCGTTTGGCTGCCGGCAAGTCTGAGCGTGGGCGTATCGATGTGGCGCTGAAAAGGGAGGGCAGTGAAGTTGTCCTCACCATCCGCGATGATGGTGCCGGTGTCAATTTGATCCGGGTGCGTGAAAAGGCGGTGGAAAATGGCCTAATGAGGCCGGATGCTGAGCTCTCGAATAATGAGATTCTTCAGTTCATTCTGCAGGCTGGTTTTACCACTGCAGAAAAAGTTACCCAGATCTCTGGCCGGGGTGTGGGAATGGACGTTGTATCCGCCGAGCTTAAGCAGATCGGTGGCAGCGTCCATATCAACTCAGAGGCAGGCGCAGGAACAGAATTTGTCGTTCGTCTGCCGTTCACAGTTTCGGTTAACCGCGCTTTGATGGTGCGAATTGGCGATGACCTGTTTGCACTGCCGCTGAATACTATCGAAGGTATTGTGCGCCTCAGCCCATTTGAGCTGGAGCACTACTATCGCTCGGATGACGCGCGTTTCGAATACGCCGGAGAACTCTATCAGGTTAGCTATTTCGGTACTCTGCTGAAGTCTGGTGCTCAACCCAAGCTCAGTGTCGATGATATGCAACTGCCCGTTTTGTTGGTGCGCTCTGAAGGGCACGCTATGGCATTACAGGTGGATGCCATTAAGGGCAGCCGCGAGATTGTAGTGAAAAGCCTCGGCCCGCAGTTCTCCGGGGTTCAAGGGGTATCAGGTGCAACGGTAACTGGTGATGGTAGCGTCGTGGTGATTCTCGACGCTCACGCCCTGCTGCGTCGCCAGGCCACCCAGTTGGCAAGGCCGGAAGTACCACAGCTTCAAATTCAGGAAGAGCCTGAAGTGCAGTCCGAGCAGGAGGCGCGCCAGCAGACCGTTATGGTTGTGGACGACTCGGTTACAGTGCGCAAGGTAACGACACGCTTCCTGGAGCGAGAGGGCTATCTGGTTAGCACTGCAAAGGATGGTCAGGATGCTGTTATCCAGCTGCAGGATAAGATCCCGGATCTGATCTTGCTGGATATTGAGATGCCGCGTATGGACGGCTTCGAAGTTGCGCGCCATATTCGCTCCAGCAGCCGCCTGCGGGATATTCCTATCGTAATGATCACCTCGCGTACCGGTAATAAGCACCGCGATCACGCTATGTCCCTGGGAGTTAACCACTACCTGGGTAAGCCTTACCAGGAAGATGTACTTTTGGCGGCTATTCGTGAGTACGCGGATGCCGAAGCTGTAGGAAGCTGAAACGGCAAATATCAGGAATAATATAGAGATAGGCAATGAGTGAAGTTGAAGCGCTGCCGGTAGATGTCCCTCAGGAAGTGAGCAGCCTGTTATTGCCCCTTGAACAGGGGCAGCTGCTGGTGCCGGTGGACAGTCTCTCAGAGGTTGTTGCAATGCAAACGCCGATGGCAGTTCAAGATGTGCCCGAATGGTATTTGGGAGATCTGATCTGGCGGGAACAGCGCCTGCCAGTGGTATCTTTTGAAGTGATGCGTGGCGGTGCCTTGGGAGCAGTTGCAGAAGAGGGGCGTATTGCGGTGCTGAGTACGGGAAATCCCGATGGCGAGCTGCCGTATTTTGCATTGCTCTTGCGCGGCACTCCGCGCCTGGTGCGGGTTACCCCTGAGGAGTTGGCGCTGCGAGAGCAGCCACTAAACCCTGGAGAGTTAATGCATGTGGCGCTTTCTGGTGAGGAGGCGGTTATTCCCGACCTGCAGGGATTAGAGCGGGCCTGCCTGCGCTATCGCAGTGACTGACTTGTTTTGCAATGTATTATCAAAAAAGGGGCCAGAGGCCCCTTTTTTGATTGAGCTGTTCGCTTAGAACAGCTCTTCCGGTAAAGAATCCTCCCGGCCATCCTGGCTGGGCATATCCATATCTTCATCGGTGTAGCGATTGCGATATGGGTTATACACTTCGCGGCCGGGCACCCGGTTGGTCCTGAATATCTCAAACATACCCCCGTAAGAGGTGCGCAAGCCATTTTGGGGGTTGATGCGTACCGTGACTATGCCATCTGGTTGAGCCAGGTGGCGCTCGGGAAGATCTTCGAGGGCACTGCTCATAAAATCGATCCAGATAGGCAGGGCGGCTGAGCCACCGTATTCATTTTTACCCAATTCGCCATAGGAATCGAAGCCAACCCAGGCACTGGTAGCCAGGTAGGGGCTATAACCTGAGAACCACGCATCCCGTGGACCATTGGTGGTACCGGTCTTTCCGGCAATATCACCGCGCTTCATCGCCAGAGCGCGGCGCCCGGTACCCTTTTTGATAACATCTTTAAGCATTGAATCCATTATGTATGCCGTCTCTGCAGACATGGCTCGCGGAGCGCGAGGACGCGCTTGGCTCTTGCTTGGGTCGAGGGGGCCAACGGGCAGTACGTGTAGCTCCGCAGGCTCTTCACCCTGATCGACCCCTTGCCCTTCCAGCTGTAATTCCGCGAGATCGACGGGTTCAGCGGACAGGGTTTCAGAGCCGGTGCCCGGCTCGGGACAGTTATCGCATACCGTGAGAGGCAGTGCCTGGTACAGGACTTCGTCATTAACATCCAATACCCGGTCAACGAGGTAGGGCTCCACTCGGTAGCCACCATTGGCGAAGGCGGCATAGCCTCGCACCATCTCTAGGGGCGTGAGAGCGGAGCTACCCAGAGCGATGGTCAGGTTGCGGGCGAGCTTGCTGCGCTCAAACCCAAAGCCTTCGACAAAGCCAAGGGCGTAGTCCAGCCCGAGGGATTGTAGCAACCGGATTGAGACCATATTGCGGGACTTGTACAAAGCCATACGCAGGCGAGTTGGGCCGAGGAAGGTCCCCCCGTCATTTTCAGGCCGCCATACATCTTGCAGGTTGGTTTCCTCAAAGATAATCGGGGCATCATTGATAATGCTTGCCGCTGTATATCCGCGCTCGATCGCCGAGGCGTAAATAAAGGGCTTGAAACTGGAGCCGGGTTGCCGGGCTGCCTGAGTAGCCCGATTGAAGTGGCTTTGGCGGAAGTCGTAACCACCGACAAGGGCGCGGATAGCCCCATCTTCGGGCTCAATAGATACCAGGGCGCCCTGTGCTTCCGGGACCTGGGCTAGAACCCACTCTTCAGTCACCTGGGGTTCAGCAGGCTTGGTATCACCGCTCTCGGGACCCGCAAACGGATCGGCCTGAAGGGGCTCATCTACAGCGGTGGCGATCATCTCGCTACTGGAGTTGCTCTCTTTCTTTTCCTTAACGACCTTGCGTAATCGAATAACATCTCCGGGAGCGAACATTTTTTCAGCGGACTGAAGGCGTGCGCCCCGGGCGCTCTCAGAAATATAGGGCCTGATAGAACTGAGTCCATTGCTCCAAGGCAATTCAATTACGCGCCGATCTCTCAGTTGAACCTGAAGTTTCTTGGGTTCTACCGCAGTGACAACGCCGGGTTCCAGACCTCCGAGAATTGGAATCTCGTTGAGTAAATCGATAAGTTGGTCGCTATCTTGCAGCAATTCCGGTGCAAGACGCTGTTCTGGGCCGCGATAGCCGTGGCGCGCATCATAGGTTTCCAGACCGTGCTGAAGCGCATTGCGAGCCGACTCCTGCAGGCGACTGTCTACCGTTGTTATGACCTGGTAGCCGTCGGTATAAGCGTTGTCGCCAAAGAGGTCTACTGCCTCCTTCCGTGCCATCTCGGCGATATAGGGTGCATCCAGGTCGAGATCGCGGCTGTGATAGCTGGCTGTTACCGGCGCAGTAATAGACTGATTATATTGATCCTGGTTGATATAGCCAAGGTCGAGCATCCGCATCAGGATCCAGTTGCGGCGTACCAGGGCTCGGGAGGGGTTGGCGAGAGGGTTGAAGGTTGATGGCGCTTTGGGGAGTCCCGCCATCATAGCCCACTGGGCCAGATTCAGATCCTTGATATCTTTGCCGTAATAGACCTGAGCTGCAGCCTGGAAACCGTAGGCGCGGTTTCCGAGGAAGATCTTATTGATGTATAGGGCGAGGATCTCGTCCTTGGTCAGCTCTTGCTCAATTTGCAGTGATAGCAAAATTTCATTGAACTTGCGCACAAAACGCTGTTCTCGGCTGAGAAAGAAGTTGCGCGCCACCTGCATTGTCAGTGTACTACCACCAGACTGGATAGAACCGGTCTTAATCAGCTGCGAGGCGGCCCGCATTAAACCTTTTATGGAGACACCATTGTGGGAGTAAAAGCTGGCATCCTCAGCGGCGAGAATCGCTTTGATAAAGGGTTCTGGCGTTTGCTCGATCGTGATAGGGTTGCGCCGCTTTTCACCGAACTCACCGATCAGTTTCATGTCCCGTGAGTAGACCCTCAGAGGGGTCTGTAAGCGGATATCGCGGAGGCTCTCCACTGAGGGCAACCCCGGTTTGAGGTAGAGGTAGATACTGGCTAGGGCCATTGCTGTAGCGGCCACACCGGCAAGGCCGAGCCAAAGCAGTGCGAGCAGACGATTGCGGGCTTTTACGGTCATGAAACTGCTTCTGTGTACTTCATCAAAGTGATTAGGTGAATAATTATACGAATATTGTGCGCTATTACCTATGCAAATGCAGGTTGAAGCGTTAATTTAAAGTGCTATAACATCAAACCCTCATAACCCACGGAAAAGATAAGAAAAAATGGGAATTTTCCCTTTTCTGAGCAAAGGCCCCAAGGCCATGTTGGGACTCGATATTAGCTCTACTGCGGTCAAGTTGCTGGAGCTAAGTCGCAACGGCGACAAATATCGTGTCGAAAGTTACGCCGTGGAACCTCTCCCACCCAATGCCGTAGTTGATAAGAATATCAACGATGTGGGGGCGACGGCTGAGGCTATCCGCAAAGTTGTACGACGCTCCAAAACCCGTCTGCGGGAAGCTGCCGTTGCCGTGTCTGGATCAGCGGTGATCACCAAGACCCTTGAAATGCCGGCAGATCTCAATGATGAAGCTCTTGAGGCTCAAATAGCATTTGAGGCTGGCCAGTATATTCCGTATCCGCTAGAGGAAGTTAGCCTGGATTTTGAAGTACAGGGGCCTTCTGAGAAGGGCGAGGGGCAAGTGGAGGTCCTACTTGCAGCCTGTCGTACAGAGAACATTGAACAGCGAATCTCCGCCTTGGGAGAGGCGGACCTTGAGCCTGGTGTTGTTGATGTAGAAGCGTACGCAATAGAGAGAACTTACTCTCTATTGGAGGACCAGCTTCCCCCACAGGAGCAACTAGTTGTAGCCGTTATTGATATTGGGGCGACAATGAGTGCTTTATCTGTCCTTGTGGATGGTAAGACCGTGTATACCCGAGAGCAGCTTTTTGGTGGACGGCAGCTCACCGATGAGATCCAGCGTCGCTACGGTCTCTCGGCGGAGGAGGCTACTTTAGCGAAGCGTCAGGGTGGGAGTGGTCTGCCGGACGATTATTTTGCTGAAGTGTTGGAGCCCTTCCGAGATGCAGTCGTGCAACAGGTAACCCGCTCACTGCAATTCTTTTACTCTTCCACATCCTATAGCGATGTAGATTTTATCCTGCTCGGTGGTGGTGTTGCCGCCATGGAGGGAGTTGGTGATTTGATTAGCGAAAAGTTGGGCAGGCCCACTTTAATTGCTAATCCATTTTTGCGGATGAGTGTTTCGTCAAGAGTCAACCAGCAAGCTTTGGCAAGTGAAGCTCCATCCCTGATGATTGCCACAGGTTTGGCTATGAGGGAGAAGGACTACTGACATGGCAAAAATTAACCTTCTTCCCTGGCGTCAGGAGTACCGTGCTCAAAAGCAAAAAGAATTCCAGCAATTGGCATTGGTGGTTTTTATCGCGGCTGCAATGGCGGTATTTCTGTGGATGAAAGCGGTTGATCAACAGGTTGTTCGACAAAACGAAAGGAATCAGATCCTACAAACTCGTATTAATGCTCTTAATATTCAGGTAAGAGAAATAAAAGACTTGAAGAAGCGCCGCCAGGAACTGATTGATCGAATGCGGGTAATTCAGGAGTTGCAAGGTAATCGACCTCTCGCAGTGCGTTATTTTGATGAGATAGTGCGGGCAACCCCCGAGGGGCTATGGCTTAGTGAGCTAAAGAGAGAAGGTGATCGATTGGACTTACTTGGTGTGGCTGAATCCAATAATCGCGTTTCTTCTTTTATGCGAAATTTAGACCAGTCAGATTGGTATGAGGCTCCTCAATTAACAGGTGTAACCGCAACCCCGCAATACGGCGATCAGGCGAGTGAGTTCCAGCTAACGGTGAAGGTCAGTGGGCGCAAGAAAGAAGATGAACAAGATAGCGCAAAATAGTAAAGGACTTCAGTAATGGCACTGGCAGATACTGTAAGACAGCTTAATGAAATTGACTTCAATGATATTGATCTTACTCGGATAGGTGTTTGGCCTCTATCTGGGCGAATTGCTGTTTTGGTACTTAGTGCGGCACTGGTAATCGGTGCTGGTTATTATTTTCTGATTAAAGATATTTATAGCAAGCTTGAATTCTCCGTAAATAAAGAGTCAGATCTCTTTAGTCAGTTTGAGAAAAAGCAATTTGAGGCTGCAAATCTTGAGGCTTATAGGGCCCAACTGTTTGAGATGGAAGAAACCTTCGGCGCTTTACTAAAACAACTGCCGAAAGATACAGAGGTTCCAGGCTTGCTCGAGGATATTGACGAGTATGGTAGTGGTAGTGGCCTTACAATTAGCAAAGTTGAGTTAGAGCAAGAGAGGGTAGGTGAATTTTACGTAGAGTTACCTATTAGGATAGAAGTTCAAGGAAGTTATCACGAGTTTGGAGCTTTCATTAGTGGTATAGCTGGAATGCCCAGAATCGTTACCCTTCATGACTTTGAAATCTCCACTGAACGTGGTGATGGAGGGCTTCTCAATATGATCATTAATGCAAAAACCTACCGGTACAAGGATCAGGGTGAAGAGGGATGATAAAATACCTACCTATACTGATTGCCCTATCGCTGGTTTCTGGTTGTAGCCTAAATACCGATCAAAGTGAGTTGCGCGAGAGGATGGCTGCCATTGAGCGCAAGCCTAAAGGACAGATAGAACCAATCCCCACTTTTACACCTTACAGCCCTTATGTTTATACCGCTGCTGCAAGGCGTAGCCCTTTTACCCGTCCGGTATTGGAGTCTGAGCAGCGAATAGTAGGGCGAAAATTAGATATTGCTCCAGACCTGACTCGGCAGCGTGAACTATTGGAGGGAATTAACATTGACCTCTTATCGATGGTTGGCAGTTTAGCTCGTGAAGGTCAAATCTGGGCACTGATTAACGATGGTGCTGGTGGGATTCACCGGATTACTGTGGGCAATTACCTTGGTAAGAATCATGGTCGCGTTGTGAATGCAACAAGCACCCAGTTAGATATTCTTGAGATTATACCTGATGGTACCGGAGGCTGGATTGAGCGGCCGCGGGCTCTGGCGTTGGAAGAGAGGGACAACGGATAATGAACGGAAAACGGTTTGCCCATTTAATGGCTCGGGTTCAGTTACTGCTACTTGGTTTATTGCTGTTTCCAATAGCTTCTAATGCCCAGGTAAACAAGCTTAATGACATACAGTTTGCAGAATTGCCAGGTAGCCGAGTTCAACTGCGCTTAACTTTTAATGATGTACCTCCAGAACCTACCGGTTACACGATAGAGCAACCAGCTCGAATTGTTTTAGACTTTGCCGGTGTAGAGAGCGCTCTACCGCAGAAGAAGTATTCTCTAGGTATCGGCACCGCTAGAAGTGCGGTTATTGTTTCCGGTGAAGATCGCACTCGTCTCATAGTAAACCTTGATCAGCTTCCCGCTTATTCGAGTGAGCGACAAGGTAACCAGTTGGTTGTAGTAATTGGTGCAGAGTCTTCTGAGCGTGATCGTCCAGTTCAGAATATAGTTGAACACGATAGTGGCTTGAACCTCGGCGGTGAAAAGCAGTTTCAGCGGTCGGAAAGCATTGCAGTAAATAATGTGGATTTTCGTCGAGGGGAGGAAGGAGAAGGCAAGGTTATTGTTAGCCTTAATGATCCTGCAGTTAATATCGATGTTGAACGGACTAACGGTAAAATTTATCTAACATTTTTAGGCGCGGACTTACCTGAGTCATTGCGTCAGCGACTAGATGTTACTGATTTCGCCACCCCAGTAAATAATATTACTGTGGACTATGATGGGCGCAACACGGTAGTTGCAGTTGATCCCAATGATACTGAATATGATTACTTGGCCTATCAAGCTGATACAGAGTATGTATTGAGTATTAAGCCTTTATCTGCACAAGAGATTCGTGAGAAGGAGAAGGAATTTCAGTTCAATGGGAAGAAGTTGTCCCTCAACTTCCAAGATATTGAGGTCCGTTCCGTCCTGCAGGTTATCGCCGATTTTACCGATCTTAATTTGGTTGCTAGTGATACAGTGCAGGGCAGAATAACTCTGCGCCTTGACGGTGTACCATGGGATCAGGCGTTGGCTCTAATCCTTAAAGCGAAGGGGCTAGATAAACGTCAGGAAGGCAGCGTTATCATGGTGGCACCGGCGGCAGAAATAGCTGAGCGGGAGCGCCAGGAACTTGAGACGCGTAAACAGTTGCAGGAGCTAGCCCCCTTACTTACAGAGTTTATTAGCGTGCGTTACGCTGATGCTGGTGAAATCTTTAATCTATTCTCGGGACAGGCTGGAGCGGAAGGTGTTGCTGGAGGTAGTGGAGGTAGCACCAATCAGCAGATAAGTATCCTTTCCCCTCGTGGTAGTGCCATTGTTGATGAGCGAACCAATACAATTATCCTAACTGATACAGAGGACAAGATTGCCCAATTTCGAGAGCTAATAGAGGTTATCGATATTCCTATTCGCCAGGTGATGATCGAGGCTCGAATTGTTACCGCCAACAGCGACTTTCAAAAAGAATTAGGCGTTCAGTGGGATTATGTAGGTAGCTCTGAGCTTTCTGATGATGCCACGGGCGTTGGCTCTGGTAGCCTAGCTTTGGATGATGGCACTGCGCTTGGTAGTTTAACCGGTGAGTTTGACCCACTCTTGGTGGATCTTGGAGTAAGTAACCCAGCGGGGAGTATTGCTTACGCCATTCTAAAAAATGATTTTTATTTGAGCCTGGAACTGTCTGCGCTTGAAGATATCGGTGTAGCAGAAGTTGTTTCACAACCAAAAGTTGTTACGGGCGATAAACAGGAAGCCGTTATTCAATCGGGTATTGAGATCCCTTATTTGGAGGCGACCTCTTCTGGCGCTGCTTCTATTACGTTCCGCGAAGCTGTACTGGAACTCAATGTGACTCCGCAGATTACTCCAGATAACAATATTATTATGAACCTAAACCTTGAACAAAATAGTGTGGGTGAGTATGTCACTGTAGGCGGTGGGCTAGTACCTTCAATCAATGTAAATACTCTGGCAACCAAGGTGTTGGTTCAAAACGGTGAGACGATCGTCCTGGGGGGGGTATTTGAAAGTAATGTTGTTGAGGGAGTATCTAAAGTTCCGTTGTTGGGCGATATCCCCTATCTAGGCAACTTGTTCAAAAAGACTATACGCACGGACGATAAACGTGAGATCCTGATGTTTATCACACCGCGTATTCTTGAAGATGAGGCTTTTTACTCTAAGTGATCACCCGCTCTATTTTCCTGGTCGGCCCCATGGGGGCCGGCAAGTCTACTATCGGCAAGTTGTTGGCAGCTCAATTGCAGCTGCCTTTTGCCGATACCGACAAAGTGCTGGAAGAGCGCACTGGTGCGGATATTCCCTGGATTTTTGATGTGGAAGGCGAAGCGGGATTTCGCCGTCGTGAGAGTGAAATATTGGAAGAGCTCTGCCAGGGTGAGTGCCAGGTTATCGGTACCGGTGGCGGAATAGTTTTGCTCGAGGAGAATCGGCGGCAGCTACAAAAATATGGCCATGTAGTTTATTTGCAGGCCAATATCGATCAGCTCTTGGAGCGCACTTCTAAGAATACCAATCGCCCATTGCTTCGTGTACCCAACCCCCGTCAGCGTATTGCGGAAATTTTACAGGAACGCGAGCCTCTGTATCGTGAGGTTGCAGATATTATTTGCGACACTAATGACCTCTCCCCCAAACAAGCATCCCTTCTGGTCGCAGAACACTTAGGCAGCCTGCTGTCCGATTAGTCCCAAGCGTCTGTGCTAAAGTGCGTCTCACTTCTGTTGAGATAAGCACTAGGGGATTGAGAGCAGTATGCAAAGCCTTAACGTAGAACTCGGCGAGCGTAGTTATCCGATAATTATTGGTTCAGGTTTGCTCGGTGACCCGCAATATATCCTCCCTTACATTAAAGGCCGGCAAGTTTGCATTGTTACCAATGAAACTATTGCTCCTCTTTATTTGGCGACATTATTGGAAGGGCTAAAAGGGCTCGATAAAGTGGATGTTGTCAAGCTTCCCGATGGTGAAGCTTTTAAATCACTCGACACAGTGAATCGAATTTTTGATGTGCTGCTGGAAAAGCGTCACAACCGCACTACGACACTAATCGCGTTGGGCGGTGGTGTCGTTGGAGATATGTGCGGTTTTGCTGCAGCCTGTTATCAGCGCGGGGTTAACTTTATCCAGGTACCGACTACCCTGCTGTCTTTGGTTGACTCCTCTGTTGGGGGAAAGACCGGCGTTAACCATCCCCTTGGTAAAAATATGATTGGCGCCTTCCACCAGCCCCGCCTTGTCCTTGCGGATACCGATACCCTTGCCACATTGCCCGCACGTGAATTTTCCGCAGGCCTCGCCGAGGTCATTAAATACGGATTGATCTGTGACAGCCCATTCTTCGAATGGATCGAGGAGAATTTACAAAAGTTATTGGCGCGGGAGCCCGATGCAATGGCTTACGCCATTGAACGCTGCTGTGCTGACAAGGCGAATGTTGTTGCCAGTGATGAACGCGAGAGTGGTCGTAGGGCGATACTGAATCTTGGCCATACCTTCGGCCATGCTATTGAGGCAGTGCAGGGGTATGGCAGTTGGTTACATGGTGAGGCCGTTGCCGCCGGAATGGTTATGGCGCTGGAGTTATCCAGGTTGCGCGGAGATATCGATGCAGAGCTGGTGGAACGGTTGCGAGCGATGCTAGAGGCGGCTGATTTGCCGCAGCAGGCACCGCAGGGCATGACAACCGATGAATTCCTCCAAGTAATGCAGGTGGATAAGAAGGTGCTGGACGGAAAATTGCGTTTGGTGCTGCTAAAGGCACTGGGAGAAGCAATTATTATCGATGATACCCCCAGAAAAATGATTATAAATGCACTGAAAAACTGTGGTGCCGAGTGATAACCCTGCTCTTATTGTCTAAATAATAGGACTGAGTACCAGAAAGGTTAGCTGCTAGAAGATAAGTTTGGTTTTGTTTGATTTGACAGACTAATACACTGCTAAAAGTTGAAAATGTAGTGTTGGACAAGTAATATTGCGCCCCCCCGAAAGGAAAGGCGGGGCAAAAAACCGCCAATAACAACAAAAAAAGCCCCAGCAGAGGGCTTTTTTTATCTCGGGATCTTTTTCCAAGGGACCGCAGGAGAGCGTAGCGCGAAGCTTAAAGTGACATTCGCCCATAACAGGCACTTCTTTTTTTTAAGCGCCAGTGGTCCCCCAATCGATAGCGACGAGGAATTCTATGGGTAGCAGTCTGTATCAGTTGGATGAGTTTAAGGACAACTGCGGTTTTGGTCTGATCGCTCATTTGCACGGTGTGGCAAGTCACAAGTTAGTGCAGACGGCCATTGAATCCCTCACTTGCATGACCCACCGGGGTGGTATTGCCGCCGATGGTAAAACCGGTGATGGTTGCGGTCTTTTGCTACAAAAGCCGGATGCTTTCCTCCGCGCAGAAGCCAAGACCCTGTTTGGTGCTGAGCTGACAGCAACCTACGCAGTGGGATCGATCATGCTCCCACTGGATCACGCCGAGGCCGATAAAGCCCGACAAATTCTCGAAGCTGAGCTGGAAGCTCAGGGCTTAAAGACTGTCGGCTGGCGCACCGTACCGACCAACCCGGAATGCCTGGGCCCCATTGCCCGGGATTGCCTTCCGCATTTTGAGCAACTGCTGATCAACGATGCGGACGAGCCCCTCGGCGAGGCGAAATTCAATGCCCGTCTGTATGTGGCCCGTCGCAAAGCCGAGTTGCGCTTAAGTAGCGAAGTCTATATCGCCAGCCTTTCAACCAGTGTCCTCTCCTACAAAGGCCTGATGATTCCGGCTGATCTGCCTAAGTTTTTCCCAGAACTGGCCGACCCGCGCCTGGAAACCGCGATCTGTGTTTTCCACCAGCGCTTTTCTACCAATACCATGCCCCGCTGGCCCCTGGCTCAGCCATTCCGCTTGCTGGCACACAATGGCGAGATCAACACTATTACCGGCAATCGCAACTGGTCTGTTGCCCGCACCAGTAAATTTGCCACTGACCTGATTCCAGAGCTGAATGAGCTGGTGCCCCTGGTTAACCGTGAGGGTTCCGATTCCTCCAGCCTGGACAACATGCTGGAGATGCTGTTGGCGGGCGGCATGGAGCTGCACCGGGCCGTGCGCATGCTAGTGCCGCCGGCCTGGCAAAATGTTGAAGGAATGGATGCGGACCTCCGCGCTTTTTACGAATATATCTCCATGCATATGGAGCCCTGGGATGGGCCGGCTGGATTGGTGATGACGGATGGCCGCTATGCCGTGTGTACCCTGGACCGCAACGGCTTGCGCCCCTCACGCTGGGTGATTACCAAGGATGACCTGATCACTGTGGCTTCCGAGGTGGGCGTGTACGACTATGCCCCTGAAGATGTTGTGGCTAAGGGCCGCCTTGGACCGGGGCAGATACTGTCGGTGGACACCCAAGAGGGCAAGCTCTACCACACCGCTGACATCGATAATATGCTCAAGCGGGCACAGCCCTATAAGCGTTGGCTCAAGGATAAGGCACGCCGTATCCGCTCTACTTTGGTTACTGCGCCGGTGGACAACAACTTCTCCCACCAGCAATTCAAGGTCTACCAAAAGCTGTTCAGTTCCTCCCTGGAAGAGCGCGACAAAGTCGTCCGGCCCATGGCTGAGGCGGGCCAGGAAGCAGTCGGTTCAATGGGCGATGATACGCCGATGGCGGTTTTGTCCCGTTACAACCGCTCGCTCTATGACTACTTCCGGCAGCAGTTTGCCCAGGTAACCAACCCGCCAATTGACCCCCTGCGGGAAACTGTGGTGATGTCCCTGGAAACCTGCCTGGGTCGAGAGAAATCCGTATTTGAGGAAACTCCAGAGCACGCGGACCGGGTAATCCTGTCTTCGCCAGTACTTTCCCATATGAAGTACACGGCACTCTTATCACTTGATCGCCCGGGCTTCGAAGCGGAGATCTTCGACCTGAACTACGACCCCGCTGAACAGGATCTCAAGTCGGCGATTGAACAGCTCTGCGCCAAAGTTGAGGCCTCGGTGAGGGCGGGGGCTGTGATTGTAGTGCTGTCCGATCGCGATATTCGCGAGGGGCACTTGCCAATCGATGCACTGCTGGCGACGGGCGCGGTGCACCACCACCTGGTACATGCGGGCTTGCGCTGTGACTCCAATGTTGTGGTGGATACCGCCAGCGCCCGCGATGCACATCAGTTGGCCTGTTTGGTTGGTGTCGGTGCCACCGCAGTACACCCGTATTTCTCCTACAGCATTATCAATCACCTGATCGATACCGGTGAATTGCTGCTGGATGCCGCTGAGGCGCAGAAAAATTACCGCAACGGCATTATCAAGGGCCTGTTAAAGATCCTGTCCAAGATGGGCATTTCCACCGTTGCCTCTTATCGCGGCGCACTGCTGTTCGAGCTGGTGGGTATTTCCAAGGATGTGGTGGACCTGTGTTTCCCCGGAGCGCCCACTCGCATAGAAGGTGCCGGCTTCCCCGAGCTGCAAGCCGATATGGCGGCCCGCTCTGAAATTGCCTGGAAAGCCCGCAAACCTGTTTCCCCCGGCGGCCTGCACAAGTTTGTCTACGGCCAGGAGTATCACGCATTTAACCCGGATGTGGTGACTACCCTGCGGCGCGCTGCCAGCACCGGTGACTATGCCGCGTGGCGGGACTACGCGGAGCTGGTTAACCAGCGCCCGGTGGCGACATTGCGGGATATGCTGGACTTCAAGGAGAACATCGAACCGGTAGCTCTGGAAGATGTGGAGCCGGCAGAGCAGATTTTGCGTCGCTTTGATACGGCGGCCATGTCCCTGGGGGCCCTGTCCCCCGAGGCCCATGAATCCCTGGCCCAAGCGATGAATCGCCTGGGTGGGCGTTCAAACAGTGGCGAGGGCGGTGAAGATCCTGCCCGTTTTGGCACTGATAAAGTCTCCAAGATTAAGCAAATTGCCTCCGGTCGTTTTGGCGTAACACCGCACTACCTGGTAAATGCCGAGGTATTGCAAATTAAGGTAGCCCAGGGCGCCAAGCCCGGTGAAGGCGGCCAGCTGCCCGGCGGCAAGGTCAACGAATTAATCGCGCGGCTGCGTTATTCGGTGCCCGGCGTGACCCTGATTTCCCCGCCGCCGCATCACGATATCTATTCCATCGAGGATTTGGCGCAGTTGATCTACGACCTAAAACAGGTCAATCCCGATGCCTTGGTCTCGGTAAAACTGGTATCGCGGCCTGGGGTTGGCACCATTGCTGCGGGTGTTGCCAAAGCCTATGCGGATTTGATCACCATCTCCGGCTACGACGGCGGCACAGCAGCCAGCCCAATTACCTCGATTCGCTATGCCGGGTCGCCCTGGGAGCTGGGATTGGCGGAAACCCACCAGACCTTGCGTGCCAATGATCTGCGCGGCAAGGTTCGGGTACAAACCGATGGGGGGCTGAAAACCGGCCTCGATGTGATTAAGGCGGCAATTCTCGGTGCAGAGAGCTTCGGCTTTGGAACGGCACCCATGGTGGCGATCGGCTGTAAGTATCTGCGCATCTGTCATCTGAATAACTGTGCCACCGGTATCGCCACCCAGAAGAAGGACCTGCGTGACGAGCACTATATCGGCACCGCAGAAATGGCGATGAACTTCTTCCGTTTTGTCGCCGAGGAGACCCGCGAGTGGATGGCCAAGCTCGGGGTGCGCAGCCTGGAAGAGTTGGTGGGGCGTGTGGACTTGCTGCGCGTACTGGATGGCGAAACTGACAAGCAGAAAAAGCTGGATCTCGCGCCTCTATTACATACGGATGAGCTGTTGGACAGCAAGCCGCAAACCTGTCAGTCCGCGACGAATGATCCCTGGGATAAGGGTGAACTGGCGGAGCGGATGGTGGCGGATATCCTGCCTACCATCGAAGGCTTTAAAGGTGGCGAGTTCAGCTACGACGTGACCAACTGTGACCGATCCCTGGGGGCGCGCCTGTCCGGTGAGATCGCCAAGCGCTACGGTAACCAGGGCATGGTTGAAGCTCCGGTGAAACTGCGCCTCAAAGGGGTCGCCGGCCAGTCATTCGGTGTGTGGAATGCCGGTGGTTTGGATATGTATCTGGATGGCGATGCCAACGACTATGTGGGTAAGGGCATGGCCGGCGGCAAGCTGGTTATACGACCGCCGCAAGGTAGCTCATTCGCCTCCCAGGAAACCAGTATTGTCGGCAATACCTGTCTCTACGGTGCCACTGGCGGCAAGTTATTTGCGGCGGGTTGTGCCGGTGAGCGCTTCGCCGTGCGTAACTCCGGTGCCTTTGCGGTAGTCGAAGGGGCTGGAGATCACTGCTGTGAATATATGACCGGGGGTATGGTCGCGGTTCTCGGGCGCACCGGATTTAACTTCGGCGCCGGTATGACCGGTGGTTTCGCCTATGTCCTGGATATGGAGCGGGATTTCTTCGATCGCTGCAACCATGAGTTGATCGAGCTGCGCCGAATCAGCAGCGAAATTCTCGAGCCACACCAGAGTCACCTGCGCGAAGTTATCGAAGAGTATGCGGCGGAGACCCAGAGCGCCTGGGGTGCCGAGTTATTGGATAACTTCGATGATTACTTGAGCCGTTTCTGGCTGGTTAAACCAAAGGCGGCGAGCCTTGCAGATCTTCTTTCCGACGTGCGCAAGCGCGGCGAATAAAGGCGGGGTGGAGAAACAGTATGAAAGACAGACTGAACAACGACTTCCAGTTTATCGACGTAAGTCGCATCGATCCGCCGAAGAAGGACATCATCACCCGCACCGGCGAGTTTGTTGAAATTTATGAGCCTTTCAGCGAGCGACAGGTGGCCAGCCAGGCGCACCGCTGCCTGGATTGCGGCAACCCCTATTGCGAATGGAAGTGCCCGGTACACAACTACATTCCCAACTGGTTGAAGCTGATCAGCGAGGGCAATGTTATTGAGGCAGCTGAACTCTGCCACGAAACCAATACTCTGCCGGAAGTCTGTGGCCGGGTGTGTCCCCAGGACCGCCTCTGTGAGGGCGCATGTACCCTCAATGATGGCTTTGGTGCGGTCACCATCGGCAATGCGGAAAAGTACATTACTGATACAGCCTTCGCCCTGGGATGGCGCCCGGACTTAAGCCATGTTGAGAAAACGGGTAAACGAGTAGCGGTGATTGGTGCCGGCCCGGCTGGGCTGGGCTGCGCTGATATTTTGGTACGCAATGGCGTGCAGCCGGTGGTGTTCGACAAGCACCCGGAAATTGGTGGCCTGATTACCTTTGGTATTCCCGAGTTCAAGCTGGAGAAGTCGGTAATGCAGCAGCGCCGGGAAGTGTTTACTGAGATGGGCGTTGAGTTCTGTCTCAATACTGAGGTGGGTAAGGACATCAGTTTTGAGCAGCTGCTCAATGACTACGATGCTGTTTTTATGGGGATGGGCACTTACAACTACATGAGGGGCGGCTTCCCCGGTGAAGATCTGCCCGGTGTTCACGATGCTTTGCCATTCCTGATTGCCAACGTAAATCGCAATATGGGCTGGGAGCGCGATGCTTCCGAATTTGTTTCGGTTGAGGGCAAGCGCGTGGTGGTTCTCGGTGGTGGTGATACCGCCATGGACTGTAACCGCAGCTCGATTCGATTGGGTGCTAAGAGCGTAACCTGTGCCTACCGCCGCGATGAGGAAAATATGCCCGGCTCACGTCGGGAAGTGGCCAATGCCAAGGAAGAGGGCGTACAGTTCCTGTTCAATCGCCAGCCGGTTGAGATCGTTGGAGATGGCAAGGTGGCCGGGGTTAAAGTGGTTACTACGGAGCTCGGTGAGCCCGATGAAAACGGCCGCCGTCGCCCTCAGGTGGTGCCCGGTTCTGAAGAAATTATCCCGGCGGATATCGTTCTGGTGGCCTTTGGATTCCGTCCCAGCCCGGCGGAGTGGTTTCCGCAGCACAATATTGAAGTTGCCGACTGGGGTGGCGTCGTCGCTCCAGAAAAACAAAAATACAAATTCCAGACCTCCAATGAGAAGGTGTTTGCCGGCGGCGATATGGTGCGCGGCTCCGACCTGGTAGTGACCGCTATCTGGGAAGGGCGCCAGGCCGGTGAAGGTATTCTCGATTACCTGGATATTTAATCGTTTCTGATTTGCAGTGGGGGCACGGTCCCTCACTGCCCAATTATTCCGTGCACATTTGTGCCAGTCCCAATAGGCACCTCGCAATATCTTTGCCACCCTGTGTATAGCGGCCAAGCCCCTGTACAATGCCCGTTTTTTTAGCCCGCTCGGTGTGCCTATGTCTGATACCAAACCGTCCGAATTGAAAAACGACCGCTTTCTTCGCGCCCTTCTGCGCCAGCCAGTGGATCGAACGCCCGTGTGGATGATGCGACAGGCGGGGCGCTACCTGCCGGAATATCGAGCCAGCCGCGCCGAAGCTGGCAGCTTTATGGATCTGTGCCGCAATACTGAGCTGGCCTGTGAGGTAACGCTGCAACCTCTGGAGCGCTACCCGCTGGACGCCGCCATTCTGTTTTCCGATATCCTGACTATTCCCGATGCCATGGGCCTGGGCCTCTATTTCTCTGAAGGAGAGGGCCCGAAGTTCCACAAGCCCCTGCGCACGGCGGCTGATATCGAAGCCCTGGAAGTGGTGAACAGCGAAAAGGATTTGGACTATGTGATGAATGCCGTGTCCACCATCCGCCGCGAGTTGAATGGTCGCGTGCCGCTTATCGGCTTCTCCGGCAGCCCCTGGACGCTGGCGACTTATATGGTTGAAGGTGGCTCCAGCAAGGATTTTGCCCGCTGTAAGGAAATGCTCTACAACCGCCCTGAGCTGATGCACCAGTTACTCACGGTGCTGGCCGACTCTGTTACCGATTACCTGAACGCCCAGATTCGCGCTGGAGCCCAGGCCGTACAGATCTTTGATACCTGGGGCGGGGCACTCAGCCACAGTGCTTACCGTGAATTCTCCCTGAAATATATGCAGAGAATTCTCCAGGGGCTGATTAAAGAAGTCGACGGTCGTCGAGTGCCGGCCATCCTGTTCACTAAGGGAGGTGGTCAGTGGTTGGAAGCAATGGCTGATACTGGCGCTGACGCCCTGGGCTTGGATTGGACGACAGACATTGGCAGTGCCCGCGCCCGAGTGGGAGACAAGGTGGCCCTGCAAGGCAACTTGGATCCAGCTGTTCTCTATGCGAGTCCCGAACGAATTCGCACAGAAGTGGCGGCTGTTTTGAAGTCTTTTGGTCAGGGTAGTGGCCACGTTTTCAATTTAGGTCACGGAATTACCCCCAAGGTAGATCCGAAACATGCTGGAGCCATGATTGAAGCTGTGGTAGAGCTGTCAGCCCAATATCACGCCTAAACGGGTCACTGATCTCTGAGTCTGTGAATGCAGTCTCACTTTGGGCGGGTGAACCTTAATATCTCTCCATGATATAAAGGTGAGCTTGCCCAGAGGACCGAGGATTTTACGCCACGGGGTCTTTCTGGGCAGCTTTTTAGCGTTAACTACAGTTGTCGGCACCTTCCCCAGTGGCAATCGAACAAGCAAAAATTTCTGTCGGTGATTTACAGCGCGGCATGTTTGTCTCCAAGCTCGACAGGCCTTGGACACGCACTCCATTTGCGCTGCAGGGTTTTTATATCCGCGATTTGGAAGAAATCCGCCAGCTACAGAAATACTGCCGGTTTGTTTATGTCGATGTCCACAAAACTGTCGGTAGTGCCGGTGTTACCCTGCGCCGATTGCTCGGAGGCAGCGACACTTCCGCAAGGGGTCGTTCTTCTGGCCGCACAGCGGTCACTATCCCCTGTAAGCCTGTCACTGTTTCCCATAAAAAATACCCCCCTCCGCAGCCGGCGCAACGGGAAGCCAGTAATGCGCGCAAGCTTCACGGCCAGATCCTCTATGGTATGAGTGAAGTGATGGGGCTTGTCGCTAACAACAGGCCCATACCGGTAAAGCAGGTCAACCAAGTCGTTGAGGATTTAGTAGAAAGTGTGTTGCGCAGTCCCGATGCGTTTGCCTGGCTGGCTCGTGTGCGAGATAAGGATGAGCACACTTATAGTCACTCGGTACGTGCCAGTATTTGGGCGGTGCTATTCGGCCGCCATATCGGTCTTTCACGAAGTGATTTACTAAAGCTCGGGGTGGCTACCCTGCTGAAGGATGTAGGCAAGCTGGCTATCGACGGGGAAGTGCTGCAGATGAAGCAGCGCGACCCGCGCAGTGAATTGGAGTATCGAAAGTTTGTGCAGCATAGCGTCAAGATGCTGTCGGCAGACCCACAAATAGATCCGAAGGTTATCGAAGTCATTAGTGCCCACTGCGAGCGTCATGATGGTAGTGGTTACCCTGAGGGCTTGCGCGGTGACAGGATTTCAGTGTTGGCGCGCATGTGCGGAATAGTGACTTTCTATGATGAAGCCACTAACCCAAGAGGTTCCAGTGAGCCGGTAGCGCCATCCCGGGCAGTTGCCAAGTTATATGACCTGCGGGGTATTGCCTATCAAGAACAGCTGGTGGTGGAGTTTATCCAGGCTATTGGCCTCTATCCCACGGGTACTCAGGTAGAGTTGTCCACCGGAGAAGTCGGCGTGGTCGTGGAACAGACCTACGACCGGCGCTTGCGACCAAAGGTAATGATCGTTCTCGATGGGCAAAAACAAACGCTCAGCAGGCCTCGCCTGTGTGACTTGGCTGAAGTTGAGGATCGAGAACAGAAGCTTATCGAGCGTGGCAAGATGAGTGTCGAGGAAAAGGTCAGTATCCTCAGGGATATAGAACCCGGAGCTTACCCCCAGGTGGATGCGGCGAATATTCGCGACAATTATTTATTCCGCGGTGGCCGACTGGGGCAGCTGCTGACGCGCCTGACAAAATAAACGTTCTCTTTTTCAGAGGCGGCAGTTAAAACTGCCGCTGTCCCTTACTAATATCAGTCCTTGCCGGATAATAAATTACCGAAATGCTCACCCATGCGCACGGGCGACTCGGCTTCCAGCTGGTCGAGCCAGCTCACCTGGTCTGCGCCAAATAGCATAATGACGGTAGAGCCCAGCTTAAAGCGTCCCATCTCCTCACCTTTCTCCAAGTGGATGGGTGCCTTATCCAGATAATCTGTGTTGATGACTTTGCGCTGGATAGGAGCGACTTGTCCGGCCCAAACGGTTTCGATACCGGCGACAATCATTGCACCCACCAGGATCATTGCCATGGGGCCTGCTTCCGTATCGAATACGCAGACCAGACGCTCGTTGCGCGCGAACAGGCGCGGAACGTTTTCTGCAGTTACCGTATTTACAGAGAAGAGTTGTCCGGGCACATAGGTCATGCTGCGCAGGGTGCCGGCCATGGGCATATGCACACGGTGATAATCCTTCGGTGACAGATACACAGTGGCGAAGTGCCCGTCATTAAATTGCGCCGCTACCTTGGGATCACCGCCCACCAGTTCAACCAGGCTGTAGTCGTGACCTTTAGCCTGGAAAATACGGCCGTTATGGATCTGGCCCAGCTGGCTGATGGCGCCGTCGGCAGGGCTGGCGAGGGTGTGTTGCCCTTCGATAATGGGACGGGCTCCGTCTACCAGCTCGCGGGTGAAGAAATCATTGAAGGTGCGGTAGGCAGTGCAGTCGCTCTCTTTGGCCTCCTGCATATCCACGCCGTACTTTTCAACAAACCAGCGGGTGAAAGGATCTTTGATCCACTTGAGCTCTGTATTCGCCAACCAGCCGGCAGCGCGGGAGAGTGCGTGCTGCGGCGTTAGGTATTGCAGGGCGGCAAAAAGTTTAGGGTTCATAAATCTACGTCTTTTCTCAATGTATCTACTGCTGTATCGGAGTATTGGGCAAATTGCCCCACTCACTCCAGGAGCCTGGATAAGCGCGAATATCAAATCCCAGGGACTTGCCCACTAACCAGGTAAAAGCGGAGCGGTGATGGCTTTGGCAGTGGGTGACAATCTTGTGAGAGCTATCAATTCCCTGTGCAGCGAGGAATTCGCGGGCATCAGATCTAATGCGCAGATCTTTTTGCGGATCCATCAATTGGGTCCACTCGCAATTGATTGCTCCCGGGATATGACCGCCCTTCATGGCCAGGACCCGCTCACCGCGATATTCCTGGGGTGAGCGAGCATCCCAAACAAGGAATTCATCATTGCCCAGTTGATCCTGGATTTGCTGGGCGTCCATCGCAGCTGTGCTGTTGACGGTGATTTGAATATCACTCGGCTCAATATCCGGTGCCTCGGTAGTGAGAGGAAGGCCGGCGCCTCGCCAGGCCAACATGCCACCATTCAAGTAGCTGTAATTGCGGTGGCCTATCATTTCCAAGGTCCACAAAAAGCGCCCAGCCCAACCGCCACCTTCGTCATCACAGGCGACCACATGTTGTTCCGGCTTCAAGCCGATAGCTTGAAAAATCTGGGTCAGCTGTTCGATACCGGGAAGTTTGCCCGGTGCGGGCGCGGTGCCAGCCATCAGCGCCTGGAACGGCAGATGAATAGCACCTGGAATATGGCCGTTGAGGTAATTGTGGGGTGAGCTGAGGTCTACAATCAGCAGTTCTTCGCGCTCAAGCTGAGTCGCGAGCTCTTCCGCTTCGATGATCAGTTTCAAAACTTGTTCTCCGATTCCAGGCTGTTGCGCAAATGCAGAAAACTATTCATGCGACGCTCGCTAATTTTTCCATCGGTCAGTGCCTTCTGGATAGCGCAACCGGGTTCGCCCTGGTGGCGGCAGTCGCGAAAGCGGCAGTGCCCGATAAATGGTCGGAATTCGACAAAACCTTCCAGTAGAGCGGCCTCCTCCATATGCCAGAGTCCAAACTCGCGAATCCCGGGGGAGTCTATCAGATCACCCCCACTGGACAGGTGAAACAGTTCCGCCGCAGTGGTGGTGTGAGTCCCCTTTTGGGTTGCCTCTGATAGAGCACCGGTGCGGGCGCCGGCACTGGGAAGCAGTGCGTTGACCAGGGATGACTTGCCCACCCCGGACTGCCCTACAAAAACGCTACATCCCTGTGCAAGGGTTTCCAGCAGCTCCGGCAGGCCCTCGCCAGTTTTGGTAGATAACCGTAAAACCGGGTAGCCGAGCTCCGGGTAGGGGGCAAGTAGCTCCTCCAGTGAATCGCGATTACGCTCATCAATCAGGTCGGTTTTGTTGAGCAGCAGCATGGGTGCTATGCCGGTGGTCTCTGCGGCTACCAGGTAGCGGTCTATGGCATTGGCAAAAGGTTCGGGGTAAGGGGCGATAACGATCAATATGCGATCGATATTGGCTGCAACAGTTTTCAGGTCGCCGTAGCGATCGGGTCTTTGCAGCTCGGAATTGCGCGGCAGGCGCGCGCCGATAACACCAATGCCCCCATCGCTGTCTTCGCTGGCAGGGTGCCAGGCAACGCGATCGCCGGTCACCAGGGTTTCGATATTGGCGCGCAAATGGCAGCGCTGGCGCAGGCTCGGATCACTCTCGCTCTCCACTAAAACCTGTGTGCCATAGTTGGCGATAACCAGGCCGATCTGTTCCTGCTCCAGTTGCCCCTCTTCCAGGGCCTCTTCGGCAGATTGCTCACGCTTGCGGGCGCGGGCTTCACGTTCCTGCTGGATTTTGTTGATACGCCACTGTTGGCGGCGATTTAATTTGCGTTTACTCATGCACTAGCACCTGGAGACTAGCGGCGGATTATAGCTATTGCAGGGTAGTTGCGGTAACTTGCGCGGAAAGTTTGAGGAGACCCGTTGTGGATCAGAACAACCTGATCTGGATTGACCTGGAGATGACAGGCCTGAATCCGGACAAAGAGCGCATTATTGAAATTGCCACAGTCGTGACGGATTCACGCCTGGAGATTCTCGCCGAGGGTCCCTCAATGGTCATTCACCAGAGCGATGCCTTGCTAGATGCAATGGATGAATGGAATACCGAACAGCACGGTGGTTCCGGGCTGGTAGCTCGGGTCAAAGAATCCAGTATTTCCGAAAGGGACGCGGAGAGGGAGACCCTGGAGTTCTTGCGACAGTGGGTCCCTGAGGGAGCATCTCCCATGTGTGGCAACTCTATCGGCCAGGATCGCCGGTTCCTGGTGAAATATATGCCGGAGTTGGAGTCCTATTTCCACTATCGCAACTTGGATGTCAGCTCGGTGAAGGAATTGGCTCGTCGCTGGCGCCCGGAGGTTTTGGGTGGAGTTAAAAAACACAGCAGCCATTTGGCGCTCGACGATATCCGCGATTCTATTGAGGAATTGCGCCACTACCGCGAGACTTTTTTCCGCCTCTGACCCCCACTCCCGATTAGCCAGCGGGCTTGCGTTTGATTTTACGCTTGCGCCTGCGCCCGCTGCGCAACCGCTCCAGCGCCCAATCGATATGCTCCAGAACCAGGGGCGTGGCGCCGGCGCGCGCACTCTCCAGGGTATTGATGACTTCGGGCGTGGCCTCCCCATTGCCTAAGGCAACAGCCAGGTTGCGCAGCCAGCGCTCGTGGCCGATTCGGCGAATGGCCGAACCCTCAGTCTTGCGCAGGAACTCCTCTTCGCTCCAGGTAAACAACTTCAGTAGCTCACCATTGTCCAGTCCGTGTCGGGGATGAAAATCTTTTTCCTTGGTGGGCTTGGCGAATTTATTCCAGGGGCACACTATCTGGCAGTCGTCACAGCCGTATATTCGGTTGCCGATGGGCTCGCGAAATTCCTCAGGGATTGGGCCTTTGTTTTCAATAGTGAGGTAGGAGATGCAGCGCCGCGCATCCAGGGTGCGGTCATCGATGAAGGCATCGGTAGGGCAAACCCTGAGGCAGGCGACACAGTCGCCACACTGATCATGCTCCTCGCTGATATCTATGGGGAGTGGCAAGTTGGTGTAGATTTCGCCGAGGAAAAAGTAAGAGCCGGCGGTCGAATTCAGTACCAGAGTATTTTTACCAATCCAGCCCAGGCCGGCCTTGGCTGCCAGGGCCTTCTCCATTACCGGGGCGCTGTCGGTAAAAGCCCGACCTTTCGATTCAATGCCCCGCTCGGCGCAATAGGTATCAATTTGCTTTGATAGATTGGCCAGGCGTTTGCGGATCAACTTATGGTAATCGCGGCCATTCGCATAGCGGGATACATAGGCCTTACTCGAATCCTTCAACACTTTAATCGGCTGGGTGTCCGGCGGCAGGTAGTCCAGACGCACGCTGATTACCCGCAGTGTTCCCGGCTCCAATAATTCGGGGCGCCAGCGTTTCTCACCGTGAGCGCCCATCCAGTCCATGTCAGCGTGATAGCCCGCATCAATCCAGGCGCGCAGGCGTTCCCCTTCCTCCTCCAGCTGGCAATCGGTAATACCCACTTGTTGGAAGCCCAGTTCTCTGCCCCAAATTTTGATCTGTTGGGCTAAGTCGGCGAGCAGTGATTCGGTCATAGATAAAGCGGCTCGATATTCCCTGCAAGCACAATGCCTGGCCGGGGCGGTATACTTTGCGGTTGGCGCAAACGATGGCGATGTAATTGCCTATTTTGCCACAGATGAATTCTTGACCACATCGCGGGAGCTGCATGGACACGCCTCAACCTCTATACAGTGCCGAGTCGGTACGTGAGCTGGATCGACAGACGATTGCTGCACTGGAAATCCCCTCCATTCAACTGATGAAGCGCGCCGGTCGCGCGGCTTTTTCACATCTACGCAGGCACTGGCCGGAGATCGGCCGCCTCCAGGTTTTCTGCGGTGGTGGGAACAACGGTGGGGATGGCTATGTGATTGCCGCCCTCGCCGCGCAAAAGAAAATCCCGGTCACCGTTTATGCGTGTACCGATCCTCAGCACCTGAGTGGCGATGCCTGGGAGGCCTATGAGTACGCCTGCCGGGAAGGTGTCCAGGTGGTGAACTCTCTCGCAGAACTGGATACGGCGGATGCCAATACACTGATTGTGGATGCATTGCTGGGAACGGGCTTTAGCGGTGAGCTGCGCTCCGGCGTGGCGCATGCGGTTGAGCGAATCCGCAAAAGCCCTGGCCCGGTGTTGGCTGTGGATATCCCCTCCGGTCTGAGTGCCGATACCGGCAGTGCCGGCGAGGCGGTCAGTGCCGATATAACGGTGACTTTTATCGGCCGCAAAATGGGGCTCTACTGCGGTCGCGGCCCGGCGCTTTGCGGAGAGGTAATTTTCGAAGGCTTGGGGGCACCTGAGGCTGCCTACCGAGCAGTTGAGCCTTTGGCTATGCGTTACGAGGCTGATGCCATCCGCCGCCTGTCAGCGCGTGCCGCCGATAGCTTTAAAAACCAGTTTGGCCATATTTTGGTTGTCGGCGGTGATACCGGATTTGGCGGTGCTGCATTGATGGCTGCGCAATCCTCAGCGCGCTGTGGAGCCGGGCTGATTTCCCTGGCGACCCGCCCTGAGCATTTGTCCGCAGCGTTAACTCGCAGTCCGGAAGTGATGGCTCATCCGGTGATTTCCGGGCAGGAGCTGGAACCGCTGCTCGAAGGCCCCAGCGTAATTGCAGTGGGCCCCGGTTTGGGGCGCTCCCCCTGGAGTGAGCAGCTGCTGGCGCGAGCCGGCCGAGCTGAGGCGCCCTTGGTCGTAGATGCCGATGCATTGAATATTCTCGCTGAGGGCCGGGTTCTGGCCGGGGTCCGGCGGGATGACTGGGTGTTAACCCCACATGTGGGGGAAGCCGCCCGCCTTCTGGGTTGTGATACCGCCGAGGTGCTCGCCGATCCGTGCGCAGCTGCTATTGCAGTTCAGCAAAAATTCAGTGGCGTGGTGATATTAAAAGGCGCCGGCACCCTGATTGCACATGATGGTGGTGTTGACCTGATCAACAGCGGTAACCCGGGCATGGCTTCCGGTGGTATGGGAGACCTCCTCACCGGTATTGTTGCAGCATTGATTGGCCAGCACTTGCCGCTGGTGGAGGCTGCCCGACTGGCGGTGTGGTTACACGGAGAGGCGGGTAATCGCGCTGCCGAAGAGGGTATGCGGGGATTACTCGCTACGGACTTATTGCCCTGGATTAGACGTTTGGTAGATTGATGGCGAGTGAATTGAAATTACATTTGGCTGATGAAGCAGCCACCGCATCCGGCGGCAACTTGCTCGGGCAGGCCTGTCTCGCGGCGGGCCTGCAACAGGGGCTGACGCTGTATTTAAATGGCCAGCTGGGTGCGGGAAAGACAACTTTCTGTCGGGGGGTACTGAGGGCCTTTGGGCACGAGGGTGCGGTAAAGAGCCCCACTTACACCCTGGTGGAACCCTACGAACTCGAGGCTCACCGGGTTTACCACTTCGACCTCTATCGTCTGGGTGACCCGGAAGAGTTGGAGTTTATGGGGGTGCGGGATTATTTCTCTGCGCAGAGTTTGAGTCTTGTAGAGTGGCCCGAGCGGGGCGAGGGCATATTGCCCGATCCAGACTTGGAAGTTGAGTTGGAAGTACCGGAAAGTGGTCGCCAGCTCAGGTTAATTGCGCACTCGCCCGAGGGTGAGCGCGTAATAGACCTGCTGCAAAAGCTGCTGCGAGCATCCTGAAAACGCCTGAACACAGGGAAATACTGATACCAATAAGCAAAGGGGCTGGGAAGTAATGAGTTTTATGTGGCGGTCTCTGTTAGTTGTCGCGCTGTGGTTGGCAGTTTTCCTGCCGGCTTCTGCGACGCAAGTGGAAGGTGTGCGCGTCTGGAGAGCACCCGACCATACGCGTCTGGTTTTTGATTTAAGCGACCCGGCAGAGCACAAGTTATTTACCCTCAAGGACCCCCACCGGGTGGTTGTCGACCTCTCTGATACCGAGTTGAAGGCTGAGCTGGACAAGTTGGATCTGGACAAGACGCCGATCGCCCGGGTGCGCCATGCCCGTCAGAATAAAAAAGATCTACGGGTTGTATTGGACCTAAAGCAGCAGGCCAATCCGCGCAGCTTTGCTTTGCGGCGCCATGAAAACCTGCCGGATCGATTGGTGATCGACCTTTATGACGAGGTTAAAGGCAGCGAGAAGACGCTGGAGCAGGTCAGTAGTGAACGCAATATCATTGTCGCTATTGATGCAGGGCACGGCGGGGAAGACCCCGGGGCTTCCGGTCCCGGTCGCTTGCGGGAAAAGGATGTGGTGCTGGCGATTGCCAAACAGCTGCACAAAAAGATAAACGGTGAGAAGGGCTTTACCGCCAAACTGGTGCGTACAGGGGATTACTATATTCCTTTGCGGGAACGGGTAAAAATTGGGCGCAATATGCGTGCGGACCTTTTTGTGTCGATCCACGCCGATGCCTTTACCCGTAAAGATGCCCGTGGCGCCGGGGTTTATGCGGTCTCCTCCCGGGGCGCAACCAGTGAAACCGCCCGCTTTTTGGCCGCGAGGGAAAACGAGTCCGATCTTATCGGTGGTGCCGGCAGTTTGAGCCTAGGCGATAAGGATGACACCCTTGCCGGCGTATTGCTCGACCTCTCCATGACTGCCACCATGAATGCCAGCCTGGATATCGGCGCCAGTGTGCTGTCACAGATTGGCACCGTCACTCACCTGCACAAAAAACAGGTGGAGCAGGCCAATTTCTCGGTGCTGCGTTCGCCGGATGTGCCTTCAATTTTGGTGGAGACGGGTTTTATTACCAATCCCCAGGAAGCGAAACGCCTGCGCGATCCCAGTTTCCAGCGCAAGCTGGCGCAAAAGCTCAGTGACGGTATAGTGGCGCACTTTAAGAGCCGCCCCCCGGCGGATACCTGGCTCGCCGCCAACCAGAGCGATAAGTCTCGCAACCACGTTATCGCTCGCGGGGAGACCCTTTCGGGTATCGCGGCGCGATATAATATCTCCGTCGCCGCCCTGATGAGAGCGAATGGCATCAAGAACTCCGTGATTCGAGTGGGGCAGACCCTGAGTATTCCTTCCGGCTGAGACCTCAGTGTCGAGCGGTCCTTGCAGCATTAACAGGCCAGATTCATGCACGATAAAATCCAGCAACTCTCTCCCCGCCTCGCCAACCAGATTGCAGCTGGTGAGGTAGTTGAGCGCCCAGCATCAGTAATCAAGGAGTTGCTGGAAAACAGCCTGGATGCGGGCGCTACACGGCTAGAGGTCGATGTGGACGGCGGTGGTAGCAAGCGCATGAAAGTGCGCGATAACGGCAAGGGCATAGAGCGGGAAGACCTGCCAATGGCCCTGGCCCGCCACGCGACTTCCAAGATTCATGCATTGGAAGATCTGGAGGCGGTGGCCACCCTGGGCTTTCGCGGTGAGGCCCTCGCCAGTATTTCCTCGGTGGCGCGCCTGGCATTGACCAGCAGCCGCGATGAAAGTGGCAAGGGTTGGCAGGTAAGTGCGGAGGGCCGCGACATGCAGGCGCAGCTCGCGCCCTCGGCTCACCCCCGTGGCACCACGGTGGATGTGCGCGATCTGTTCTTCAATACGCCCGCTCGGCGGAAATTCCTACGCACAGAAAAAACAGAATTCAATCGCATTGACGAGACGATTAAGCGCTTGGCGCTGTCCCGATTTGATGTCTCTATCAGCCTGCGCCACAACGGCAAGGGTGTGCATAATCTGCGTGCGGGCACCGGGCGGGTGGAAATGGAGCGCCGTGTCGCCCAGGTGTGTGGGCCGGCGTTTATGCAGAATGCGCTGCATATCGATGTGGAGCGCAGCGGCCTGCGCCTGTGGGGGTGGGTTGCGGAACCCGCATTCTCGCGCTCCCAAGCCGACTTACAATTCTTTTATGTCAATGGCCGGGCTATTCGCGACAAGGTGGTCAGCCACGCGGTGCGCCGGGCGTTCGCCGATGTTTTGTACCATGGTCGCCATCCGGCATTTGTACTTTATCTGGAGCTGGACCCGGCTTCCGTCGATGTGAATGTGCACCCGACCAAACACGAAGTGCGTTTTCGCGATAGTCGCCTGGTACACGACTTCCTGTTTGGCAGTTTGCACCGGGCCCTGGCGGATGTGCGCCCGGGGCAGAAAGAGGAAACAGAAAGCGAGCCAGAGCAGGAGCGCCAGGAACGGGTCACGGGTTTGCAGGCCGGTGAATTTGCCGGGCAGCATAAAATGCCACTCAGCAATCGTCCCTCGCCCTCAAATTTGCGCGAGCAGATGAATGCTTACGGCGCTCTGCACCAACCGTATCAGGACTCATCCCCGGCGACACAACAGCCGCAGGATGCTCCTACCAGCCGGCCAGTGCCCGTGCCCCAAGCATCTTCCGGGACGACCATAGGGGCCGGTGCGGGCATTGAAAGCGAATCCGAAGTGCCGCCGCTGGGCTTTGCTCTGGCGCAGTTGCATGGAATCTATATTCTCGCGCAAAACGAGCATGGGATGGTTGTTGTCGATATGCACGCTGCCCATGAGCGCATTGTCTATGAGCAGATGAAAGTGGCTTATGCGGCCGGTGGAATTCAGGCTCAGCCCCTCCTGGTTCCAGTGAGTCTGGCTGTCAGCCAGCGGGAAGCGGACTGCTTCGAGGAGCGCAGCGAGGTGTTTACCGCGCTTGGTTTCGTATTGCAGCGGGCCGGTCCGGAGACCTTACTGGTGCGCCAGGTACCCACAATGCTGCACGGCGCGGAAGTGGAACAGCTTGTGCGCGATGTACTCTCGGACCTGCTCGGCGAAGGCGACAGCGCCCGTATTGGTGAGCGCATCAACGAAGTGCTGGGGACAATGGCTTGTCACGGTTCTGTTCGCGCAAACCGACGTCTGACAATCCCGGAAATGAATGCTCTGCTGCGGGATATGGAGCGCACGGAGCGCAGTGGCCAGTGCAATCACGGTCGCCCGACCTGGACCCAGGTTAAACTGGCAGATATGGATAAGTGGTTTATGCGCGGCCAATAGGTACGCGGCAGAAGTGGGTGGTAGTTTGAATAACAGCTTGCCGGGTGATAAGCCCCGTGTAATTTTCTTGATGGGTCCAACGGCTTCCGGCAAAACGGATCTGGCCATGGCGCTCGCCGATCGTTTGCCCGTGGAACTAATTAGTGTTGATTCTGCTCTCGTATATCGAGGCCTTGATATCGGCTCGGCCAAGCCCTCAGTAGAAGAGCTAGCTGCATACCCTCACCGTTTGATCGATGTCTGTGACCCGTCTGAGTCTTATTCGGCAGGTCGCTTCCGCAAAGATGCGCTGGAAGCTATGGCAGAAATTACCGCCGCTGGTAAAGTGCCATTACTGGTTGGCGGAACTATGTTGTATTTCCGCGCTCTGTTGGAAGGCATGGCAAAATTGCCTGAAGCGGATGCAGCGGTGAGAGCAGAAATTGAAGCACGCGCAGAGCGGGAAGGGTGGCCTGCACTGCATGCGGAGCTGGCCCAGGTGGACCCGCAGTTGGCGGCTGAGCTACATCCCAACCATTCGGTACGTATCGAAAGGGGGCTGGAAGTTTACCGCCTCACCGGTGTTCCGCTTTCGCAGTTGCGTCGCGAGCAGGAAGCTGGGGGAATACAGGAGCAGTACCAAGTGTGTCAGATGGCCATTATGCCCCGCGATCGATCCCTGCTTCACCAGCGTATTGAACTGCGTTTTCGCAAGATGCTCGCGGCGGGCTTTATTGATGAAGTCCAGGGCCTGCTGGACCGGGGAGACCTGCACGAGGACTTACCGGCAATTCGCGCGGTGGGATATCGGCAAGTTTGGCAACACTTGCAAGGCCAAACCGATTACGATGATATGGTGGCCGCTGGAATTGCGGCGACGAGGCAGCTTGCCAAGCGCCAGTTAACCTGGCTGCGGCGCTGGCCAGACCTGCTAACTTTGTACACTCAGGATGAGCAAGGTGGGGTGCGTGAGAATGACGAAATATTGGCAGAAGCCTTGAAATTTCTCGCTTAAGCATCCATAACGTGGTTGGGCTATTAAACGACAAGCCCGTTCAGTCAGTTTTCACAGAGTCCGGCCTTTTCCGGCTCGCTACTACACTACTTATACGCGTATTCAACCTCAGTCGTTTTTTGATCCGCGCTCTTCGCGGGTGCGATTGCGGCCTGCATACCGCATTCAGCTTTTTGACAAGGAGAAAAAAGATGTCAAAAGGGCACAGCTTACAAGACCCTTACCTCAACGTATTGCGCAAAGAGCGTATTCCGGTTTCTATCTATCTGGTAAACGGCATCAAGCTCCAAGGGCAAATTGAATCCTTCGACCAGTTCGTGGTGTTACTCAAAAATACTGTGAGCCAAATGGTGTATAAGCACGCCATTTCTACGGTTGTTCCGTCGCGTGCAGTGCGCGTACCGCTATTGAATCCCGCAGCCCAGCACGGCGGCGAGGGTAATGGTGAAGGCGGTGAGCGCGAATCCTTTAGCTAAAAGATCCGTATCAATTTCACCTGCACCCCGTTTTGCCGGGGCGCCAGCAGCTCGGTGAGCCCCTTGCAGGGCTTGCCGGTTGTCACCTCAGTCAGGGCTTATCGCGCCCTTTTCGCAATAGAGAATTCCCATTGTTTTTCGATCGACCGGAATCCGGTGAGCTCGCAGTACTGGTACACCTAGAACTCTCCGCCATCGACAGTCCCGACGACCCTCGTGAATTTGAGGAGTTGGCCCTATCTGCCGGAGCAGATCCTGTCAGTTTTATTTTCGGCCAGCGCGCCACTCCAGACCCAAAGACCTTTGTTGGCCGAGGTAAATTGGAGGAGATTCGCCAGGTGGTCAAAGATCAGGAAGCCGCCCTGGTTATCTTTGATCACATCCTGTCTCCGAGTCAGGAGCGCAATATTGAGCGCGAATTAAAGTGCCGGGTGCTGGATCGCACAGGGCTTATTCTGGATATTTTTGCCCAGCGTGCGCGAACTCACGAGGGTAAGCTTCAGGTGGAATTGGCCCAGCTACGCCATATGGCAACGCGGCTGGTGCGAGGCTGGACCCATCTGGAGAGGCAAAAGGGTGGTATCGGCCTACGTGGGCCCGGTGAAACCCAGTTGGAGACAGACCGGCGACTGCTGCGCGCGCGCATAGACTCCATCGAGAAGCGGCTGGAAAAGGTACGCCGCCAGCGGGAGCAGGGGCGCCGCGCGCGCTCCCGGGCAGAAATGGCCACAGTATCTCTGGTTGGCTACACCAACGCGGGCAAGTCGACCCTGTTTAATCGCCTGACCGATGCAGATGTCTATGTCAGGGACCAATTGTTTGCCACCCTCGACCCGACCATGCGCAGGGTTGAATTACCCAATGTTGGCGCCATGGTATTGGCTGATACGGTGGGATTTGTCTCTCACTTGCCGCATAAACTGGTAGAGGCATTCCGGGCAACCCTGGAAGAGGCCGCCAGTGCGACGTTGCTTCTACATGTGGTGGACGCTGCGGCAGATGATCGGTTACACCTGATGGAAGAGGTGCAAACGGTTCTGGAGGAAATTGATGCTTCAGAACTGCCGCAACTGGTCGTTTATAACAAAATTGATCTGCTGGCAGATTTTGAACCGCGTATAGACCGGGATGACCAAGGTGTACCCCGGGCAGTTTGGCTCTCTGCGGTAACAGGTGCGGGTTGTGAACTTTTAATTGAGGCTATTGCCGTGCGCCTGGGCGAGCAAATGGTGCGCGGGCAATTGGTAGTGAAGCCTCATCAGTCCAGGCTGCGAGCGCAGCTATTTGAAATTAATGCGGTGCAGTCGGAAGTCTACCGCGACAATGGTGACTGCGAATTGCAAATATTATTGCCGCGTAGTGATTTCCAGCGTCTGCTGGCGCCACATATTGCTGGCAATGACGCGCCGGAATGGGTTTTGGAAGAACCCATTGCCGAGTAGTTGTCGTATAAACATTGATTTTAAAATTCAGGTCATATTGCGACCTTTAGTCGAATTTGTTTGAGGTTGGTCTCCGCAGACTGCCCACTTGCCTCAGGCTAGGGCCTGTCGGCAATATTTTGTCGGCAATGGATGCTAGAATCCGCCGAAGTAAAAGATTAAGTGATCATAGTTGGAGTAAGTTAAATGGCCTGGAATGAGCCGGGTGGTAACAATAAAGACCCCTGGGGTGGTGGCGGTAACCGCAATAACGGAGGCCCGCCCGATCTCGATGAACTACTGCGAAAAATTCAGCAGAAACTAGGTGGCCTGTTTGGTGGTGGTGGCAGCGGCAGCCCAAGTGGCGACTCTGTCAAATTTCCCTGGGTACTGGTTATTGGTCTCGCCGTATTGATTTATGGCGGCCTGGGGATTTACCAGGTCAACGCCAACGAACAGGCGGTTGTTTTGCGCCTGGGCAAATACCACTCCACGGAATCTGCCGGCCTGCACTGGAATCCGCCGCTTATCGATAACGTCACCAAGGTCAATATGACTGAGGTGCGTACCGAGCGCACTACCGGTCAGATGCTGACTGAGGACGCCAATATCGTAGAAGTGGTACTCACTGTGCAGTGGCAGGTTGGGGATGCTGAGTCTTTTGTGCTGCGTGTTCGCGATCCGGTGAAGAGCTTGCAGGAAGCCACCGACAGCGCCCTTCGTCACGTGGTGGGCTCTCTCACTTTAAACGGTGTGATTTCCCAGAACCGGACCCAAGTATCTGCCGATACGCAGGAACGATTACAAGAATACCTGGACCTGTACCAGACCGGTATACGCATTGATGTGGTTAACCTCACTGATGCTAAGGCGCCGCGCGAAGTGCAGGATGCGTTTGACGATGTGACCAAAGCCCGTGAGGACGAGGTGCGTCTGCAAAATGAAGCTCAGGCTGATGCTAACCAGATAATCCCGGTTGCCCGTGGTCAGGCTCAGCGCATTATCGAAGAGGCCGAGGCATACAAAGCCCGCGTCATCGAGAGTGCCCGAGGTGAAGCTGTACGCTTTGAGAAACTGCTGGCTGAATATGAGCGTGCCCCGGAAGTTACCCGCGAGCGTCTCTACCTGGATGCGGTACAGGATGTGATGGCCAACACCTCCAAAGTGATGGTGGATGTAGAGGGTGGCAATAACATGATGTACCTGCCGCTAGATAAATTGGCGCAAGGCGGCGCTGGAGCAGCGCGAGCAGCCCAAAGCCAGGACACCTCGCCTGTAATGATTGAGGAAGTCTATCAGCGTGTTATTGAGCGCCTTCGTCGGGATGACGCCAGCACCCGTCGCAGTCAGACTATTCGCTAGGAGGGGATGATATGAATAACAAAACACTGGGTATCATTGTTGTCATCCTGGTTGGAGTATTGGTACTTTCTTCCAGCGCCTTTGTAGTGAAAGAGACTGAAAAAGCCGTGTTACTGCGCTTTGGTGAGCTGGTGCGCACCTACACCGAGCCGGGTCTCTACTTCAAAATCCCTTTTGCGGAAAGGTTGCGCAAGTTTGATGCGCGTATTCAGACGGTGGATTCCAGCCCCGTTCGTATGCTCAACAGTGAAAACAAATTCATGATGGTTGATTCGTATGCCAAATACCGAATCTCTGATGTGGATAAGTTTTATATCGCCACTCGTGGTGACGATCGCAATGCGGTGCGCCTGCTGTCGGAGCGGATCAATGATCAGCTCCGGAACGAGTTTGGTGTGCGTGATCTGCATGAGGTAGTCAGTGGCGAGCGCGATGAGTTGATGGCGGAGATCACTAAAAACCTGAATAAGGTGGCTCAGGATGACCTGGGAGTGCATGTGATTGATGTGCGCGTCAAGCGGATTGACCTGCCACCGGAAGTCTCCGAGTCTGTGTTCCAGCGTATGCGCGCTGGTCGTGAGCTGGAGGCGCGGGATCATCGCGCCAAGGGTCAGGAGGCCAGTGAGCGTATCAAGGCTAATGCCAATCGCCAAAGAGTGGTGATTGAGTCTGAGGCCTACCGCCAGGCGGAAGAGTTACGCGGTGCGGGTGATGCAGAGGCGGCAGCTATTTACGCTGCGGCCTACAGCAAGAATCCGGAGTTTTACCGCTTTACCCGCAGTCTGCAGGCTTACAAGGAGTCCTTCCGGAGCAAGTCAGATATGATGCTGGTCGATCCAGATAGCGAATTCTTCCGCTACCTGAAAGACCCGAAAGGAGAGTAGGGCTGAAAATGCTATGTAGCACTGGGCAATTGGTGCTACAGGCGCCGGGTTAGATTCGATAACCCTACCTTCCTGTTAGCACTTGATGCTAAAATCACGCAAACCGGGCCCAGCCCGGTTTTTTTGTGGGAAGTGCTGCGGCTCGTTTGTGGCAAGCGCTGTGGCACCGCAATTTCTTCGCTGACGAATTCATTTCATCATGACTCAAGCCGATCGCTGGATGTTACCGGATGGCATTGCAGAAATTCTGCCTGCGGATGCCGTGCAATTGGAGACTCTGCGCCGCCAACTACTGGACCTCTACCACTGCTGGGGGTACGAGTTGGTGATACCGCCGATGTTGGAATTCACCGAGTCCCTCCTGATCGGGATGGGCCATGATGTAGATCTGAGCACCTTTAAGGTCACCGACCAGATATCTGGACGCACTTTAGGTATACGCGCGGATATGACTCCGCAGACTGCCCGGATTGATGCCCACAGTTTTCCCCGCAGAGGCGCCAACCGCCTCTGCTACGCCGGTCAGGTGGTGTACACCAAGCCGCGAACCCCGATGGGCTCGCGAGCGCCGATACAGGTTGGTGCGGAGCTGTTTGGAGTGGACAACCTCGGTGCAGACCTCGAGGTGATCTCGCTGATGCTGCAAAGCCTTCAGGTAGCGGGGGTCAGCCAAGTGCACCTGGACCTGGGCCACGTCGCGATTTACCAGAGTCTGGTTGAAGCGGCGGGCCTCAATGACGAGCAGCGCAGCGCCCTGTTGGCAATGTTACAGAGCAAGGCGACTGCTGATCTGTGCGAGTGGGTTGAGGAGAATGTTGGCGACCAGAAGGCTGCCGAGTGGCTGAAGGCGCTCCCGGGGCTGGTTGGGGGACGGGAATGCCTGGATAAGGCCCGCGAACTCTTTTCTGGAGCCCCGCAAAATTTGCTGGCGGCAGTTTCCGATTTGAGGCAGGTAGCTGAGGCTCTGAATGAGCGCTATCCAGAGGTGACACTGTTCTTTGATTTGAGTGAAGTACGCGGCTACGACTATGAAACAGGTCTGGTATTCGCCGCCTACACACCGGGCCACGGCCAGGCATTGGCCAACGGTGGACGCTACAACGGTATCGGGGCCGTGTTTGGGCGCGATCGCCCAGCAACAGGCTTTAGTAGTGACCTGGTGGCATTGAGTAATCTGGGCAGCGCCGCCGTTGAAGAGGGTGCTGCGATATTGGCACCAGATGTCAGAGGCTCCCAGGGCGCTGAACTGTGGAAGGCGATTCACGAGCTGCGGGCTCAAGGCGAAGTGGTCATCACAGCCCTCGCTGGTGGTGCCGATAGTGAACTGGATTCCCGCTGTGACCGCGAGTTGGTTGCTGAGGGTGATTCGTGGGTAGTAAAACCACGAGACTGATTTTTCGGGCGCAGTGGATGTGCCTATTATCGCGCGGGCCTACCCGCAGACATCCATTTATGTGGGGCCCCGGCTCCCGCAGAGAAAAACCTGAGTTTAGAGATTTATACAGATGGGCAAGAACGTAGTAGTACTGGGTACCCAGTGGGGCGATGAGGGCAAGGGCAAGATTGTCGATTTGCTAACCGAGAAGGTCTCGCTGGTAGTGCGTTTCCAGGGTGGTCACAATGCGGGCCACACCCTGGTTATCGATGGCGAAAAAACCGTACTGCACCTGATTCCCTCCGGTATCCTGCGCCCCAGCGTAACCTGCTTGATCGGCAATGGTGTGGTGCTCTCCCCGGAGGCGCTGCTGAAAGAGATGGCTGAGCTGGAAGAGCGCGAAGTTCCTGTGCGCGAGCGCCTGCGTCTTTCCCCGGCGTGTCCGCTGATCTTGCCTGTGCATGTTGCCCTCGACCAGGCCCGTGAAAAAGCACGCGGCGCCAAAGCGATCGGTACTACAGGTCGCGGTATTGGTCCTGCTTACGAAGATAAAGTTGCTCGTCGCGGTCTTCGCCTGGGTGATCTGTGCAACTGGGATAACTTCTGCCACCAGCTGAAAGAGCTGATTGATTACCACAACTTCGCTCTGACCGAATACTACAAAGTTGACCCGGTCAGTTATGAGGACACCGTTGAGCAGGCCAAGATCTGGCGCGAGCAACTGGTGCCGATGATCACCGACGTTGCCGATCACCTGCACAAAGCGCGCGAGAACGGAGAGCATATCCTGTTCGAAGGCGCCCAGGGTTCCCTGCTGGATATTGACCACGGTACCTACCCGTTCGTAACTTCCTCTAATACCACTGCTGGCGGTACTGCGACTGGTTCTGGTTTTGGTCCTCTGTACCTGGATTATGTATTGGGCATTACCAAGGCCTACACCACCCGCGTTGGCGGTGGTCCTTTCCCAACTGAGCTGGACTGCGAAGTTGGTCGTCACCTGGGTGAAAAAGGTCACGAGTTTGGCGCTACCACTGGGCGCCAGCGCCGCACCGGTTGGTTTGACGCTGTTGCTGTGCGCCACGCGATCCGAATCAACAGTATTTCTGGCCTGTGCCTGACCAAACTGGATGTTCTCGATGGCCTCGAGGAGGTAAAGGTTTGTGTGGGCTACCGCAACAGCGCTGGTGAAGAAGTCCCAGTACCATTTGATGCTGCAGGTTGGGAAGGTGTCGAGCCGGTTTATGAGTCTATGCCCGGTTGGACAGAGAACACTGTCGGTGTGCGTCGTGAAGCGGATTTGCCGGCCAATGCACGCGCCTATATCGCTCGAATCGAAGAGCTGGTGGGCGCTCCGGTAGACATTGTTTCTACAGGCCCAGATCGCAACGAAACTATTGTTCGCGAATCTTCCGCTTTGTGCGAAATGGGTATTCACAACGCTAGCGTTTAAGCCCTGATCGCCCGGTTGTGAATGTGCAGTCTGGTGATGGCCTTGCTATTTTAAGTGAGGCCTCTGATCATTAGACCTGTTCCAAGTTATTGGTCGTGCACTACACGCAGGCTTATGACCTGAATTTAACCGGGCTAATTTATGTCATCTTCCGTTTCCGTTGCCAGTCGTTACAGTTTTGCTGAAGAGATCGCCAACAGTGTGACACATGGTGTTGGAGCTCTTCTGGCGATTGCTGGTCTGGGTGTATTGACCGGATTTGCTGCCCTGCGCGGGGACGCTTGGCATATTGTCAGCTCCAGCGTCTATGCCTCCACCCTGATACTCTGTTTCCTAGCCTCCACGCTGTACCACGCAGTCAGCCATATCGGCGCCAAAGCGATACTGCGGACCCTGGACCACTCGTCAATCTTTCTATTGATTGCTGGAACCTATACTCCCTTCACTCTGGTTACCCTGAGGGGCCCTTGGGGTTGGTGGCTGTTCGGTATTATTTGGGGGCTCGCGCTGATCGGATTGATTATTCAGTTCACCCCGCTGAAGAAGATTCGAGCTCTGTCTATCACTCTCAGTGCCTTGATGGGATGGGTCGTGGTGGCTGCTATCAAGCCGCTGTCGGACAGCCTGGAAACTGGCGGTTTGTGGCTGTTAGTTCTCGGTGGTCTCTGCTACACCGGCGGAATCGCTTTTTACCTCTGGCGCAGCCTGCGCTTCCACCATGCGATTTGGCATCTCTTTGTGCTGGCGGGCGGTATTTTGCACTTCTTTGCGGTGCTGTTTTACGTCATTCCCTAATCTTCCCGTTTTGCGGCAGAGCTCACCCTTAAGGTGAGCAGCACGAACTTCCCTCTCATGTGACTGTCCAGTTTAATAGTGGGTGGGAAGTTCAACGGTTACCAGCCAATCCACCTTTCGGATAAGAGTGGCTCGTTCTACCCTTGAGCGAGCAAAAGTTGTGTCGAAGGTAACTCCATGCCCAAATTGCAATGGTTTCAATATCTGTCTGCCATCCTCGCGATAAGCGCGGTTCTCCTGGTTTCCAATACCCATGCACAAGAGAAAGCCGATCCGGCCTTCGAACAGTGGGTAAAGGAGTTCCGTAAAACCGCGATTAAGAGTGGAATCTCTGCGGAGGTTTACGACCAAGCCTTTGAAGGAATCACTTCTCCAGACCAATGGGTTCTGGATCGTGCAGCCTATCAGCCTGAATTCAAAGCACCGGTGTGGCAGTACTTTGATAATCGGGTGCAAAAGAGAGCGATTGAACGAGGCAAGCGGGAAAAAGAAAAAATGAAGCCCTGGTTGGACAAGATCCAGAAGCGCTTCGGGGTGGACCCCAATATCCTGCTGGCGATCTGGTCTGTGGAATCCAGTTTTGGCGGCATCCTCGGCAACGACAAGGTAATGCGCAGTGTCATTCGCTCACTGGCAACACTCGCCTATGCGGATCCCCAGCGTAAAAAGTTTGGCCGTCAGCAACTGCTGGCCGCGCTAAAAATCTTGCAGGCCGGTGATGTCGAGGGTGAGCACTTGTTGGGCTCATGGGCCGGAGCTATGGGGCATACCCAATTTATTCCCACCAGTTATCAAGCCTATGCGGTGGATATCGATGGTGATGGTAAACGGGATATCTGGAACTCCATTCCGGATGCGCTCGCGACTGCCGCCAACCTGCTATCCAGTAACGGTTGGCAGCGAGGAAAACCCTGGGGCTATGAGGTCAATATTCCCGCTCGTAAAATGCCTGCAGGGAAGATGTCGGTAGCCGAATGGGAGAAGCTCGGTGTCACACGAGCCAATGGCGAGCCCTTTCCCAGCAAGAAAGCCATTGCCGAATTAAAGTTACCAGACGGCCGCAATGGCCCGGCGTTTTTAGTGTTCAAGAACTTCTTTGTCCTCAAGCGTTACAACAATTCAGATCGCTATGCGATAGCTATAGGCCTGTTGGCAGACCGGATTGGCGGCGGTGCGCCCTTGGTAAATGATTGGAAGCGCCCTTTTACTCCACTGGATAGTGTTCAAGTGGAAGAGTTGCAGAAGTTGCTCAAACAGAAAGGGTTTTACACCGGAGAAATTGATGGCAAGGCAGGTCCGGGTACCCGCAAAGCGGTGAGTGAATTTGAAAAGAGTGCTGGCGTTGAAGTTCAGGGCTACCCGAGCAAGGAAGTCCTGGAGATGTTGAAGAAACAATAGGGAGTCCCTAAAAGTTCTCATCCGGTAGGAGCGTATCCTGGAGTAGCTCCAGGTTCTCGACAACACCCTCGGGTTCACGGAAGTAGGCGATGTGGTACATCGCCTCGCCTTCCTGGACCAGGGGGATATTCTGTCGCCCAATAATGATTCCATCGTCATTGCAGATCAGCTGGTCCAGTTCCTGGCCGTATGGGTCTGCAATTGTCGCCAGCAGGTCGCCCTGGAAGACCTGATCCCCGAGTGCCTTAAGGTGATTGGCGATACCGCTATCCCCCGCGCGAAGCCAACCACTGCGGCGAGCAACAAATGGCTCTATCACATTTGTCTTTCGGGTTTGCGGCAACATCTCCAAGTGCTTCATCACGTTGATCACACCTTTAACACCGGCGCGGATACTGAGTTCATCAAAGCGCAGGGCTTCACCAGCTTCATACAGTAATACTCTCACCCCGAGATCTGCGGCTGCTTGGCGCAGGGACCCGTCGCGAATAGAAGCGTTGAGTAGCACGGGAACACCAAAGGCCTTGGCGAGTTTTCGGGTTTGCTCATCGTCCAAGTTAGCGCGAATTTGGGGGAGGTTACTGCGATGTACGGCTCCTGTGTGTAAGTCGATGCCATAGTCGCATTTGGTGACTATTTCCTTGAGGAAGACGTGAGCCATACGTGCGGCGAGAGACCCCTTTGCCGAACCTGGGAATGAGCGGTTTAGGTCGCGCCTGTCAGGTAGATAGCGGGTGCGCTGCAGTACCCCGTAAACATTAACCATTGGAACTGCAACCAGGGTCCCGCGCAATGACTTCAGGCGGCCGCTTTGGATAAGCCGGCTTATTATTTCAATACCGTTGAGTTCGTCACCGTGTATGGCGGCACAAACGAACATCTTGGGACCATCTTTTTTACCGCGCTGCACATAAACTGGGATTGCCATTTCTGTGCTTGTGTAAAGCCGCACAACGGGCAGATCAATATGGCAGGACTCGCCCCTGGCAACATGGACCCCGCCGATCTCAAAATCCGAGCGCTCTTCCATAACACTCATAGGCAAATAGATATACCCATAGTGTATAGGCAGATAAGAGTTGACCCGGGCAGCAAATGTTGATGCAGCTGCCCGAGTACTTCGCTACAGCTGCCCGATTGATTGGGCAGAAGTCGCCAGGTTATGAGAGCGGTCCCCATTTAGCCAGATACCGAGGGCAGGGCTCCAGTAGCCTGAGGGGTGGTACCACAGCCCAGTCTCTACATCCGCGAGCAAGTTAGTTCCCCGCCAGGCACTCGGCCCTTGATTGTGGGGGTCTTTTCCTTTCTCTCCAGCCTCCCCACCTTGTGACCACTGAGCGGCACCTTGGGTATCAAAAATCGCGAGTGGCTTGCCGTCGGGGTTGGAAAGGTAATGCTCGATATTGTCGGCAGTCCATTGGCAGAGAATGGCATTGGTTTGAGGTTGGTGAATCCAATGGCTTAAACCTCGGGACTTGCCGTCAATATTGTGAATTTCCCCCCAGATACCCAGGCTGCTCCAAATAGTGACAACGCGGCGCTGGCGGGTTGATTTTCGGTGGGTACATGTCTTGCTTAACCGCCGACCGAAGGGGTCGTAGCGGAAATAGGTTTTAAATTCCCCGCACTCCGCGTGGCTCATCAGGCCCCAGCCGTCGTACTGGTATTGATAATCCTTGCGGCCTGGTATATTGCTTTCACTAATAATATTGCCGCGCTTGTCACTTTCTGTTTGAGGTTGAGTCGGACTTTGCTGTGCCCGCAGCGGGTTGGTCATTTGCAGGGGAGGGGATTTATCGAAGTGCCAGGAAAGTGCTTGACCTGACTCCATACCTACCAGGCGCCCAAATAAATATTTGTGATTACTGCGAACCTCCCCTTGAACCTGAAGGATATCTTGGCCTTTGGATTCGGTGCGAACAATGGCTTCACCATTGGCATCGATACCATACAGGGCTCCACAAGGGGCGAATGTATAAGACAAGTCGAGATTGTCGGAGCTGGCACTCTTTAACCAGCCGCGTTTGTCATATTGATACTGAAGGCTGAAATCCCGGATATCGGCGCTGTCGTGATGCTCTGCGGTTACCCGACCGCGGCTGTCGTATTTAAAGCGCACTGAGGAAAGGGCATTATCTGCCTGTACCAGCCTGTTGTGTTGGTCGTAGTGGAACTCACTATTTTGGCCACTGTTATTGCGAATACCGGTTAATACACCGCTGTTGTTATAATTGAAGTACCAGCGAGAGTCATTATCACAATATTCATGCAGGCTGCCGTCTATATTGTAATGCCAACGCCAAGTTCGATCCTGTGGTGCCTTGTGGCTGACTAATTGCCCGTAGTGATCATATTCCCAGTAGTAATTCCCTACGGGGCTCTCCAGGCAGGTGAGTTCATCCCTTGGGCTGTAGATTAATTCCCAGTTGTTACCATCAGCGAAATTGATATGGCACGGGCGGCCCGCGTTGTCATAATCACAAAGAATACTCTGTCCACTGTCTCCGTGGATGGCATTGGGCAGGCCGCGTTCAGAGTAGTCCAGACCGTACTGGTGAATACCCAGGTGGGCTTCACGCAATTCACCCGCATTGCCATAACTCCACTCACGCCATACTTCGCCATTCATCTTAAGCGAAGTGATTCGTTGCCAGTGGTCGTACTCAAAGCTCAGGACTTTATCGTCTCTACGAACGGACTGCAGCTGGCCTTGCCCATCCCAGCTGAAGTCCACTTTGCCTCCCTCTGGGTCCTGAATCTGTGTGATCTGCCCCCTATCTGTATAGAGAAACAGCCAAACATGTTTTGCCGGGTCGACAATACGTTCTGGGCGTCCCTTCTCGTTAAACTTGTATTGCCATAGGGTCTCTCCATTGATAACTGCCGCTTGTAAATAGCCGCGATCGTCATAGAGATATCGATTACTAATATTGTGAGAGGTGGATCGGACAAGCCGGCCGAATTCATCGTGACGGAAGAAAAGCCTATGGCCGTTGGCCTGAATTTCTTCACTGAGATTGCCGTAGGAATCAAAAAGCCAGCTAAGGCTACGAGATTGCTGCTGTTCAGAAATTCTCTGGCCGAACTTGTTAAAGCGTATATAAATGGGACCGGACAGCTCTGACTCGATCGTGCAGGTATTATGACTTGCGTGCCAGTTTAGACTGGTGATTAATTCATTGGACTGTATTAGCTGGCACCGGTCGTGTGTATCGTAGGTAAATTGATGAATTCCAGACTGGCTATTATTTAACTGTACCAACTGTGTATTGTTATATTGGTATCTTTCTCTTTTAAGGCCGCTACAACTTTCGAGTAGTTGACCATCTTGATAATTGTAGTTGCAGAGGTCGCTTTGACCTTCGGCAGCGTGGCTATTTATTAAATTATGGATATGACCGTTCTGGCAGTTAAATTCAACAACACGACCCCAGGAGCTGACCATTTTCTTAGGCAGGCCCTCCTGATAGTCGATTGTTATGGCGTTACCAAATTGATCCCTGATTTCTACAAGTGGTAGAGCGCTATTTACACCATCAGCGCGAAATATTTTGTGATGCTGATTGAATGTCGTCAATCGATAACTGTGCAGGCTTTGCCTGAATAACATCAACCGCTCAAAGCGGTTGTAGCACCCGTGACCAATGGCGGGTAATTTGAATTTTACAGACCTCCCTTCGGCAGTAACCAGCTTTACAACGTTATCGTGTACAACAAGCTTTTCACTGAGAGAGTGCCGCCAGCCCACACCAATGCCAGTATCCTCATTGAGAGAGGAGCGAAAATATCGTTTCCATTCAAACGGCAGCGGTCCAGGAATAAGTACGTCTGTTCGCTCGAAAGCGACTTCCCCTGTTGCGGTAACGACGTGCCCGTTAATTCGATGGCAACGATCTAAAGCTGGTACCACCTCGTTCTTGGGGTTAATACCAGGGGTATTGGTGAATTGCGTGGGGTTGTCTTCAGCTTCATACAGGAGGGGTAATATTGGTGCTGAATCGATACTAAAGCGATTAGACGTGATACTTGGCAGCTTTGGCCAAAAGCCCTCACTCACTGGAGTGGATGAGATGTTTTTTAAAGTATGTTCGACCTGAGAGAGCCAGCGCACAGCCGATGCAGGGCTCTCATGAGAAAGAGTAATTGTCGGAGGGGTAAGCGTATTGAGTAAGTTAGGTATTAGCTGGGTTAGACGTTCCGGTGTCATATTACAGTATCCGGTAAATCAAATTAGCGGTGTAACTTTCTAATTGTTACGTCAGAAGAACTGGGACGTTCGGTAACACTTTGTTCGTGGGGGAGTATTTGACGCAATGATTGTGAAGAATATTCCAATATTCCTGCAGTAATATTGTCGCGCCCACCTAGGCGATTAGCATCGTCAATAAAACGATATACACACTCTAATGCCGGACGATGAGTGGCCAGTACGCGCTCTATCGCATGATCATCAAGATATTCAGTGAGCCCGTCGCTACATAACAAAAGGAGTGCGTTTTGCGTGAGTTTCCAGCTATTTATATCCGCCTCTACACTGCTGGAAACCCCCAAGGCACGGGTAATATGGTTGCGGACATTGGACTCTTTGGCTTGCTCGGGGGTTAATTGACCTGAATCAATCATCTCCTGTACAACGCTGTGATCTCGTGTAAGGCGCTGCAATCCATAATTGTTCCACAGGTATGCGCGAGAATCGCCAATATGTGCAACGATTAAAAAGTCGCGCCACATGACCGCGGCAACCAAAGTTGTTCCCATATTGGAAAACTGGGGGTTCAGGTTTTTGGTATTGATTAGAGCTGTATTTGCGCTGTTGACTGCGTCGATAAGGGTGGCGCGCAATATAAGCTGTTGCTGTTCAGACGTGCAGGAGAAAAAAGTGTGTTTCAGCAGGTCATCGAGATGGGCTTGAACCGTCTCAGCTGCAATTTTACTGGCGGTGGCGCCACCGGTGTAACCGCCCATCCCGTCGGCTACCACAATATAGGCAAAAGGCTGCTCCGCCGACGCGTACCAGCGAATGCTATCTTCGTTTTCCTCACGAACCTGACCAATGTCAGTGCGCCCGTTGACCGCCAGACTAATTTGATCCATGTCTGGTGCAACTCCCCTTTAATAAAAAGCAATACAATGCGGCGTAATATTATTACAACCGATCACCGAGGCTAATGTTAACTTGCTCGCATACCAAGTTTGAAATACTTTTCACTGATTTGCGATAATAAGAGCCTTACCTCTCTACAGAAAAGGCTTTAAGCCAGCTAAAAAAGGACCCATAGGCAAAATGCCCCGTTTGCCCAGGCTCAATTTGATAAATGTTCCCCAGCATATTGTGCAGGTAGGCCACAACAATCTGCCCTGCTTCTTTGACGAGGAAGATTATCAATATTATTTGATTAGTTTGCGTAACGCGTCAGACCAATATGGCGTTGATGTTCACGCATATGTTTTATTGCCCAATATGATCCAGATCATAGCTACGCCCACGATACCGGATGGGATATCATCTATGATGCAATCCCTTGGGCGTCGCTATGTGCAGTTTGTCAATCACCGTTACAAGCGCTCCGGAACACTATGGCGAGGACGCTATAAGTCCAGCTTGATTGATTCTGATGCGTATTTGTTGACCTGTTACAGATACGTAGAGTTGCGCCCACTGTATTTGGGATTGTCAGACTCCCTTGAGGATTATGAGTGGTCAAGTTTTAACCATCACGCAAACATTAAGAAAGATAATTTGATCAAGGATCACCGCTTGTATCTATCTCTTGGGGATACAGTGGTGGAGAGAGCGCAATCTTACAGGAAGTTATTTCAGTATAGCTTTGATCGAAAGTTGCTCGACTATATCGCTGAAACGATTAAGTTAGGTCATGTGCTCGGCGGGGATGCGTTTAAAGAGAAAATTGAGCAGATTGTTAACCAAAGAGTACGACCGCTTAAGCGTGGTCGTCCTAAAAAAGCAAATAAAGTCGAAAAAGAACCAAAAGAAACTGCCTAGCTAAAACCTAATGTCGGGTTGAGGGCATTAAAAGGCCATAAGAAGTAGGGTAATTAAGCCCTGTCAGCAGGTGACAAATTGTGAGTAGGCCCAGCATTTCAACGGGATTTCAGATCCTTGGCGATAACAATAAGGAAAAACCAGTTATGGATTTTGGCACTGATAGATTGAAAGTTGCGATCCTGGGTGATTTCAGCGGGAGAGCGAGTCGCCGCCAGTGTGAACCCGAAACGATTTCCAGTCGAAGGGTATACCTGTTGAACCGCGATACCTTTGAGGGCGTTTTTGCTGATCTAGGTGTGAGTTTGCAGTTGCCCGTACTGGATCGCCCTCTGGGATTACCATGCTTTGATGATTTACACCCAGATTACCTTTATAGCCGTTTGCCACTGTTTAAGAAGTTTATTGAGCTGGAGCGCAGGCTGCTCGATCCACGTCAGTTCCAGCAGGCTGCTGAGGAAATTCAACAGTGGAAACCAGAGTTAGCCACTCAGCAGGGCTTGGGTCAGCGCGATAGCGAGCAGTCGATATTGGATGAAATCCTGGCTGCAGGCCGAGAGCGTAATGCAAAGGAAGGTCAAAATACTTTCCAGGTTGACCAGCTAATCAAAGATATTGTCGCTCCTTACGTGCAGAAAAGTGAGGACCCTCGCCAGGGTGAATATCTAAATGCCCTGGCTGAAGCTACGTCTGATGCGATGCGTAAACTGATGCATCACAGTGATTTTCGTCAGTTAGAGGCTAGTTGGCTGAGTCTGCAACTTTTGCTGAGACGTGTCGAAGAGCACGGGAACCTGGATTTTTACTTAATAGACGTTAGTAAGGAAGAGCTTCTAGCTGATTTTGCTGAAGCCGAAAGCGACTTGGAAAAGTCGCAGACATTTAAGTTACTGGTTGAGCGTGAAACAGCTTCTGGGAATATGCCCTATAACCTGGTCATAGGGGATTACTTTGTTACTGATGAGGAGCGAGATCTTCACCTGCTGATAGATTTATCCACGATTGCAGAGGCTGCGGGAAGTGCACTTTTATTGGGTGGGGATCCAAAATTAGCAGGCTGTCCAAACTTGTCAGGTTCAGTAGATCCTGATGATTGGTACTATCCGTTGAGCGATCAGTTTGCGGAAAGTTGGCAGGCGGTCCGTGAATACTCTGCTAGTGAGCATGTTGCGTTGGCAGCTCCCAGATTTATGCTGAGACTCCCCTTTGGGAAAAATACTTCTACAACAGAGTATTTTAATTTTGAAGAATTAACCCCAGAGCAGGGTCATGAATATTATCTTTGGGGGAATAGTGTTTATTTATTGGGGTTAGCGGTTTGCCAAGGCTTTTCTCAAACTGGCAAATTACAGCCCCCTTCGTCTGCAAGCTATGAAGACTTACCCCTTCATTTACGCAAGTTACCTAATGGCGAATTATTGACGCCTTGTGCAGAAGCGCTCCTGACAGATAGGGCAGCTGCAAAATTTATGCAGGCTGGTATTAGTACTATGCGTTCGGTGCAAGGGCGGGATCAAGTCATTCTTCCGAGCTTTAGCTCTCTGGGTGGCGGTACCCTCAAAGGCCCTTGGGTGTAAGTGTAGGGATTGGATCTTTACAGGTATACGCAGGCAAAAATCTACCTGAAGACTATGAATAAACCACTATTGTGAGTCAGGAATAAATGGATCTAATTCTATCAGTATTGGCCGACCCTTCTGGCGCCAATATGCTTAAACATACAAAACTGTTCACGAAAGCTGGTGGCAGTTTGGGTCGCTCTGCCGATAATTATTGGGTTTTACCCGATCCAGATCGAGTGGTTTCCTCAAAACACGCACAGATTTCCTTTACCGATAATCAGTTTTTTCTGATAGATACTAGTACTAATGGAACCTATTACAATGATTCAGAAAATCCGTTAGGAAAGGGAAATCAAGTCCCATTAAAAGAGGGCGATATGATCGTTCTCGGGGAATATAAATTGAAAGTTTCACTGCGACAGCCTAAGGAAGAGGGAGATCTTCCCAAAGGTCTGGGAAGTGCAGATTTTCTCGATACCTCGGATCGAACAACATTCAGCGCGGATGCCATGGCAAAAATGCAAAGCCAGGCAGAAGCGAAAGAATTGGATAGTTGGCTTGAGCCGGGTTCCAGCCCGCAGTCAGATGTGGCTCAAACTGGGGAGTGGGGCTCGATTGGGCTGGCTAATCAGGCTAATACCCCAACTAGCGATAGTCTTCTCACCTCGGAATCGGGCCCTCTGGACCCACTTGCTGCCTTTGGCCAATCTGACCCGTCTGGTCTTGTTGGTGGTGTTCCTGAGATGTCACCCGTCGGTGGCTTAGTGGGGTCTACGGGTCAGCAGCAATCCAGTAATCAATGGTCTGATGATGAGTGGTGGAAAGATGGTAGTGACGATGATCATGTGCCAGCTGACCAGCACTCAATGCAAATAAATCCCCAGCCGGTACCGGAACCCGTCGTTGAGACGGTTGCGGTGCCTGAATCTCAAGTGGTATCTCCGCAGCCGCAAGTTCCTATGGGTGGTTTCCAGGGGATTTCACAGCAACCTGTCGCAACTCCGATACCACAACCTCAGGCTATGCAGCCACAGCCACAGCCACAGCCACAGCCACAGCCACAGCCACAGCCACAGCCACAGCCACAGGCAATGCAATCTCAGCCCTTAGGGCAGCCCCAAGGGTTTAATCAGCAGCCAATTTCTCCGCCTGCTCAAGATAACCCCTTTGCAGACTCTTTCGCTGCTATGCAGGGGCAACAAGTTGATGGCGCTCCAGGGTTTGGTTCCGGGCAATCGTCCTCGCAACCGCAACCGCAACCGCAACCGCAACTACAGCCAAAACCAAATCCACAGCCGGATTTGGCTGCCCAAGCTCAGCAGTTTTCGCATTTACAGCAATCCCCAGTAACTCAGCCCACAGGTTCTTCAGGGGGGAGCGTTTTTGCATCTACTCTCGGCCTGAATATGAACCCGGTCCAGTTGCAACAGGCGGACCAGCAAGCAGCTGAAATTGTCCGGGAAACAGTAGCTCGTCTTATTGACCTTTTGCGCGCAAGAAACAGCATTAAGAATGAGCTGCGTGTGCAGCGAACCATGATTCAAACGGAAGCTAATAATCCGCTGAAATTTAGTGCTACGGAACGGGATGCATTGGAAGCCATGTTTGCGGGTACCGGTGCTTTTATGAACCCCGCTGAGGCAGTGAAGGATAGTTTTGATGATTTGTCGGATCATCAAGTTGCGGTTTTGGCTGGAATGAGAGCAGGTTACAACGCCATGCTCAAATTCTTTAGCCCGGAAAATATTGAGCGCAGACTGGGGAATACTTCCGGCGTTTTTGGAAACAAAAATGCAAAAAAGTGGGAAGGATTTACTGCAATTTACAGGGAGCTAGTTGGTGATCCGGATAATTGCTATCGCAAGTTGTTTGGTGATGAATTTGCAGTTACTTATGAAAATCAATTATCAGAGTTAAAAAATGCGCGAAGCATTAAAAATTAATAAGTTGACGGAAAAGAGGGAATTGCTTGTGTCGATAAAAAAATTATTTCAGGTCAGTTTAATCGCTGTTTTGGCAGTTGCAGTTGTTGGTTGCCAAACAACGAGGCGGACTCTAAATCTGGATACTAGTCTCGAGTTGGTAGTAGAGACACAGAATGACGTGAACCCAGATGATGATGGCCGAGCTTCTCCCGTTGTTATACGAGTGTTTATGCTCGCGGACGAGCGCCAGTTTGCCCGTGAAGATTTTCTTAACCTTTACGAGAATGCTCAATCCCGCCTCGGCAAGGATTTGATTGATACTGTAATCCTTAAAGAGTTTGCTCCAGGGGAACAGCGTATAGAAGAGCTGGCTTTAACGCCGGACGTAAAATATATCGGGCTTCTAGCTGAGTTTGTACAGTATCAGGATGCAGAGGCACTAATGGTGCTGCCAATTACAGACCACAAAAAAAATGAATATGAAGTATCGCTGGCTGATGTACGAATTGGTTCGCCAGATGATATTGCCAAGCGTCGTCGAGCAAAATTGACTACTCGTGGCAGTGAAGATGATAGTGGGGAAACAGTAACAATCTCCAAAGAAGATTATGAAAGAATGAAAAAAACGCTCCCTGATATGCAGCGGTCTCAATAGGGCAGAAATTATTGCCCGGGCAATAAAAATTGCTGCCCTGGAAATATTACGAGAGCTTTTTAAGGAACATTTATGTCGGCAAACAATAAAGTGATCTGGAGCGAGGGCATGTTTTTACGCCCTCAGCATTTTCAACAGCAGGATCGCTATCTCGAACAGCTTGTCGAAGCGCGCACAGCTCCGCTCGGGCCTTATACCTGGGGGATTGTAGAGCTGGCGATCGATAGTGAGCCATTATCGATGGGAAAAATTTCTCTATCGAGAGTGAAAGCTGTTTTTCCCGATGGTACCCCGATACTTGCCCCTGAAAATGAGCATTTGCCGGATGTTCTGGATGTTCCGGTTAATACTCGTGATGAAATAGTCTACTTATGTGTGCCGATGAAGCGCCCAGGTAGTCAGGAGTCGATTCGAGATCAAGAGGACTTCCCGCAGGCACGTTATCAGGCTTCGAACTTTGATGCCCGTAATAGTGCGGCGTCTTCTGGTGAGTCCGCGCGTATCCAAGTCGGAAAGTTAAGAGCTTGTCTCAAATTAGGTAGTGATGATCTGAGTGGCTATGCTGCGGTTGGGGTTGCCCGAATTAAAGAGCGCCAACCAGAAAAGCCGGTAGAGCTTGATTCTGACTATATCCCACCGCTGTTAAATGCGGAGACTTCTGCGGTTATCAATGCATATATTGAAGAAGTAAAAGGATTGCTCGACCATCGAGGCTCGGCTCTGGGTCATCGTTTGAGCGACAGTGGAAGAAGCGGATCTGCAGAAATTGCTGATTATTTGTTGCTGCAGGTTATTAACCGCTTTGAACCCTTATTAAAGCAGATAACGGCTCAGCCCCGATTACATCCGCACAACTTATTTCTTGAATTATTGCAGTTGGCAGGCGAACTTTCGACGTTTACTGCTCCGTCTAAGCGCCCTCCAGAAATTCCAGTGTATGCACATGAAGATCTGCAAGTAAGCTTTGCCGGGCTGTTTTCAGCACTTAGGCAGTCGCTCTCCACAGTACTGGAGCAAACTGCAATTGCTATGGAATTGGTGCAGCGCAAATTTGGGATATATGTTGCGCCGGTTACTGATCCTTCATTATTAAAATCAGCCAGTTTTATTATGGCCGCAAAAGCGGATATGCCTGGCGATCTATTGCGCAGCCGCTTCCCCACGCAGGCAAAAGTTGCCCCTGTCGAGGCGATTAGAGAACTTATCTCAGCGCAGTTACCCGGCTTGACTCTGCGCCCTCTTCCCGTGGCTCCTCGACAAATTCCCTATCACGCAGGGTTCACTTACTTTGAGGTGGAGCGCAGTGGAGAGTTATGGCAGGCCATGACTCGCTCGGGTGGTTTTGCAGTGCATCTGGGCGCAGAGTTCCCTGGATTAACTATGGAACTCTGGGCCATAAGGAATAATTAATATGAGTAATGACAGCTTTACTCCTCCACGGGCCCCTAATGCTGGGGATAGAACGGTTTTGATACCGACACCCGGAGCCGCAGCGGCACCGGCAGCAGCTCAGGCTCAGCCACAATTCTTTGCCAGCCAAGATGCCCCGGTCGAGGCTCAGGTCCGCAACAGTCTTAATCCATTGGTGTCTGCGGCTTCAAAATTGTTAGGCGTAATTATCAAATTGCGCACAACGATGAACCACGCCAACGTACCAGATCTGCACAAGCGACTTACTACGGAAATCCAAAGCTTCGAGCGTGAGGCAAAGCAGCTGGCTTTAACACCTGAATCAGTGCTAACAGCCCGTTACTTGCTATGTACTGTCGTGGACGAGGTTGTTTTGACCACGCCTTGGGGTACAGCTAGCGGTTGGAGCCAGCACTCTCTACTTAGCCTATTTCACAAAGAGACTTTTGGAGGGGAGAAGTGTTTTGTCATTTTGCAGCGCATGCTGGAAACTCCCGCAAGTCATTTGGAACTCCTTGAGCTTTTTTATCTGTGTTTGAGCTTGGGCTTTCAGGGTAAATATCGGCTCGTACAGCGTGGACACGAACAAATAGAACAGATTCGTGATGAGCTCTACAGAACAATTGAACAGCATAAGCAGCCAATGGACCGAGATCTTTCGCCGCGTTGGCAAGGATGCGTAGAGCGAAAATCCCGGCTGATTCACTATATACCCCTCTGGGTGATTATGAGTGTTGTCCTGGGATTGCTACTTGCAACTTATAGTGGTTATCGCTGGTGGCTCTATGAAACGACGACACCGGTCGCAGACCAGATTTTAGATTTGTCCAAAAGTGATGATGAGTCTCCGCAAGGAGAAGGGTAACACTCGGGCTGATATTGATCCTGGGTATGGTCGATACCCTGGAAGACGGAGCAATTCATGAAACGCTTGCGTAACTTTTTTACCAATAAGTGGGTGTTGGGGCTCATAGGGCTCTCAGCTCTTTCCCTCCTCATTTGGTTTGTGGCTGATTACATTAAGTTTGGTAGTGATAATGCCACGCTTTCTCACTCTGTCCGACTAACTATTATTGTTTTTATTTTTGCTATTTGGCTTGTGTGGAATATCAGCCAATGGTTGGTAGAGAGACGCCAAAACCAGGCTTTAATAAAAGGCATTGAGGAATCACAAGAAGCCGATTCTACAGATCCAGACGAAGAACGCTCGCTGGAAGAGTTGAATGCTCTTTCTGGTCGCTTCCGTGAAGCGATGGGTGTATTACGTAGTGCTCGGTTTAAATCTGACAAGGGACAAGTTTCCCTTTATCAGCTTCCCTGGTACATCATTATTGGGCCTCCCGGTTGTGGTAAAACAACAGCCCTGGTGAACTCCGGGTTGGAATTTCCTCTGGCGCAGAGTCATGGGAAGGAAGCCCTGGGTGGGGTAGGGGGCACCCGTAACTGTGATTGGTGGTTTACCAATGATGCAGTTTTAATTGATACCGCAGGGCGTTATACGACTCAGGACAGTCACCGGGTTTACGATAATAGCGCTTGGAAAGCTTTTCTGAGCTTATTGAAAAGATACCGCCGCCGCCGCCCGATCAATGGTGCTCTGGTTGCAATTAGCTTGCAAGATTTAATGGTGCAAACTGAAGAGCAGCGCCAACACCAGGCAAAAATTATCCGCCAGCGTGTAAATGAACTGCAACAAGAGTTGGGTATTCGCTTCCCGATTTATCTCACTTTCACAAAATGTGACTTAGTTGCAGGGTTTACAGAGTTTTTCGACAACCTCTCTCAAGCTGAGCGTGAGCAAGTTTGGGGAATGAGTTTTCCCCGTGAAGCTAACGCCACTGTAGGGGCCCCCCTCGATAATTTCAAAGCAGAATTTGAGCAGCTGATAGAGCGTTTGAACCAACGCGTATTGTGGCGTGTTCATCAGGAGAGGAATGTAGAGAAGCGGGCGTTGTTGCAAGGTTTTCCTGCCCGAATGGAAAGCCTTACAGATATTTTGACAGATTTTGTAAAGCAGACTTTCGGTCCAAATCGTTACGAAACCGTCCCTATGGTCAGAGGGGTCTACTTTACTAGTGGCACTCAGGAGGGCAGTCCTGTTGACCGTATGATGTCCTCCGTAACTGCTGATTTTGGACTAGAGCGTAGCGTCGGGCCAAAATTCCAGGGTGTTGGTAAGAGCTTTTTCTTGCATCGACTATTGAAGGATGTCGTTTTCCCCGAGGCTGAATTAGTGGGCGTTAATCGCCGGATTGAGTCAGCTAACCTTTGGTTACGCCGGGGAGTTTTTGCTACTTTGGCGGGAGGCTTTGTCGGAGCTATTTTCTTATGGAGTGGCAGTCTCGCACAGAATAAATTATCCATGGGAGAGGTTAGCGATAATCTCAGCGCGTACCAAGGTGCAGAGAGTGAGCTGAAAGGCAAAAATATTACGCCCATCAGTGCCTTAAATTTGTTAGAGCCTTTGAAGCGGGCTAGTGCGGTCTACGATCGTGAGGAACATCCGTGGATTGGCAATTTGGGACTTTATGACACCAGAATTGATACCGCGGCAAATGATCTCTATCGCCATAAATTAGAAACTATTTATCTTCCCGCTTTACTTCGTGATATAGAGAGTGACTTAAGTCGTCTCGGAAGTAATGATCCCGCTTTGGTAAGTACTCTCAAAACCTATTTGATGTTTTTTAATCCAGATAAAATGGATTTGAAAACCATAGAGGCTTACTACACTGCTCGCTGGGAGCGTCAGCTACCCGGTGAAGCTGGGAGGCAGGAAGAACTGCGCTACCACCTGGATCAACTATTTATTCAGCCTCTACCCAATTCAATTGAAGAGAATGAGAGGGTGGTAGCTCGCGCGCGACAACAACTGCGTCGTATCCCTGTGCCTCAGCGGTTATTTGCTCAACTACAAAATAGTGACTTCGGATTGACCCCTGTAGATCTCTATCAAGAAATTGGTGGAGACACTCAGCAAATTTTTGGCATGGGAGCCAATAATCCAAACTTCACGATTCCCTTCCTCTATACAAAGGCGGGTTATAAAGAACTGGACTTTGGAGCGGACTCTCAGCTGATGACAAATATGGCTGAAGAGCGCTGGATTTATGGAGGAGATCTGAGCGGTGAGGACTTTACCGAAGCCGACCGTGAAAAGCTTGGTGAGGAAGTAAAACGAATCTATCTTGGGGAGTACTTACAGCGTTGGCAGGGCTTCCTTGGCGGGTTCAAAATACAGAGGTTTGGTAGCACTTCACAGGCTTTGGATGTGTTGTCAAAGTTGTCTGATCCTATTTACTCACCCCTGCTTGCGATTACCGAGATCACTTCAGATAACACTCGTCTGACCCTTCGACCTGAGGTTCCAGTCGATGCTTCTGGGGTACCGCTACCTGTATCCAGTACTACTCGAAAGTTGGGACAAGCCGCACTGGGTAGTGCAACCAGTGCCTTGCAGGATCATTACAAGCCAAACATTGTTGATGTTAGGTTTGAGGAGGTCCAGCGAATCACTCAGAGTGAGAAGGGGCGGCCAGCGCGTATCCAAGAATACCTGGATACTATTAATAAAATTCAGGAATACCTCACTGAGATCGACAGCGCTCCCGATTCGAATCAAGCGGCCTTTGGACGTGCCAAAGCGCGTTTTGCCGGCGGTAGCGATGCGATTAAACAGTTAAGGGTTAAGGCTGCCAATGCGCCAGCACCTTTTGACCAGTGGCTGACAGATATTGCTGATAGCGCTTGGGGGCTGGTAATGGCCAAGACTAAGGCGCATATCAACCGTGTCTGGCGTGAAGAGGTGTATCAAAGCTATAGCAATAGCCTGGCAAACCGGTACCCACTGCGTAGCGACCGTGACCAGGAAGTGCCGGTGATGGAGTTTAACCAGTACTTCAAGCCAGGTGGTATTGAGGAGAAATTTGTCAATCAGTATCTGAAGCCATTTGTGCATACCAGAAACTGGAAAATCAAATACGTTGAAGGGCAGGGTATTAGCCTTTCAAGGGAAGCCCTTTCCCAGTTGCGTCGAGCTGAACGTATTCGAAAAACTTTCTTCAGTGCCGGCGAAGGAGCTTCTTACTCTTTCCGTATTGAGCCCACGAAACTGGATTCCAGTGTTCGTTTGTTTGAACTTGAACTTGGAGAGCAACGAGTTCCTTACTCCCATGGCCCTAAAACCACTAAAAAGCTGACTTGGCGTGGTGGTGAAAGTAATCGCGTCCGCATTATCTTTGAAGATCTGAATGAGACTGTTCATCGCAAGCATTTTGAAGGGGACTGGGCATGGTACAGGCTGTTAGCGAGCTCAGATTTGGAAGCCGGGCGAAGTAACGCAGAACACTTTGTTACTTTCTCTGAGGAAGGGCGAAAGGCTCAATTTAAATTGATTGCATCTAATGTAAACAATCCGTTCGACCGCAGTTTACTGCGCGGATATCGATGCCCTGAGACCCTGTAGACGGAGTAGATGATTTGCAAAATACAGTTGGTATTTTTGGTAAGTTGCCGGGTCACGGGGACTTTGTTCAGCGGCAGCTGCCAGGTAGTTTTGTCACTGTATGGGATGGCTGGTTACAACGAGCGGTATTTGGATCTCGTGAACTCGTAGGTCAAGAGTGGTTGGACTACTACTTGACCAGTCCTGTTTGGAGATTTGTCCACAGCAAAGGCATCATTGATGCCAATGCGTGGGCCGGAATTTTAGTACCTAGTGTGGATAGTGTTGGGCGCTATTTTCCGTTGACATTTGCTGCTCCGCTATCCCCGGTAGTGGATGCATTTGCTTTTATGTCTGATGCTAAGAGCTGGTTCCAGAGCTTGTCTGAATTAGCAATTACATCGCTGCAAAATATGCTACATGCAGACCAGTTATGTGAGGCATTTAGTGCTCCCCCTGACAGGGCGGGCATTATCTCTCTGCCTCCAGCACAGGGAGACTTTGTCGTCTCCACAGGCCAATCGAATACTCTGGAAAGAGGTTTTGCAGGTCTATTAGGGCAGATGAGCAAAAGTAGCTACTCCGCATATAGTCTGTGGTGGAGTGAGGGGTCTCAACACTTGGCCCCGACAACCTTGCTGTGCCCATCATTGCCAAGCCCTGAGCTCTATAGCTCAATGCTTGGTGTGCAGTTACAGAAGAATATAAGTTAGGATTGAGGGCACAGCGTGAGACAGCTGGTTATCTTGGATAAGAAGAAGCATCGCAATTGCAAATTAATCAAAAGTGATCTTTCCCACAGTAAGAATTCGCATATTTGCCCAATCTTATTGCCTGAATTCATACCGGTGGCGCGTGCCTGTCCTATTATATTTGCTCGATCAAAAGAGACGGGAAAGCTTGAGAGCTGTGCATTACTTGGCGTAACACCTGGAGAAAACCTTTTTTGGCAAGAGGGACAATGGCAGGGTGATTATATTCCCGCATCTATTCGCTCTTATCCCTTCTATTTAAAATATAAAGAAGGTGACTCTTCCAATGCATTTGTTTGCGTTGAATCGTCTCTATTATCTGAAGACGGAAATAGTTCTTTAGGTGTTAGGTTGTTTGAAGAGAATGGGAATCCAAGTGGTCACTTATTGGAAGCGCAGCGCCGCTTAGAGGATATCCATCTTAAAAAGACGCAGGTTTGGAAGTTTGTCGGTATTTTGCAGCGGAATAATTTGCTGGTAGAAAAAGAAATAAATATAGACTTGCCAGGTGATGTTAAGCATAAATTAACAGGTGTTTATTGTATTTCAGAGAAGAGATTGGGAGAGCTTGATTCTGCAGCTTTCCTGGAATTGCGTGAATCAGGTTGTTTACCTTTTATTTATGCACATCTTTTCTCCTTGCAGAAGTCGACAGCTTTAAGTGCGCTGCATAAAAAATTTCATGCGAAAATTCTTCACTGATATTAAGAGTGGATTTTTGCTTTTTACCTATGGATTTGTTGATCAGAACGTTAATTTAAGAAAACCTATAAAGTTTGATTGAATTGAGATAATTGTATTAGAGGTTCTGGTTGTAAAGTGAGTATCAGAGCAGGAAGCTAAGGTTACTGATATGTCTTACAGAATAATTTTTACTGGGGAGATAAGAGGTTCTGTAGAGCGGCGCTATGCAATTGCTGCATTGGGGCGTGAATTTGGTTTGGGCTTTAGTCAGATAAAAGGACTGCTGACAGGGGCAAAATCTCAAATCAAAACTACGGAAGATAGAAGGGAAGCCTGCCAACTAATGAAAAAATTCTGGGAGGCGGGATGGCATACACAGCTCTGTTTGGGTGATCAATTAATACACTGTACTGAAAAGTCTAGTAATTGTGGAGACCCTCCATTACCTCCCGCCTTGGAGTTTTTGGAAAGTACTGATGGAACAGCTTCTATTGGTATTCCAGCCGGTTGGCAAGGGTTTGACAATCTGAATGGGGAGGCTGTGATTCAGGCTGGAAGTACAGAGTTAAGTCGCTATTTGATAGTACTAAAGCAAGATCGATCCCTGCTTCCCGATGACTTGTCGATCGAGCATTTTGGGAAAGCACAAATACAGCAGTGTCTGACTAGAGTGGAAAATGGCGTTATTATATCCGGGCCTGAACCACTGATAAGCAACAGTCAAAATGGCCATATTTATGAGATGTCTGCTGAGGTTGTAAAAACACCAGTTCGCTATTTGGTCACTTTCTTTCAGAGCCCGGATAGTTTCTATTCTGTGTTTTTGTGGTCATCTCTTGAGAACTTTGAAAAGAGTAGGTCTGAGTTTTTGCATATTTTTGCCACATTTAAACTTGTGACTAGTATGGGGAGTTGCGATTCAACAGCGGTTCCTATGTAATGGCTTGGAATAAGAAGCCAAAATCTAACAAAAATAAATAGCGTAAAATTGTCAACTGAACATGTTTTTTAAAGTAATAGGTACCAAGCGCATTATTTGCCTTGATTAGATATCTACAACGTGTACTCTTCTCAGAATTCTGATTAAAGGATTTGATTCGGTATAAGGGCCTTTTTTGATGGCATTCCCAAACACGATAAATATCGATGAATTAGTTGCTCCAATCTCAGAGGATAATCCCGTAGGGGAAGATATCCGAGAAGATCGTTCGCCAACTTCTGATTATTACTCGATCAAAGATGCTCGCAACAGTGCAAGAGCTGCTGAACGCTCCGCAATGTTCGATGATGCAGACACAGACCTACTCGCACCTTGGAGGGATGTAGCAAAAGCTGCAGAAAATATCCTAGGGAAAAAGAGTAAGGACTTGGAGGTTGCCAGCTGGTATACCGAGGCCTTGATTCGCTTACATGGCTTTATTGGCTTGAGAGATGGCTTGCAGGTGATCGACTCGTTAGTAGAGCAATATTGGGAAGGTCTGTATCCCTTACCAGACGAAGATGGCCTTGAGACAAAAGTAGCACCCCTGACAGGTTTGAATGGTGATGGTGGTGATGGCACCTTGCTAATGCCTATTCGCAGTGCCGGTATTACTCCCGAAGGGGATTATGGGGACTATTCATTCTTCCAATTCCAACAGGCTCGGGATGCTGACAGAATTGCAGATGACGATGCCAAGGCTGCTCGAATAGAAACGCTGGGTTACAACCTTGAGCAGATTGATCAATGTGTAAACAGTGCGAGCGGTGAATGGGCTCAAAACCTCGTTCAGACAATCGAGGCAGCGCTGGGGCACTTTAAGACAATAAATGATAGCCTGCGACAAAGCTGCGGTCATGATGCCCCCCCATCCACGAATATTTCATCTCTATTGGATGAGGTGTTGCGGACAAGCCGTTTTATTTATAAGACGCACTTGGAGTCTATGGAGCAGACTCAAGAAGATGTGGCGCCTGAATCGTCAGAAGAGCCTGCTGGGGAAGTTCAAGCTGGAAATGCAGCTGCAGCAGCGGTTACTTCTGTAGCTGCCTCTGCTGTAGCTGTCCCTACCGGTCCGGTAGTGTCCAGAGAAGATGCCTTAAAATTGCTTGAGCAGGCGGCAAAGTATTTTCGTACCTATGAGCCGCATACGCCGCTGGCGCCCGGCCTGGAGAGGCTGATAGGCTGGGGACGAATGACCGTTTCACAATTGATGTCTGAATTGCTACCTGATGATCAGTCGAAGGCGCTTTACTCCCAGTTGACGGGAGTTCGTCTCGATGGCACGGATACACAAAAATATATAACCCCACCAGTGACTACAAGTGGCACGTCATCAGCTCCTGCGGTTGCCGCAGATACACCTACTGAAAGTGTATCCGCGCCAGTCTCTGATGAAGGTTGGGGTGAGCAACCGCAAGAAGAAGCCAGCACTGGTTGGTAATTAACTGAGAACAGCAGTCCCTAAAGTCGGAAAGGAGACCTTAGATGTCTGAAAGCATCCACAACAAACTTAAGCGCGTGCGTAAGCCGCGTGTACATATCACTTACGATGTTGAAACTAACGGAGCCGAAGTCAAAAAGGAGCTTCCTTTTGTGGCGGGTGTTATGGGTGATTACTCTGGTGATAATGCCGAGAATCGCAAGGCACTGAAAGATCGTAAGTTTATCCAAATTGACCGCGATAACTTCAACGACGTAATGGGTAAAGTAAACCCAAAGTTGAACTTGCAGGTGGAAAACACCCTGACTGGTGACGGTAGCAAGATGGCTGTTGATCTCGACTTCAACAACATGGACGCCTTCTCGCCGGAGCAGATTGTTGAGCAGGTTGAGCCACTAAAGCAATTGCTTGAAGCCCGTAGCAAGCTGCGTGATCTGCTGAGTAAAGCTGATCGCTCTGAGGAGCTTGAAAAAGTACTTGAGGATATTCTCAAGAGCACAGAAAACGTCAGCGCTATCTCTGACCAGTTGGGCTTGAATGAGGATAAAGGAGAGGACTCAGAATGAGCACTGAAGTAGAAAATGTTGCAGGTAGTGAAGCCGAAGAGCAATCGGCGAGTCTCCTAGACCAGGCGATTGCGGCAACTAAACAAACTGAGCCTCAAGAAGCACAAGACTTGCTTGCGAATTTGACAGAGCAAGTAATGAAAGGAACGGTCACCTGGGATCGTAACCTGACCCAGACCATCAAGAAAGCTGTTAGCGCGATTGATAAGGCCATGTCCCAGCAGCTGTCTGCGATTTTGCATGACGAGAAATTTCAGAAGCTGGAAGGATCCTGGCGCGGTCTGAATCACCTGGTTATGAACTCGGAAACTGGCGCTACCATGAAAATCCGCATGCTCAATCTGAGCAAGCGCGAGCTCTTCCGCGACCTGGATAAGGCAGTTGAGTTCGACCAGAGCCAGACCTTCAAAAAGATCTATGAAGAAGAGTTTGGTACTGCGGGTGGTGAGCCATACGGCGTAATGATTGGGGATTTCGAGTTCACCAGTCACCCTGAGGATATCGAACTGCTGAGCAAGATGTCTAATGTTGCTGCAGCTGGCTTCTGTCCGTTTGTTGCAGCAGCCGGTGCTGGCATGTTCGGTTTTGATGACTACACGGAGCTTTCCAAGCCGAGAGATCTGGGTGGTATTTTTGAATCCGCCGAGTACATCAAGTGGCGCAGTTTCCGTGATAGTGACGACTCCCGTTTTGTTACCTTGGTAATGCCGCGTACCCTGGCCCGTACCCCTTATGGTGCTAACACCAAGCCAATTGAAGCTTTTGACTTTGAAGAGTTTGAAGTGGATGAAGACGGCGTTTCCCGTCCAGCAGAGCACGATCAATACTGCTGGATGAATGCTTCTTATGTTATGGGTACCACCATGACAAAAGCATTCGCTGAGAACTCCTGGTGTACTGCAATTCGCGGTGCTGAGGGTGGTGGTAAAGTAGAAGGGTTGCCATCTCACGTGTTCAAGAGTGACGATGGAGATCTCGATCAGAAATGCCCCACAGAGATTGGTATTACCGATCGCCGTGAAGCTGAGTTAAGCGCTCAAGGCTTCTTGCCTCTATGTCACTACAAGAATACGGATTACTCTGTATTCTTTGGTGCTCAAAGTGCGCAAAAGGCAAAGGCATACGATGACCCTGACGCCACTGCTAACGCAGCCATATCTGCTCGCTTGCCTTATTTGATGGCGACCTCTCGTATTGCACATTACCTCAAGGTAATGGCTCGCGATAAAGTGGGTTCCTTTATGGAAGCTGGTGATTGTGAGCGCTGGTTGAACAAGTGGATCTCCCAGTACACTAACTCCAACCCCGACGCGAGCCCTGAAATGAAAGCGAAGTACCCGCTTTCTGAGGCGCGAGTAGAAGTAAAAGAGATTCCGGGTCAGCCTGGATGTTACAGTGCGATTGCCTATCTGAGACCCTGGTTACAGATGGAAGAATTGACGACGTCCTTGCGTATGGTGGCAAATATCCCATCTGCGGGATAAGGCTCCGGGCCCGCCTCTAGGGGCGGGTTCTCTCTTCACATGGCCTTGTTCAAGGCCTGCGTTTTACCATTATTTATTCAAATAATAATTCTTGTTGGAGTATACCGGTGCCCCGTGCAGCACATGACCAAATATCGGAAGATCAATCAGATGTTCTACCGGAGAAATTGGCGAGAGGGCAGCAGAGAGAGCTACATAAATTTCTGCAGGAACCGGATGATCTTTTTGCATTTGAATATTGGCTCACAGAATTATCCCCCTGTACAAATAGGGATAATTATTCCGTTCGCCATTATCTGAGTCGAATTATCGCCGAGTTGGACGAACTAATCTGTGACCAGCTGAATTGTATAATTCATCACCAGAAGTTTCAGAGACTTGAAGCGAGCTGGCGGGGGATATCCTTATTGGTGTTTGATACACCCCACGCTGAAAATATTAAAATCAAACTCTTGGATGCCAGCTGGAAAGACCTCGCGAAGGATATAGAGCGGGCCCCGGATTTTGACCAATCTGGGCTGTTTCATCTTATATATAATGAAGAGTTTGGTACTCCAGGCGGCGAGCCATTTGGTTTGTTACTTGGAGATTACTATGTATCCCATCGGCCGCTGCTTGACCACCCTTATGATGATGTATTTACTTTGCAGGGCATCGCGCATACTGCAGCCGCAGCCTTTGCCCCGTTTGTTTGTGCATCAGCACCGCAACTTTTTGGTGTAGACAACTTTTCGGATCTAGCAAAGCCTATCAATTTTTCAGAAGTGTTCCGTCAAAAAGAATACATTCGGTGGAATGGCCTTCGGGATCTGGAAGACAGCCGATTTATCGCTTTGACACTTCCTCAAGTTTTGATGAGAGAACCTTATAATCAGGAATTTTCATCCTATCGTGGTTTGAGGTTTCAGGAGCAGGTACGGGCATCCCATAACCAGAATTATTTATGGGGGAATGCCTGCTTTGCATTGGGTGCCGTACTGTTAAGAGAGTTTAGTGAAGTTGGCTGGTTTTCACATATTAGAGGGGTTGCACGTGACCATCTGGGCGGAGGGCTGGTAACCCAGCTTCCAATGGTGCCTTATAGGCCAGATAGTACTCCTGGCATGATCCGAATGGCCACTTCAATTTTGGTAACTGATTTTGCTGAGCGGGATTTAAGTGACTTAGGGTATGTATGCTTGAGTCATTGTTACGATACTCCTTACAGCGCCTTTAATAGTGTTCCATCACTTCAAAGGCCGAAGCAATACACATCTAAAGCAGCCACGGCTAATGCGCGTATTAGCTCTATGTTACAACAAATACTTTGCGCATCCCGATTTGCTCATTATATCAAGGTAATGATAAGGGATAAGGTGGGTGCCTATATGAATGCTGCAGATTGCGAACGGCAGTTGCAGCATTGGTTGGATGAATACACAACGGGAAGGGATGACCTTTCCTGGGAAATGCAGGCTCGATACCCTCTACGGGAGTCTCGGGTGCAAGTAACGGATGAACCAGGCAAGGCGGGTAGCTATCAAAGTGTGATTCATCTCAAGAGTCATTACACCGTTGACCATCTTGTATCCGAGCTAAAACTTACAACCGCATTGGCAACAATCGGCGTCGGAGCTACCTAATTAATATGGTTAGAGAGAAGCGATTATTGGCCCCGGTATTGGATCGATTATTACAATCATCTAGTAAATTGGATGTACATCAATCCCATCAAGTGTTGAGGCAGTTGCGTGAAGGGGTGCGTCGTGATTTGGAATACTTGTTCAATACAAGATTTAAATGTATTTCCGCACCTTCAACTCATGAAAGTTTAGAGCAGTCAAATATTAACTACGGGTTACCAGACCTATCAACAGTCAATCTTTCCTCTGCCGCTAGCCGAAAACAGTTTTGTCGAGATATTGAAAAAACAATTTTAAATTTTGAGCCCAGAATACGTTCGGTAAAAGTAACCACCCAAGACAAAGTGGATGTCGAAGATCCTAGTATACGCTTTCGTGTTGAAGCTGTATTACATGTAAATCCAGCGTCGGAAGTTATTGTATTTGATTCGGCACTCAACCCAGTTACCCAGCTGGTGGATGTCTCTGAGATTATGTGATGAGTGAAAAATTAATAGATCTCTACGAGCGAGAGCTCGCATTCATTCAGCAAACTTCTGCTGAATTTGCAAAGATGCACCCAGCTGCCGCATCCCGACTTCAGCTGGATGCAGACACAGTTGATGATCCTTTAGTAGGGCGACTGTTGTCCGGCTTCGCTTACATGAATGCTCGGGTGCAGCAAAAGCTGAGTGATGATTTTCCGGAGTTAACGGATGCAATGCTGGAAACTCTGTATCCTCATTATCTTCGTCCAATTCCTTCTTGTGCCATTGTTCAGTTTGAACCGGAAAAGGATTTGGATGCGATAACCCGGGTAGAAACGAAGACGTTACTCGAAAGTGACAGCTTTCAAGGGCAAACCTGCCGCTTTACAACTTGTTATCCAGCAGAAATTTGCCCATTTCAGGCGGTGAGTGCCACCCTGATGCCAAGGCCATTTATCGCTCCGGGCTGTAATGACATTCAGGGCGCTAATGCAGTTTTAAAATTATCCCTTAAAACTTTTAGCCCAAGCATAAAATTTTCTGAGCTAAACCCTGAGAGTCTCCGCTTTTTCCTTCGTGGCCAACCATCTCATATCTATAGTTTATATGACTTGCTACTAAGTAAGTGTGTAAGGTTGGTTGTTGCCAATGGGGAGAGTGATCCAAAGCCAACTTTTCTCTCTCCGGATGAAATATGTCAAGTGGGGCTAAGTCCAGATGAGGGTTTATTGCCATATCCTGATACCGCATTCGTAGGATATCGACTCCTAACTGAATATTTTGCTTTTCCAGAAAAGTTCCTTTTCTTGGATATGTTGAACATTGGTGAGGCGTTAAACGAGAGCTTTGACGACACGTTAAATCTGTATTTTTATTTATCCGAAACTCATGAGGAGTTGGAAAAACAGATTTCTCCAAGCATGTTTGCTTTGGGCTGTGCTCCGGTTGTTAATTTATTTAAACAAAGTGCAGATCCTATTCCACTTAATCACTCGCAGTATAGTTACCATGTGGTCCCTGATGCCCGCAGGAGTGATGGCTTAGAAATATACTCAGTGGATGAAGTTGCGGCAACTAATGGTGATGGAGAGACAACCAGTTACCGGCCTTTCTATGGAATTCGACACAGTCAACATCATGCTGATCAATCTGCATTTTGGTTTAGTCGTCGCAGAGATGTGATCGAAGGAGAGCATCGGAATGAACAAGCATCTGAGATTGATATAAGCTTAGTCGATCTGGACTTTAATCCGCATAGAATTAGTGATCAGACATTAGATATTAAGTTAACCTGCTGTAATCGAAATCTAGCCAAAAAATTACCTAGTGGTAGCGCCCAGCCTTATTTAGAGGTTGTTGACGGTGATTTGCCAGTTAGCCGAATTAGTTGTGTGGTTTCCCCAACGGCAACTATACGACCGCCTCGACGAGAGCGAGGGTATTGGAGGTTAATTTCTCACCTTAACTTAAATCATCTTTCTCTATCAGGTGCAGAGGGATGTAATGCGTTAAAAGAAATTTTTAGGCTTTATGACTTCCGTGACTCTGCTAGTACGCGTAATTTAATCGAGTCATTGTTAAAGCTTAATACTAAACCGGTTACTGCTCCGATTCAGATTGATCAAAGTGTAGTTTTATGTCGCGGCACAGAAGTTGAGATTGAACTTGATTCCATGATGTTAACAGGAACAAGTCCATTGTTATTTGCTAGCATCATAGAGCGTTTCCTGGGCTTATACTGTTCAATTAATTCATTTACAAAACTGATTGCCACTATGAGTGGTCGAGATGGGGAGTTGAAGCGATGGCCACCTCGCGCCGGCGAAAAAGCTTTACTGTAATTGAGCGTTTACGCCGAGAGCCTTATAACTTTGATTTTTTTCAAGCGGTAAGGCTGGTAGAGCGTGCAGTACATCTGGCAGGTACAGGTTTCAGTAAAGAACCTATAGCTAGCGCTGCCCCTCCGACTAAAGAGCTGATTCGGTTTAGTGCTCAATCTGGGTTGTCTTTTGTCAGCTCGGATGTTTTACGTCTAGAGAAGAAAAGCGTTGAACATGAAGAGCCCGATGAAAATGAGACTCATCAGTGGCATATGGAGGTGGGTTTTACAGGGTTAATCGGTAGTCAGGGGGTGATGCCCTATTACCTGACAGAGTTAGTGCAGAGGGAGCTTAGGGAGAACAATACGGCGCTGCGTGATTTTCTGGATATGTTTAATCACCGAAGTATTTCCCTTTTTTATCAAGCTTGGCATAAATACCAGTTGCCTGTGAATTATGAGCGGCAACGCCTGCAGAATTCTCGAGAGCCAGACAAGTTTACCCAGGCTCTTGCGTCCCTTGCAGGGCTTGGTACAAATGAAATGCGCTATCGAATGCCGATACCGGATGAAGCACTAGTTGGAATGGGAGGACACCTTTCCAGTGGACGTTGTTCCGCTACCGCTTTATCCAGCATGATCAAGCATTATTTTGATTTAACGGTAAGTATTGAACAATTCCAGGGACAGTGGGATGAGTTACCGGATGATATCTTGTGCCGACTGCCCAGTGCTCAGGTGCCGAAGGGTATTAATAATTGCTTGGGAGTAAATACCATTCTGGGTACGCACTGCTTCCAAGCCCAGAATAAATTTCAGGTAATTATTGAGTCAATGCCTTATGAGCAATTTATGACTATTGCTCCGGGTACGAAAAAGTTGGAATCGCTTAAGGAGTTTATTCGCTTTAGTGCTGGTATCGAATTGGATTTTGAGTTGTCGGTGACACTTTCAACCAGCCAGGTGGCACCTATCCAGCTAAATAGAAAAGCTGAGAATGAACCTTTACTGGGATGGAATACTCACATGGCTAGTGAACAAGATGGTGAAAGGTTAGTACAAATAACCTTAAGTGCAGACAATATTTCACCTGATGAAGCTTTACCTGCTGCATAAGTAAAATTAACAACATTATTATTTAGGAAAGGATATTCAACGTGATCAATATCGATTTGAAGCGATTGGTTGATACCATGACTCCGCATATGCGTGACTCACTAGAGGGCGCTGCTGGGCTTTGTCTGTCACAGAACCAGTACAATGTTGAATTAGAGCATTGGTTACTGAAACTTTTGGATCAGTCTGATACTGACCTTTACCATCTGTTGGAAAAACACGACTGTAATCCAGCAAATTTTGCCAAGCAGCTGGCTACAGCGATTGCTGGATTTCGGGCCGGCAGCAGCCGTCCACCAGCCCTGTCCCCAACTATCGTAGAAGCAGCGAAGAATGCTTGGATGCTGGCTTCTATTGATTATGGACATAAAGCAATCAGTTCCGGACACTTTTTGGCTGCGCTTTTACTGGAAGAAACTTCTCGTCGCCAGATTTTAGAATCCTGCCCAGAACTGAAAGAGATAGCTCCAGAATCGATTCGCGAAACCGCTCGTGCAATGTTTGGACAAAGTGGAGAGTCTAGCCATATTAGCGCTACGGCGGATATGGATGATGGCGCAGCTGCAGTTGCTGCAGCTGCTTCTAAAGCTCCAGCTTTGGACAAATATACAATCAACCTAACTGAAAGAGCGAAGAAGGGAGAGATTGACCCTGTACTTGGTCGTGATGAGGAAATACGCCAATGTATCGATATCTTAACTCGCCGGCGTCAAAATAATCCGATCCTGACTGGTGAAGCAGGTGTTGGTAAAACTGCCGTCGTTGAAGGCTTTGCTCTTCGAATAGCTAGTGGTGATGTACCTGAGCCATTGCGCGGTGTAGCCGTACGCACGCTTGACTTGGGACTTCTTCAGGCTGGCGCCAGTGTAAAAGGTGAGTTTGAAAACCGCTTGAAGTCTGTAATTTCAGAAGTGCGAGCATCTGCAACGCCAATTATTCTATTTATTGATGAAGCGCACACCATGATTGGCGCGGGCGGTAAAGAGGGGCAGGGGGATGCGGCTAATCTCCTGAAACCTGCACTGGCTCGTGGTGAATTGCGTACTTTAGCTGCCACAACCTGGGCGGAATATAAGAAGTATTTTGAACGCGATCCTGCTTTGACCCGTAGATTCCAGGTAGTAAAAGTGGAAGAGCCTGATGAGAGCAACGCGATTGATATGATGCGTGGTATCGCAACCTCGCTGGAGGAGCACCATAAAGTACGCATTCTGGATGAAGCTATCATAGCTTCGGTCAAGTTATCTCATCGTTATATTCCCGGGCGCCAATTGCCAGATAAGTCTGTTAGCTTACTGGATACGGCCTGCGCGCGCGTCGCTCTTAGCCAGTCTGCTACTCCTGGGGCGATTGAAGATGCTCGTATCAATATTGATCGCACTAATACTACCCTGGCTAAACTTGAGCGTGAAAACGCAGCAATGGGTGAGCATGAGGAGCAACTGGCAGAGCTAAAAGAGTTTAAAGCTTCCGAAGAAAAGCGTTTGGAAGTGCTCGAACAGCAATTACTTAAAGAAAATGAACTAATCGGACAGATTCAACAACTCCGCGATCAGATCGATGTAGAGTTTATGAAGGCCCAAGGTGGTGAAGGTGAAGATACACCCGACGAGGCCTTATTAGCCGACTATCAGCAACAGCTCAAAACATTAACTGCGGACTTGGAGGTTATCCAGGGGGATACCCCGTTAATGCAGCCAGCTGTTGATGAACAGGCTATTGCCGCAGTAGTTGCCAACTGGACTGGAATTCCTGTCGGCAAGATGGTTAGCGATGAAATTATTGCTGTGAAAACTTTGTCAGAGCGCCTGAATAAACGTGTTATTGGTCAGCCCCATGCTATCGAGGCTGTAGCTCAGGCAATTCGCACTTCTCGAGCAGGCTTGACAGACCCGCGTAAACCGGTGGGTGTGTTTATGTTCTGTGGTACTAGCGGTGTAGGTAAAACAGAGACTGCCCTTGCCTTGGCTGATGAGCTGTTTGGTGGTGAGCAAAATATCACGACCATCAATATGGCTGAATTCAAGGAAGAGCATAAAGTATCTATGCTGTTGGGCTCTCCTCCCGGCTATGTAGGCTACGGAGAGGGCGGTGTTCTTACCGAAGCTGCACGCCGTAAGCCTTATTCGGTAATCTTATTGGATGAGATGGAAAAAGCTCACCCAGGTGTACAAGATGTTTTCTATAACCTGTTTGACAAGGGGACCATTAAAGACGGTGAAGGAAGGGATATCGACTTCAAGAACACCGTAATAATTATGACCTCCAATGCAGGGGAGGATGCAATTAGAGCTATCTTCAGTCAGGTAGAAGAAAAGCCTGAGCCAGACGTATTGATGGATAATATCCGCCCACATCTGCTACAAAAATTCAAGCCTGCTTTCCTCGGTCGAGCAAATGTGATTGCTTATTACCCTCTCGATGATGAGAATCTGGTAGAGATTTGCAGAATCAATATGCGTAAGATTGAAAAGCGCGTTCACGAGCATTACGGAGCTTCCTTTAGCTATGACGAGGATGTTTTGATTAACATCGTTGCTCGTTGTCACGAAGCTGATACAGGTGCTCGTAATATTGAAGTTATTCTGAACAAAACATTATTGCCGGAATTGGCTAGTGAATGTTTGGATAAAATGGCGCGCGGTGAAGAAGTTAAAGCAATTAAAGTATCCGCAACGGAAGAAGGGGACTTTAGTTACACTGTAGAATAAAGAATTGTATATAAGCCCGGCAGTGATATTAATAAAAAATCATTGCTGGGCTTGGTACCACTAATAACCATATAGATACAACTGGTTTTAAGAAATAATTACTGGTTTGGTCTTCCTGCCCTCATTACTAAGTCAGAAACAGCGCGGTGCATACGTAGAAATACCATGCGAATAAAGGAAACCGTGATATCCGTACCTTCGACAATAGCCAATCCGATCAGTTGTGCCAGCCTACGGATAAGTCGCAAAATCCAAAAAGAGATATCTTTACTAATCTGATACGCTTTGTGCAGGAATATCGCAAGTCTGTCGAGAAGTGTAAAAGTCGTGCCACCGGCAACCACCAAAGAAATTCCTGCAAGGTGAGTGATTTTCTTAAGCACCCAGAGCAGTGCCTCTCCAGCGATCCATGCTGTATTCATGGTAAGGGAAAGTACACCGTCAGATCTTAACCATGCCTCGACGCTCTTTTCTAAATTTCCTTTAGGTTTTTGTAATTTAACGGTATCCCAATCTAAGCTGGTTCCATTAGGGGATACAGATTTAACATAGGTTTGACTGCTATGGCTTATTTTTGGGTTAAGACTCGGTGTAGGTAGCTCAAAGTCTCCAGTTCCACCATTCGGGACATGAATAAATGGCCACGTAGGTACCATAGGAACAGGATCTGCACGATGATATACGCGATAAATATTTTCAGATTTAAGTTTACGTTTACAGCTGTTAGCGAAGTGATCAAGCCCAACTCTTGGGCTGCCAAACGTATATAGTTTTATAGATTTTCCTGTGTTTGAGGAAAGCCAATCAGCAGCAAGCGTGGCTAACGCCCCACCAAGGCTGTGGCCAAGGCAGTGAATAGTATGAACATCATTGGGTAGGTTTTGCGCAAACTGTTCAAGTTGAGGTAGTAGAGACTCAAAAGTATAATAAAAACCTTGATGTACTGCTCCGCCAGTATGAAATCGCTTAACTCCAGCATTTAGGTCTGTTAACACATCATATAGGCTATCAGTTCCCAAAATACTAAAAAAAGCGCTACCTTTGTGTTGCCCTTTCCCTAAAGTTGCTATTCCTCTTGTGTCTGTACTTTTTAGGAAAATAAGAGCACCGGCTTCCGCATCTACTTTGTCTGTGATTTTTTCGTCAATATCAAAGTCATCTTTATACATTTCATAAAATATTTTCCTTGTCCTACTTTCTTTTACTAAGTAAGTGTCCGCAGCAAGTTTAGCGGTGTATTTAGGACTTAGCATAATTGATCTTTCCTTTTATTTTAGTGTTAATTAAATTGGCATGATGTTAATAAGGCTGAATCGAATATTTCTTCTAACCTGGTTTCATCTGTTAGCTCACATGTGAGGTTAAGCGGCTTTCCCATTTCGGAGTTCTCACCCGGGCTTCTTTTAGCGTAAACCCAAACTTCATAGTTTTTATTTTCGTAACTAACATCGATGGCCTGGGAGACTACAAACTCAACTGGTAATACCTGTGTTAAAGAGTTTGAAAATTTAGCTGGGAGGACTGCGATTCCGTCTTCATCAGATGTAAATGTATCGATCCATTCCTTTTGCCATTGTATTGAGCGTGTGATCTTAGCCCCTGATACAGGCTCGCCATTTAGTGTTAACTTGATTTTCATTTCTGAAAATGTACAAGCTTTAAAGGGGTTGAATGAAGCCATAGCGTTAGTCCCTCCAGGTGATATGGCAATTAATAAAAAAGATATTAAAAATAATTTAAATTTATGTTTCTTTTGCATGGTAAAAACCCTCTGGCCATTTTGGCTAAAGTGATTATTTTCTGGTTGGTTGTAATCTTTACTTATATTTCGGTCCTAGGCTAAGTTCTTTAATAAAGAGTCATCGAAAATATATTGTTAATGAAAATTTATTGTGTGAAATATTTTAATTAGTGATCCGTAGGTTATATAAACATATTGTTTATATTTGATTGGTAATTCTGTGCTATTTTTAGCTGAATAAAGTTGTTTAATATTTCCGGTTCTTAGGTAGGTTTTCCTAAGCCTATGCAAGACATGCGTTAATGTACGAGTAACGATTTTTGGATTTAAAATAATTGTGCTAGATAGCTAGCTTTACCATTGCGGTCGGCTAAATATCCTAATAAAAGAGGGCGTCACTTTTAGTACACAGAAATATTGTCTTGTGTACTAGGGCCTATATTTTAAGCCGTTATCTTTATTCAGCAGATATGGTGTGGCAGAGAGATGCCCACTCGATAAGAGTGGACTTGTGTGAGTACTCTTAAGCATAGATATGGGATGATCTTAATTGGACAACACCAGTTTCCAATTTTATCTATGCCGACACACCGTACTTAGTTAGTACGCGGGATGGACCTATTTTATCCACCTATCAATACTGTAGGGCAACCAATAACTATTTTTCCACCATGCCCTGTGGTGTCTCCCATTCTTGCTGCAGGTTTCTTTTGCAGCATTACCGTTGTACTTCCCATGGCGACCGTATCGGGCGGTCCAACACAGGTACAAGTGCTACCAACGGTTGCTGAGGGCATCCCACCGATGATAACGGTGGGTGCTCCTGGGCTTACTACTGGGCCACCCACATGAGGTACTGTGCCGGTGACCATTGGGCATACGTGCATATCACCAATACGGGAAGCTGGCTTACCCATAGTTTATCCCTCAACCCTACCGTTTCCGCCTCGTGCTAGATCGAGACCTTGCTCCATATAGCGCATGAACCTTTTGTTTGGATCGACTGGGTCAGATAGCACGGCAGCAAGGGTAACACTGCCTGCGACTGCATGAGCATAAAGGTGTTCTGGCGGCTCTACTACCGGCTCACCTTCGGCTGCTAAGCTGCCATGACACCAACTCGCTGCAGTAGCCGCCCAGCTCGCTGGAGTTTTATGTTTTGTTTTATCGCCGAATAGTTTGCAGCGTAAGCGGGCTTCTTCACTGGGCTTTTTGGCCCAAGTCTCTGCTGCATTAAGCGCATTCACATTGTCATCGTCAGTTTGAGGGCCTTGGATATCTCGGGCCGCGAGGCAAGCCCACCACACGGCTTCCCGCTTTGGTAGGCCATGAGCAAGCAACTTGATCGCGTCTGGAAATAGGCCTGCTTCCACAAGGCGGTTTATGCTGACTTCTGGTGCTGTATCCGGTACCAGATGATCTTCTGCCTCGTCACTAACTTCAAAATTCTTAAGTAGCTCATCTGCGGTGAGAGCTTCTACTTTAATGAGGTCTGTCATTGATATATCCCCATCAGTTAATCATGGTTACGCCGCCTTTCAGGGTCAGCATTCCGCCACCTTTAACTTCTGCAGTAGCGTCGCCCTTACAGGAAAGCATTGTTCCTTTGATGGTGATACCAGCTGGAGTCAGTTTAATACTGCTACCGCCGACTTTTAATTCAATGGATGCTTTGGAGGAAATCTTAATTGCGCCCATTGCATCAGTAGTTTGAGAACCCTTACTGACCTTGAGTGTGTGATTTCCTGACCCGATAGTGACAACTTGATTGCCTTTACTGACATTGAGTTTCTGATCACCTTTTGAGATGGTGACAACTTCACTGCCGTCGGTAACCGTAATAGTCCGGTCTTGTTTAACCTCAAGGGTTTGTTTGTTTTCTATCTTCCCTGTTTGATCATTATGGACGACAAAGTTATGGTCTTTGCCGGCTTCCATATAAAGCTCTTCGCTTCCGCCTTTATCATCAAACCGAAGTTCGTTAAAGGCGCTACCTTCATATTCAGTTTTCCAGCCACTTTGTGTCGCAGTGTAATTGGGGCCCGGATTATCACCGTTATACACGGCTCCGGTTATCAGCGGTCTATCCGGATCACCATTAATATAAGTAACAATAACTTCTTGATTGACTCTGGGGACAAAGTTTGCACCCCAGTTTTTTCCGGCAAATGACTGCATCACCCGTACCCAACAGCTGTTCTGTTGCGAATTCCATGGGAATTTCACTTTGATTTGGGTGTAGGGGTCTTGTGAACTGTCAGAAGTGGTGGCCTTAACTTCAAGAACGCGTGCGACTTGCGGAGAGTGTACCTTCTTCGCAAAAATATTTGGCTCAGGTCTTGGAGTTACTGATGATGGGATGCAACTGAAAGTATTGTGGAAATGTGTTTCCGCACTATTGCCGTCTGTAGCAGAGATATGTACGGAAGTAATCAGGTACTTCCCTTTTTCTGACGATAATGTGTGGTCAAAATTAAAGCGGCCGCCAGCAGTGAATGAGGGGCAGTCACTGCGCCCATGGCTCACATCAAATAAAGCTTCTTGCGCTTCCATTGAACGCTCGGCGAGAGCCTTATGGTAGCTATCTGTGAATTTGTGCTTATTTTCACCGTCAGCCTGGAAATGGTTTAGCCCATAAAGGCCGCGCATGTAATTACTGACATCATTCAGTTGGCTGGTAGTTTTAACTTGCTGTTTATTATCTTTTGTTGCGGTGAACTCACAATAATCTTTCAGTTCAAATCCGCCACCATGATAATTGAAATTTCGCTGCCAGCTACTTACAGTATTTTTTGTCGGATGACTGCCGCTCCCATCGTACTCTATCTGTTCGCTTTCACAGTCATAGAAGTCCTGGCTATCATCACAAAGTACAAGTTCGTGTTGCCCATTTGAGTGCTTGAAGTAATAGGAGATACCCTCTTCAGCCATAAGGCGATTGATGAATTCAAAATCGCTTTCATCAAACTGCACGCAATATTCACGAGTTATGTATTCAGCATTTAATTTAACGCTTAGCTTTATAACTTTGCTGTACTCGCCCAAAACTTCTTCAAGAATCTGTTTAGCAGATTTCTTTTCAAAAATTCTGTTGGAGCCCCCAAGGCTGGTAAACCAAAGGCCAGGTTGAATTGTGGCGCTATAACTTCGCACTCCCTCAGCGTTAACATCGCGCAGAGACAGTTGAGTAACGTAACCATTGATATAGCGAGGAGTTTCTGAGTGGTGTACAGAAACTGTAACAGCCTTGCCGACGATATCTTTCTGGCTTATTGCATGGTCATCGGATAGGAGCTGAAGTTCATAGCGGAAGAGTTTGGATATATGCTCTTCGCCTTGCAGGCTGGTAGCGATTACCGCATCCGTGCCGAGCGGGCTGTCGACTTTAATCAGTCTTCTATCTTGATTTAATGTAGTCATGGGCAGCCCCTACTATCCCTACGGTGCCTTGGAGAATAGTACTAGTTATTATACATTCAGTTATTTAGCTGAAAACTCAATAAGCGCTCAGCTAAATAACTGCTAAATAATGGTCTGCAGAATTTCCTGCAGACCATTGTATATGCAGATCAGATTCTGCTGGCTTACAGCGGCTTGGCTGTTTCCAGGTCGTATCCAACACGCATATTTTTGGGGTTCTTGTTGGTCTTGTCTGCGTGGTTGAGGTCCGCTTCGATTTTAGCGTAGCTCAGGGATACAGACTCAGCCGGAGCGCCACCAGCGGAAGCACCGATGCTGTAGGAGGAAATCAGGGTGTTTTCCAGTTTGTAAACAGCGTACTTCTCTACAGAGTTAGCACCGGTTTGTACTACGTGGATCTCAACGGTAACACCTTCGTCACCGGTTACAGAAGATTTGAACAGACCGCCGGAAGCAGCGTCGATGCGCTTGGTGAAGCTTACTTCGCTCAGGCTTGGGCGAGAAGCTTCGCGGTTTGACATGGCGCCAGCTTCCATGGTAATGCCGCGGCCAACACCGAAGTTGAAGCTGTCAATTTCGATCCAGTCCTCGTAGCCGGAAGCAGTAACATTGCCTTTGATGGCTTTGTTGTTGTAGTTCATGTAGATAGCCATGGGATGTCCCTCATTAGTTGGCGTGTGATGTTGGTGGTTAATCCCTTACCACCGCGATTCGCAGTAGTTCAGGTGGTCGTCGCGGTGGCAACTGTGATGATTTAAACAAAGAGAAAGCTAAAAACAAACTAATTTTCGAGTTATTTAATCGACTCTGGCACTAATTTCGAGAGGCAATTTTATGCTGTTACGATTTATGCCCGTTTGCCCTAATTGACTCTGACACTAATTTAATATTGCTAAAAAGTAACAAACCTCTAATGGGGATAAATAAGTGGTTTGAGTCATGGATATTGATTGACAGTCAAATATCTATTTGAAAGCATTTACTGGTATTTTTTTGATAAGCTTGCTTTGTAATAATATGTAATTCAGCCTTATATCGGAGCGATACTCAGTGTTTTCGGGGGCTGGATCAAAATAATAGTTTGATGGCGTGTTAAGGCAAATTTATTTGAATATTGATTCATTGTTGCCACATAGGCTGTTCGATATACTTCGCACCCTACTATATTGCCTTGCCCATTAGATCAATAACAAAGTTTTTGCGGATTTGGATGTGTCGTAATGGTTTCCCATGGAGGCGGAATTGAACGATAAGACGCGTATTGTTCGGCCGAGTGACACTCCGCCGGGCTCAGGCCAATCAACCAGCGGGCTGACAGAAGATGGTGATATCACCGTTGTTGTGCAGCAGGATAAGACTGGAGCAAATGATCACCCCCCGGTTAAAGGTGCCCAACCGGTAATCCCTTCGGCTGCTGCCAGCTTTAGCTCAGATGCTACTGTCTTTGCGCCTTCCCCTAATCCTAATCGGATGGGAAGTGGGGCTGGGGCCAATGAAGTTTTGGGTGGGGTTTCTGCCGATTCGGCAGTAATACCTGAACCCTTTGAAGCTTCCGGCTCAAATGCAGTGACCAAAACTGTAATCAAAGGCCGATTTGAGCTTGACAAACTCCTGGGTGTTGGGGGAATGGGGGCAGTTTACAAAGCCCTTGACCGCCGTAAATTAGAAGCCAGTGACAGCGAGCCCTATGTTGCTATCAAGCTGCTTAATGATGATTTCCAAAAGCACCCCGATGCTTTTATTTCTCTCCAGCGGGAAGCGCGCAAGTCACAAACGCTTGCTCACCCTAATATCGTAACGGTTTACGATTTTGACCGCGATGGAGATCGCGTATTTATGACAATGGAGTTCCTTGAGGGTGCTCCATTGGACAAGTTGTTGCGCGATCATGCCGATGTTGGGTTGGAGCCCGAGCGTGCCCGCTCGGTATTTTGGGATATCTCCCAAGCCCTGATATATGCCCACTCCCATAAAATTGTTCACTCGGACTTTAAGCCAGGCAATATTTTTGTCACCAATAAGAAAGGTGCAAAAGTATTTGACTTCGGTATTGCCCGAGCTGTTTCTGAAGGGGGAATCGCAAATAAAGCTGGCGAAACGACAGTATTTGACGCGGGCACTCTCGGAGCCTTGACTCCGGCGTATGCGAGCCTTGAGATGCTCAAGGGAGCTGAACCGGCACCGAGTGATGATGTATTTGCGTTGGGTTGTGTTGCCTACGAACTATTCTGCGGGCGCCACCCTTATGACAAAACGCCTGCCGATAAAGCCATGGAGCAGGGCCTACGCCCCAAGCGGATCAAAGGGCTTAATCGCAGGCAGTGGCGCGCACTTGAGTCAGCGCTAGAGCTAAAGCGCGAAAACCGCACTAGTACCGTAGAGAAGTTTGTACAGGCGTTCTTTGTTAGCCATGCCTGGAAGTGGGTACTAGGCAGTGCGTTTGTCATGTTGTTGGGCGGTGCTGTAGTGGGTTATGGCCATCTGCAGCAGCAAAATGCCGTAGAGCAAGAGCGAGTCAGAATCGAGCTCGAGCGCAAGCACGAACAGGAGCTATTGGCCAGGCGTATTGCTGATAAGAAAGAGGCTATCACCCGGTTGATTGGCCTGAGTATTTTGACTCCAGCCTGGGAGCGAGATCTTCAACTGGAGTTGGAGGAGTACTCTGAGCTGAACCCTGCGGATAAAGAGTTCCTGGATTCCTCCCGTCGCCAGGTATCAGAACTTTTCCTGGCTGCTGCAACCGGTCAGTTAAACCTGGGTAACCTCGATCAGGCCGATGTCATGCTGGCGGGGGTTGCCAACTGGTATGGTGAATCTAAAGAAGCTGAGGCTATCAAAACTCAACTGGCGAATGATAGAGAGAATCTGCGCGCTCGCCTTGAAGCGGAGCGGATCGCTGAAGAGCGCGAAGCCGAGCGTATTCGCCTGGCGGAAGAGCGGGCAGAGCGTCGCCGCCTGGCTGCGCAAAAGCAGCAGCAGATTGATGCTGTGCTCGATGATATGGAAGTAGCACTCACCTGCAGCTTCTCCATGAGTGCCACTGCAATAGGTTCACAGTTGTCCAGCCTGGCAAAGCTGGATAGTGCAAAAGCCTTGAAGATCCGCCCGGTGGTGGGCGAAGAGCTGGTAAATTGCGCATCTAATCTTGGCACTAAGGATCCGATACAGACGGAAGCCCTGGTTGATCAATTCAGGGCTCTACTGCCCGCATACCAACCATTGAAAGACTTTAAGCTGGATTTTTGTGGGCACCTGGTTCCTGGCAGCGGCCGACGTGGTGATCGCTACACCTGTCGTGACCGTCTTGCGGATGGCAGCAAGGGGCCGGCAATGGTGGTGATTAAAGGTTTGAGTGGCAGGCCACTGGCTGTGGGTAAATATGAGGTGAGCAGTACTGAGTTGGCTCAATTCTGCCGCATTGCTGGTCAGTGCGGAGAGCAGACTCCAGAAGCAACGGACTTGCCGGTAAATAACTTATCCCTGGCAACTGCAGAGGCTTATTTAAGTTGGCTCAGTGATGAGACCGGCTACCGCTACCGCCTACCTTCTGAGCAGGAGTGGTTTGCTGCTGCAAGTGCCAGGGGGGAAGACGAAGTAGCGGATCGAAACTGTCATTTGAAGTATGGCGGTATTGAAAAAGGTGCTGAGTTAGTACCTGCCCGAGCTGGCTCCTCTAACGGATTTGGGTTACTTAATGCTGTAGGTAATGTCCAGGAGTGGGGATTAGGCACAGAGGGCGAGTTGCTCGCTTTGGGAGGTAGCCGCATTGATCCAATGAGCCGTTGTCTGGCAACAACCAAGAAGCTTCATAATGGCCAGCCCGATGAGTTTACCGGTTTCCGTGTCGTTAGAGATGTTAACTAGATTAAACAATTACCAGCGAATATCGATACGATAGTTGAGTTGGTTAGATTAAAGATTAAGAGATTAAAACTGGGGGAAATATGCTTGGGCTAGGAAAAAGTAAGTTGGCATTATTTATAGGTGCTGGCTTTCTTGTATCGCAAGTGCCGGCTTTTGCCCAGGAAGATGGATCTAATTTTCGCAACCGAGTGCGGGAAGCCTTTAATCAGGATACGTCTACTATTAATGAAGTGGATGTAACCCAAGACTTTCTCCAGCGTACTTATGAAGCTGAAGACCCCAACTTAAATACAGAAATTCCTGAAATCTCCCAGAGAAATCAGGGGCCGCGGATTACTGTAAAAGAATTTAAGTTTCATCGTTTAGAAGAATATCCCGAATTTGGTATTTCCCGAGAAACCGTAGAGGAAATGGCAGAGGAACTTCGGGCTAAATTCATGAAAGAGGATCAAATCCTCGCTAGCGGTTATACCGTAGACAACCTGGAAGAGCTTGCAATATTACTGGGCAATATGAATGCTCAATTTAATCCTGGTGGCTTGGGGCCCGCTGAGCTTAAGAAGCTGGTAAGTGTAATTGAAAAACAAAATAAAGAGAGGGGCTTAAGTTATGGCGATCTCGAAGAGATTGCTGCTGAACTGACAAGCTTCTATCGTCGCCAAGGGCTGTTTTTAGCCCAAGTGCAAATTCCCGCTCAAGATGTGGAAAATGGAGTGGTCACTCTTACAGTACAAGAGGGGCTTCTCGGGCAGGTTGTTGCCGAAGATAACGAAGAATACACAGACGAAAAACTGGCAGAACCCTTTGAAGACCAGCGTGGCCATCTGGTAAATCATGAGAATATCGAGGAAGGATTATATTTACTTAATGACCTGCCAGGCTTAAACGTTACCGGGTATTTCAGTGCGGGTGACAACCCTGGTGAAACCAAGCTTAATTTAAAAGTACGTGAAACGGATTCCTGGCGCGCTTCATTTAGGGCCGATAATCACGGTTCTCTCTATACCGGTAGCGAAAGAGTTTATGCGACTGTTGACTGGCTGAATCCCCTTGGAATCGGTGATGCTTTAACATTGGGTTATTTGAAATCCAACCCTGAATCAGATGAGGATTATGGTTCTGATCTCGGGCAGTTCAGATACAGCTTCCCTCTGTTTGGCCCCCGCACCCGGTTGGAAATATCAGCAGATCACAATGAATTTAGTCTTTTCAATGAAGAAGATGATAGTGACTTAGTTAATCGGCTGGAAATATCAGGTGTGAACAAAACTTATGCACTGTCTTTAGATCATAAGTTTCGACGCTCAAGGGATTTCAACCTCACCGGATCCTTCGGCCTGACAGAAAAAAAATCAGACCTGGATGGCGTTATCGAGTTTACCAATGACCACGTTTATGGCGGGGAAGTTGGTATTTATATGGATAGCCTTTCTAATGGCTTCCTTTCAATGCTGAATATAGTAAGTGCTACCGCACAGTATGGTGAGCATCAAAATGCGGTTGAACCGGGTAGGGGAGATGACTTCAATAAGCTGGCCATTAACACCAGTTCTCTGATCTTCCTGCCTATGCCTTTTACCGATGACCACTCAAGGCTGATAGTAAAAGGAAGGGCTCAATATAGTGAGAGCAGCCTGCCTGGATTTGAGCAATTGTCACTGGGTGGAGCCAATGGTGTGCGTGCTTTTTCTGCAAGAGATTTTTCTGCAGATATGGGCGCAGTTGTTTCCGCAGAGTGGTATGTAAACTTCCCTGAATTTATGAACCCCATCCTGTTTAATCAGCGTTTAAATGACATTTTCCAAGTAGCACTGATTGCCGATGTTGGATATGGCTATGTGAATAACTATGAGGATACCGTGGAGGATGACTGGGCTCGATTCTCCGGTGGCGGAATGCTGTTTAAGATGAATTGGAGTGACAGTTTCTCGAGTAAAGTCTCTGTTGCTTGGCCAATTATGTCTAGCTCCTCGATAGTAAATACTGGAGTTGGTGAAGACGAGCCCACCGTCTACGCTGACTTTTCGATTTTTTATAACTGAATAATTACTGTTTCCTGAATACTTAAAAGTAGCAAGGTTCCTCTTCGCAAGGTGCTGGTATGAAAGCCAAAAATAAAAAGCTTGAGTTAAGAAAATTAGCAAGTGCCATTAAGGTGTCAAGTTTTGCCTATGCCGGCCTGTTTGCAGGGCTGATTAGTCCCATGGTTCATGCTGGACCTGAAGGCGGAGTGGTAACCGGCGGTAGCGGCACTATTGATGTTGACGGGGCTACAACCACAGTCGACCAGGTAACAGACCTGTTATCAATCGACTGGGATTCTTTTAATTTAAGTGAAGAAGAGCTGGTCCAATTCCTGCAGCCAGACTCGTCTTCTATCGTGCTTAACCGAATCTTGGACCAGGATGTCACTACCATCCAAGGTGCGATAGAGGCCAATGGCCACGTTATCCTGGTGAACCCGCGAGGAGTTCTTTTTACTGAGACAGCCACGGTTAATGTCGGCGCCATAACCGCGTCCGGGCTCGATATGAGTCCAGAAGACTTTATGAATGGTGATTTTGCCTTTAAAGGCGAGTCGGGTTCTTCAGGGGTTGTTGTTAACCGAGGTGTGATTAATGCATCCAGCGCGGTTCTGGTAGGTAAGCAGGTTACAAATGCCTCTACCGGCTTGATCAGCGCTGAACTCGTCAGCCTGGCAGCAGCCGATGAAGCCTTATTAACTTTTGATGCCGATGGAATGATTGGCGTTAAGGTCACCAAAGAGGTTATGGAGAATGACCTCGGCCTAGATAGTGCTGTGCTAAATGAAGGGGCCATCGAAGGCGCTCAGGTTTTGATGGAAGCCAGCGTTTCCGGTGACCTGTTTACTGCTGCAGTAAATAATGAAGGCACAGTAACTGCACGCGGTATTGATACCAGCGGGGGCAAAATCCGCCTGTTTGGCTCGGGTTCCGGAGTTGTGAATAGCGGAACTTTGGATGCATCCGGCAGTGCCGGTGGTGAGGTTGTCCTGGAGGGCGATTTTGCCGAGCACAGCGGAGATATTTCAGTAGCAGCTGACTCTGGCAGTGGCGGTTACGTTGCTGCTTTGGGTGATGAAGTTGTTGTCAGCGGGAATATTGATGCCCGCGGCACTTCTGCCGGTGGCGAAGTTCTTATCGGCGGTGACTACCGGGGGAGTAACGAGGATATTCGCAATGCCGAAACCACCACGGTTACGGCGGAATCTACAATCGATGCCAGTGGTGTCGGCGATTCTGATGGTGGTACCGTTATTGTTTGGGCCGATGAAACCACCAATTTTGGCGGTACGATTCTCGCCGAGTCAGGCAAGGATGGTGGTGATGGAGGGCTGATAGAAACTTCCGGTAAGCGTTATCTGATCCTGGATAATGATAGCTTGTCTGTCTCCACTTTGAGTTACGGCGATGGAGAGTCAGGTCTTTGGTTATTAGATCCAGAGTGGATGGAAATCCTGGAGGATTGCACAGGTGTAGTAAGCAACTGTACAGAAACTGGAACATTAACTGGTGCTTTGGCTGGTGGATCAATCACCATAGAGCTATCTGACTCCGATGTTGCTTCGGAGGGTATTTTTGTTGGTGGCGACTTAGCATGGAGTAGTGGAAAGTCATTAACGTTAGCGTCTTTTAATGGTGTAAAAGTCGGTGAGGATGTCAGTATTAATGCCACTAATAATGGCAGTAATCTCATTGTTAATACAGGTGGAGCTTTTACTAATTTAGGCTCAATCAGTGTTAATGTATTCGAATTGTCTGTTGGATATTTCGAATCGAGTGATATGTCAGTTATTATCCAAGCTGATGCAACAGACAATATTTTGGGTGATATTACTGTAGCTGATTACGGCACTATTACAGGCAACAGTGATGCAGACTCTTTTTTATTTTCAGATGGTGATGATGCAATAAGCATTACTGGAGATAACAGTTTTACCCTCAATGCAATCTCCTTCTCGGGTATTGAAGAGGTCGATCTGGGAGGTGGTGAAAATAGTATCACAGCAATCAACACTGCGACCCTTACTGACACAGATAACAAGGCCGTAACGAACTTAATCACGTTTAGCAATATTAGCAGTATGGCTGCTGATAGCCTTGAAGGCTCTGATTCAGCCGATAGCTTCGAGGTGACCGGTGATAACAGTCTAATTGCTAATGGTATCAGCTTTAGTGATGTGGACACGGTTGATGCAGGAGGTGAAGGAACTGGCAGTGATGAAGTCACAGGCACCAGTGGCGAAAAGTGGACCCTGACCGCTAGGGATAACGAAGCGATAAATAGCGGGATTACTTTCAGCGATGTGGAAAGCCTAGTTACCGTCAATGCCAACCTTGAGGGTACTACCAGTGCAGAAGAGTTCGTCCTAACCTCCGACGGAGATGTTGAAGTCAATGAGATGACGATTTCCGGCATGTCAGCGGTGGTTGGTAACGGTAATGACAGCCTGGATGCCACCAACTTTGACGATGGCTTGACTCTAACAGGGAATAACAATGAAGTCAGCGCCGACACCTTAGTTTTTTCCGGTATTACGGATGCCGAGACCACAAAACTGACCGGTACCAGCGATGCGGATAGTTTCACCGTCACCGGTAATAATGCCTTGGATGCTGCAGATATCAGCTTTACTAGCGTGGCTACGGTCGATGCTGGGGATGCGGGAACAGGTAGTGACAGCGTTTCCGCGATCGGCACCGTGACCCTGACCGACAATGACTATGAAGCTGAAACGAATTTAATTACGTTTAGTGATATTGAAAGTGTCACTGCTGATAGCCTTGAAGGTTCTGACTCAGCAGATACCTTTATCATAACCGGTGATAATAGCCTGACCGCCAATAGCATCAGCTTTAGTAGTGTAGATACCGTCGATGCTGGAGATGAAGGAACAGGCAGTGATAGCGTTACTGCGATCAGCACAGTGACCCTGACCGATAGTGACTATGAGGCGACTTCAAGCTCCATAACCTTTAGCGATATTGAAAGTGTTACTGCTGCTGGCAGCCTTGTAGGCTCTGTAAATGACGATACTTTTGTAGTGGTGAGCGATACAGAAGTCACAGCCAATGGAATCAGTGTGACTGGGTTTGGCACCTCGATTGATGCAGGAAGCGGTGATGATAGTGTTACTGGCGCTAGTGGTGAAGACTGGACCCTGACGTCCAACGATAAGGAAGCCGAAAGTAGCGAAATTAGCTTTACCGGTGTAGAAACCCTGGTTGCCACCAGCGCTAACCTTCAAGGCACTGCCGGTGTAGAAGATTTCGTCCTGACCTCCACAGGTGATGTCGAAGTGAATGGCATGACGGTTTCCGGCATGTCAGAGGTGTATGGCAACGACGGCGATGACAGCCTGGATGCCACGGACTTTTCCAATGGCCTGACGCTCACCGATACAGATAATAAAGTCACCGCCGACACCCTGGCGTTTTACAACATTACGGATGCAGCGACCTTAACGCTGACCGGCACCAGTGACGACGAAAGTTTCACCGTGAACGGGGACAATGCAGTCACGGCAAATGGTATTGCCTTTACCAAGGTTGACGATGTTGCCACAGGCGGCGGTAGCGATACGGTGACTGGTGCCAGTGGAGCGGATTGGACTCTGACGTCCAACGATAAGGAAGCCGAAAGTAGCGAAATTAGCTTTACCGGTGTAGAAACCCTGGTTGCCACCAGCGCTAACCTTCAAGGCACTGCCGGTGTAGAAGATTTCGTCCTGACCTCCACAGGTGATGTCGAAGTGAATGGCATGACGGTTTCCGGCATGTCAGAGGTGTATGGCAACGACGGCGATGACAGCCTGGATGCCACGGACTTTTCCAATGGCCTGACGCTCACCGATACAGATAATAAAGTCACCGCCGACACCCTGGCGTTTTACAACATTACGGATGCAGTGACCTTAACGTTGACCGGCACCAGTGACGACGAAAGTTTCACCGTGAACGGGGACAATGCAGTCACGGCAAATGGTATTGCCTTTACCAAGGTTGACGATGTTGCCACAGGCGGCGGTAGCGATACGGTGACTGGTGCCAGTGGAGCGGATTGGACTCTGACGTCCAACGATAAGGAAGCCGAAAGTAGCGAAATTAGCTTTACCGGTGTAGAAACCCTGGTTGCCACCAGCGCTAACCTTCAAGGCACTGCCGGTGTAGAAGATTTCGTCCTGACCTCCACAGGTGATGTCGAAGTGAATGGCATGACGGTTTCCGGCATGTCAGAGGTGTATGGCAACGACGGCGATGACAGCCTGGATGCCACGGACTTTTCCAATGGCCTGACGCTCACCGATACAGATAATAAAGTCACCGCCGACACCCTGGCGTTTTACAACATTACGGATGCAGCGACCTCCGCGCTGACTGGTACCAGTGACGCGGATAGTTTCACAATCACTGGTGATAAGGCTCTGGATGCTGCAGGTATCAGCTTCACAGAGGTAGATACGGTCGATGCTGGAGATGAAGGAACTGGCAGTGACAGCGTTACCGCGATCAGCACAGTGGCCCTCACCGACACTGACTATGAAGCGATTTCAAACTTAATAACTTTCAGTGATATTGAGAGTGTCAGCGGAGGTAACCTGGTGGCTTCATCAGGGGACGATACGTTTGAGGTAACAGGGTTTGAAGCCTTAAAGGCGAATCAGATTGCATTCAGCGATATTGATAGTGTTGATGCCATGGGTGGCACAGACGATGTAACTGGGGCCAGCGGTGAAGACTGGCTACTAGGAAGCAGTGCTAAGGAAGCGACTAATAACGGCATCACCTTTACCGGTGTAGAAATTCTGGTAGCCAGCAACGCTAACCTTCAAGGCACTGCCGGTGTAGAAGATTTCGTCCTGACCTCCACAGGTGATGTCGAAGTGAATGGCATGACGGTTTCCGGCATGTCAGAGGTGTATGGCAACGACGGCGATGACAGCCTGGATGCCACGGACTTTGTCAATGGCCTGACGCTTACCGATACCAACAACAAAGTCACCGCCGACACCCTGGCATTTTACAACATTACGGATGCAGTGACCTCCGCGCTGACTGGTACCAGTGACGCGGATAGTTTCACAATCACTGGTGATAAGGCTCTGGATGCTGCAGGTATCAGCTTCACAGAGGTAGATACGGTCGATGCAGGAGGTGCAGGAACAGGCAGCGATAGCGTTACTGCGATCAGCACAGTGACCCTGACCGATAGTGACTATGAGGCGACTTCAAGCTCCATAACCTTTAGCGATATTGAAAGTGTTACTGCTGCTGGCAGCCTTGTAGGCTCTGTAAATGACGATACTTTTGTAGTGGTGAGCGATACAGAAGTCACAGCCAATGGAATCAGTGTGACTGGGTTTGGCACCTCGATTGATGCAGGAAGCGGTGATGATAGTGTTACTGGCGCTAGTGGTGAAGACTGGACCCTGACGTCCAACGATGAAGAAGCCAAAAATAGCGATATTACTTTCACCGAGGTTGAAATCCTGGTTGCCACCAGCGCTAACCTTCAAGGCACTGCCGGTGTAGAAGATTTCGTCCTGACCTCCACAGGTGATGTCGAAGTGAATGACATGACGGTTTCCGGCATGTCAGAGGTGTATGGCAACGACGGCGATGACAGCCTGGATGCCACGGACTTTTCCAATGGCCTGACGCTCACCGATACAGATAATAAAGTCACCGCCGACACCCTGGCGTTTTACAACATTACGGATGCAGTGACCTTAACGCTGACCGGCACCAGTGACGACGAAAGTTTCACCGTGAACGGGGACAATGCAGTCACGGCAAATGGTATTGCCTTTACCAAGGTTGACGATGTTACCACAGGCGGCGGTAGTGATACGGTGACTGGTGCCAGTGGAGCGGATTGGACTCTGACGTCCAACGATAAGGAAGCCGAAAGTAGCGAAATTACTTTCACCGGTGTAGAAACCCTGGTTGCCACCAGCGCTAACCTTCAAGGCACTGCCGGTGTAGAAGATTTCGTCCTGACCTCCACAGGTGATGTCGAAGTGAATGGCATGACGGTTTCCGGCATGTCAGAGGTGTATGGCAACGACGGCGATGACAGCCTGGATGCCACGGACTTTGCCAATGGCCTGACGCTCACCGATACAGATAATAAAGTCACCGCCGACACCCTGGCGTTTTACAACATTACGGATGCAGCGACCTTAACGCTGACCGGCACCAGTGACGACGAAAGTTTCACCGTGAACGGGGACAATGCAGTCACGGCAAATGGTATTGCCTTTACCAAGGTTGACGATGTTGCCACAGGCGGCGGTAGCGATACGGTGACTGGTGCCAGTGGAGCGGATTGGACTCTGACGTCCAACGATAAGGAAGCCGAAAGTAGCGAAATTAGCTTTACCGGTGTAGAAACCCTGGTTGCCACCAGCGCTAACCTTCAAGGCACTGCCGGTGTAGAAGATTTCGTCCTGACCTCCACAGGTGATGTCGAAGTGAATGGCATGACGGTTTCCGGCATGTCAGAGGTGTATGGCAACGACGGCGATGACAGCCTGGATGCCACGGACTTTGCCAATGGCCTGACGCTCACCGATACAGATAATAAAGTCACCGCCGACACCCTGGCGTTTTACAACATTACGGATGCAGCGACCTCCGCGCTGACTGGTACCAGTGACGCGGATAGTTTCACAATCACTGGTGATAAGGCTCTGGATGCTGCAGGTATCAGCTTCACAGAGGTAGATACGGTCGATGCTGGAGATGAAGGAACTGGCAGTGACAGCGTTACCGCGATCAGCACAGTGGCCCTCACCGACACTGACTATGAAGCGATTTCAAACTTAATAACTTTCAGTGATATTGAGAGTGTCAGCGGAGGTAACCTGGTGGCTTCATCAGGGGACGATACGTTTGAGGTAACAGGGTTTGAAGCCTTAAAGGCGAATCAGATTGCATTCAGCGATATTGATAGTGTTGATGCCATGGGTGGCACAGACGATGTAACTGGGGCCAGCGGTGAAGACTGGCTACTAGGAAGCAGTGCTAAGGAAGCGACTAATAACGGCATCACCTTTACCGGTGTAGAAATTCTGGTAGCCAGCAACGCTAACCTTCAAGGCACTGCCGGTGTAGAAGATTTCGTCCTGACCTCCACAGGTGATGTCGAAGTGAATGGCATGACGGTTTCCGGCATGTCAGAGGTGTATGGCAACGACGGCGATGACAGCCTGGATGCCACGGACTTTGTCAATGGCCTGACGCTTACCGATACCAACAACAAAGTCACCGCCGACACCCTGGCATTTTACAACATTACGGATGCAGTGACCTCCGCGCTGACTGGTACCAGTGACGCGGATAGTTTCACAATCACTGGTGATAAGGCTCTGGATGCTGCAGGTATCAGCTTCACAGAGGTAGATACGGTCGATGCAGGAGGTGCAGGAACAGGCAGCGATAGCGTTACTGCGATCAGCACAGTGACCCTGACCGATAGTGACTATGAGGCGACTTCAAGCTCCATAACCTTTAGCGATATTGAAAGTGTTACTGCTGCTGGCAGCCTTGTAGGCTCTGTAAATGACGATACTTTTGTAGTGGTGAGCGATACAGAAGTCACAGCCAATGGAATCAGTGTGACTGGGTTTGGCACCTCGATTGATGCAGGAAGCGGTGATGATAGTGTTACTGGCGCTAGTGGTGAAGACTGGACCCTGACGTCCAACGATGAAGAAGCCAAAAATAGCGATATTACTTTCACCGAGGTTGAAATCCTGGTTGCCACCAGCGCTAACCTTCAAGGCACTGCCGGTGTAGAAGATTTCGTCCTGACCTCCACAGGTGATGTCGAAGTGAATGGCATGACGGTTTCCGGCATGTCAGAAGTGTATGGCAACGACGGCGATGACAGCCTGGATGCCACGGACTTTGCCAATGGCCTGACGCTCACCGATACAGATAATAAAGTCACCGCCGACACCCTGGCGTTTTACAACATTACGGATGCAGCGACCTTAACGCTGACCGGCACCAGTGACGACGAAAGTTTCACCGTGAACGGGGACAATGCAGTCACGGCAAATGGTATTGCCTTTACCAAGGTTGACGATGTTGCCACAGGCGGCGGTAGCGATACGGTGACTGGTGCCAGTGGAGCGGATTGGACTCTGACGTCCAACGATAAGGAAGCCGAAAGTAGCGAAATTACTTTCACCGGTGTAGAAACCCTGGTTGCCACCAGCGCTAACCTTCAAGGCACTGCCGGTGTAGAAGATTTCGTCCTGACCTCCACAGGTGATGTCGAAGTGAATGGCATGACGGTTTCCGGCATGTCAGAGGTGTATGGCAACGACGGCGATGACAGCCTGGATGCCACGGACTTTGCCAATGGCCTGACGCTCACCGATACAGATAATAAAGTCACCGCCGACACCTTGGCGTTTTACAACATTACGGATGCAGTGACCTTAACGTTGACCGGCACCAGTGACGACGAAAGTTTCACCGTGAACGGGGACAATGCAGTCACGGCAAATGGTATTGCCTTTACCAAGGTTGACGATGTTGCCACAGGCGGCGGTAGCGATACGGTGACTGGTGCCAGTGGAGCGGATTGGACTCTGACGTCCAACGATAAGGAAGCCGAAAGTAGCGAAATTACTTTCAGCGGTGTAGAAACCCTGGTTGCCACCAGCGCTAACCTTCAAGGCACTGCCGGTGTAGAAGATTTCGTCCTGACCTCCACAGGTGATGTCGAAGTGAATGGCATGACGGTTTCCGGCATGTCAGAGGTGTATGGCAACGACGGCGATGACAGCCTGGATGCCACGGACTTTTCCAATGGCCTGACGCTCACCGATACAGATAATAAAGTCACCGCCGACACCCTGGCGTTTTACAACATTACGGATGCAGCGACCTCCGCGCTGACTGGTACCAGTGACGCGGATAGTTTCACAATCACTGGTGATAAGGCTCTGGATGCTGCAGGTATCAGCTTCACAGAGGTAGATACGGTCGATGCTGGAGATGAAGGAACTGGCAGTGACAGCGTTACCGCGATCAGCACAGTGGCCCTCACCGACACTGACTATGAAGCGATTTCAAACTTAATAACTTTCAGTGATATTGAGAGTGTCAGCGGAGGTAACCTGGTGGCTTCATCAGGGGACGATACGTTTGAGGTAACAGGGTTTGAAGCCTTAAAGGCGAATCAGATTGCATTCAGCGATATTGATAGTGTTGATGCCATGGGTGGCACAGACGATGTAACTGGGGCCAGCGGTGAAGACTGGCTACTAGGAAGCAGTGCTAAGGAAGCGACTAATAACGGCATCACCTTTACCGGTGTAGAAATTCTGGTAGCCAGCAACGCTAACCTTCAAGGCACTGCCGGTGTAGAAGATTTCGTCCTGACCTCCACAGGTGATGTCGAAGTGAATGGCATGACGGTTTCCGGCATGTCAGAGGTGTATGGCAACGACGGCGATGACAGCCTGGATGCCACGGACTTTGTCAATGGCCTGACGCTTACCGATACCAACAACAAAGTCACCGCCGACACCCTGGCATTTTACAACATTACGGATGCAGTGACCTCCGCGCTGACTGGTACCAGTGACGCGGATAGTTTCACAATCACTGGTGATAAGGCTCTGGATGCTGCAGGTATCAGCTTCACAGAGGTAGATACGGTCGATGCAGGAGGTGCAGGAACAGGCAGCGATAGCGTTACTGCGATCAGCACAGTGACCCTGACCGATAGTGACTATGAGGCGACTTCAAGCTCCATAACCTTTAGCGATATTGAAAGTGTTACTGCTGCTGGCAGCCTTGTAGGCTCTGTAAATGACGATACTTTTGTAGTGGTGAGCGATACAGAAGTCACAGCCAATGGAATCAGTGTGACTGGGTTTGGCACCTCGATTGATGCAGGAAGCGGTGATGATAGTGTTACTGGCGCTAGTGGTGAAGACTGGACCCTGACGTCCAACGATGAAGAAGCCAAAAATAGCGATATTACTTTCACCGAGGTTGAAATCCTGGTTGCCACCAGCGCTAACCTTCAAGGCACTGCCGGTGTAGAAGATTTCGTCCTGACCTCCACAGGTGATGTCGAAGTGAATGGCATGACGGTTTCCGGCATGTCAGAAGTGTATGGCAACGACGGCGATGACAGCCTGGATGCCACGGACTTTGCCAATGGCCTGACGCTCACCGATACAGATAATAAAGTCACCGCCGACACCCTGGCGTTTTACAACATTACGGATGCAGCGACCTTAACGCTGACCGGCACCAGTGACGACGAAAGTTTCACCGTGAACGGGGACAATGCAGTCACGGCAAATGGTATTGCCTTTACCAAGGTTGACGATGTTGCCACAGGCGGCGGTAGCGATACGGTGACTGGTGCCAGTGGAGCGGATTGGACTCTGACGTCCAACGATAAGGAAGCCGAAAGTAGCGAAATTACTTTCACCGGTGTAGAAACCCTGGTTGCCACCAGCGCTAACCTTCAAGGCACTGCCGGTGTAGAAGATTTCGTCCTGACCTCCACAGGTGATGTCGAAGTGAATGGCATGACGGTTTCCGGCATGTCAGAGGTGTATGGCAACGACGGCGATGACAGCCTGGATGCCACGGACTTTGCCAATGGCCTGACGCTCACCGATACAGATAATAAAGTCACCGCCGACACCTTGGCGTTTTACAACATTACGGATGCAGTGACCTTAACGTTGACCGGCACCAGTGACGACGAAAGTTTCACCGTGAACGGGGACAATGCAGTCACGGCAAATGGTATTGCCTTTACCAAGGTTGACGATGTTGCCACAGGCGGCGGTAGTGATACGGTGACTGGTGCCAGTGGAGCGGATTGGACTCTGACGTCCAACGATAAGGAAGCCGAAAGTAGCGAAATTACTTTCACCGGTGTAGAAACCCTGGTTGCCACCAGCGCTAACCTTCAAGGCACTGCCGGTGTAGAAGATTTCGTCCTGACCTCCACAGGTGATGTCGAAGTGAATGGCATGACGGTTTCCGGCATGTCAGAGGTGTATGGCAACGACGGCGATGACAGCCTGGATGCCACGGACTTTGCCAATGGCCTGACGCTCACCGATACAGATAATAAAGTCACCGCCGACACCCTGGCGTTTTACAACATTACGGATGCAGTGACCTTAACGTTGACCGGCACCAGTGACGACGAAAGTTTCACCGTGAACGGGGACAATGCAGTCACGGCAAATGGTATTGCCTTTACCAAGGTTGACGATGTTGCCACAGGCGGCGGTAGCGATACGGTGACTGGTGCCAGTGGAGCGGATTGGACTCTGACGTCCAACGATAAGGAAGCCGAAAGTAGCGAAATTACTTTCACCGGTGTAGAAACCCTGGTTGCCACCAGCGCTAACCTGCAAGGCACTGCCGGTGTAGAAGATTTCGTCCTGACCTCCACAGGTGATGTCGAAGTGAATGGCATGACGGTTTCCGGCATGTCAGAGGTGTATGGCAACGACGGCGATGACAGCCTGGATGCCACGGACTTTGCCAATGGCCTGACGCTCACCGATACAGATAATAAAGTCACCGCCGACACCCTGGCGTTTTACAACATTACGGATGCAGCGACCTTAACGCTGACCGGCACCAGTGACGACGAAAGTTTCACCGTGAACGGGGACAATGCAGTCACGGCAAATGGTATTGCCTTTACCAAGGTTGACGATGTTGCCACAGGCGGCGGTAGTGATACGGTGACTGGTGCCAGTGGAGCGGATTGGACTCTGACGTCCAACGATAAGGAAGCCGAAAGTAGCGAAATTACTTTCAGCGGTGTAGAAACCCTGGTTGCCACCAGCGCTAACCTTCAAGGCACTGCCGGTGTAGAAGATTTCGTCCTGACCTCCACAGGTGATGTCGAAGTGAATGGCATGACGGTTTCCGGCATGTCAGAGGTGTATGGCAACGACGGCGATGACAGCCTGGATGCCACGGACTTTGCCAATGGCCTGACGCTCACCGATACAGATAATAAAGTCACCGCCGACACCCTGGCGTTTTACAACATTACGGATGCAGTGACCTTAACGTTGACCGGCACCAGTGACGACGAAAGTTTCACCGTGAACGGGGACAATGCAGTCACGGCAAATGGTATTGCCTTTACCAAGGTTGACGATGTTGCCACAGGCGGCGGTAGCGATACGGTGACTGGTGCCAGTGGAGCGGATTGGACTCTGACGTCCAACGATAAGGAAGCCGAAAGTAGCGAAATTAGCTTTACCGGTGTAGAAACCCTGGTTGCCACCAGCGCTAACCTTCAAGGCACTGCCGGTGTAGAAGATTTCGTCCTGACCTCCACAGGTGATGTCGAAGTGAATGGCATGACGGTTTCCGGCATGTCAGAGGTGTATGGCAACGACGGCGATGACAGCCTGGATGCCACGGACTTTGCCAATGGCCTGACGCTCACCGATACAGATAATAAAGTCACCGCCGACACCCTGGCGTTTTACAACATTACGGATGCAGCGACCTTAACGCTGACCGGCACCAGTGACGACGAAAGTTTCACCGTGAACGGGGACAATGCAGTCACGGCAAATGGTATTGCCTTTACCAAGGTTGACGATGTTGCCACAGGCGGCGGTAGCGATACGGTGACTGGTGCCAGTGGAGCGGATTGGACTCTGACGTCCAACGATAAGGAAGCCGAAAGTAGCGAAATTACTTTCACCGGTGTAGAAACCCTGGTTGCCACCAGCGCTAACCTGCAAGGCACTGCCGGTGTAGAAGATTTCGTCCTGACCTCCACAGGTGATGTCGAAGTGAATGGCATGACGGTTTCTGGCATGTCAGAGGTGTATGGCAACGACGGCGATGACAGCCTGGATGCCACGGACTTTGCCAATGGCCTGACGCTCACCGATACAGATAATAAAGTCACCGCCGACACCCTGGCGTTTTACAACATTACGGATGCAGCGACCTTAACGCTGACCGGCACCAGTGACGACGAAAGTTTCACCGTGAACGGGGACAATGCAGTCACGGCAAATGGTATTGCCTTTACCAAGGTTGACGATGTTGCCACAGGCGGCGGTAGCGATACGGTGACTGGTGCCAGTGGAGCGGATTGGACTCTGACGTCCAACGATAAGGAAGCCGAAAGTAGCGAAATTACTTTCAGCGGTGTAGAAACCCTGGTTGCCACCAGCGCTAACCTTCAAGGCACTGCCGGTGTAGAAGATTTCGTCCTGACCTCCACAGGTGATGTCGAAGTGAATGGCATGACGGTTTCCGGCATGTCAGAGGTGTATGGCAACGACGGCGATGACAGCCTGGATGCCACGGACTTTGCCAATGGCCTGACGCTCACCGATACAGATAATAAAGTCACCGCCGACACCCTGGCGTTTTACAACATTACGGATGCAGTGACCTTAACGTTGACCGGCACCAGTGACGACGAAAGTTTCACCGTGAACGGGGACAATGCAGTCACGGCAAATGGTATTGCCTTTACCAAGGTTGACGATGTTGCCACAGGCGGCGGTAGCGATACGGTGACTGGTGCCAGTGGAGCGGATTGGACTCTGACGTCCAACGATAAGGAAGCCGAAAGTAGCGAAATTACTTTCACCGGTGTAGAAACCCTGGTTGCCACCAGCGCTAACCTTCAAGGCACTGCCGGTGTAGAAGATTTCGTCCTGACCTCCACAGGTGATGTCGAAGTGAATGACATGACGGTTTCCGGCATGTCAGAGGTGTATGGCAACGACGGCGATGACAGCCTGGATGCCACGGACTTTGCCAATGGCCTGACGCTCACCGATACAGATAATAAAGTCACCGCCGACACCCTGGCGTTTTACAACATTACGGATGCAGCGACCTCCGCGCTGACTGGTACCAGTGACGCGGATAGTTTCACAATCACTGGTGATAAGGCTCTGGATGCTGCAGGTATCAGCTTCACAGAGGTAGATACGGTCGATGCTGGAGATGAAGGAACTGGCAGTGACAGCGTTACCGCGATCAGCACAGTGGCCCTCACCGACACTGACTATGAAGCGATTTCAAACTTAATAACTTTCAGTGATATTGAGAGTGTCAGCGGAGGTAACCTGGTGGCTTCATCAGGGGACGATACGTTTGAGGTAACAGGGTTTGAAGCCTTAAAGGCGAATCAGATTGCATTCAGCGATATTGATAGTGTTGATGCCATGGGTGGCACAGACGATGTAACTGGGGCCAGCGGTGAAGACTGGCTACTAGGAAGCAGTGCTAAGGAAGCGACTAATAACGGCATCACCTTTACCGGTGTAGAAATTCTGGTAGCCAGCAACGCTAACCTTCAAGGCACTGCCGGTGTAGAAGATTTCGTCCTGACCTCCACAGGTGATGTCGAAGTGAATGGCATGACGGTTTCCGGCATGTCAGAGGTGTATGGCAACGACGGCGATGACAGCCTGGATGCCACGGACTTTGTCAATGGCCTGACGCTTACCGATACAGATAATAAAGTCACCGCCGACACCCTGGCGTTTTACAACATTACGGATGCAGCGACCTTAACGCTGACCGGCACCAGTGACGACGAAAGTTTCACCGTGAACGGGGACAATGCAGTCACGGCAAATGGTATTGCCTTTACCAAGGTTGACGATGTTGCCACAGGCGGCGGTAGCGATACGGTGACTGGTGCCAGTGGAGCGGATTGGACTCTGACGTCCAACGATAAGGAAGCCGAAAGTAGCGAAATTAGCTTTACCGGTGTAGAAACCCTGGTTGCCACCAGCGCTAACCTTCAAGGCACTGCCGGTGTAGAAGATTTCGTCCTGACCTCCACAGGTGATGTCGAAGTGAATGGCATGACGGTTTCCGGCATGTCAGAGGTGTATGGCAACGACGGCGATGACAGCCTGGATGCCACGGACTTTTCCAATGGCCTGACGCTCACCGATACAGATAATAAAGTCACCGCCGACACCCTGGCGTTTTACAACATTACGGATGCAGCGACCTTAACGCTGACCGGCACCAGTGACGACGAAAGTTTCACCGTGAACGGGGACAATGCAGTCACGGCAAATGGTATTGCCTTTACCAAGGTTGACGATGTTGCCACAGGCGGCGGTAGCGATACGGTGACTGGTGCCAGTGGAGCGGATTGGACTCTGACGTCCAACGATAAGGAAGCCGAAAGTAGCGAAATTAGCTTTACCGGTGTAGAAACCCTGGTTGCCACCAGCGCTAACCTTCAAGGCACTGCCGGTGTAGAAGATTTCGTCCTGACCTCCACAGGTGATGTCGAAGTGAATGGCATGACGGTTTCCGGCATGTCAGAGGTGTATGGCAACGACGGCGATGACAGCCTGGATGCCACGGACTTTTCCAATGGCCTGACGCTCACCGATACAGATAATAAAGTCACCGCCGACACCCTGGCGTTTTACAACATTACGGATGCAGTGACCTTAACGTTGACCGGCACCAGTGACGACGAAAGTTTCACCGTGAACGGGGACAATGCAGTCACGGCAAATGGTATTGCCTTTACCAAGGTTGACGATGTTGCCACAGGCGGCGGTAGCGATACGGTGACTGGTGCCAGTGGAGCGGATTGGACTCTGACGTCCAACGATAAGGAAGCCGAAAGTAGCGAAATTAGCTTTACCGGTGTAGAAACCCTGGTTGCCACCAGCGCTAACCTTCAAGGCACTGCCGGTGTAGAAGATTTCGTCCTGACCTCCACAGGTGATGTCGAAGTGAATGGCATGACGGTTTCCGGCATGTCAGAGGTGTATGGCAACGACGGCGATGACAGCCTGGATGCCACGGACTTTGCCAATGGCCTGACGCTCACCGATACAGATAATAAAGTCACCGCCGACACCCTGGCGTTTTACAACATTACGGATGCAGCGACCTTAACGCTGACCGGCACCAGTGACGACGAAAGTTTCACCGTGAACGGGGACAATGCAGTCACGGCAAATGGTATTGCCTTTACCAAGGTTGACGATGTTGCCACAGGCGGCGGTAGCGATACGGTGACTGGTGCCAGTGGAGCGGATTGGACTCTGACGTCCAACGATAAGGAAGCCGAAAGTAGCGAAATTACTTTCACCGGTGTAGAAACCCTGGTTGCCACCAGCGCTAACCTGCAAGGCACTGCCGGTGTAGAAGATTTCGTCCTGACCTCCACAGGTGATGTCGAAGTGAATGGCATGACGGTTTCTGGCATGTCAGAGGTGTATGGCAACGACGGCGATGACAGCCTGGATGCCACGGACTTTGCCAATGGCCTGACGCTCACCGATACAGATAATAAAGTCACCGCCGACACCCTGGCGTTTTACAACATTACGGATGCAGCGACCTTAACGCTGACCGGCACCAGTGACGACGAAAGTTTCACCGTGAACGGGGACAATGCAGTCACGGCAAATGGTATTGCCTTTACCAAGGTTGACGATGTTGCCACAGGCGGCGGTAGCGATACGGTGACTGGTGCCAGTGGAGCGGATTGGACTCTGACGTCCAACGATAAGGAAGCCGAAAGTAGCGAAATTACTTTCAGCGGTGTAGAAACCCTGGTTGCCACCAGCGCTAACCTTCAAGGCACTGCCGGTGTAGAAGATTTCGTCCTGACCTCCACAGGTGATGTCGAAGTGAATGGCATGACGGTTTCCGGCATGTCAGAGGTGTATGGCAACGACGGCGATGACAGCCTGGATGCCACGGACTTTTCCAATGGCCTGACGCTCACCGATACAGATAATAAAGTCACCGCCGACACCCTGGCGTTTTACAACATTACGGATGCAGTGACCTTAACGTTGACCGGCACCAGTGACGACGAAAGTTTCACCGTGAACGGGGACAATGCAGTCACGGCAAATGGTATTGCCTTTACCAAGGTTGACGATGTTGCCACAGGCGGCGGTAGCGATACGGTGACTGGTGCCAGTGGAGCGGATTGGACTCTGACGTCCAACGATAAGGAAGCCGAAAGTAGCGAAATTAGCTTTACCGGTGTAGAAACCCTGGTTGCCACCAGCGCTAACCTTCAAGGCACTGCCGGTGTAGAAGATTTCGTCCTGACCTCCACAGGTGATGTCGAAGTGAATGGCATGACGGTTTCCGGCATGTCAGAGGTGTATGGCAACGACGGCGATGACAGCCTGGATGCCACGGACTTTTCCAATGGCCTGACGCTCACCGATACAGATAATAAAGTCACCGCCGACACCCTGGCGTTTTACAACATTACGGATGCAGTGACCTTAACGTTGACCGGCACCAGTGACGACGAAAGTTTCACCGTGAACGGGGACAATGCAGTCACGGCAAATGGTATTGCCTTTACCAAGGTTGACGATGTTGCCACAGGCGGCGGTAGCGATACGGTGACTGGTGCCAGTGGAGCGGATTGGACTCTGACGTCCAACGATAAGGAAGCCGAAAGTAGCGAAATTAGCTTTACCGGTGTAGAAACCCTGGTTGCCACCAGCGCTAACCTTCAAGGCACTGCCGGTGTAGAAGATTTCGTCCTGACCTCCACAGGTGATGTCGAAGTGAATGGCATGACCGTATCCGGCATGTCTGCAGTCGATGGTAATGGCGGTGACGACAGCTTGGATGCCAGTGCCTACAGCGATGGGCTTTCTTTAACTGGTACTGATAATCAAGTCGATGCCGGCTCACTGTCTTTCTATAGCATTTCCAGTGCGGCCACTTCTATCCTGACAAACACCCATGATTCTGCTCAGTTCGAATTGCAGGGTGACCAGGCATTAGCAACGGCAGGTATCAGTTTTACTGGCCTTGAAGAAGTGAATACTTCGGGCAGTAATGACACCTTGGTGGCTACAGACAGTGACGATAACTTTACCCTCAACTCCGATGGCGATATCAGCGTTGCAGGCATCGACTTCAGTGGGCTGGAAACTGTGGATGGCGCAGGTGGTAGCGACACGGTTAGTGCAGATGGAGCTACCTGGACCTCCACCAGCTCCGGTAACTCCCTTGTTGAAGGCAGTGTGGAGGCTGAAGTTAATGGCCTGACCGTCTACTTTGATAACCTCGAACTCGTAGAGGGGGCGGGAAGTTATACTGGCCAGGATATCGATGGTGAATATGAGTTTAGTGCTCTGGATACCATGACGATTGGCGGAGTCACCTTTGCCGACCTGGATAGTGTTGCTGCGGGTTCTGGCACAGATACCGTTTATGGTGCAGATATTGATGCTGTCTGGGATATCAATGACTCTGAACACACTGTTTCCAGTGGTGGAGCATCACTCACGATTACTGGTATCGAGTCTATTACTGCCGGTTCAGGTGCTGACGAGTTTAATTTAAATGGTGGTGAGCTCGCAGGGATTGATACTGGAGCTGGCAGCGATATCGTCACCTTCTCCGGCACTGTGATTGACAGTATTTCCCTTGGTGCTGGCAATGATTTCTTGACGGTAGAAACTGATATTGGCCAGGAGGTAGAGCTTGCTGGTGGTGGCGGATCTGATGATTTCCAATACAACTTGTCCGGTGCGACCTGGGAGCTTTATAGCAGTGGCAATCAGGTAGGTAACTTCAGTTTTGCTGGTTTCGAATACCTGGACAACACCTCTGACAGTATTACCGTCCTGACCGATCTGGCATTTGATTTTGAAGATGGTGGAAGTAGATCTGAAAGCTTCAATAAAAATGGTGCCGGGCTCCAGTTCAGCGATATGCGGCTGGGCTACGATGGCGAGGGCGATATTTATGTTACCAGCAGCTCAACAGATACTATCGGTGGCAGCCTGACGGCCGATCGTGCCGAACTGGTTGTTGGTGGCGATGTAGATATTGAGACAGATGTGAGTGTCTTGGCTGTTGCCACCTCGGGTGCGGATATCAATATCAGTGTGCAGGCTGCAGGGGATCTCGTTATCGATGAGATCGATGCAGGGCGGGGCACAGTTTCCCTGGCCAGCTCCAGCTTTGGCACCCTGACTGCTGAAACTTATGGAGATACCCATATCACAGCATCCGCTGTGACCTTGGGAACGGAAACTGAGCTGTGGACCATTATTGGTGAGGCGACTAACCCTCTCCGTATGGATGTTACCAATACAGTGGATATCTATTCCGTCAGTTACTATGAGCCTGACTTTATTGGCCAGATCCCGACGGTTACCAGCACTGGTGACGAGCTGCAGTCCGTTGCCGGTGCCCAGGCATCCCAGGGCCTCAAGTCAGCAGTTCAAAATGCAGTAGAAGATTTCAGTCATGTAGACCCTGCGATCTTTAGCGCTGTGAAGCCCTACAGCAGTGGTGTCGATGCGGTGAACTCCCCTGAGATGCGTCTCAGGTCCGGGGAATTGAGTCCGGCTGTAGCTTCAGCTGCTGAGGAGGTTGAAGCTGCACCTAAGTTTGACGCTGAACTCGAACTGGGCACCAGCGATGCGCCCAGCGACATTACTGTAGATCTTGGGGAGTTTAATGGAGGTAGTGCAGGGCACTAAAGTAAACTCCCTTTGCAAAAAAGCCGGTCTTTAGGGGCCGGCTTTTTTTATGTCCGGAATTTTTTTGGCTGGGTTTTAGAAGGAAAGAGTTAAAAGCGAGGGCTGGAAAATTAAATCACCCAAACGAAAAAAGGCCGACTCTTGCGAGTCAGCCTTTTTGGAATTGGTGCCCAGGAGAGGACTTGAACCTCCACGACCGTTAGGTCACTAGCACCTGAAGCTAGCGCGTCTACCAATTCCGCCACCTGGGCAAATCAACGTGTGCTCCGTTGAGGACGCGAACTATAGAGATCTGCCCCCCCTGTGTCAACGGCTGCGTTGCGCTTTTTTCATCATTTTTTTCTTAGGTCGGGAAAATTGGCGAAATCGCTTATAATGCGTGCAATAGCGGCGAATTATTGACCAGAAATCCACCACCACCAACGCCGCCTTTCTTTATGGCCGGATAATCTCCGGAGGTTGCCAAACTTGGCAACTGCCCAACAACGGATGCTGTTTTGACTCAGAAAAATACCTCAGACCCCTTCAATATTGACCCTCATGCCCAGCGCGAGGCGGAGAAATATGAAAAGCCCGTGCCCAGTCGGGAGTACTTGTTACAAGTTCTTGAGAATCAGGCGGAACCTGTGCCCTGGGAAGCGGTGGCCGATTTACTGGAAATAACCGATGAGGATCGTCGCGAAGGGGTAAGGCGCCGTTTGATCGCCATGTCCCGGGATGGGCAGATTGCCAGCAACCGCGCCGGTGATTTTGGTGTACTGGATAAAATGAGCCTGATACGCGGCCGGGTTATGGGGCACCGGGATGGCTTTGGTTTTGTTATCCCCAGTGATGGTGGCACCGATCTATTTTTATCCCATCGACAGATGCGTAAAGTCTTTGATGGTGACGAGGTATTAGTGCGAGAAACCCCCGGAGGTTTTCGCGGTAAACGCGAGGGCGCTGTTGTTAGGGTGATCAAGCACAATACCGAGCAGCTGGCCGGGCGTTTGTATCGGGAAAACGGCATTTGTTTTGTGCGCCCGGATAATCCGCGTATTAACCTGGATATTATGGTGGCCTCTGAGGATACCGCCGGAGCTGATCACGGCCAGTATGTTGTAGTAAAAATAGTTACCCAACCGGGCCGGGATAAAGTGCCGCAAGGTAAGGTCAGCGAAATTCTCGGTGATCACCTTGCACCGGGTATGGAGATCGATGTTGCTATTCGCAACTACGGAATTCCCCACACCTGGCCCAGTGCACTGACGGCCGAGGTCAATGAAATCGCCGATGAAGTGCTTGAGGATCACAAAAAATCCCGGGTGGATCTTCGTCAGCTGCCGCTGGTTACTATTGATGGTGAAGACGCGCGGGATTTTGATGATGCGGTCTACTGCGAACTTTTACCCGATGGCAATTGGAAATTGCTGGTAGCCATTGCCGACGTTTCCCACTATGTACGCCCGGGCAGTGCGTTGGATGAGGAAGCGCACGGCCGTGGAAACTCGGTTTATTTTCCGGATTTTGTTGTACCCATGCTGCCGGAGAAATTGTCCAACGGCCTTTGCTCCCTAAACCCCGATGTCGATCGGCTGTGTATGGTGTGCGAAATGCACATCAACCGAAGCGGTGAAATTCAGGATTACCGTTTCTTTGAGGCGGTTATGCGCAGCCACGCGCGCCTGACTTACACCCAGGTAGGGCAAATACTCGATGAGCGGGATAACCGCGATAGTGGTGCCCGCAAGCAATTTGCGACCCTGACTCCGCACCTGGATAACCTCCACGATCTTTACCTGGCGTTGCGCGAAGCGCGGGAGCGCCGGGGTGCTATTGACTTTGAGACGACTGAGACCCGGATAATATTTGACGCCCAGCGAAAAATTGAGCGAATTATTCCGGTGGTGCGCAACGATGCTCACAAGCTGATCGAAGAGTGTATGCTCGCGGCCAATGTCTGCGCGGCGAGTCTGATGGAGCTATCGGAACTACCCGCACTCTACCGGGTACACGATGCGCCCAAAGAGGAAAAACTCAGTAATTTGCGCGAGTACCTGGGTGAATTGGGATTGCGCCTTCCCGGTGGTGGTGAGCCCCAGCCCAAAGACTTCCAGGACCTGATGGAGCAGATTGAGGGCCGTGCAGATGCGCATATTATTCAGGTGATGCTGCTGCGCTCTATGAACCAAGCGGTTTACCAGCCGGAGAATCGCGGACACTTCGGTTTGGATTACCCGGCCTATGCCCATTTCACCTCCCCGATTCGCCGCTATCCGGATTTGCTCCTGCACCGGGCGCTGCGCTGGTTATTACGCAACGGCAGCGCCAACCAAGCTGCGGTGGCAAAAAAAGTTTACTCGGTGCCCGGCGCCAAACCGATTGCTCGCGAGCAGATTTTGCCCTACGACATGCCGGCCATGTTGCAACTTGGGGAGCAGTGTTCCCTGACCGAGCGGCGCGCCGACGATGCGACCCGGGATGTGCTCAGCTGGCTTAAATGTGAATACCTGCAGGATCATGTGGGCGAAACCTATTCCGGCGTTATCAGTGCGGTCACAGGCTTTGGATTATTTGTGGAGTTGGATGATCTCTACGTGGAGGGACTGATTCATGTCACCGCCCTACCCAAAGACTATTATCGCTTTGAGCAGGCGCACCAGCGTCTTATCGGGGAGCGCAGTGGCAAACGTTACCATTTGGGCGACTCTGTCACCGTGCAGGTTGCACGGGTAGATCTCGAAGAGCGCAAGGTGGATTTCACCTTGAATGAACTGGTCCCACGCGCCAAGCGTGAGTCGAAGAAAAAGAAAGAGAGTACGCGGGTGAGTGCCCGCGCTATGGAAATGGCAGTAGAACATCAGTTGGAACGCGAGCGCCGGGGCCGCGATAAAAAAGAAAAGCCCAGCAATACCAGTGCTAACCCCTGGGCCAAGCATACCGAGACCACAGCCAAGCCCTCGCCTTTCCGCAAGCGCAAGGTAGGCTCAGATGAGGCTGTGCCAGTAGAGGCCAGTGTTGAAGCCCCTGTAGCAAAACCGGAAAAAGAGCTGCTCAATAGGCGAGGTGAAGGCGGGCAAGGCGAAGATGCCCAACCCAAACGCAAGATTAAAAAGCGTACCCCGACACGCAAGGGCGGAAAGCGGCCTGCAGTGGCGGCTCGTAAAGCCGCGCAAAAGGCTGAAAAGACCAAAACCCGTTCGGGTAAATTAAAAAAGAAGAAAAAGGTTTCTTCTAGCAGTAAAAAGAAAAAGTGATCGAGGAATAAATTGAGTCAGGAAGTTATCTATGGCCTGCACGCGGTGCAGGCCCTTCTAAAAGGTTCTCCGCAGAATGTATCGGAGCTTCTGTTACTGCGTGGCCGCAAGGATCAGCGCCTGCAAAAAATAATCCAGCAGGCGGAAAAAAATGATATTGCCGTGCGCTTTATTGACCGGAGAGCGCTGGATGAAAAGGTTGAGGATGGTGCTAACCACCAGGGTGTTGTTGCCATCTGTTCTGGCAAAACAAAGGTACACGATGAAAAGTTCCTGTTCGACCTGCTAAAACAACTGGATCAGCGCGGCGAAGTGCCCTTCTTATTGGTGCTGGATGGCGTGACTGACCCCCACAATCTGGGAGCCTGCCTGCGCTCGGCCGAGGCTGCCGGAGTCCATGCAGTGATTGCACCAAAAGACAAATCTGCCGGACTGACGCCAACAGCTCGCAAAGTGGCCTGTGGTGCAGCTGAAGTATTGCCCTTTGTTACCGTGACTAACCTGGCTCGCGCACTGCAGCAGCTGCAACAGGCGGGAGTGTGGATATATGGTGCAGCCGGTGAGGCGACACAGGATGTATACCAAAGCCAGTTAACCGGCCCCCTGGCGCTGGTTATGGGTGCCGAGGGCAGCGGCTTGCGTCGCCTGACTAGGGAACACTGCGATCATCTGATCAAAATTCCCATGGCGGGAGAGGTAAGCAGCTTAAATGTTTCTGTTGCCACGGGTGTTTGCCTGTTTGAGGCCGTGCGCCAGCGCAACGGTTAAGGGGCCGGTATGACCTGTACTGGCTGGGGAGAATTTATCTCTGGGCGTACAGGTCGGTGCTTATAATATCCATTATATCCTTAACGTTATTTCCAGATAGCCTTTGGCGAGCTATCGATAAATTCCCCTAATTCTTCCTGTCACTAAATCGAATCGCAAAAAGCAAGGTTTTTGCAACATTGCTGCGATAATAGCTTCCGCTATATTTTTAATCTGCAGTAATAATATGGTTTTAGTGTGGATCATCGGGTTTTGGTTTATTCTCAAATTCGATGGCTTTGTTTAATCAAAGCAACCATAAAGCCAGTTGCAGTTAACTTATTGCCGTTAAAATGCGGAAGTGCTCTCTAAATAATTGGATCTAAAGCCCACTTGATCTGCTGGCGCGAATGATCATTTAAGTTTTATCGGTCTTGTAAGGTAACCGTTCTTTTGTAGTTTTTAGAACGGTGAGAATTTAAATATAAGTAATTGGAAATGTTGCAATTGCTGATGATAAAAATCCCTAGCAGAGCTATAAATTCAAAAGTGGATTTAAGGGTGTCTGCTGATTGCAAAGATAAGTATAGCTTCACCGAGTTTTAGGTCTGGTTCCTTTTAATTAGTACTCATGTATCTAAATATTTTGTTCGTTTTTATTTAAATAATAATATTAGGTCTTATTCATTGGTGAATCGTATTTTAATACCTTTGTAGATTTGGAGTCGGCTGAAATATTTGTAATTTGAAGGCCATTTGAATTGCTATATGGCACTTGGCTTTTTATTATGTCGGCTTTACTGGAGGGGGTTTATATGAACGGAGTTACGGGCCAATATCAATCTTGGCATTTGCACATTTTGCACATTTTACGTTTCGGGTTATTCACACTCACTATTGGCCTACTCAGTGCTTGTGGCGGAGGGGGTAGTAATAACAGCAACAGTGATGGCGATGGGAGCGGTGATGGCAGTGGTAGTGGTGGGACAGATACCGTAACGCTGGAAAGTGTAGGGCTGGAACAAGATAGCACCAATGAATACCAGTATTTCTTAACGGCCTATTACAGTGACGACTCTTCTGCCGATGTTACTGAGGATGCGGACTGGTCTGTGAGTGATAGTAATCTGGCCACTGTTGATGCTGGGGTAATCACACAACTGAAAGCAGGCTCACTCACCCTAACAGCAGTTTATGAAGGGATGAGTTCAGAAGTAGATATTGAGTTGCCCGTCCTTCTTGAAAGTTTGCAGATGAGTAGGGATTCCACTAATTTTGATCAATATTATCTCACGGCCCACTATAACGATGACACCTCAGTGGATGTTACCGAAGAGGCCGAGTGGTCGATCAGTGAAACCAGTTTGGCAACCGTAGAGCTTGGCCTTATTACCGCCCTGCAGAGTGGCTCAGCAACTCTGAGCGCCTCATTTGAGGGCGAAATTGCGGAAATGGAGATTGAGCACCTTGTCTATGTGCGTGAGGTTGTTTCCACAGCATTTAGTTTTGTAGCTTTAAAAAATAATGGCTCGGTCGTGTCATGGCCTGATGACGGTTTTGCTGCGCATACTTTTGATGCGGTGAGTGCCAACTTGACCGGCGGTGTAGTAGAAATTTTTACTACAGAGGGTGCTTTTGCTGCATTGAAATCTGATGGTTCTGTTATTACTTGGGGGGGAACTTATGGTGGGGACAGTAGCTCCGTGAGTGCCTACTTGGCGGATGGTGTCGTTAAGGTTTATCCAAGCGCGAAGGCATTCGCTGCATTGAAGTCTGATGGATCTATTGTGACTTGGGGGGATAGTAATTGGGGAGGTGATAGCAGTGATGTTAGTGCTCAGTTAGCCAGTGGAGTTGAGGCTGTCTATGCAACTAAATCAGCTTTTGCTGCGCAAAAATCGGATGGTTCCTTAGTGACCTGGGGGGATTCTTCTGACGGAGGCGATAGCAGTGCTGTAAGTGAAGAAATTTCCAGTGATGTGGATACTGTTTATTCAACAAGCACATCTTTTGCCGCACTCAAGTCCGATGGTTCGGTTGTCACTTGGGGGTCTTCTGCCACTGGTGGGGATAGTAGTGCGGTAAGCACAGAAATCTCCAGTGATGTGGAAACTGTTTTTTCATCAAGATCAGTATTTGTCGCACTCAAGTCAGATGGCTCTGCTGTGGTTTGGGGAGGTAGTAATTGGGGTGGCGATAGCAGTGAGGTTAGTGCAGAAATTGCCAGCGGTGTTGTGGAGGTCTTTGGGAGTGGCGGGGCTTTTGCTGCCCTGAAATCTGATGGTTCGGTTGTTACCTGGGGCAATGCTGACTGGGGTGGTGATAGCAGTAGTGTGAGTGACCAGCTTGTGAGTGATGTAGATACCATCTCTGCATCGAGCCGTGCTTTTGCTGCTGTTAAATCCGATGGTTCTGTTGTCACCTGGGGGGATAGTGAATTTGGAGGCGATAGTAGCGAGGTCAGCTCTGAGTTAACTGGTAATGTAGAAGCGGTCTACTCCCTTAATGAGGGCTTTGCGGCATTAACGACGAGTGGATCTTTAATCACCTGGGGTGGGGGCAGAACTGATAGCAGTAGTGTTAGTGAACAACTGGAGAGTGGTGTATTAACAGTTTCTGCATTGGTAGAAGATTTTACAATTTACATTCCTTCCAGGGGTGATGGAGCCTTTGTGGTGCTAAAAGACGACAAGTCTGTCGTAACCTGGGGCGATGAGCTTAATGGAGGTGATAGCAGTGGTATCGACTTTTATTAAGTGATAAGTATATCGGCAAGAGCGAGAAATATTTATCCATCGCTGATGTAAATGCCACTTGTTGACCTGGTAGATATTGCAGCGTAGGTAAATCTTGAGCCGTCAATCAAAGCAAGTCTTGGTTGTCGGCTCTTACCTTAATAAATGAGTGGATTTTCCAATACTCACCTTTTGTATTAAGTGCACTTCAGCACTATTGCTTTACAATTTAACACCTAAGCAACTATTTTATATTTCTTTATTGGGCATTCCAGTATTAGCTATTTAAGCAGTGGTGGTTTTTCTGGAGCCCTACTGAACTTTTTTATTTTAATTTCATGTTGGGTTTTTCTTATCTCAATATTTTTTCTGGTCTATGCTTGTTTTTTTATAAGAGTCACTCAAAAGGTTTGCCTGCGGAACTTTCGTAGATGGCAACAAGGCGGGCATCGATATGCCCCGGCTATATTGCCTCTCTCTATGCCTCTTTAATAAAGGCTGAGTTCAGTGTGCCGTAGTCCAACGCCTTACTAAACAAATTAGTGTCAATTTTAACCGCTGCCAGCTGTTTTAATGATTTGTTTAAATGGCCGTAGACTGACTGGAATAATGCTGGTCCGGTACTAAAGCGCTTTATGCCTGCGGCAAAAAACTCCGATATAGGGGCTATTCCCGGAAGCAGCATAATATTGATTGGCAGATTGATATCCGCTGCTAGACTCCTTGCCTCCTCAACTGAAGAGAGCCCAGGCACAAAGCCGCAGTCAGCTCCGGCACTTTTATAAAGCTCTAACCTCTCTATACACATATTGATCGCTTGTTCACCGCTGGCGAGTGCATTGAGATAAACATCGGTACGGGCATTAATAAAAAGCGGGCGGCCGTTTAGTGCTTGGCGAATAGCGCCGATCTTTTCGCCGAGAGATTCGGGGGCGTCGTTACCATCTTCAATATTGATGCCTGCAACTCCCAGCGCGACCATTTTACAGGCCAGCTCCGCTACCTGTTCGGGGTTTTGGGAGTAACCATCCTCAATATCCACGGTTAGCGGTAATGAGGTTACGCGGGCAATCCGTGCGATAGCGTTCAAGTGTTCCTCAACGGGTAGCGCGCCGCCATCGGCATAACCCAGTGACCAGGCGACGGCGGCACTGCTGGTACCTACCGCTTGGGCGCCTGTGTTTTGGCAGATTAAAGCGCTGGCAGCATCCCACGCATTTGGCAGGATCAATGGGGCTGCGGCACGATGCAATTGGGTGAAGGTATTGAATGGGCTGTTGTTCATCGGGATAACCTACTTTAGCGATGTCGTTTGAGTGGTGAATTTACCGCTCAAGAGATTGGTTCACTGGCCACAATCGGAACTGAACCGTGAAAACCGGAAAGACAAATAAGATTGTTGGCTGCGATGTGGGAGGGAGGTGGAGCGGGCAGTTTTTATTAATACATGGCTAAGAAAGCTGTGAATTGCTTTCTTGGCCATGCAGGAAAGACAGAAAAAAGGAAAATCAGTTGAGAGCGGGATCTTTGTGTAGCCACTGCTGTACTGCCTCAACTACGGGGGCGGGATTCTTGATCCAGCTGAGGTGAGGGTTGCCCTTGGGATAAGTGGGTTTCATCTCCCGGGTTTCGCCGCCGACGATCGCCGCTAATTTACGGGCGGCCTGAATAGGGGCGAAGGGGTCGCCGTCCAGCGCAATATGCAGGGTGGGCTGGCTTGTCTTTTCCATTTGCCCAAAGCGATCCTCTGGAGCAAAGCGGCCGCTAAATATGGATCGGGCCCAGTCTTTCATTAGCCTGCGCGCTTCGCGCCAGCCGAACCCCATGCGCGCACCGGGGAAATAACCCAGCAGGCTTGAGGTCACACTGGCAATTGAGGCGAAGAGCAGGATGGCGTATTTGTGCAGACCACTCCAGCTGCGGTGGTCCACATGGCCGGAGGCGATGCTGACAACCTTGGCGTTGCCAGTGAGGCCGGCGCGGGCTGCCAGGGTGCTGGTTTGACCGCCGATACTGTGGCCGAGAATCAGTGCTGGCCCCTGGGGGAATTGCTGTTCCAGCAGTTGGATTAACTGTGGGATAAACGAAAACACCAGATCGTTGTAACCGTAGTCGGCATTTCGGTGGGGGCGCGGCAGGCTCTCCCCGGTGCCGGGCAATTCGCTGATGGAGGTGTTGTAACCGAGCTTTTGCAGCTCTTCCAGAAGCAGGCGGTAGCGGTTGGCCGGTACGCCCATCGCGGGAAGTACCAATACCAGGGGGCCTTCGCCGTTGTGTACTGTGGTTACTGGTACCTGGAAGGCGCCAAATTCTAATTGGTGGGTTTGTTGGGGCATGGTACTTCTCCCTTTAACAGTCCGGCATCATAGGCGAAGCCAGCTTGCCAAACCCATGACCAGACCGAGCAGTGCTGTGTCCCAATCCGCCAAATCTCAGAGACAAGGCGAGTGGCAGGGTAGTCATTTTGATCAGCTTGCAACCGGGTGGGCGAAGGCACAGGGCCTGATGCAACTGGTTAACTTGCAACCGGGTTAGCGAAGGCATTGGGCTGAAGTAATTGATCAACTTGCAACCAATCCCACAACTGCCTAGAATACGCCGCCCGCAATGGGCCCGGTTTATCCGTGCCCGTTGTACTCCTTGCCTCATCGGACTGTCCGAGAGGCTGATTAACCCGTAAGGAGCTAAAATGCGTCATTACGAAATTGTATTCCTGGTTCACCCGGACCAGAGCGAGCAGGTACCTGGCATGGTGGAGCGCTACACTGCGTCCATCAAGGAGAGCGGTGGACAGGTTCACCGTCTGGAAGACTGGGGCCGTCGCCGTCTGGCTTACCCGATCAACAAGATCCACAAGGCTCACTACATTCTGATGAACGTAGAATGTTCTGAAGAAGCCCTTGAGGAACTGACTACCAACTTCCGTTACAACGATGCGGTTATCCGTAATCTGGTAATTCGTGAAGACGAGGCGATCACTGAAGAGAGCCCGATCATGAAAGCGGAAAAAGAAAGCCGTGAGCGCAAAGCTGCCCGTGCAGAGCGCACCGAGCGTCGCGAGCGCGCCGGAGAAGAGAAAGCTTCTTCCGACGCTGCAGAAGCTTCTTCCGATAACGCTGAAAGCGAAGAGTAAGGGGATTATCAGATGGCACGTTTTTTCCGTCGTCGCAAGTTCTGCCGTTTCACCGCTGAAGGTGTTAAGCGTATCGACTACAAAGATCTCGATACCCTGAAAGCCTACATCTCCGAGACTGGCAAAATTGTTCCTAGCCGTATTACCGGTACCAAAGCCAAGTATCAGCGTCAGCTGGCCTCTGCGGTCAAGCGCGCTCGCTACCTGGCCCTGCTGCCGTACACGGACAGCCACGAAGCCTAAGCCGCAGTTTGCTTAGACTCATTAATAGAGAAGCTATCTAGATATGCGCGCCGTAGCTGAATTTATTATGCGCGGACGCGTCAGGGCGGTAATCCTCACCATGTTGGGGATTCCGCTGATAAGCCCGGCAATTCTCGCTCTGGTGAGTTTGCGCCGAGGCAGCAGTGACGGCCTGATGGTTTTGGCCTGGGCTCTGTTGCCGATTGTCGTTATGGGTATGAGTGGTCATGTACCACCACTGGTGACTGGTATATCCGCAGGCCATTTTGTTGCAGTTTTTTGCGGCGCCATGGCATTGCGCAGCAGTCGCTCCTGGGCCGCTGGCCTGGTGGCTGTAACGGCGGCATCGGCAGCAGGCATATTGCTGACCTCTCTCTTCAGTGGAGGACTGATGCAAGGGTTCTTGCAGGCAGTCGAGAATGCAGCGGAACAGCCCAATACTGTTCCAATGGATGAACTGAAGCAGATATTTTCGGGTGAATTGCAAATTACCGGTTACCTGGGCCTGATATCGGCGATGAGCGCCACATTGGCTCTGGTACTGGGGCGTTACTGGCAGGCCCTGCTGTACAACCCCGGCGGTTTCCGCCAGGAGTTCCACCAGCTGCGCCTGCCCCTGTGGCTATCAGCGACAAGCATGTTGTTGTGGGTAGTCAGCTTGGTAACCCCAGGCTACGCATTTTGGGGAGCTGTGATTGCGTTCCCGATGGTGGTAGCTGGTATTGCCCTGGTCCACTGGCTGGTTGCCAGTCGCGGTTGGGGAGTAGGTCCCCTGGTGGCGATGTACATCATGCTGGTGATTGGAGGGCTGCCCCTGGCGGGCTTCCTCTGCGGCCTGGCCCTGGTAGATAGCTGGATAGATATTCGCGGACGCTCTTCCAAATAAGCGCGCCCGCACAATACAGAAATTGAGGAAACCGAGATGGAAGTTATTCTGCTCGATAAAGTAGGCAAACTGGGCAACGTGGGTGACCGCGTTGATGTTAAAGCCGGTTTTGGCCGCAATTTCCTGCTGCCGACTGGTAAGGCAATTGCTGCTACCGCCGCTAACATTGCTGAGTTCGAAGCTAAGCGCGCTGAACTGGAAGCCGCTGCTGCCGCTAAGTTGGCTGAAGCTGAGAGCCGCGCTACCAAGCTGGCCGACCTGGTTGTTACCATCGCTGCTAACGCTGGCGACGAAGGCAAGCTGTTCGGTTCTATCGGCACTCGCGACATCGCTGAAGCGATCTCCGCTGGTGGCGTTGAAGTAGCTAAAGCTGAAGTTAAGCTGCCGGAAGGCGCGCTGCGCGAAGTGGGCGAGTACGACGTAGACGTACAGCTGCACTCCGACGTAATTGCTGCAGTTAAAGTCGTTATCGAAGCCGAGTAAGGTTTTGCTGACGAACGGTTGGTGCTTCGGGCGCCAGCCGCGCTACAATCGGGCGCTGCACCCTATCGGGTCCAGCGCCTGTTTTGTTTTTACTATCCAGTAAAGTCCCATGATCGACGAATACGCCGCCCCTGAAGAAGAGATCCACAGCGAAGAGAGTTCACCCCTGCCGCATTCGGTAGAGGCGGAGCAGTCTGTGCTCGGCGGCCTGATGCTGGACCCGGGCCGTATTGACGCCGTTGCCGAACAGCTGAGTGAAGAGGATTTCTTCAGCGCCAGTCACCGCAAGATCTTTGCGGTTATGGGCGAGCTGAGCAATGGCGAACAGCCCCTGGATATCGTTACCCTCGCCGAAGGCCTCGCCAGCCGCGACCTGCTCGGTGAAGTGGGTGGCCCCGCCTACTTGGCGGAATTGGCCGAAAACACTCCCTCCGCAGCGAATATCGTCGCCTACGCCAAGATCGTGCGTGAGCGCTCCATGCTGCGCCAGCTGATCGCCGCTGCCGGTGAGATCAGCCGCACCAGTTTTAATCCCGGTGGCCTTGCCTCCGCCGACCTGCTGCAGATGGCTGAGCGCCGCGTGGCGGAAATCGCCGAGGGGCGCGCCAAAGAGGGCGGCTTTGTCGGCGTGGATACGCTGCTGAAAAAGACTGTCGAGCGCATCGATGAGCTGTTCAAGACCGAGGGTGATATCACCGGTATCAGCACCGGTCTTACCGAGCTGGACCAGCGCACCTCCGGCTGGCAGCCGGGCGAACTGGTTATTCTCGCCGCGCGTCCCTCCATGGGTAAGACCGCACTGGCATTGAATTTTATCGAGAGCGCCATGCTCTGCCAGGAGAGTCCGACACTGGTCTTCAGTATGGAGATGCCCTCGGACAGCCTGGTGATGCGGATGTTGTCCTCTATTGGTCGTATCGACCAGGGGCGTATCAGGAATGGCAAGCTGCAGGAAGAGGATTGGCCCAAGCTGTCCAGCGCTGTGCAGAAGATGAAGGGCAAGGCCCTGTATATCGATGATACGCCGGCACTGAGTCCCAGCGAGGTGCGCGCCCGTACCAAGCGCACAGTGCGCGATCACATCAACAAATTGATGCGCGAGAACCCCAAGTTAAGCCGCGAGGACGCCGAGGCCAAGAGTATGCCCGCCATGATTATGGTGGACTATTTGCAGCTGATGCAGGTGAAGGGGTCTACTGAGGGCCGCACCCAGGAGATCTCCGAGATCTCCCGCTCTCTCAAGGCGCTGGCGAAAGAATACGAATGCCCGGTGATTGCCCTGTCGCAGCTCAACCGGGGAGTAGAGCAGCGCCCCAACAAACGGCCGATGAACTCGGACCTGCGGGAATCCGGGGCGATCGAGCAGGATGCTGACGTGATCCTGTTTATCTACCGCGATGAATACTACAACGAGGACAGCCCGGATAAAGGCATGGCCGAGTTGATTATCGGCAAGCAGCGTAACGGTGAGATCGGCACCTGCCGCGCAGCCTTTGTGGGCAAATACACTCGCTTCGATAATCTGGCGCCGGAATACTACCAGGGCGAATAAGCCTTTCTGCTAGGTTCGCGGCTGTCGAATATCCGAGCCTAGGGGAGCCACTTCTTGTTATCCGAGCAAAAGATCCGCGCACTGGTGCTGCAACGCCAATTTATCCACAGCTCCTGGACTGAAGGATTGTCGGGGTTGTTGCAACATCTTGGCGCCCTACAGTTGGATGCTATCCAGCGAATTACCCGGGCCCACCACCACCAGCTCTACAATCGCCTGCCCCGTTACCGCGAGTCACACCTGGCTGAAGCTGAAGAGCGCCGCGAAATTTTCGAGTACTGGTCCCACGCCGCTGCCTACCTGCCAATGGCCCACTACCCCTATGCGCGGGTGCGTATGGATCGTATCCGCGCCGGTCAGCGCCACTGGTTTGAAAAGAATGCCAAGCTTTGTCGCTATGTTCTCGATCGTGTGCGAGAGGAGGGCGCCCTGCGGGCCAGTGATTTTGTGCGCACCAAGAGTGGATGGTGGGAGTGGTCCGATGAAAAGAAAGCCCTGGAGCAGTTGTTTCATGAAGGTGAGCTGATGGTCAGCCACCGGGAGGGCTTTCAAAAAGTCTTCGATCTCCCGGAGCGGATACTGCCAGCAAAAATCTCGACCAATGCTGCCTCGGAAATTGAGTATGGTAGCCATCTGGTGCGCACTTTCCTGGGGTGCCAGGGGATTGGCCGAGCGGAGGAAATTGCTTACCTGCGCAGGGACGACAAACCCCTTATCCAGCTGGCAATTAAGCGCATGTTGGCAACCGGTGAACTCACTCAGTGGGGGAAAGAGCTGATGCTCACCGAGCATCTGGACTGGGAGCCGGTACGACCATCGCGCAAAGTGCGCCTGTTATCCCCATTCGACCCAGTGATATTGCAGCGCAAACGCCTGCGCCGGCTGTTTGATTTTGAATATCAATTGGAGTGCTATGTACCGGCGGCCAAGCGCCGCTATGGCTATTTTTGCCTGCCGATTTTATACGGCGATCAATTCGTGGGGCAGGTGGACTTGAAGGCAGACCGGGATGCGGGTGTATTGCGGGTAGAGGCCCTGCACTGGGACAAGAAACCCGGTGTCTCGCTGGAGGCGAGTTACCACCGGGCTCTGGGGCAGTTTGCCCGCTTTCACGGGCTGGAAAGCGAAGCCGCGCTTACAGCTTGACGACTACGTAGACCTCCTGGCCATCGCGCTGGGTTGGCATAAAGTAATTGCCGCCATAGCGGTAGTACTGGATGCCGTTGATAATTTCAGCGGCGTAGCCATTGGGTAGGGTTTCCACCACTTGTCCGGGCTGGAAACCCTGAGGGCCCGGGTTCGGGGTTGCAGGCACAGTAGCGGGAGCTGCTGCCGTTGCAACAGGAACGGCGACAGCCGGCGCAGGCGCTGGAACAACGGCTACGGGTGCTGGAGCTACAGCCACTGCAGGTGGTGCTACTACGACATAAGTTCGGGTAGCCGGGTGCCACTGATAGTAGGCATCGGCGTACTGGTAATAAGTAATTCCGCCTACATGGACTCTGACAGCACTAGTTGGCAGGGTGACTACCGAGGCGCCCAGAGGGGCAGCGACAACGACGTAACCACGGGGACCGTGGCGGTAGAAGTGCCCGCCATGGTAGTAAAATGGACGTCCGCCAACTGCCACACGCACATGGCCAACGGGTAGTACGGGCGCAACAAATCCGATCGAAACACGTGGTCCGCGATAAACACCGCCACGGTGGTGGTGGCGATGATCTCCCCCGCGCTCATAACCGCGCGCATCGGCCGGTGGGCTAAAGGCAAAAGCGGCCAGCGCCAGGAACGCACTGGCGCCAATTACGACATTCAGTTTATTCACAGTCTCTCCAGCGAAGTGATTACTCACATTTGACATACTAACCCTTATCCTGACATTAAAGACAGGTTAATTGGTTAAGAATTGTCAAAGTGCCGGAGGCTGGATCAGTGGTCAGCGGTTGCGCTGGATGATTCCCATCAGCTTGTACATCAGCTGTGCGGCGGCAAAGTCATAGGCGTGAAAGCCCTCGATCGGCGCAAATTCCAGCAGATCGAAGCCAATTATCTCTCTTTGTCGCGCAACAGATTCGAATAAGTTGAGGGTCTGGTACCAGCCGAGACCGCCGGGTACCGGGGTGCCGGTGGAAGGGAAGACCGATGGGTCCATACCGTCCACATCCAGGGTAAAGAAGACTTTCTTGGGGAAATTCTCCGGTAACTGGAATTCCTGCACGTTGTTGGGTACCAGTTGGTGGGCATCCAGGTAGCCTACGTTGTGGTCCTTGCGGGCCTGCACTTCCTCTTCGCAATAGGCGCGGATACCCAGCTGGAACAGGGGAACACCGGCTTCTACCACTAGACGCATTACGCTGGCGTGGCTGTGTTTGTGGCCCTCATAGCGATCGCGAAGGTCGGCGTGGGCATCGATCTGCACTACGCCAAAATCTGTTTCACCGGCATCCAGTAGCCCCTTGATAATACCCCAGGTCACCGAATGCTCACCGCCAATACCCACCGGCATCTTGCCAAGAGCCAACACTTCTTTGGTGGCGGCGGCGATATTCTCCATCACCTGTTCTGCAGGGCCGGAAACCGAGACCGGCGAGCGGGTATAGATGCCCAGGTCACAGGGGTTGGAGAAGTTGTCAAAAGTTTCCAGTTGCCAGGATGCTTCCAGGATGGAGGCCGGGCCCTTGCCGGTGCCGCCACCGTAGGAGACGGTTTCCTCATAGGGGATGGGGATAATGTGAAAGAGGGCGTCTTCCGGCTTCGGCTGCTCGATTTCGGAGCCGAGAAAAATGGGGTATTCGTTTTCTGACAACATCTACTGGTCCTCTGGCGGAGGCAATAACTCATTGCCTGCCGCATCTATCTCTATCGGCACTGTTTAGGAGAGGCGTTCCTTAAAATCTTCGTAGCCGAAAGTTTTGATCATCTTCAGGTCGTCGGTATCCGAATTCCACAGGGCGATAGCCGGTAGGGGGATACCGTTAAAAGTATTGGTTTTCACCATGGTGTAGTAGGCCATTTCCTCAAATACCAGTCGCTCGCCAATCCGCAGTGGTTGACTGAAGCTGTATTCGCCGATGCTGTCGCCGGCCAGGCAACTCTGTCCGCCCAGGCGATAGGTGTGGGGTAAGTCACCGGGGCGAGCGGCACCGGTAATTTCCGGTCGGTAGGGCATTTCCAGCACATCGGGCATATGGCAGGTGGCAGAGGCGTCGAGGATGGCTTGGTTTTCACCATTCCAGGCGATATCCACTACCTCAGCCACAAGGACTCCGGCGAACAGGGAGATGGCCTCACCGGGTTCCAGGTAGACCTGTACATTGTGCTTGTCGGAAAAGCTGCGCACCGCTTCGACCAGCTCATCCACCTGGTAATCCCGGCGAGTAATATGGTGGCCGCCGCCGAAATTAATCCATTCCATTTGTGGTATCAGATCGCCAAACTTCTCCTCCACGGCAGCGATTGTGCGCTGCAGAGGTTTGAAATCCTGTTCGCATAACGTGTGGAAGTGCAGGCCGCTGATGCCCTCGAGGGACTCCCCTTCAAACAGCGAGCGCACGATGCCCAGGCGCGAACAAGGGGCGCAGGGGTCGTAGAGATCGGTGTGGCCCTCGGAGTGCTCGGGGTTGATACGCAGGCCAAAACGCAGCTCTGGCCGCTGCTGTTGCATATCCAGGCACAACTCCCGAAAACGCTTCCACTGGGAGAAGGAATTGAAAATTACATGGTGGGCAAATTGCAGTATTTCCCGCAGTTCCTCATCCTTGTAAGCCGCACTGAAGACATGAACTTCCTTGCCTTTGTCGCGACCGCCGTACTCTTCGAACCCCAGTTTGGCTTCGTGCAGGCCACTGGCACAGGTCCCGGATAGATATTCAGCCACGATGGGCCCGGTGCTGAACATGGAAAAGGCCTTGAGCGCTGCCAGTACCTTGGCACCGCTGCGTTCCTGTACATCGGCGAGCAATGCCAAATTATTGCGCAGGGCAATTTCATCGATCACAAAACAGGGAGAGGGAACGCGGTAGGGATCGAAGCTGCCGAAATAGTCAACGGGGGGAGTGAGGTCCATGGTGCGTTATATCCTGGTGCGGCGGGGCGGGCACTGGAGTCCGCCCCGCTAGGTCGGGAAAGAAGCGATTTACTGGAAGGGCTTATCCAACCAGGTTTCCTGCCAGGGCAGGCCGTACTTGTTCAGGTCATCCATAAATGGATCTGGATCCATCTGCTCCATATTCCAAACGCCGGGCTTCATCCACTTGCCTTCCAGCATCATCTTGGCACCGATCATGGCCGGGACACCGGTGGTGTAGGAGATCGCCTGGGATTGAACTTCCTGGTAGCAGTCCTGGTGGTCGCAGGTGTTGTAGACGTAGTAGATTTTCTCTTCGCCGTCTTTGGTGCCACGGATAATGTTGCCGATGCAGGTCTTGCCCTTGGTCAGCGGGCCGAGGCTGGCGGGGTCTGGCAGCAGCTCTTTAAGGAACTGGATAGGTACAATTTCCTGGCCCTGGAATTCCACCGGCTCAATGCCAGTCATTCCGACGTTCTGCAGAACTTCCAGGTGTTTCAGGTAGCTCTCGCCAAAGGTCATCCAGAAACGCGCGCGCTCAATTTCCGGGAAGTGCTTGGACAGGGATTCCAGCTCTTCGTGGTAGAGCAGGTAGATATCCTTATCGCCAATGCCTTCGGGGAAGTTGAATACGCGCTTCTCTTCCATCGGCTTGGTGGTAACCCACTGGCCATTTTCCCAGTAGCGACCGTTGGCGGTGATCTCGCGGATATTAATTTCCGGGTTGAAGTTGGTGGCGAACGGCAGGCCGTGGTCGCCGGCATTACAGTCGAGAATATCCAGGGTGTGGATACGATCGAAGTGGTGCTTCTTGGCGTAGGCGGTAAATACGCTGGTGACGCCGGGATCGAAGCCGCTGCCCAGCAGTGCCATCAGGCCGGCTTTCTCAAATTTCTCCTGGTAGGCCCACTGCCACTTGTACTCGAACTTGGCCTCTTCCGGCGGCTCGTAATTGGCGGTATCCAGGTAGTGCACGCCGGTTTCCAGGCAGGCATCCATAATGTGCAGATCCTGGTAGGGCAGGGCCACATTGATGACCAGGTCCGGTTTCACTTTTTCGATCAGCTTTACCAATTCAGGCACATTGTCCGCATCTACTTCAGCGGTGTCGATTTTGCGCGGCAGCATAGCGGCAATCTTGTCGCACTTGCTTTTGGTGCGGCTTGCCAGGGTGATATTTTCAAATACCTCAGCAACCTGTGCGCACTTGTGCGCAACCACCTGGCCGACACCGCCGGCGCCGATGATCAGTACGTTGGCCATAAAGATCTCCTTAAATCTGCGGCTAATGTTACCGCTATATTCTCAAAGGCGTTGGCGCCTCATTTTTAAAATTTATTTTTCAAAGTAGGTGTAACCGCTCATGCTGGCGGTATAGGTTTGCAAAATCTGTTTGCGTTGGGCAGCGGTAATCAACCCTTGCTTGACGGCGCGTTCCGCCAGGCGGCGGAAGCGCTCAAACAGCGCCTTGGGCTGGTATTCCACGTAGCTTAACACGTCAGAAATACTGTCACCGTGAATCTCGTGGCTGAAGTCTATGCTGCCGTCTTCCTGGATGCGCACACTCACGACATTGGTGTCCCCAAACAGGTTGTGCAGGTCACCCAGGGTTTCCTGGTAGGCGCCAATTAAGAAAGTGCCGAGAATATAGTCCTCGCCATCCTTTAGCTCGTGTAAAGGCAGGGTTTTCTGCTCTTTTTCCCGGCCAATAAAGCGGTCGATCTTACCATCACAGTCACAGGTGATGTCGGCGATGATGGCGGAGCGCGTCGGAGCTTCGTCCAGGCGGTGGATCGGCAGCAGTGGGAATACCTGATCGATAGCCCAGATGTCCGGTACCGATTGGAATACGCTCACATTGGCGTAGTAGATATCCGACAGTACCTCCGGCAGGGCTTGCAGGTCTGCGGGAATCTCTTCGGCCTCATCCAGTAATTTGCGAATATCCTGGGCGCTCTGCAGGAACAGGTTTTCCGCATTGGCGCGTTCGCGCAGGCTCACCTGGCCGTGCAGATACAGAGAGCGCACTTCATCGCGGTAGTAGAGTGCGTCGTTGTAACTCTCTTGCAGGTTTTTGGGGGTGATACTGCGCACTGCGTCCTGCAGGTTGAGCAGCATCTGGTGGTCGCCTTCGCTGATCTTGGTGTGCTCCAGTTCCACCGGCTCGAAACGGGTAGTGTCGAGAATATCGAATAGCAGTACAGAGGAGTAGGCTACAGTGGCGCGGCCGGATTCGGTGATAATCACCGGATGTTCGACTCCCTCGCTATCGAGGGTGCCCATAATGGCTTCCACTACATCGACACAGTACTCGTCCAGGGAGTAATTCTTTGAGTGGGTGTAATTGGTCTTGCTGCCATCGTAATCAACCGCCAGGCCACCGCCCAGATCCAGGTAGCCCATGGGTGCGCCTTCTTCCACCAGATCGGCGTAGTAGCGGCAGGCTTCCAAAACTCCGGTGCGGATGTCGCGGATATTCGGTACCTGCGAGCCCAGGTGATAGTGCAACAACTTGAGACAGTCGAGCATATCGTGGTTGCGCAGTTGATCGACCATGGCGATCAGGTCGTTACTGCCCAGACCGAAAATACTGCGGTCGCCACTGGTCGCATTCCAGTAGCCGCCCACCTTGGAGGCGAGTTTTACCCGTGCGCCGATATTTGGGCGCACCTGCTCGCGCTCGGCGCAGCGGATAATGGTCTCCACTTCCGAGGGCGTTTCCACGACGAAGAAAACCTGTACACCCAGGCGTTGGGCCTGCAGTCCGAGGTTAATAAATTCCTCGTCCTTATAGCCGTTGCAGACGATCAGGGATTCGGTGTTATCCAGAATGGACAGGGCAGCGATAAGTTCTGCTTTACTGCCCGCCTCCAGGCCGTGGTTAAAGCGGCGGCCGGCATTGGCAATTTCTTCAATGACCTGACACTGCTGGTTCACCTTAATGGGGAACACGCCGCGAAAAACATTGCCGTAGCCGCAATCGTCGATAGCGCGAGCAAAGGATTCGTTAATCCGGGCGATCTGCGCTTCGAGTAAATTCTCAATACGCAATAGCAGGGGCATACCCAGGCCGCGCTCGGTGGCGCCTCGGGCAATGTCCATCAGCGAAACACTGTGTGTTACCCCGTTGGGGCCGTCGACTTGCAGTGAAACTTCACCATTTTCGTTCAAATCGAAATATCCGGCGCCCCAATTGCGGATGCCGTAGAGCTCGGCCGAATCTTCGCAAGTCCAGTCTTTTACTTGTTGCTTTTTCATGGCGCCTTTCTGTTGATATTGGCGGGCGCGAATCTTGGGCCCAGCAGGGCCGGAAAGCAATAACTATAGATAAAAAAACGCTAATTTTTGCGCACTGAAAAGTAAATGGGGAGCGAGTGGATGGCCAGCTCTTTTGCACTCTGCGACAGGGGGCTTAAGAAGGTGATTGATCTGCGCAAATTTGAGTAAAAAAGGCGGCCCGAGGGCCGCAGGGAGGGGGGGATTGGGTAATCAGTAATAGGTCGGCTTGGGGACAACCCGGTAGCCGCGGTGGCTATGGTCCCACAGGTAGTAGGTGTCATAGGCCACGTAGTAATTGTGTCCACCGGCTACCACGGTCAGTGCTGATGCTGGCAGGCTGTGCACGATAGCGCCGTGGGGGGCCTGGGCTACTACGTAGCCGTGAGAAGCCGGGCGATAAAAAATTCCATCGCTATAGTAGAAGCCCGCTGTTCCGATACTGATACTGACGAAATTACGCGGCAGGTGGCGCCAGCGGTAGCCATAACCGTAGTGCGAGGGACGGTAGTGGGGGCGGTGGCCGCGATAACCGTGGCGGTAAACCGGTCTGTGTGCCGCGCGATATTCGTGGCGGTGGCCCTGCTTGTGGCCTTTTCTATGCCCTTTGTTATAGCCTTTGTTGTAGCCCTCTTTATAGGCGTGGCGAACTTCGCGGCGGTGCTGGCGCTCCTCTCTGCGTTCACGTCTGCGCTCTTCTTTCTTGCGCTCTTGTCTGCGGCGTTTCTTTTCCTGCTGGCGGTCGTGATGCTTGTCGTGCTGTTTCTTTAAGTGGCGCTGCTCGCGTTCGGCTCTTCCATATTTGTGGTGGTCGTCCATGGCGCGCTGGTGCCCGCGATGTGACTCGGACAGGGCGGGTGCTGCGATCAGCATCAGGCTTAGGGTGGCGATGGCAGTAGTGAGGTGTTTCATAACATCTCTCCCGAGCGTGGGGCTCTTTTCTTTCAGATCAGGTCTTTTGTGTATCTTGGCGTGAAGTTTGCCCTGGCGGGTCTGAACACTTCCTGAACTGAATGGGGTAAAATTCGGCGGCAATCGACGGCGTAGATTGTGACTAATAGTTCAGATATGGGCAGAGATTGTCTGGCGGGGCCACAGGCTGGATTCTGCGGCGAAATCTTATTGAGAGCGGCAATTTTGCTATGTTGAGACACCTGGTCTCAGCGAGTATGATGCCGCGCTGATTCATAGTGAGCGGTAGCAAGATGCAAGTCTTCCACCACGTAGCAAGTCTGCGCGAGGCGCTGGCCCAGGCCCGCAAAGACGGCAAGACCGTCGGCTTTGTGCCAACCATGGGCAATCTGCACGATGCCCATATAGAACTGGTCAAAATCGCCCAGCAACACTGCGATCTGGTTGTGGTATCCATCTTCGTCAACCGACTGCAATTCGGTTTGAATGAGGATTGGGATAAGTATCCGCGCACTATGGAGCGGGATATGGCCCGCCTGCGGGAAGCGGACTGTGACTTCCTGTTCCATCCGGATGAGAGTGAGATTTACCCCAACGGCATGGACCAGCAGACCCGCGTGGTTTGTCCGGCGATGACCGATGTCCTGTGCGGCGCCAGCCGACCGGGTCACTTTGAAGGGGTCACCACCGTAGTTTCGAAGCTTTTCAACATTGTGCAGCCGGATAAGGCTATTTTCGGGATTAAGGATTTCCAGCAGTTAGCAGTGATCCGCCGTATGGTGGAAGACCTGTGTATGCCGGTGGAAATTGTGGCGGCGCCGGTGCACCGTGAGGAAGATGGCTTGGCAATGAGCTCTCGGAATGGTTATATCACTGCGGAAGAGCGACCGAAGGTTGCCGTGCTCAACCAGTTACTTAACTGGGCCAAGGATGAAATTGTGGCTGGACGCCGGGATTTCGCCGACCTCGAGACAGAGGCGCGCAAGCGAATTGAAGAGAGTGGCTTTCGAGTTGACTACTTCTCCATCTGTTACAGCAAGGATTTACAGCCAGCGGCAGATGACGATAAAGAAATCACGATCCTGGGAGCTATGTACACCAGTGCAGCGCGCCTGATCGACAATGTTTCCCTGGAACTCTGAGGGGCATCCAACTATGCAAATTGAAATGTTGAAGTGCAAGTTGCACATGGCCGCAGTGACTCAGGCCGAACTCTGGTATGACGGTTCCTGTGCAATTGATGAGGACCTGGTAGAGCTGGCTGGCCTGCGCGAATTCGAGAAGATCGATATTTACAATGTGAGCAATGGTGAGCGCTTCCACACTTATGTGATCCTCGCCGAGCGCGGTTCCGGTATTATTTCCATGAACGGCGCCGCTGCACGTAGAGTGCAGGTGGGTGACCGCATTATTATCGCTTCCTATGCGCAGATGACAGAGGGCGAAGCCGATAACCACAAGCCCAAGCTGGTCTACCTGGATGAGAACAACAAGGTAGAGCGCAGCACTAATACTATTCCGGTTCAGCTAGCCGAAGCCTGATTCTTTTCGCTACAGGGCGTTGTGCCCTGTAGCATCCCCGCCGCTTATTGATCAGACATTAATAACACTTCCTGATTAAACCTCTTTTCCAGGTAGGACTCGTCCAGGGTGTAATGCCAGAGATTTTTCTTTTGTCCCTTAGCTAAAGCGATTTCGCCGATTCTGCCAGGATTATATTTAATCGGTTGGGCGAGTTGGTATTTGGCGATGGGGTCCCGATAGGCCTCCTCTAAAGGAATTATCTCCCAGCCTTCCTTCCTCAGTCGTTCAGCCAGATCACCAATAAACAGGGCTGAAATATCCATTTCATGCAACAGTATGACGTGCTTTGGGGAGCGCCCGAGATATTTAATTGCCATATCGTCGTAGTACTTAATACTCGCCATAAGAACGTCGACATAAAAGTTGGAGAGTCTTTCCATATCAACTGCTTTCCCATCTTTTACTGCCGTTTGGAAGAGTTCCTCGATATACCAGTCGTAGTTATTTAAGGTGATATAGGCGTTTTGATAGTTATTTTTCTGTAGTAGATCCCGGATACCATCGCGCTTTTCGACAGTTTCGCCCTCGCGCAGATAGGGAAAGCGAAAATAGGGTTTAAAGTTGTCAAATTGTTGAAGCAGCTGGTGGGCCTGCAAAAAATCCGCTTGATAAGTGGATAGCCCTGTTTCCAGAAAATTGGGATGGCTATGGGTATGATTGCCAATAATATGCCCAGCCTTATCGTAGCGGTTCATCCGCTCCAACCCTTCCTTATCGAAGGATTGAGTATTGGAAAAGAAGGATACTTTGCCAACTTTATATTCTTCTATGTTTTCAATTAACGTTTTGGCCCGGGTTGGTCCATCAAAATAACCATCGGCTTTACGGGGGGCATCATCGAAAGTAATTGCTAGTTGTTTGGCGTTAGCGACTGGGATTGCCAACAAGTAAATTATCAATAATATGAATGAACGCTGCATGGTATATTACTCTAATGAGTTTATTTACGAGCTGTTCGTCAGGCTAGGATTTAGTTGTCCCTCTATTCAGGTTTTCTGTCTTAATTTACTTGTCAGAAAACCTGCGTTGTCCAGTAGCCTAGACTCAGTTGCGGTAGAGTACGGCTTCCTATTGTGTCCACTATAGCTTCAGATGTATATGGCCAAAATACTTGTAAGCTCCTGCCTTTTGAACTGCGCCGTGCGCTATGACGGTAGTAGTGTTGAGGCCAATAGCGATGATTTTGAGTGGCTTGTGGATACTCAGGAAATTGTTTCCTTGTGTCCGGAAGTGGCGGCGGGAATGCCTATTCCGAGGGTGCCGGCTGAGATCTGTGGCGCAAATGGAACAGAGGTGTTAGATGGAACTGCCTGGGTTATAGGTAGCGATAGAACAGATCTAACTGAGCAATTTATGCTGGGGGCCAAACTGGCTCTGGAATTATGCAGGAAACATAATATCCAGTATGCAGTGCTTACGGAAAATAGTCCCTCTTGCGGAAGTAACTATATTTACGATGGCAGTTTTTCAGGGACGAAAATAATGGGCTCTGGTGTTGTGTCTGCGCTTCTTCAAAGGATGGGAATAATAGTTTTTAGTCAACACACTGTTGGCAACTTAGAAAATTGATAAGTGTATCCAAAGCTAACTAAGTTGTTAGCATCAATAAAATTAGATCGGTAAAAAGGGCATTGGTCACAATTAGGCCCTATAGGTTGATTAATACCAGCGAAGCCGGTGGCTCCCAGATGTCAGTACGATTAGCGCAGTGTCCCTGAAAATTCTCCTTTTGTGACGCAGCACCCAGCCTGTTAGGTTTTGTCATTTTTAGGGTCCAGATTGGCAGTGACTGCTGTGGCAATAAACAGGTAAGACTGAATACCCTGTCGGCTATTTAAATGGCTGCAGGAGGCAGTGGTGGAAGGCAAGTTTTTTAAAGCCGATAGCAAGTTTATCAAAGCCGCATTGGTACTGGCGATCAGTTCCGCGTTTTATGGCTGCAGCGGTGGCAGCGGTGGTGGTGAAGATCCTGCGCCTGTGGATACCACTCCGCCGAGCCTGACACTGACTCCCGCCAGCGGGGCCTCTATTGCAGCAACCGACACCCTACTGCTGGATTTTAGCGAAGCGGTGGCATTGGAGGATGTGTCCCTAAGTGGCGCCATGCAGGAAATGGGAGAGCTCTCTCAAGTCGATCAGGACACCCTGATCTTAACCCCGATAGCGGAGTGGGCAAAGGGGCTAGAACTCTCCCTGACAATTGCCGCGCAGGATGCAGCCGGCAACCAGATGGCAGAGGTTGATGCTCACTATACCGTGGATGAAATTGCCCCTTCCGTAGTCAGTGTATCTCCAGCACAGGAGCGTTTGGAGAAGGATGGCGCAATCACGATACAGTTTTCCGAGTCGATAGATCGCGACAGTCTGCAAATTAGCGGTTCCTTGCTGGATGATGAATACACTCTGACCTGGTCCCAGTCGCGTTTTAACGACGACACCTTGGTGATAGCTCCCAAGAGCCGCTGGCTGTCCGGGCAGGATCGCAGTCTGCAACTTGAAGCCAAAGACCTCGCTGGCCTGGATATCCCCGCTGAACAGCACAATTTTACTGTGCCATTGTACTTTGAGAATTTTGACAGTGCGCAGGTCGTGATAGGCCAGGATGATTTTTCCAGTACTTTGACGGCCATCAGTGCAAAAAATCTTGGCGAGGGGCCCCTGGGTTCCGGTGCCGTTACTGATGAGGGGAAGTTGTTCGTACCCGATTATACAAATAATCGGGTGTTAATTTTTAATTCGATCCCCACAAGCAATGGAGCACCGGCCAATGCGGCGCTCAATAAAGATAGTCTCGACGATATCAGCGTGGGAGATTTTGGTCGCGGGCCCACAAATATCAGTTTTGATAGCGGAAAACTTTTAATAAATTATTTTTTGGGCCCCGAGTACCACAGTATTTATGTTTACGATACTATTCCCGAAGATGGTCGGGCACTGCCTAGTGCCAAACTATCGAAGGACAACTGCCAGGGTAACCACTCCATATATACCAGTGCGATGATTGCGGAGGGGCGCGTATTCGCGGCCTCGTGGTCTAAGGCTCGAGTGGTGGTATGGGATGACTTGCCCTCAATGGAAGATGCGGCACCGGATTGGCTGCTGGGCCAGTCCACACTGGATAATTGCACCCCTAACGACCATGAGCAAGATGGCTCGACTGAGCAGGTCAGTGCTCGCACATTGGCTGCGCCCGGAGATGTGTGGAGCGATGGAGAAAAGTTAGCCATCACCGACTCAGAAAATAACCGGGTACTTCTGTGGAACTCAATGCCTACTAGTAGCTTTGCTCCGGCGGATATAGTTCTGGGGCAAGCAGATTTTGTCAGCAATGAAAGCCAGCCCCCAAGTCGAAAAACCCTGAGTTTATTCGAACGGGGTATCTGGTCGAACGGCATTCAGCTATTTGTAGCGGACAGTGAAAATCACCGAGTATTGATCTGGAACCAGTGGCCACAGGAAAATTTCGCTCCGGCAGATGTTGTCTTGGGTCAGGAAGATTTTGATCGCAGTGCCTTCAACGACAGCAACCAGAATGGGGTTGCTGACGAGGGGGAGTTGCCAAGTGCTGCTACGCTGAAATGGCCCGACGGAATTACCGCTTATGAAGATAAGTTGATTATCAACGACTCGGGTAATAACCGCTTTCTTATTTTCCAATCTCGCTAGTTTTTTCTGCTAAATGTACCGGGCTGGTAACCCGGTACAGGCAAACTTAAGTTGATTTGTTTTCTATTGTTGCGGTCTGGCCCCAGCACAATATTAAATACGCAGTACTTACGGAAAATAGCCCATCATGTGGTAGTGATTATATTTACGATGGTAGTTTTTCTGGTGCGAAAATAGTTGGTTCTGGCGTTGTGTCTGCACTACTGAGGAGGGAGGGTATACAGGTATTTAACCAGAATATTGTGGGCAGGCTTAGGAAACTTTTGGAAGTATCCAGAGATAACTAAGCTTTCCAGATATATAGTCATATTAAAGGTAGGTATAAAAGTGAATTCTAAAGTTATCAATTTTAAAGAAAAATTGAACCTGTTCTCGGAGCACTGGTCCCCTAAAGTGATTGCCGAGATGAACGATTACCAGTTTAAATTGGTTAAGATCCAGGGTGAATTTACCTGGCATGATCATCCCGATACCGATGAGGTGTTTGTTGTAATTTCCGGGCATATGCAGATCGAGTTTCGCGATAGTGTCATATCCCTTGGACCTGGTGAGATGACGGTAGTACCAAAGGGTGTGGAGCATAAACCCAGAGCTGAACAGGAATGTGAAGTACTATTGATTGAGCCTAAAGGGGTCGTTAATACGGGCGATGCCGGTGGAGATCTAACTGCGAAAAATGATGTCTGGATCTAAGTGATTGAGCTGTTAATCAACTTTCTTTTACTGTTTGCTTGTCTGATTAACTTGCACCTTTCAGGGCCTGCGTTGGATTGTCTTCGCCCCATGCCAAATTTTGAGATGAGGGGACTGTTTCGCAGCGGCTATGTTATAAAGTGACAAGAATAAAGCTCTAATAAACTCAGATTTCTCTAGGCTAGCCATGCCACGCTAATAATAAAGGAGAAGATGATGTCTGAAGTGCATGTCCGCCCCGTTCCCCCAAGTTTTGCCGCTAACGCGCTTATTAGCGCCGAAGACTACGAGACAATGTACCGCCAGTCGGTAGAGAGCCCAGAGGCGTTTTGGGCACAACAGGCCAAGGACTTTTTGCAGTGGGACAAGCCGTTCACCCAGGTTCTTGAGGAGGATCTGCACAAAGGTCATACCGCCTGGTTCTCCGATGGCCAGTTGAACGTAACCGTAAACTGCATCGATCGGCACCTGGCAAGCCGTGGCGAGCAGACTGCGATTCTGTGGGAGGGAGATGATCCCGCTGATAGTAAGGCAATCAGCTATCAGAGCCTTTATGAAAATGTGTGCCGCTTGGCCAACCTGCTGAAATCCCGAGGGGTTAAAAAGGGAGATCGGGTGTGTATTTATATGCCGATGATCCCCGAGGCGGCCTACGCCATGCTCGCCTGTGCCCGTATCGGTGCTGTGCACTCGGTAGTATTTGGTGGTTTCTCCCCGGTGTCCCTGAAAGACCGTATTCTCGATTCCGATTGTCGCCTGGTGATTACTGCTGATGAAGCGGTTCGCGGCGGTAAGCGAGTACCGCTTAAAGCCAATGTGGATAAAGCGCTGGTGGACTGCCCCAATGTGCATACGGTCATTGTGGTTAAACACACGGGCACACCGGTAGACTGGGATAGTAAGCGGGATATCTGGTATGGCGAATCCATAGGTGAGATGGAGCCGGACTGCGCGCCTGAAGTAATGGGAGCGGAGGATCCTCTGTTTATCCTTTATACCTCGGGCTCTACCGGTAAACCCAAAGGGGTCCTGCATACCACTGCCGGCTATCTGCTGATGGCCACCATGACCTTCAAATATACCTTTGATTACCGCGAGGGAGAGATTTTCTGGTGTACTGCCGATGTGGGCTGGATCACTGGGCACAGCTATATCGTTTATGGACCATTGTGTGCCGGGGCCACCAGTCTGATGTTTGAGGGCGTGCCCACTTTCCCGGATGCCTCACGCTTCTGGCAGGTTGTGGATGAGCATCAGGTCAATATTTTCTACACCGCGCCGACAGCGATTCGGGCGTTGATGGGAGCGGGTGACGAGTTTGTAAAAGCCACCGAGCGCAGCTCCCTGCGACTTTTAGGCACCGTGGGTGAGCCCATAAACCCGGAGGCCTGGGAGTGGTATTACAGCGTGGTGGGCGATGAGCGCTGCCCGATTGTGGACACTTGGTGGCAGACTGAAACCGGTGCGCAGATGATCACTCCACTGCCCGGTGCCATGGCTCTGAAACCCGGGTCGGCAACCCGGCCCTTCTTTGGGGTACAGCCCGCGCTGCTGGATAGTGAAGGCCGGGAGATTGAAGGGGAGGGCGAGGGCTCTCTGGTGATTAAAAAGAGTTGGCCCTCCATGATTCGGGATGTGTACGGCAATCGCCAGCGAATGCTGGATACTTATTTTTCCGCATTCCCCGGCTATTACTTTACTGGCGATGGTGCCCGCCGCGATAGTGACGGTTATTACTGGATTACAGGGCGCATTGACGATGTGTTAAATGTCTCTGGACACCGCCTGGGAACAGCTGAGATTGAGAGCGCCCTGGTACTGCACAATGATACAGCGGAGGCAGCGGTGGTAGGTTATCCCCACGATATCAAAGGGCAGGGGATTTATGCCTTTGTAATGCTCAAATCTGGCCATAAGCCCAGTGATGAGCTGAAGGCTGAATTAATTGAGCTCTGCCGTAAGGAGATAGGGCCAATTGCCAAGCCTGACTTTATCCAATGGGCGCCTGCACTGCCAAAAACGCGTTCCGGCAAAATCATGCGGCGTATCTTGAGGAAGATTGCCTGCAATGAGCTGGATAATCTGGGAGATGTTTCCACTCTTGCCGATCCCACTGTGGTTGACGCATTGATTGATCACCGCGAAAATCGCTGACCATAGGTGTGGCGCGTGAAGGTTTTATTGGCCGGGCATAGCCCGGCCTTTTCATTGGGGCAAGAGGTTAAATTCCTCCCCGGTTTTTGCGCCATTTTCAGCTAAATAGACAAGTAAATGCCTGCTGCTTTGCACAGTTAGTAACCCTCTAACTCCGGATATTGTTTTAAGGGTATTTACAGCTAAGGAGATTCCGTTTGGAACAGGGACAGTACCTCTGCGATCACTACCGCTTCGCCGCCGATCAGCGCCTCAAGGTTTTTAATTTTTTTGTTGTGTTAACCATGTTTGTTGAGGGCGGAATTTTCACTGCCATGGAGAAAGACTTCCACCCTCTAATCCTGGCGTTGCTGGGAGGGTTTGTGGTCATACTGGTAACCGTATTTTGGCTGATGGACATTCGCAGCCGCCAGCTTCTCAAGCTTGCAGTTCCGGCACTGAAAACCCTGGAAATGGGATTCCCGGAGGAAGCGAGAATTTTTTCCAACGATGCCATTCGCCGAGGTGACTTGGCCCGTTACACTTTCGCTTTCAGGGTTTTGTTGGTGGGGCAGCTGTTCTTTGGTCTGGGCGTCGCTTCTTACGGTATTTATCACTGGTATATCTCCCCCTAATCCCAACCTTGCAGTGGCGGGTATGATTGCATGAAGTGAACCACCTGCCACAACCTCCTCTTTGTCTCGTACGTTTAAAAGTCAGCGCTGCCGGCCTCTCTAGGCTATCTTGCAGAAGTATCCGCTTCCCTCCCGAGGTTTATACGATGCTTGATCATATTCGCCTTTATGTGCACAGCTATGAACGCAGTAAGGACTTCTATCAGCAGGCGCTGATGCCGCTTGGATACCAGTTAGTGATGGAGTTTGAGGATTGGGCGGGCTTTGGCTGGGCAGATAAAGCGGAACTCTGGATTCGTGGAGGGACCAGCACCACTCCACAATTGCATATCGCCTTTCGCGCTGAAGAGCGGCAGGTGGTCAGGGAGTTCTATCGCTTGGCCCTGGAGGCCGGGGGTAAAGACAATGGCGCACCGGCTGTCTACGAACAATATCACCCGGATTATTACGCCGCCTACGTACTTGATCCCGATGGACATAACCTGGAAGTGGTGTGTCATTTACCAGGGGACTTACAGGAATAAGTCGATTGAGATTTGGGAGTCATTTATGAACGAGGTAACCCGAGCAAAATACCTGCCAATAGCGCTGGTCGTTGTAGGAGTGCTTTTTATTCTGGCGATTTACCCGATGATGATGTGGATTTGGCCGGAAGGGTGGGGCTGGACTCCGCGGCAGCCAGAATACGAGCAAATGATTATCGGTATTTATGTCACCTTGGGGGTGTTTTTAATACGCGCTGCAAAAAATCCCGCCGCAAATGTCAGTTTAATTTGGTTCACTATATGGTCCAGCCTTGTACACGCCGTCATTATGTTGGTGCAGGCATTGGTGGATAAAACAGAGCGAATCAATTTGATGGGAGATATTCCCGCACTTTTTTTGATTGCCGCTGTGCTTTGGTACCTTATGCCCAGGCGAAAAAAATCTGATTGAGCATTTACTTTATTTTGACTTGCTAAAAAATCTGAATTGCTCTTTCTGACTCACCGTTATTGATCCCTGCTATAAGAGCGATAACAAGGTCTAATTTCCCGCTTATTGTTCTCCCCTATAAGCTCTACTCCTGTAATAGAGATGGCAGTAGAGATAAATAATCCCATGAAATACTTACCCTTATTTGCATTAACTATCAGTCTGATAGGCGGTGCCAATGCAGAGACATTGACTCGCGATAATGGCGCACCTGTCGGAGACAACCAGAACGCACAAACTGCTGGAGAAAATGGCGGTAATTTGCTGCAAGATGTTCAACTGATTCAAAAATTGCAGCGTTTTGCTCGTGAACGTATTCCCGAGCGTGTAGTTCATGCTCGTGGAACTGGTGTTCACGGTGAATTTGTTGCGACGGCTGACCTCAGTGATTTAACCCGCGCAGCGGTGTTTGAGCGCGGTAGTAAAACGCCAGTGTTTGTGCGTTTTTCAACAGTAATCCACTCAAAAGGTTCCCCGGAAACTCTGCGTGATCCCCGTGGGTTTGCCACCAAGTTTTATACGGAAGAGGGTAACTGGGATTTGGTGGGTAACAACCTGCCGGTATTTTTTATCCGCGACGCGATTAAATTCCCGGATATGGTTCACTCCCTGAAGCCTTCCCCGGTGACTAATCAACAGGACCCCAACCGTTTCTTTGATTTCTTTAGCCATGTGCCGGAATCCACCCATATGCTGAGCTGGGTCTATTCCGATTACGGAACACCGGCTAACTTGCGCCAGATGGATGGCTGGGGTGTTCACGCCTATAAATTTATCAATGACAAGGGTGAAGTGAACTATGTGAAATTCCACTGGAAAACCCGTCAGGGTATCAAGAACCTGACTGCGGAAGAGGCAGCAGAAATTCAGAGCAAGGACTTCAGCCACGCAACTCGCGATATGTATGCCGCGATTGAAAAAGGCGAGCACCCCCAGTGGGATCTGTTTATTAAAGTTCTGAAGCCCTCCCAGCTTAACAGCTTTAATTACAACCCCCTGGACGCCACCAAAATGTGGTTGGACGTGAAGGAAACCAAAGTCGGCACCATGACACTCAACCGTGTGCCCACTAATTTCTTCCAGGAAACTGAGCAATCCGCGTTTGCGCCGGCCAATATTGTTCCGGGTATTGAGCCTTCGGAAGACCGCTTGTTACAGGGCCGCGTGTTCTCATATTCCGATACGCAAATGTATCGCCTGGGGGCCAATCACCAGCAATTGCCTATCAACCGGCCCCTCGTTGCAGTAAGTAACTGGAACCAGGATGGAGCGGGTAACTACGGCCAGCAGACTTCAGATGTGAACTATCAGCCGAGCCGCATCGATGCGCGCAACGAGGACCCCAAAGGTCTTTATAGCAACAAGGCATTGAATGGCAGCACCCAGCAAAAGGCCATTGAAAAGAAACTGCCATTTGCCCAGGCGGGTGCTTTCTACCGCAGCCTGAGTCCTGAAGAGCGTCAGAACCTGATTGAAAACCTCGCTGGTGATCTGGGTAAAGTGAGTGATGAAAACACTAAGCACATTATGCTGAGCCACTTCTATCAAGCGGACAAGGACTACGGACAGCGCTTAACCAAAGCAGTTGGTGGAGATCTGGATCGCGTGAAAAAACTGGCCCGGTAATTTTTACCCAAGTGCGGGCGACAGAGGTCGCCCGCTAAATTTATACAGGTGAAATTATGAGATCATTTTTATTCGCACTACTCTTTCTCACCCTGGGGGTTCAGGCAGGGGAGCCGGAAAAAACGGAATCTGATTTTATCGAACTCTCCCAGTATTATTTTGCCGCAGCCAGGATTGGTGATACCGAGGTGCTGCGTGAATTTTCGCAAGCGGGTTTCCCCCTGGATGTACGCAGCCCGAAAGGTTATACGGCACTGATGATTGCCACTTACAACGGCAACGGGGAGGCTGTGGACTATCTGTTGCAGAGAGGTGCAGATGCCTGTGCCCAGGATCGCCGTGGCAATACTGCCCTGATGGCAGCGATTTTTCGCGGTGAGTTTGCCCTTGCACGAACCCTGCTAAAGCAGGATTGCGATTCGCAGCAGGTGAATACGGCCGGCCACTCCGCAGAGGATTTTGCCGAAGTTTTTGGTCGTGACCAAATGGTTCAGCTATTGCAGCAACAGCGGGCAGATGGCGACTAAGACAGTTTTTTGTGCGGTTGGCATTGGATGGTGTCACCGCTCCTGTCCTGCGTGAAATCCTCTTGAGTTGGCCGCTTTAGCTTGCGGCACATTTCTCAGTTTGTCCCGGCCCCCGCGACCGCGTTAGCATAGCCAGCTGCAATCCAGTTGGTACCCGCTATGACGTCGAATCATCATCCCTATGAAGCCCTCACGCCGGACGTGGTGATCGACTGTGTCGAGACTACCGGGCTGATTTCCGATGCGCGTATTTTCCCTCTAAACAGTTATGAAAACCGCGTCTATCAGGTGGGTATTGAGGATGCCGAGCCGTTGATTGCCAAGTTCTATCGCCCGGGGCGCTGGAGTGATGAGCAGATAATGGAGGAGCACCAGTTCACCCTGGAGCTGGCAGAGGCCGAAATTCCTGTGGTGGCACCGATACAGTTTGATGGGCGCACCCTGATGGAGTCCGCTGGATTCCGTTTTGCGCTTTTCCCCCGACGGGGCGGTCGCCAGTTGGAGCTGGATAACTTTGATCACCTGGAACAGGTGGGGACCATGTTGGGTCGTATTCATGCGGCCGGCAGCGCCAAACCTTTCAGCTATCGCCCATCCCTCACTTTGCAGCGATTCGCAATCGATAGCCGGGAATTTATCCTGAATGGAGATTTCCTGCCACGTGAGAACCGCGAGGCTTACGCTTCCGTCACGGGCCACATTATCGAACAGATAGCCCCGCTGTTTGAGCGGGACTGGGGTATGCTGCGCTTGCACGGTGATTGTCACAGTGGCAACTTCCTGTGGCGGGATGAGACTCCCTGGTTTGTGGACTTGGACGACTGCCTGATGGGGCCGGCGATCCAGGATATCTGGATGTTGATTTCCGGCAATCGCGCAGAGCAAACCGCTTACCTGGATGCAGTGTTGGAAGGCTATGAAACCTTCTATAGTTTTGATCCCCAGCAGTTGCAGTTGGTGGAGCCTCTGCGCTGCCTGCGGCAGATGCACCACGCTGCCTGGTTGGCACGACGCTGGCAGGACCCGGCTTTTCCCCAGGCGTTTCCCTGGTTTAATACTGCCCGTTACTGGGCAGAGCATATACTGGCATTGCGCGAGCAGCAGTCGGCGCTGCTGGAGCCCCCGTTGACCCTGGGGGCTGTGTAACATGGAGAAAGCAATAATGAATGCGACATGCACCGAGGCTGAGGCGGATCTGATCTGGGAGAAGATTCGTATAGAGGTGGCGCAGCAGGTAGAGCGGGAGCCGATCCTGGCCAGCTTTCTACACGCGACCATCCTGAACCACAATTCCCTGGAGGCGGCGCTCAGCTTTCACCTGGCCAACAAGCTGGACAATGCGGTGGCACCGGCGCTGTTAATTCGCGAGGTTATCGATGAGGCGCTACAAGCTGACCCTTCCATAGGGCATGCGGCGCGAGCGGATTTGAACGCAATTTACCTGCGGGATTCCGCCTGCCACTCCCTGCACGAGCCCTTCCTGTACTTTAAGGGCTTTCACGCCTTGCAGGTTCACCGTGTGGCCCACTGGCTGTGGCAGCAGCAGCGCCGCTCCCTGGCTATGTTCTTACAGCACCGTGTCTCTGTCGTATTCAGTGTGGATATTCACCCGGCTGCGCGTATGGGTGACGGTATATTGCTGGATCACGCGACCGGTATCGTTATAGGTGAAACGGCTGTAGTGGAAAACAATGTTTCCATCATGCAGTCCGTTACACTGGGCGGCACTGGCAAAGAGAGCGGGGACCGCCACCCGAAAATCCGCCACGGGGTTTTAATCGGTGCGGGCAGCAAGGTGCTGGGCAATATTGAAATTGGCGAGTGCGCCCAAATTGCTTCCGGAAGTGTGGTTCTTAAAACGGTACCGGCAAAGGTGTTAGTGGCCGGAGTGCCGGCAAAAGTTGTCGGGGCAGCCACCTGTGCTGAACCGGCATTATCCATGGATCAGTGTGCCCTGTCGCAAGTACAGAAGTAAGGCTTGTCGCCCCGTAGCGAACACCGGCTGCGGGGCTGGGATCACTGGGGAAATGATGCAACGGCACTGTTCTTGGCACTATCCTTTGACCCATGAAATATAGTCTCAGCGCTAAAAATCTTACCTGCCGAAATTTGGAGGCTTATGCGGATTACCGCGCGAGCCTGGTAACTCCAGATTGCACCAAGGAAATTACAGGTATTGTCCGCAGTGATAGCGGCCTGCCTTCCATTGGGCTCAATCAGGTGATTTCCAATATGGTAATGCCGCCGCGCATTATTCAGCGTTTTGCGCTGGATTATTTTGCCGAGCGGCACAGCCCCTTTACCCTTTGGCACAGTGCCACCAAACCCCTGGACAATGACGCTTTGGATGAGATTGGGCTAAAGCGGCGCCAGTCCCTGGTAGCTATGGCCGCCGAGATACCCCGACTCAGCGCTGCCGAGGTTCCGGTAGTGGAACAGCTGACTATTAGTGCGGTGAAAAAGGAGGTCTTGCCTGATTACGGCGCGGTGCAGGCAGCGGCGGCAGGGGAGCTGGAAGGGGCACAGTTGGCGCACTTCTATCAGGGCCTGCAGGAAATCCCCGAGCAGCGACGCGGGCGACTGAAATTATTTCTCGCTAAGCTGGATGGTGTGCCGGTGGCCGCCGGTTGCCTGTTTGCGGCAGCGGATGCACTGGGGCTCTATGACCTGGTGACACTTCCGGATTACCGGGGTCGCGGGATTGGTCGGGCCCTGTTCAAGCATCTGCTAACCGCTGCCCAGGGTAGCCACCATAAAAATCTTGTAGCTTTAGTGCCGGCGGATCGTCAGCAGCTACTGCTCGATAGTGGCTTTTTTGCAGTTGGCGAGGTTGCCCGCTATCAATACACTCCGGCGCCGGCGGCCCCTAAGCCCGACTGAAAGGGAAGGCGATAACTTCCTCTATCGATCGGTAACCGTCTTTTAACATCAGCAATCGGTCGACTCCCAGCGCGACCCCGGCGCACTCGGGCATGCCTTGATCCAGGGCCGCAACCAGACGCTCTTCAAAGGGGTGTACAGGGCGCTGGTTAGTACGACGGTATTCCAGATCTTTTTCAAAGCGGCGCTGCTGTTCTGCGCTGTCTGTCAGCTCCCAATAGCCATTGGCCAGTTCCAATCCACCCACATAGGCTTCGAAGCGCCTGGCTACGGGGGTCCCCTGTTCGTCCGTCACCACTTTTGCCAGTGCCGCTTGCTCTGCGGGGAAGTCGTAGAGCAGGGTGATGCCCTCACTCATGGTGGGTTCCAGGTGGTGACTCATCAGCAGGTCCAGGCACTCACTGCGTTCACGGGGTACAAAAGACAATTCCATTTCCCGCTTAACGCAGGAAATCAGCTCGGCTTCGCTGGCACTGTGGGGGTCCAGTTGCAGCTCCCTTAAAAACAATTCCCGGTAACTGAGGGACTGAACCTGGTCCGTCGCCAAAATACCGCAGAGCAGCTTGGCGACCTCCTCCATCAGTTGGTGATCGTCCCAACCGCAGCGGTACCACTCCAACATGGTGAACTCGGGGTTGTGTCGACCGCCGGATTCGCCCTGGCGAAAAGCCTTGCCCAAGTAGTAGCAATCTCCCAATCCTGCGGCGAGTAAACGCTTTAAACCAAATTCCGGGCTGGTGGCCAGGTAGGCGCTTTCGCCCCGGCATTCGGTGGTGATGGACTCGATATGGGGGTCGCTGGTGGCGCGCTGGGATAGCACCGGAACTTCGGCTTCTACAACATTTCGCTCAGCAAAAAATGTGCGTATTTCAGCGAGTAGCGCAGCGCGTTGGCGCAGGGCTGCAATAGTGGCGGTGGGGCGCCAGGTATCTGTGCTCATGAGGGGTAGCTCTGGAGGTGAGCGGCCGTAGGCCGCTCGAGGGGAGGAGGTACTTAGTCTTCCTTGGCACGGCCCAGGTATTCGGCGGTGCGGGTGTCTACCTTGATGGTTTCACCGATTTCCAGGAACAGAGGAACCTTCACAACGGCGCCGGTAGCCAAAGTGGCCGGCTTGGTGCCGCCCTGGGCGGTGTCTCCGCGCAGGCCCGGATCGGTATCGGTAATTTCCAGGATAACGTGGTTGGGCGGAGTAACTGCCAGCGGAGAGCCGTTGTACAGGGTTACAGTGCAGATATCCTGCTCTTTGAGCCATTTTGAAGCATCGCCCACAGCATCGCTGCTGGCTTGGTGCTGCTCAAAAGTCTCGGGCTCCATGAAATGGTAAAACTCGCCATCGTTGTACAAGTATTCCATTTCGCGATCCATCACGTCCGCCGCTTCCAGGCTTTCACCGGAGCGGAAGGTGCGTTCCCATACACGACCGGTTTTCAGGTTGCGAAGCTTCACGCGGTTGAACGCCTGGCCCTTACCAGGTTTGACGAATTCGTTTTCCACGATTGAGCAGGGGTCGCCGTCCAGCATCACCTTGAGGCCGCCCTTGAATTCGTTAGTGGAGTAACTAGCCATAGCAAATAGAGCCCTTTAAGTCATTTATCTATATGATTTTTAACGAGTTTTTTGTTTCTAGCCGATTCCGGCCAAGGCTGGGCTAACGCCCTCCGCTTCCGCCACAAATGGTAGCCGCAGGTAACTCGTCTGGCTGGGGAAAAGAGACTTCACCGCCAGCCCTGCATGATGGAGCGGGATTATACAGGAGGGTGGGAGCTTGAACGAATACCAGAGAGAAATGGAGGGGAGGTGTTCCGGTTGTTATCGCCAAGCTGTAATTATTGGGACAGCCGGCAGTGCAATGGGCTTTAGCCCATTGCACAAAAGCACTTAACTTAATGGGTCGTCCCCGCCGCCATAACCTTTTCTCTGCATGCGGCGCACAAAGTAAGCAAAAGTCGCTTGCGTGCGTTTTTCCTGGAGGATCCAGTCGTGGGCTTCGCGGCCCAGTTCGGGATCAATATCCTGGATGGTGCCGGCTGATTCAGCCAATATTTGCAGTTTGGCAGCGCGCTCGCACTGAACCGCCATTACACAGGCTTCCTCTACAGAGCGACAGGCCATAATCAGGCCGTGGTGTCCCAGTAGGATTGCGCGCTTGTCCCCAATAGCGGCGGAAATCAGCTCGCCCTCGCTGTTACCCACGGGTACACCCGGCCAGTCTTTGAGGAAGGCAATATCCTCATACAACATGCAGGCGTCCATATGGGAAATCTTTAGCGGGCGCTCCAGCATGGAAAGCGCACATACGTGCATGGGGTGGGTATGCACGATGCAGTTCACATCGGGGCGCGCCCGGTAGATCCAGGAGTGAAAGCGGTTGGCCGGATTGGCCATCCCTTCACCGGACAGTACTTCGAGGTCTTCGTTGACCTCCAATAGATTGGATGAGGTAATTTCATCGAAGCCGAGACCCAGGCGTTGGGTGTAATAAGTGCCGGGCTTTTCCGCGCGGGCGGTAATTTGCCCAGCCAGACCGGAATCGTGGCCATCGTTAAATAAAATTCGGCAAGTCAGTGCAAGCTTTTCCCTCAGAGACCACTCGGGCGTGCTGAGGTGCTGTTTCATTGCTTCACTGGCCCGTTCAACCAGTTCGTTTTTTGCCAGTGATAGTGTTTCAGCCATTGTTATCTCCAATTCTCACAGCAAGTCATATTAATTCTGCGATATTTAATAAATTTTCCTTTTTTATTTTCTTATCGCAGAATAATTTTTAAAAGCCTAACTCAAAATGATTCGATCTCTGTCGAATTTATGTTGGTGGCATTTCCCTATGCCCGTGCTTTCTCCAACAACACCTGTGAGTGGGTTGATAAGTGCTTGCTCATTAAGCTGTAACAGCTTCAGCTTTTTTATGTTTAGTGGAGTGGTAGGCGGTTTCAATAGAATCGAAGAATTGTAAGCGGGCCTCTACAAGGTGGCGCCCGGCTTCAAGCATTATGTCCAGTTGGCTGGGATCCTTGGAGCCGATATCTACCATAATATCGCGAATGGTTTCTGCATGGCCGTCATCACATTCAATATGCAGCAGGAAAAATTGCATTTCTGCATCGGTTACGCCGCAAGAGCGAAATCCGGCAACAATATCTGTATATAAATCGGGTACCAGGGCTTCGGCTCCCAGGCATAGGGCTCCCAATCCTGCGCTGGCCCTGAGGTCCCGACAGTTTTTGAACATGGTATCGATCAGGTGCTGAGTGCCTGGTAAAACTTCTGCGTTTTCCAGGGTCAAACCAAAATGCTCGAGGGTTTCGTGATAGATTTCTGCGTGGGGTTTGGGGCTGTCTGGTTCCAGGCCCAGCTCTTCCATTAGATTTTCGGCAAGCTCCAGGACTTCGTGGTTACTCGGGAGGTTTGCCATCATTGCACAGAGATATCTAACAAAAAATCCACTGTAGATCCCTTGTTGAACCAAAAATATTTTTAATTCGTCCAGCGTAATGGAGCCTTCACGGCAACGCTTCAAGAAAGGATGTGCGCGAGTTTGCTCAATCAGTAGGTCTTTATTGGCTTCAAGCAATTCAAGCTGCATTTCCATTAGGTAATTCCTTTTTGTAATTCTAAACTTACTGTTTGAACACCTTTTAGGTGTTTTATTTATTTCTTGATAGTGTCCGCCTTTGGCGGGGTCGGCAAAATGGTTTTTCTTTGCCGGCGTTTAAATTAACACTGAATTATCCCTATTGTGAATAAGGGAATTATGAATTTTTTGATATTTGTTGATGGTTTTTGGGGGATGTTTTTTCTAGTGATAAAAATTTTATTAATAAAGAATTTTTGCTTTGCTTTATCCTTGCCGAATTTCTTAAGGAAAATGTTTTTTGCTCCCTGAATTCACTGTGGAAATGTCGACTGTGTAGATTTTCTTTGTTGCAGTGGAGTGTTTTGTGGGGTAAGGGTTTTTATTGGTAGGTAGAGTGAATACTTGCTTCGCCGATAATGAGTCTATTCCTAAATTCAGGTAAAGAAGAGTTAAGGAGCCTCTAAATAACTCCATGATACCTCTGGCATGCAGAGCGGTTCACAATCAAGGCGCGGCTTCGCAGGAATGTCTAGACCTTTCAAGAAGTCGCAACGCGGAGTGTGAATCGCTCTGCAAGCCCCGAAGGGCGAGCCTTGAAGGCCACAGCTGCTGCGTTGCAGCTCTTGCAAAGGGCTACGGCCATTCGCGGCGAGCTGCGCCTAACATCTAAAGCCTTCAAGACCCGCAGAGGCATTACGGAGTTATTTAGAGGCTCCTTAAGGCTCTGGCTGCTTAAAGATACAGTCCAACTATCCGATATTTTTCCACAGAAGATTGGTGAAGATTTTTTGATTATGTTGATAGGGTTTCTGCAAAAATAAATTCAGTTTATGTAATTACCCTAGGGAATCGATTTGAGGGTTCAACTAACTCACTAGATAGGGTCTGAAACAGATGCCATTTCTCTAATGGGTTTGTGCGAATTACCATGTCTACCTGGTCACTGAACCCTTTGTGGGGCATCACTGTCAGTGGTGGCGGGAGATTGCTGTGGGGGATCTGATACAATCTCTTATTTTGTAGTGTATCTCCATGATGGCGTCATCATCGGCCCCCGGTATAGAGCTTATCGACACACAGGAATCCCGCTGCTGGCAGGATGAATTGTCTGATCTGGTCACTGATCCGGCAGAGTTGATTCAATTACTACAGCTAGACCCGCGTAACCTCCCGAAGGCCTTGCAAGCAGCTTCTGGCTTTTCCCTGCGCGTGCCGCGCCCCTTTGTCCGGCGCATGCGTTGCGGCGATCCCGAAGACCCATTGTTGTTACAGGTTTTACCCGGTGCGGATGAGTTGGAGAGAGTGCCGGGATTTAGTTCAGACCCCCTTGAAGAGGCAGAAGCTAACCCTCTACCTGGAGTTGTTCACAAATACCACGGGCGCCTACTGCTGATCACTGCGGGCCAGTGCGCGGTCAATTGTCGTTACTGTTTCCGACGTGAATTCCCCTACGGTGACAACCACCTAACTCGCAGACAGAGCCTGGCAGCTCTAGACTACATTCGCGCGCGCACTGAGCTGCGCGAAGTGATTCTGAGCGGCGGTGATCCTTTGGTAATGAGTGACCGTCAACTGGCCTGGCTCACCGATGAGCTGGCCGAGATTCCCCATGTGGATAAGCTGCGAATTCACAGCCGCCTCCCGATAGTTACCCCCAGCCGGGTAAACCAGAAAATGTTGGATTGGTTTACCGGTTCCCGCTTGAAGCCCGTGCTGGTGTTGCACTGCAACCACGCCAATGAAATTGATAGTGAGGTGCGGGAGTCTCTGCAAAAGTTGCGAAGCGCAGGGGTCACCCTGCTCAACCAAGCGGTGCTATTAAAAGGCGTCAATGATAGTCGCGAGGCGCTGGGTGCGTTGAGCGAAGCCCTCTTTGCAGCAGGAGTACTTCCGTACTATTTGCATCAGCTGGATCGAGTAAATGGTGCCGCACATTTTGAAGTCTCTGATGCGAAAGCGCTGGAGCTAATCGAACATCTCCGCCAGCAGTTACCCGGTTATCTGGTACCAAAACTGGTGCGTGAAATCCCCGGCGTCCCATCAAAATCCCCGATAGTTGCTGAACATAGCTAAACCTCAGCTGATAGCTGTAAGGGTTATCTTTGTATATTCGACAGGGATTCTTATAAAGAGATATGGGTTAGGCGAATAAATACCGCCAAATTGATCTAGGCTAACCCCGTAACGCCCGTGCCAGATATAGTTGGCCGGTCGACCTATTCAGCAGCTGCTATTTCGCTTTATAGCGCTGTATTCAGGGGCTTCTTAGGTTGGGAAAGTTTGGTTAGCGACTGTGGTTTCGCAAATGGGAAAGGCGGAAGCTTTTATAGGGGAGCGTTGTGTGATTTAGATCACAGGTACCAGTTTGATCTACCCTTGTATGCCATCCTTGACGCCCCCTAAAATTACCGCCAGCGGTAGCTGTGTGCCGCCATTAAAAAAATAGAGCAAATAATGAGTAGCAACGACACAATACGACTTCTCCTGATTCACGATACCCCGTCGGAAGCCCAGCGCCTTGTGAGTATGCTGCACAACGCAGGCCGTCCCAACCGAGCACAGCATGTGGCCAGCGAGGCTGTGTTTAACCGCCTACTCCAGGATAAAACCTGGGATTTAGTGATTGCGGCTGAAAGCAGTACTCAGGTGCCCCCCTCAGTGGCGTTACGTACCATCAGCAAGCTGCAAAAAGATGTCCCGGTAATTATGCTGACCGAGCGCACCGGTGCCCAACCCGTGGTGGAAGGTTTGAAGCTCGGAGCCCGCGATGTCGTAGTGGTGGATGAAGACCAACACCTTCTCTTTGTGATACAGCGGGAGCTGGGGGCGCTCGCCAATCGCCGTCAGGCTCGCCTACACGACCGCCGCTATCACGCGACCCTTAACCGTGCCAAGGAGCTACTCGATAGCTCCAAAGATGCCATCGCTTATATATCTGATGGTTTGATCGTCTACGCCAATGACTCCCTTGCAGAGCGCTTTGGTTACGACTCTGGCGAGGACATTGAATACCAGCCATTGATTGATATGCTGGCTGAAAATGAGCAGGAAGAGGGGCGTGAATTCCTCAAAAGCTGCGCTATCGATAACAATGAGCTGGAGGCGAAAGAGTGGAAATTTACCGCTAAGACCGCCTCTGGCGAATCCCTGCCCACTCGCGCAGAAGTACTCAGTACCACCTACGACGATGAGCGTTGTTTGCAGGTGCGTATTGCCTCGCGCCGGGGTGATACGGAGCAATTGGAAGCGCAGCTCAGCGATATCAAGAACCGCGATCCGCTGACCGGGCTTTTCAATCGTCAGCACTTCCTGCAGGTACTGGATTCCAGCATCAAATCTGCAGCGGACTCCCACAATACTGGCGGTCTGATGCTGATAGAAGTGGATCGCTTTGAAGATGAAGTGTTGAAAGTTGTTGGAGTGGCAGGTGCCGACGCCCTGCAAAAAGGCATGGCGGAATTACTCAAGTCCTGTCAACGCAGTGGCGATACCCTGGCCCGGTACAGTGAAGATGCCTTTTGCCTGCTCAGCCCGAATACAACTCCGGACAGCATCGAGCAACGCGCGCAGGATATATTGAAGAAGATTTCCGACACCATCTTCGATGCAGATGGCAAAACCCTGCAAATTACTGCCTCTATCGGTATTTCCCTGATGAGTGAGGCCTCCAGCGGTGCGCAACAAGTGCTGGACCAAGCGCTATCTGCTCACAAGCAGGCTCTGGGTGAAGAAAAGAAAGGTGGGAATTTTGCGCTCTACGAGCCGGATACTGAAGGTGGTGCCGACGCCGATACCTATCATCGTGCACGGGTGGTTCAGGCCCTGGAGGCCGGCAGCCTGAAGTTGCTCTACCAGCCAATTCTCAGTTTGCAGGGAACTGGCGAGCAACTGTACGAAGTATTGGTGCGTATGCTCGATGACAAGGAAGAGCTGGCGCCGCTGGCCTTCCTGCAGGAACTCGGCGATGCGGGCCTGTCGGCGAAAATGGATCGCTGGGTAATTATTACCGCGATCAAGGCCGCCGCAGCCGCCAGGGCTGAGGGCAAGAATATTTCTTTGATGCTGCATATCACCACTGCTTCACTGGTGGACAGCAGCTTACCCGGCTGGCTGGGGGTTGCCTTCAAAGCTGCCAAGGTGGCGCCGGGAACGGTGATCTTCCAGTTGCGTCAGGAGGATATCAACAGCAACCTGCACGCGGCCCGGGACTTTACCACTCAGGTCCAGCAATTGGGTTGTCGCGTTTCGGTCTGTCATTTCGGCACCGGACTCAATCCGTTCAAGGCTCTTGAGCATGTGAAAGTGGATATCGCCAAGATCGATCCCTCCTTCGTGCGCGAGGTCCAGGATGAAGGCGAGAGCAGTGACTCCCTGGCAGGATTGGTACAGCGCTTGGGTGAGGCGGATACCAAGGTGATAGTGCCCCATATTGAGCAGGCCAGTATGCTGCCGACTTTGTGGCAGACCGGTACTGATTATATTCAGGGGTACTATGTGCAGGCACCGGCGGAGGATATGAACTTCGATTTCAGTCTCGAATAATCTCTTTCTGTAAGCTTTTTAAAAAACCGCACCGCCTTAACAGGGGTGCGGTTTTTTATTGCCTGCAAATTAGACGTTGTAGCGGCTGCGTAGGGCGGCGATGGTATTGCGCGCCAGGGCGCCGTACTGCGGTGCCGGTGCCGGTACCAACTCATCAGTTGTGCTTTCACTCCAGGCGCGCTGAATATGGTTTTGCCCCGCTTCCTGCTTATAGATCCTTGCCAGGCTGGCGTTGTAATTCTGACTGGTGACTGTATCCACGTGATACCAGTGGGCCTTGGCGCGGGAGTGGGAAACATCCATCAGCAGGTAACCGCGCCGGGTTATCTCCACCCACTTGAGGTGTGGTATCAACCCGTCCATAGCAATCGCTGCAACATCCGTCAGGTGGGATTTGTCCAGGAAGCTGGAGGTTACTCCGGGAGTGACAAACTCACCGCCGAGGGCACCGCGTCCGGTCAGGCGCCCGTATTTCAAGATGCTGAAAGGATTGCTGGCCAGGTCCCAGGCCCAGGAGCTATGGATATCTCCAGTGAGGACGACAAAATTGTCGATATTATTGTCGGCAATGTGGTCGAACAGGCGCTCGCGGGATGCGGTGTAACCATCCCACTGGTCCATATTCACAGACAAATCCCTGGCCAGGGTGAGTTGCGCCATCATTACCTGTTGCCCCAATACCCGCCAGCGCACGCCATCCGACTGGGACTGGGTCAGGCTGTTGTGCAGCCATTGTTCCTGCTGGGTACCAAGGATGCTGCGCTCCGGGTCGTCGGCGGTCTGCTGATCGAACCAGTTGGCCTGCTCGGAGCGCGCGGCGATGCGGGTATCCAGCATCATCAGGTCCATCAGATTGCCGAAGCGGAAGCTGCGGTAGATGGCCCTGTCACCAAATAGATCAAAGATGCCGTTATCGCGGATGGGCATCCACTCGAAGTAGGCCTGGTTGGCTACCGAGCGGCGTACAAACCAGTCGCCCTCGCCATCTTGGACATTGTGGTTCTCAGCACCGCCAGCCCATGCATTGTTAGTGGTTTCATGGTCGTCCCAGACACAGATAAATGGGTGTTGGCGGTGTACTTCCTGTAAATCCGGGTCGGAGCGGTATTGGGCGTAGCGCAGGCGGTAATCCTGGATATCCACCATTTCCTTGGCGGGGATTGGCTCTCGCCCCAGGCCCGTGCCGGTACCGTAGCCACCGGGTCCGTACTCGTAAATGTAATCCCCCAGGTGCAGTACCACATCCAGGTCTGCACGCAGGGCAATTTCCCGGTAAACATTGAAATAACCCATGGGATAGTTGGAGCAACTGGTAACCGCAAAGCGCAGCTTATCCACATGGCCGATGGGCAGGGTGCGGGTGCGGCCTATGGGCGAGTCGATACCGTTGGAGTAGAAGCGGTAGTAGTAACTGGTGCCGGGTTGCAGACCGCTGGCATCCACTTTGATGGTGTAGTCCACATCGGGCCCGGTAATACCGCTGCCGCTATTGACCACCATGGCCATTTCCGGGTCCAGGGCGACCTGCCAGGTGTAGGGCACCATGGACTGGAATTCCGGATCGGCGGACGGAGTAATACGGGTCCAGAGAATTACGCGATCTGCCAGGGGGTCACCGCTGGCTACGCCGTGCTGGAAGGGCTCTTGGCCGGAACCGTAGGCTTTCAGCAGGGGCATGGCCGCCAAGCTTGCGCCAGAAAATTGTAGAAACCGCCTCCGGGACAGGGACATGGGGTTCTCCTTTTAGTGCTTGTTATAAAAGAACCGCAGTCTGAATCTGGAAAGTGAACGATGTATTAATTCCCGGTCAGTATTTTTCTTCCCTTGCTGCTATTAGTCACGAAATTCGTCCTAAGGCGACGAAACTGAGACATTAATCTGGTTTATTGGCAAAACGCGGCATGACTGTCGGTAGCTGTGGCTAAAGCGGGTGATCAGTGTGCCCGCTTACGTCGGGTGCAGAGTCCCCTGTCGTTTCTCATCTGCGCTCTGTCAGGTATCCTGTGGCGCAAATTGAAAAGCTGAACTCAGGGAGTAGACCCATGTTGCCCCGTTTACTGTGTACCAGTCTGATCGTTGGCGGCCTTGCCGTTGCCGGTGGCTGTTCCAAGTCGGAGCCTTCCAAGGCCGAATTAGACAGTGCGAGCGCGCCGATGAAGGCGTCCGCTGTGATCGAGAAGAAGCCGGGTGTTGAAAAAGCGCCCCAGTCCGGAGTGGATTACCACTCTTTTGCCAACAGCAATGATTACCAGGTTCAACACCTGGATCTGGACCTGACTGTCGACTTCTCCCGCAAGGTTCTTGAAGGTGAAGCCAAGTTGGACTTCAAGCGTCTCAACGACAAGAACCTGCCGATGGTGCTGGATACCCGCGAGCTGGAAGTGGTTTCTGTATCCGCCAATGGCGCGCCAGTAAAATTCTCCATGGGCGAGAAAGACAGTCACCTGGGCACTCCGCTGAATATTGAGCTGCCGGAAGATGCCGACAGCATTACTATCCGCTACCGTACAGCGCCGGGCGCCTCCGGCGTTCAGTGGCTGGAGCCTCAGCAGACTGCTGGTAAAAAGCATCCGTTCCTGTTTACCCAGGCTCAGGCGATCCATGCGCGCAGCTTTATTCCGCTGCAGGACTCCCCGAAAGTTCGCATCACTTACAACGCCACTGTACGCACACCGAAAGAACTGCGCGCAGTCATGAGTGCGAACAATGATCCGCAGTCAGCCAAAGATGGCGTCTACGAGTTTGAAATGCCCCAGCGCATTCCCTCCTACCTGATTGCCCTGGCGGTTGGCGATCTGCAGTTCAAGCCTATGGGTGAGCGCACCGGTGTCTACGCTGAGCCTTCCATGCTGGAATCTGCAGCGGCTGAGTTTGCCGATACCGAATCCATGCTGGAAGTGACCGAAAAGGCTTATGGCCCCTACCACTGGGATCGTTACGACCTGCTGATTTTGCCTCCCAGCTTCCCGTTCGGTGGCATGGAAAATCCGCGCCTTAGCTTTATCACTCCGACGGTGATCGCCGGTGATAAGAGCCTGGTGGCCCTGATTGCCCACGAACTGGCCCACTCCTGGTCCGGCAACCTGGTGACTAATGCCAGCTGGCGAGACCTTTGGCTGAATGAAGGTTTCACCACCTACCTGACTAACCGCATTATGCAGTTCGTCTACGGTGATGAGCGCTACCAGATGGAAATGGCCCTGGGCTATGACGACCTGCAAGCGGATCTGGCTGATAAAGAGCCTCGCGATGAGATTATGGCGATCGACCTGCGCGGACGTGACCCCGATGAAGTCTTCTCCAATATTCCCTACGAGAAAGGCTCCCTGTTCCTGTATGAGCTGGAGCAGAAAGTAGGTCGTGAAGCGTTTGACCGCTTCCTGATGGAGTACTTCAACCACTTCTCCTTCCAGAGCATCACCACCGAAGACTTCGTTAAGTACCTCGACAAAACCCTGCTGGTTGAGCACGCTGACAAGCTGGACCGCGATCGTATCCTTCAGTGGATCTTCGATCCGGGTATTCCCGAAGGTGCGCCGCATCCGCAGTCCGATGCCTTCACTAAATTGGATCCAGTGCGTCAACAGTGGTTGGACGGCAAGCTGGCGGCGAAGGATGTCGATACCAAAGGTTGGACTTTCCACCAGTGGAAGTACTTCCTCGATGGTATGCCGGAGAAACTGACGGAAGCGCAGTTGAAGGAACTGGACGGCGCCTTTGGCCTGACCGAATCCCGCAATAACGAAGTGGCTTTCAGCTGGCTGATGATTGCAGTGCGCAACGACTACGAGCCGGCCTTCGAGCGCCTTGAGAATTTCCTCACCAGTATCGGCCGCAATAAGTTCCTGCGCCCGCTATATCGCAATATGGTTGAGACTGGTAAAAAAGACGTGGCTGCACGCATTTTTGAGCGCGCCAAGGTGGGTTATCACCCGCTGACGGTAAAAGTAAATAGCCTGGTTATTTACGGTAAAAAAGAGAGTTAATCGCTCTCTTTTCCCAGTTGTCGCAATTCCCATAGATCAATATGAGAGTTGCGGCAACTCTCCCTTTTCTTTTTCCCTTCCACTTTGGCTAATGCTAAAGTTTGCTCCACAAAATATTTTTTATGGGCATTCTTTCAGTTTGTTTTTATAGCTAAGTGAACTGGTACGATAGCGTGATTAATACGCCAGATTTCTGGCATAAAAATCATTAAACGGCTGTTCAAATGGATTGCCTTTGCGTACTCTGCTGCCCAGAGATTTTACTCAGGAAGGGAGGCACCTATGTATAAACGGGCTTTACTAATAGTCGTCCTGGGGCTTTTTCTTGCCAGTTGTGGGCAGAAACCCGGGCCCAGTGCTTGCACGGATCACAATAAGCGGCCGAGTTTCCCTTTTCCTCACGCGATGCTTTAAGAGCTAAGCCGGGTTATACCCCGAGCTTGGCAATTTGTTGGTCATTGAGACCAAATAAGTAGAGGGCGGCGTCCAGGCCAAACAGATTGATGGCCTGGGGGGCCTGTAGCCTCACCTTGGGCTTGGGGTGAATGGCGATACCCAGTTCCCCTAAATTCAACATGGGAATATCGTTGGCGCCGTCACCCATAGCGACCACACTTTCCAGTGCCAAATCTAAGCTTCCGGCAATTTCCTGCAGTAACTTGCGTTTGCGATCGCCATCAATAATGGGCTCCACCACTTCGCCGGTGAGGGCCCCTTCGGAAAATGTCAGTTCATTGGCATGGATATAATCCAGGGGCAGGCGCTCTCGCTGCAGGAATTTCGCAAAGTAAGTAAAGCCGCCAGAAAGCAGTGCCGTTTTACAGCCCAGCGCGCGCAATGCTGCCAGTAATTCATAGGCCCCTTCTTTTAACGGCAGTTCCCGGGCAATTTCAGCCAAACGCTGCTCGGAAAACCCTTTTAGCAGAGCCATGCGTCGTTTAAAGCTCTCGCAGAAATCCATATCCCCGGCCATTGTGGCCTGGGTAATAGCGGCAACCTGATCACCGATACCAGTAATTTTTGCAAGCTCGTCAATGACTTCAGCATCAATCAGGGTTGAATCCATATCAAAGCCGGCCAGCTTTGGCACCCTCTGGGTAACAGAAGCCTGGATGGTTAGGTCTACTTCCAACTCATCGGCCACTCCAAGGCAGGCTAGGCGCGCGCTGTCAAAATCGAGGTCGCCATCAATTTGGAAGCGGATTACGGTGCGATCGCATCTTTGTGCCAAAGTATCAGCGGCGAATAGGCTCCACTGTTGTTCATCAAAAAATCGCAGAAGGTATTGGAGTTGAGCCAGGGAGACAGAGGGGCTCAGCAGGGTGATACACCAAATGGCTTCAAGTGCACTCGGTTCTTCGGGGGGCGGGGTAAAGTCCGTAGCCTCACCGGGAAAAGGGGCTTCACCGGAATACTCCAGGCCGAGCTTGGCGACTTGATCTCGATAGCTCAGGTAGCGCAGGGTGCCACTTCCTGACGCCTGGGAAATCTGTTTCAGGGAGAGGTGGAATTCCTGTGAATTTATTTGATCACCCATAAGCTCTGTCCCGATTGAATTAAATGTCCGGCGCATTATAGCTCTTATGAGATTCTTCGCTAAAATTGCCGGGCTTTAATTTCATTGACTGCCGGTCAGCAGGGTTTTTAATGGGCTCAGTTCGAATGGAGAGTAAAATTCCTTTTCGAATTGTGCGAGTTGAATTGAACTATTTCGTCGTTTGCTTTACCAATCGCTCAGGAATTAATTGGGTATGCACAATTTTGGTGCCTACCGTTAAAATGCTCGCTGCTCCAAAACAGCTGGGGCAATAGTAAAAAAACAATACGCAAGATGTCTGCCGCCGTTTATGTCAGTTTCCATTGTATCTATTCTTCGCAAAATACCGGCTCAATTAGCACAGTTGTCCAAACGCGCCCGTCAGCGTTTATTGGCACTGGTTATCTGGCTAACACTGGCAATATTCTGTGCGGCGGCACTGGGGCATTTTTATGGTCAGCAGCGCACCGGCCAGATAGAGCGAGACAGAGTTACCGCGAAGGCGGCAGCGACTATTCTCGCGGGGCAGAGCCTGGAGAGTATTGTTGCGGGGGATCGTATCAGCTTACAGCTCATCGCTCGCCAACTGCTGGAGCTTCCAATGGTTTCCGGCATTTTAATTGAGGATGTGGAATCGAATTCCCTGGCCGAAGTGGGGGACCTGAAAGAGGGGGAGACGATCACCGAGCCAGTGGTCCTGCACGATAGTATTGCCGGCAATATTACCGTAGCGTTTGAGCCTGGTAATTCCGTTACCTTCCCTTGGGCCAGCTTGTTGCTGACCCTCGTTTTTGCCCTGCCATTTAGTGCAGCTGCGGCCCTGCTTACCGGTAGCTTGTCCCGGGAGCGCAAATTGCCCGCACAAGTTACTGAGTCTGCTCAAGCTGTAGCTGAAGTTACCGAGCCCAGCATTGGGCTTTATCTTCGCCCCCTCAACTGGGCGCAGTTGGGCAACCAGTTAAGTCGCAGTGCCCTGGAGGGTTTGCAGCGGGAGCTAGATGGACGTATGCGTTTGTTGCAGCGCATATACGGCGCCACCCCCCTGAGTTGCGCCGGGCCACAGATCGGCCTGGATTTCACTGGAACTGATGCGGCCTTCCGCGCAGTCTGCTGTGGTTTATTGCTGCGGGAGATGCAGAGCGTTAGCCGTGCGACCGGTTTGAAGCTGGCTCTGGCGGTAGTCCCATCCCAGCCACAGAGTCCGGATTTCTGTGCCGATCAGCTACTCAACCAGTCCCGCGGCTTGTTTTTGCACCCGGAGCTTCTTGAGGACAGTTCCCTGGTGGGGCGAATTGAGCACCACGGTGCCGGTTGGGCATTGGAGGTGACTGGCCTAACCCCTTCCTATCAAAAACTTCTCAACAATCAGCTACAACAGCTGCTCGGCGCTGAGGCTACTCCCCACAGGACCCCCGTGGGCTAAGTGACTGGAAGTGCCTTAGGGTTCTTTTTTGGCGCGTGCTTTACGTTTACGTTAACGTAAACTCTTGCTAGGCTTGATGGCATCTTGAGGAAGTCGTTATGAAAGCAGAAGCAAGCCAAATTGAGCCCCATAGTTACAGCATTTCCGAGTTGGCGCGGGAGTTCGATATCACTACTCGCGCCATCCGCTTCTATGAGGACAAGGGCCTGCTCAATCCGGAGCGTCGCGGCCAGACCCGCGTCTATAGTCCCGAAGAGCGTGTGCGCCTAAAGCTGATTCTGCGCGGAAAGCGGCTGGGATTCTCCCTGGATGAGAGCCGCGAAATTATCGATATGTACGACCCGGCCCACGGCAATGTAGAGCAGTTGCACCGTCTATTGGAGCGCATCGCGCAAAAGCGACTGCAGTTACAACAGCAACTGCGGGATATCGAAAGCCTGATGGAAGAGTTGGATGAAGCTGAATCCAGGGCCCGTGAGTCCCTGGCGCAAAGCGATGACAGCAGCGTTTCCTAAACAGATTTCGGCACTGTGCCAAGAGTGGCGCAGTTGCCTCATGTGGTATTGAACAACCGCCAAGGCGGTTATTTGAATTAAAGACATTTTTAAATATCAGTGGAGCCGTTATGAACACCTCCTACCCAACCCTGAATTTCGGTCTCGGTGAAGACATCGATATGCTCCGTGACATGGTTTACAAGTTCTGCCAGGCGGAGCTGGCCCCGCGCGCGGCGCAGATCGATGAAGAGAACCTGTTTCCAGCGGATATGTGGAAAAAGTTTGGCGAGCTGGGTCTGCTGGGCATGACCGTGGAAGAGGAGTTCGGCGGTTCCAATATGGGTTACCTGGCACACGCTGTGGCCATGGAAGAGATTTCCCGCGCCTCTGCTTCTGTGGGCTTGTCCTACGGTGCCCACTCCAACCTGTGCGTAAACCAGATCCGTAAAAATGGTACCCGCGAGCAGAAGTTCAAATACCTGCCCAAGCTGTGTTCCGGTGAACATGTAGGCGCCTTGGCCATGAGTGAACCCAACTCCGGTTCCGACGTGGTAAGTCTGCAACTGCGCGCCGAGAAGCGCGGTGATCGCTTTATTTTGAACGGCAATAAAATGTGGATCACCAACGGTCCCGATGCCGATACCTATGTGATCTACGCTCGCACTGAGCCGGGCATCAGCTCCGGTGGTATCACTGCATTTATCGTTGAGCGCGGTTTCGCCGGCTTCTCCCAGGCGCAAAAGCTCGACAAGCTGGGCATGCGCGGTTCCAACACCTGTGAGCTGGTGTTCGAAGACTGTGAAGTGCCGGAAGAAAATATCCTCGGTGAACTGAACGGCGGTGTACGCGTATTGATGAGCGGTCTCGACTACGAGCGCACGATTCTCTCTGGAGGCCCTGTCGGAATTATGCAGGCCTGCCTGGATGTGGTGGTTCCCTATATTCACGAGCGCAAGCAGTTCGGCAAGGCCATCGGTGAATTCCAGCTGATGCAGGGCAAGATCGCCGATATGTACGCTGACCTGAATGCCAGCCGCTCTTACCTGTACGCTGTGGCCCGGGCTTGTGATCGCGGTGAGGACTCGCGCAAGGACGCCGCCGCTGTAATCCTGTTTACTGCGGAGCGCGCAACACAGATGGCCCTGCAGGCTATCCAGACACTGGGCGGCAATGGCTACATCAACGAGTACGCCACTGGTCGTCTGCTGCGCGATGCCAAGCTCTACGAAATCGGCGCGGGCACTTCTGAAGTGCGTCGTATGCTGATTGGTCGCGAGCTGTTTAAAGAGACCCGCTAAGGCTGGGCATTTCTTCTCGCCGCCGGCGCCTGCCGGCGGCAGCTGTCTCCAGCCGGGCACTGCGGCAATAAGCTGCGCCCTGTGGAGGTCTTTTCTCCGGGAAAGTGAATCGGACTTTATGAATCAGTTGCAGAGCAAAATAAACACGCGCGATACCGCCTTTGGCGAAAACCGCGAGCAGATGCAGGCGCTGGTGGCAGACCTGCGTGAGAAAGTGGAAGCCATCGCCCAGGGCGGCGGCGAGCGCGCAAGGGAAAAACACCTGGCGCGAGGAAAATTATTGCCACGGGACCGTATCGATGCGCTGCTCGATCCGGGTAGCCCTTTTATGGAATTTTCCCAGCTGGCCGCTCACGAGGTGTACGGTGAGGATGTTCCGGCCGCGGGTATTATTACCGGCATTGGCACCGTTTCCGGTCAGCCCTGTGTGATAGTGGCTAACGATGCCACTGTAAAAGGTGGAACCTATTATCCCCTCACAGTAAAAAAACACCTGCGCGCGCAGACCATCGCCGAGCTGAACAATCTGCCGTGCATTTACCTGGTGGATTCCGGTGGTGCTAATTTGCCGCGCCAGGACGACGTTTTCCCAGACCGTGAGCACTTCGGTCGCATCTTCTTTAACCAAGCCAATCTCTCTGCACAGAATATTCCGCAGATCGCGGTGGTTATGGGTAGCTGCACCGCCGGTGGAGCCTATGTGCCGGCTATGGCAGACGAATCCATTATGGTGAAAGAGCAGGCCACCATCTTCCTGGCGGGCCCGCCCCTGGTGAAAGCGGCCACCGGTGAAGAAGTTTCTGCTGAGGAACTCGGCGGTGCCGAGGTGCACTGTCGCACTTCCGGGGTTTCCGATCACTACGCCAATAATGATGTACACGCCCTGCAGTTAGCGCGCCGCTCTGTAGCTCGCCTGAACCGTATCAAAAATCCTGGCCTGGATATCCAAAAGCCTGTGGAGCCGATTTATCCACCGGAAGACATTTACGGCGTGGTGCCCAAAGATTCGCGCCAGCCGTTTGACGTGCGCGAGATTATCGCGCGGGTTGTGGACGGATCTGAGTTCGATGAATTTAAAGCGTTGTACGGCACCACCCTGGTAACCGGTTTTGCCCGTATCCAGGGCTATCCGGTGGGAATTGTTGCCAATAACGGCATCCTGTTTGCGGAGAGTGCGCAGAAGGGCGCGCACTTTATTGAGTTGTGTGCGCAGCGCAAGATCCCGCTGGTGTTCCTGCAAAATATCACCGGCTTTATGGTGGGCAAGCAGTACGAGGCGGGCGGTATCGCCAAACACGGCGCCAAGATGGTGACCGCTGTCGCTACCGCCAAGGTGCCCAAAATTACCATCCTTATCGGCGGCTCTTTCGGCGCCGGTAACTACGGTATGTGTGGCCGCGCCTACGATCCCAACTTCCTGTTTATGTGGCCCAATGCGCGCATTTCGGTTATGGGGGGGGAACAAGCTGCTGGCGTATTGGCCCAGGTGAAGCGCGACCAGATGGCCGCCCGGGGTGAATCCTGGAGCGAAGAGGAAGAGCGCCAGTTTAAGCAGCCGATTGTGGATAACTACGAACACCAGGGGCACCCATACTACGCCTCCGCGCGCTTGTGGGATGACGGCGTTATCGATCCGGCGGATACCCGCCGCGTGCTCGGTCTGTGTCTGGCGGCGGCCAGCCACAAGGAACCGGAAGAGACCAAGTTCGGCGTGTTCCGCATGTAAGGAACCGTGGTTGCGGCGCCAGCGAAATGTTCCGGTGCCGCTTGTGATAGACGCCCCAATCGAGGAATTACAATGAGCGATAAATTGCTGTGCGAAGTGGATAGCGAGGGCGTGGCCACGGTCACCCTGAACCGGCCGGAAATCCACAACGCTTTTGATGATGAACTGATCCACGAGCTGGCCACCACCTTTGACACCCTGGCGCAAAACCCCGCTGTACGTGTGTTGGTACTGGCCTCCAATGGCAAGAGCTTTTCTGCCGGAGCCGACCTCAACTGGATGAAGCGCATGGCGACTTATTCAGAAGAGGAAAACCGCCGCGACGCAGCTGCGCTCGCCGCCATGCTGTACAAGCTCGACACTTTTCCTGCGCCCACCATTGCGCGAGTACAGGGCGCCGCTTTTGGCGGAGCCGTGGGCCTGGTGAGCTGTTGCGATATGGCCGTGGCCTCTGAGCGCGCCAGCTTCTGTTTGTCCGAAGTCAAAATCGGGTTGCTGCCCGCCACCATCAGTCCCTATGTCATCAATGCTATCGGCACTCGCCATGCGCGTCGTTACTTTGTCACAGCGGAACGTTTCCCCGCTGAACGCGCGGAACAGATCGGTTTGGTATCCGAAGTCTGTGCCGAGGCTGATCTGGACCTGCATGTGCAGAAATTAGTGAATGCCATTGCCGACAATGGCCCCAAGGCAGTCGCCATGGCCAAGCAACTGGCTATGTCCATGTCCAACCGGGTTATCAATGATGAATTGCAGGGCCAGACCAGCGCGCTGATCGCTGCCGTGCGTGTGTCGCCGGAAGGACAGGAAGGGTTGAGTGCGTTTTTGGAAAAGCGTGCACCCAGTTGGATGAATGGTAGCGAAGGGTAATTTTTATGATTCGCAAACTGTTAATAGCTAATCGCGGCGAAATTGCCTGTCGCATTATCAAGACCGCGCGCCGCCTGGGGGTGGCTACTGTCGCCGTTTATTCCGATGCGGATGCCGACGCTCTGCATGTGCAGATGGCGGACGAAGCGGTGCACCTGGGTCCGGCCCCGGCCAGGGATTCGTATCTGGATATCGACAAAGTATTGGGTGCTGCCAAGCAGACTGGTGCCGATGCCATCCATCCGGGTTATGGCTTCCTGTCGGAAAACGCGGAGTTTTGCCGCGCCTGCGATAGCAACGGCATTATTTTTGTCGGCCCACCCACCGGCGCGATTGAGGCGATGGGCTCCAAGTCCGCAGCCAAGCGTATTATGGAAGAGGCCAATGTGCCCCTGGTGCCCGGTTACCATGGCACCAATCAAAATGAAGAGCTGTTGGAAGGCCATGCCAATCGCATCGGTTACCCGGTATTGCTGAAAGCTGCTGCCGGCGGCGGTGGTAAGGGCATGCGCCGTGTCGACAGTGCCGATGAATTCCACGAAGCTCTGGCCGCTGCCAAGCGTGAGGCCATGAATGCCTTTGGCGACGACATTATGTTGCTAGAGCGCTATGTGGTGAGTCCCCGCCATGTGGAAATCCAGGTGTTCTGTGATCAGCAGGGCAATGGTGTCTACCTGTTTGAACGGGATTGCTCGGTGCAGCGCCGCCACCAAAAAGTAGTGGAAGAAGCTCCCGCACCGGGCATGACTCCGGAGCTGCGCGCCCGCATGGGTGAAGCAGCCCTGCGCGCGGCCCACGCGATTGGTTACGTGGGTGCCGGCACGGTGGAATTCCTGCTGGATGCCAGCGGTGCCTTCTACTTTATGGAAATGAATACCCGCCTGCAGGTGGAGCACCCGGTTACGGAAATGATCACCGACCAGGATCTGGTGGCCTGGCAGCTGTCAGTTGCCGCTGGCGATACCCTGCCCATGAGCCAGGATGAGCTGCAGATCAACGGCCACGCCATGGAAGTGCGCATCTACGCCGAAGACCCGGACAATGATTTCCTGCCGGCAACCGGCGTGTTGGTGCGCCACCAGCCCCCGGCGGAAGGCGAGGGTGTGCGGGTGGATACCGGTGTGCAGACTGGCGATGAAATCAGCGTGCATTACGACCCGATGATCGCCAAATTGATCTGCCACGGCCGCACCCGCAAAGAAGCCCTGGCCAAATTGGATCGCGCCCTGCGTGATTATCAGATTGCCGGTGTGCGCCACAATATCGAATTCCTGCGCCGAGTGATCAATCACCAGGCATTTGCCAGCGGTTGTATTTCGACGCACTTTATCGAGGACTACGAGGCGGAAGTACTGCATCAGGAGCAGGCACTGACGCCGCTGAAATGCGCTGCTATTGCCGGTTATTTACAGCAGCGTGAAGAACGCGATCTACGCAATAGCGCACCGCAGCGGGATCCTTTCTCTCCTTGGCATAATGGCGATAACTGGCGCAATGCTCTGGCTGGCAGTCGCACCCAGACGGTGGACTACCGTGGCCAGCACGCTCAAATTCGCTTTGTTGCGGAAGGCGATAGCCTGCGCTGGACTTGCGATGCTTTGCCTGAGGAACAAAACAGCGGTGAGATTCGCCTTCTGCCGGGACGCGACTTGATGCTGGTGGATGGCCGTCGCATGAGTTTCTCTGCCGTGGATACCCGCGATGGCGGTGCCGTATTTATCGATGGCACTCAGGTGGAATTCAAGCTGTTGCCACCGGATATGGGCGAGAGCAATGACCAGGCCCACGGCCTCGATGCCCCCATGAACGGCACCATAATTTCGCTGCTGGTTGAGGCCGGCTCTACGGTGGAAAAAGACCAGCCGCTACTGGTAATGGAAGCCATGAAAATGGAACACACCCTGCGGGCTCCAGCCGCTGGCACCGTGCAGCAGTTCTTCTGTGCCGAAGGTGAACTAGTGGATGGCGGTAGTCTGCTGGTGGATTTTGCCGGGGAGGAGCAATAATGACTTTGCCCAAACAGGTCAAAATCGTCGAAGTGGGCCCCCGCGATGGGCTGCAAAATGAAAAGCAGCCTATCTCTGTGGAGACCCGTATCGCTCTGGTGGACAAGCTCAGTGCCAGTGGGCTGTCGGTTATTGAAGCCGGCAGTTTTGTCAGCCCCAAGTGGGTACCGCAAATGGCCGCCAGCGAGGAAGTGCTGGCGGGTATCCAGCGCAAAGACGGTGTTATCTACAGCGCGCTCACGCCAAACTTAAAAGGTTATGAGCGCGCAGTGGAAGCCAAAGCAGATGAGGTCGCCGTATTCGGCGCGGCCTCAGAAGCCTTCACCCAGAAAAATATTAATTGCAGTATTGCTGAGAGTCTTGAGCGCTTCCGTCCACTGGTGGAAAAAGCGAAGCAAGACGGTATACCCGTGCGCGGATACGTATCCTGCGTACTTGGTTGCCCCTATGAAGGTGATATTGATCCGGCCAAAGTGGCAGAAGTTAGTGCCGCTCTACTGGAAATGGGTTGCTACGAAATTTCCCTCGGCGACACCATCGGTGTCGGCACCCCGGAATCCGCCAAGCGTATGCTGGAGCAGGTAATGACCCGCGTGCCTGTGGAAAAACTTGCGGTGCATTTCCACGATACCTACGGCCAGGCGTTGGCCAATATCTACGCGGCCTTACAAATGGGGGTCGCAGTAGTAGATTCCGCCGTAGCCGGCCTGGGCGGCTGTCCCTATGCCCGCGGCGCTTCTGGTAATGTTGCCAGTGAGGATGTGCTTTATATGCTCAATGGCATGGGTATTGAAACCGGCGTAGATATACAGTTGCTGGCAGAGGCTGGGAACTTTATTTCTGAACAGCTGGGGCGGGAGACCAACTCCCGTGTGGCTAAGGCTTTGGCGCCCTGCTGAGTGCGGTTTTGATTTATTCACATCAGGACTATATATGGTCCTGATGTGAATTCCTGCATTTAGTTTTGAATTACCTTAATCAATCACTTAGAAAAAAACTGCCAGTTGAAGATAGCATCTAGAACTTCTTTTCTGGCAAGAGATTAAGTAATGACAGAACACTGAGGATAACCGGCTGAAATACTGGACGCCAGTTACATAATAAGTATCAAGTTCTATCATTGATAATTACAGTTTATCGTTTCTATACTCTTCATGAGCTTTTTGCCACTAGTGGGAAATCAATAGACTAAGATCAGAGGCCGCCCTCTATCTTCCTGGTTTAGTTTATATGCATCTGTAAATATCGACTCATTATGTTGGCTAATAATGGAGTTTATAATCTTAAACTCATCGACATTTTTAGATTTTATATAAGATGATTGAGTAAAACTATTGCCCTCCCGCGAAAAGAGATAGAGTGCACCAGCATCAAGTTTATAGTAATTGTGATTTTGATTTCCTGAAAATGCACTGCTATAGCTATCCTCACCGGGAGCACTCACAAGCAATTTTGAACCATCGTAATTCAGGCTTACACTGCTTCCAAATTTATCATATTCATCGGGATTGGATGCTCGTAACAGCCCAGCTTGTGAAGCCGTCTCTCCATCAAAATGGTATACATATGTTGCTCCGGCGCTTTGATACCGGCTGCTCTCTTCCTTAGAGCCAATGGCGATATACTTCCCGTTGCCACTTATAGTTAGGTATTCTCCAAAATGCTCATATTCACGGGCTCTAGTTGGTTTTAAATATGCTCTTTGCAACCATTCTATTCCGTCGTATTTAAAGATATACGCAGCTCCTGAGCTATTTTCTGAATTGTTGCTCTCATCACCGTTTACCCCACCAGATGCGCTGTCTTCCCCTATTGCACCAATCAGCAGGATGTTACCAGATGAGTCAAACTCTAAGCTTTCACCAAATTGATCCAGCGAGTCACTCTTTTTAGCCCAAATCTTAGTAGACTGCACCCAAGCTTTGCTCGCTAGTTCAAAAATATAAACATTACCTGTTGCACTCTCATACCCTTCAGAAAAAGGAGAGCCGACGGCAATTCGAGTTCCAGTATCATTGATTGAAACTGATCTACCAAAATACCTTCTTTCATTATTTGGTGGTGCTATATCGGGCTTAAGATACGCGACCTGTGACCAGATTGAATGCTCCCTCTCGAATATATATGCTGCTCCTACGCTTGAACCTGAATCGTCACTGCCGTCGCCATTGATGCCTGTTGATAAGCTATTTTCACCAGGAGCTCCAACAACTAACCTAGAACCATTTGCACTGAGGTCGATGGAGTAACCAAAGTGATCATAATTACCTGGGTGAGTAGGCTTTATATATGCTTCTTGTAACCATTCTCCGTCTTTAAGAGAAAAAATATACACGGCTCCGGCTTGCGAAAAATATTCGTCACTACTATCGCTGTTGATACCTGCAGCAGAACTACTCTCTGTGCATGGGCTAATTGCCAAGGTTGAGTGATCTGAGCTTATTTGCATGTCACAAAGATAGCCATCTACAGGGTCATAATTCTCTGGGTATATTTCTCCAATACCGTTAGCTAATAAGTCTCTTACGTATACGGTGTTACTACTTTCACAAACCTGCCCAAAACAAACTTCTAAGAAATATGAGGCGTTAACACGTGCGAAGAGAGGAACGATATGCTTGTAGTTTTGTGTACCCTGAGTAATATCTTCGCCAACTTGAACAAACCCTGTTTGTCCATCTACATTTTCATGTAATTTATAGTGAGAGGCGCCAGGAGTATCGACCCAAGTGAAATATAATGATTTCGTTGGCTCAACAGATACATCTAAAGTTGTTCCTCGTTTAAATGTGGCTGAGACTTCACAGTTTTTTATTAATTGACCTGTCTTATAAATATTGCCATCTAGTGTGCCGGAGCAGCCGCTAACTTGGTCAACTACATATCCAGAGTCCGGGATTAGGTGTAGTGATATAGATCCTTTACCGATCAGAGAATCAGATTGAAACTTTCCTCCAGGACCTGCGACGGTTGTCACCCTAAAAAACTCTTGTTTAAAAATAACAGAGATTTCACAATCGTTGGTGATAACACTTGTGGTATAAGTTGTTCCAACCAAGTTCCCACCACAGCCAGCTGCAGACTCGATTACATATCCTTCCTCTAATGTAATATTGAATTGAGCATTGCGGCCTGGCCCCACTTTTACAGACTTCGGCTCAATATCCCCTCCATCGCCAAGGCTCGTAGTTATATTATATTCCGTAGTGGTTTGATTTGTTGTGTCGTTACTTCCGGATCCCCCGCCGCCGCTACATGCGGATAGTGCTAATGTAATGCAGAAAATTCCGCTGCTAAATATGCTCCTTGAAGGTTTCTCCCAACCTTTCATTTAATTTCCCTCATGTACAAATCGAAAATACTAAACTCTACAAAAGCTGCCAGGTATGATTTTTTCTTTTTCAAATGAACCTTTCCTCAAGGCTATGAAATAACAGGCAAGCCACTTTTGGCTAAAGGTGACAGGGTGACTTATCTGTGGTTGTTTACTAGCATACTTTATGTGACGGTATTTTCGTTGTAGTCGTCAAATTATGGAACCCCCACGGCTATTAAATTTTTCGATTAGGTAAATAAAAGTGATCATCAGGTTATTCGATTTTCCGTGTCGCCTGCATGTACATAGGTATGCCCCGGTGTTGGGATTTGTTGTGGCTAGCTTTACTATCTCTTCACATTCAGGTTGTTGTAATCCATTAACGTGAAATTTGTGGCCGGTTCAAACTTGGTATAGATATATCGCTGTATTGCTTATTCAGTAGAGCCTTAAGCTATCCAGATTTTGTCTATGATCAATATCCGAGCAACCTTCTCTAGATGTTCTTCAAATAAAGATTAAGTCTTTAGAAGAACCCAATTAGCATGGCAAGGAGCTCCTCTGTTACGTAGTTTATATTTCGAGATAGTGTCCTTCGTTCGTGAAGAAGATTAATCGTTGGCAGAATGTTTTGGTGCCAATACCCTAAACGGCCTCATCATATCGTAATCCTCATGGGAGAGTAGATGGCAGTGCCATACATAAAGGCCTTCGCGGTCGAAGCGGGCTATTACCCGTGTTACTTGGCCAGGAAGGGCGATGACCGTATCTTTGGGGCCGCTTTCTTCTGGTTGTGGTGGAAGGGGTTTTCCCTGTAGAGATTCTATTTCCAGGCGTGCACCCTGAAATATCTTATCTGTATGCATAAATTTCTGCTGCTTGGCAATAAGTTTTCCTTTAAAAGGCTGGCGATCCAGTACCTGGAATTCCACCAGATGAATATGGATTGGATGAGCCGATACTGTAGGGTTGTATATTTCCCAGATCTCAACGGCGTTGTGTTGGATTATTTCTGTAGTAGGATCTTCAAAAAATAGGGAGCCCTCCTTTACTGGACCTAACATGAGCAGATTGCGGCCATAGGGGTCATCCAACCGATAGGTGGCAAGTTGTCGTGTGCGACTGGCTTGGTTAAGCCTATTAAGTGGGGTGCGCAAGGGAGTATTTAGGCTGAGTTTTAAATCTCCAGTGGTATTTTTAATCTCTGATTTCTGTTTATTAGAAGGGGGGGGGATCGGTGCTGAAGCAATATGAAATTGTAGAATCTTGCCTGTAGTATTTGGATCGGTAGCTGGTGTGATGCCGCCGCGCCCATCGCTTAATACGCGTTTACCATCCGGGTTATAGACAAGTGGAATTGAACTCTTTGGATCAATGGCCTCTACAAATCCTTTAAAAGGGACATCCGGCCCAAAGTTCCGCAGTGTTAGTTCACGCTCTTCATAACCACTGAAATCTACTAAAACATCTGCTCGCTCTGCGGGTGCCAATATCAACTCGTTCAATTTTACAGGGTAATCGAGAAATCCGCCGTCACCGCCGACTTGTACAAAGGGTGTATTTTCGTCGATCCTGAGTATCAGTGTGCGGGTATCAGATGCGTTGAGTAACCGAAATCGATAGACGTGTGGAGTGACACTGACTTTGGGCCAGGTCATGCCGTTTACCAGAATAATATTGCCAAAAAATTCGTCGAGATGGGATGGATTGGGCCAATTGGCCTTAACCACCTCATGGGAAACCGGTGATGGAGGCTGGTCCCTCCAGCCAGGAAAATACAGCTGCCCATCGGAGCTAAACAAGCTGTCTGTAATAGCGGCTACAAAAGTGCGCTCTTCTGCAGGGAGCAGTTTCTCCTGTATCAGACGGTCTTCATTGTCATCGCCAACCAGGTAAAAACCGAATAGACCTGCGTAAACATTAAGGCGCGTCATGCCCAGGGTGTGGTCGTGATACCAGATAGTGGCGGCATCCTGGGAGTTGTCGTATTCGTAAATCTTTTTCTCAAATAATGGTCCCGTCTCACGATAATTGCGGGTGTACCAAGCGAGGGGGTTGCCGTCACTTTTCCACTCTGTATGCCCGCCGTGAAGGTGGATAACCATAGGTACAGCTTTTGGATCTTTTACGTCGGCGAGGTGAATGGATCGATCCACAGGAAATAGATGTGGACCCGGTAGCTCATTGGCCCAGTGTACAAATACCGGTTGGCCTTCTCGGGCGCGAATAGTAGGGCCAGGAGAGTGGATGCGACCTGCATATTCAAAACCCCAGGCTTTTGTCATTAAACGTTTGCCTTCCTTATCCCGTAGCCCCATCCAAACTTCAGTGGGGCGGGCGGGTAGTTTAATCGAGGCTGAGCCCTGAGGGCGGATTTCTGCGGGTATTGGCAGTTCATTGACGAACTTATCCACAGTTGCTGGATCCAGCAGCCGCAGGGGAGTTGCTTTAGCTACATCTTCAGCAGCAGTCAGGGCAAGGGGAATTAACAACAGCAGGGAAAAGATTACCCGAAACATTGGCTGTTTTTAGCAGTAAGTATTTAACAGTCAAGTATAGGTAAACAAGCGGTATCGGTGGCGTTAACTTGGGGGCAGGGAAGGGTGTACAGGGCCCTTCCCTGATGCGAACTTTCATTAGATAAAGCGATTGATCCCCGTTTTGGCATTGTCCTGATAGGTAGGGTTGTCCAGGTCCGGGAAAAGCTTTCGCTGTTCACCAAGAGGTCCAGTTAATCCGTGTTCACTGCCGTAAAAAACACCTGTGCGGAAGGATCTTGTATCCAGTAGGGCATCGATATAGCGCTTGGCGCCTATTTCTACTTTGTGGACTTTGCCAAGTAGCAGCATAATCCGCATCATGCCCTTCATCATATATTGCTTGAATAACGACAGTGTATTGAAGCCCTCTGTGCCTACCGTAGCCCCGGGGCTCATGGTTACGAAGCGGATATGGGGGAATTCCCGTGCCATGGAAGACATCCATAGGGCGCCCATATACTTTATCGGACCATAGGGTACAGTAGCGTCTTTGGTACTGGCATAGAGCTCTCCTTCGCAGATCTGCATAAATTCCTCCACAGAGGCGCTTTTCAGGTCTGGTCGCTTCATACCCATCTCTTCTACGCCGCGAGCGGCCTCGGAGCCGGCATAGATAGCAGTCTGGGTTAATTTATTGGCTTTCAGTAACTCGTTAGTCAGTAGAGCATGCCCAAGCAGGTTGACGGCGAAAATTTGTGTGACTCCTTCGGGGGTCTTGTTGTAAAACTCTTTCCCCCCGGTACCGCCAGCATTCATAACCAGCGCATCAACTGGGGAGCCTAGGTTGTTAACTGCCTCTTTCACGGATTGTTGATCCGCGACATCGATCAGCAATACTTCGAAGATATTCCTGCCTGTTTCCGACACCAGCTCGGCCTGGGCTTCCTTGGCTTTGTGCAGATTGCGGCAGCCGAGATAGATCTTGTTAATCTGCTGGTATTCCGCCAGTTGCTTGGCGCATTCCCTGCCTAAGCCTGCATTCGCTCCGGTAATCAAAACACTCTTAATCATCTTTCTGTCTCTGTGGATATTGGGAACTGGTGCCCGGATATGGATATACCCGGCTGTTGGAGAGAAAGATAAGCGGTTAAGCGCCTCGTCTTTTGACATTTCTTGCTGTCTTAGTGGGATACCAAGACCGCAAGAAATATCAAAAATAGGGCCTTACTGGCCAATATGATTAGGTCATCACTCCAAATACGGCAAACTAAGGTGACACTATGAATCAGGCGAGTTCTATAGAAAGAAAAATTTTCCAATTGTTAGTGGTAGCGCTAGCGGTGATCTGTTTTGTACCCGGTGGTATCAGTGCATTTGGAGGGCTGAATGGCAGTGCTGCTCTGATTGGTGGTGCTATGATTTTTGGCCCGGATAGCCCCTTGAGAGGATTTGGGGATAATCAATATCGATTTGCCTTTGGTGTTTTCTTTGCCCAGGGGTTGGTTCTACTGTATTTCCTGAGCAATATCGAAAAACATAAAGCATTGTTTTACTTCGTGGCTTTATCCCTCTTTATTGGCGGTCTGGGCCGCTTAAGCAATATTCTGGAATTTGGATTGGTGGATGATCAGGTCTTACCCCCTACGATTATTGAGCTTGCGATAGTTCCACTTCTGGTTTTTTGGCATAGGCGAGTAGCCTCTCAAGGTTAGTCATTAGAAGCTATTAGTTAAGCAACTAAAAGTTATTTACGCTTAAGAGGTTATTGCTTTGTTACCAGTATTTTTACATATAGAGTCTTCACCAAACCTGAAAGAATCGCAGGCATTTGATCAGTATATAGGTCTGGCACCGCAATTAATGCAACAGTATGGAGGAGTGCCTATTGCCTCTTATGATGTGGAAGAGGTCTTGGACGGAGGTCGGTCACCAAAGGCATTTGTTGTGGTATCTTTTCCGGATCGGGAGGCGATCTATGCATTCTTTAATGATCCAGCCTACCAGGCAATTATTCCTTTGAGGCACAAGGCATTTACCCATTTACGCTTTTTTATCACTAGTGAGCGAATTTGATTTAAAGGCAAGCTAATGCGGGAAGGTGTTGCTCGAAAATCTCACCGTCCCAACGTAAACAGGCAGTAAAGGAGCCTCTCATGCAGCGATTTTTTAAAAGTATCAACTTCGTAGAGCAGCATCTATACGACAAAATTTCTGTTCACGAAATTGCTGCTGCCTCTCATTACTCCACCTACCAATTCAGCCGTATTTTTAAGGCATTAGTGGGGGACTCACCGAAAGAGTATTTGCGTAAGCGCCGATTGACCGTCGCCGCAAAGAGGTTGTTGAGTGAAGATATTGGTATTCTTGAGCTTGCCATGGAGTGCCAATTTGACTCTCAAGAAGCGTTTACTCGCGCGTTTAAAGCTTTATTTAACGTAACCCCGGCACAGTATCGAAAGCAGCAGGATCCTTTTCGGTTGTTGTATAAGGATCAATTTAGCCCTCATATGCTGCACTTCTTGCAAAATGAGTTGTCCATGGAGCCACAAATTATTTCGCGGCCAGCGATGCAATTGGTGGGGGTAGCGCAGGAATACGACCATGAAAATCTCAGCTTGCCAAAGCTCTGGTCTGCATTTCGGCCCTACAGGGATAAAATCCCCAATCGTATCAGCGATGAATCTTTTGGTATCTATGAATGTTATGAGGAAGCGGGTGATGAAATTCAGTTTAAGTATGTCTGCTGTGCGCCGGTTGCCGACCTGACTCAGGTACCCGAGGGAATGGTGGCGCGGGAACTACCGGAGCAGCTATATGCAAAATTTTTTCACCGCGGATCTATTACCACCCTGGAACAGACATTGAAGTATATTTGGGGAAGCTGGTTGCCAAAGTCCAATTACGACTATATTGAGAGGCCAGACTTTGAGCTGTACCCACCCAGATATCAGGTTACCAGCCCGACAGCGGAAATGTTTCTCCATATTCCGGTCAAAGAAAGGCTGTAATCACTTGGCAATAGCGTAGTTTTTTCGTTACTCAATCTTTTCGGTTGCCTGGCCGGCGTTGTATCGGTAATGCCCGGTAATTTTAAAGGAAAACAGCATATCTTCGAGCACGGGTCCAGCCCCGATATTGTGTGCGACCAAGTACCGGTTGGTTTTTTGAGAGCGTTTCGCAGTCACAATACCGATATGGGGTAAATTACCGGGCAGCATCCAGGTAACGATGTCTCCTGGTAGATAATCCTCTGCCTTGTCACTTATTGAGAGCGATTGCCCTTTTCGAGTAAAAAAAGCCTGTAGATTGGGTACTCGCCGATGATCAATATTTTTATCTGGCCTGGAAAGTCCCCAAATGCGTTTAGACGGGTAGGCTTGAAAATGACCCGATATATCCTCGTGAACTTCTCTTTGCAAATCGATCTCCAGCTTCCTATATGATCGAATCACTACGTCGGTACAAACACCGGTATCAGCCGGCACATCTCCATTTGGATAGGGGATAGACACATAAGCAGGATCGTAGCGTACCTTATGATAGGTTCGCTCCAGAGCAGCTTCGGCCAAAGTTATATTTTGTGCATAACTGGCGGCAGAAATCAGGGTACCCAAAAATAGAAATATCCGTTTCACTAGGGCTCCAGTTTTTTTGAGTCTAGGTTGAAATCCTATACTATCGTTTATTTACCCTGCAACACATCAATAACTATTTTACCTTTGGCTCTTCCCTTATTTAGGTAGTCGAGTGCGGCTTGAGTTTCATGTATTGGGTAGACCCGATCAATAACCGGTTTCAAAAATCCTTTCTCAAGTAGTGAAGCAAGTTCTGCGAGAGTAGTGCCACTTGGCCATGAATAGACGAGTTGAAGGCGCTGTCCCATCCTTTCAATTAAGGTACCTGAGTCTTTAGCTTTGACGGAGACTGATACTAATAGGCCATGTTTGTTAAGAACTTTGGCAGACCTTTCTAATATTTCTCCGCCTAAAGAGTCGAGTACAAGGTCATAATCCTGGAGTAACTCCTCAAAATTTTCGGTTTTATAATTGATAACAGTGTCGGCACCGAGTCTTTTGACTAGTGCAAAGTTGGCATCACTGGTGGTTGTGGCTACGAAGGCGCCTATATATTTGGCAATTTGAATAGCGATAGTACCGACTCCGCCAGAGCCGGCATGAATAAGGACTTTTTGTCCTTTCTGTAACTTTCCCACTTCAACGAGAGATTGCCAGGCTGTTAAACCCACGAGAGGGAAAGCGGCACACTCATTGTTAGAAAGATTGCTGGGGCGGATAGCTGCGTCCATTGCTTTGATTGAAGTGTATTCGGCAATCGTACCTGCTTGATTTGTATCGGGGCGTGCAAATATCAGATCGCCAATTTTAAAATTTCTGACAGCGCTGCCAATTTCTACTACTTTCCCAGTAACATCGTACCCGACAATATGCGGCATTTTTACAGGCATTACATTTTGTAAAGCCCCTGATATTGCCCAGTTATCGAGGGGGTTGATACTGGCCGATTGTACCTTTACTAAAATACTATTTTTATCCGGTGAAGGTTTAGGCATCTGTGCAATTTCGATCGGGCTGCCATAAGACCTGATAATAGCGGCTTGCATATTTCACAGCTCTAAAATTAGAGGATTGATAGCTTTAGTGTGTTGAAAGACTTGCTAGTTTAGTAACTGTAAAAAAATAACGATTGAAAAAAGGGGCCCGAAGGCCCCTTGTAGCAGTAAATATAGCCACAATGGCTAGCGCAAGTTACTGATACAGCGGTTATATTCGCGAATATAAATCTTACCACCTACCGCAGGGTTAGCATTTGCCATATCTGCAGCGGCATTCATACAGCCTTCTACCTGGTCTCTAGTCAGACCCCAAGTTTGGGGGCGAGGTTGTGAGCCGCGGATATACATATCCCGGGGATTCTCATAACTACGAATAGAGGTGGGGGGCTGTACTCTGTAGAAATAACGGCCCTGCTCATTAAAGGCATAGAAAGTATTACCACTTTGATAATAAGTCTTGCCGAGAATTTGCACGGGTTCAGCGTTGGATGGGAGGCGCGTCATGCGGTCATCTGCATAACTGAAACCTGCGAGAGAACACAAGAGCACCATTGAAACAAGATATCGCATAACGTCTTCTCCTTCTCCTAGTTTGGCCACAAGTCTACTCAAACTGGGGGAGTGTCCCAACGTGCGGTAATGGAAGTTTCGGTTGTTGTAAAGGTATCTTTTAAGATCCGATCGAGATAACGGTTATGAATTCAATAATTATTTTTTACATGAATAGGTAGAAAACAAAAAAATTTCCTAGATAGCGGTTTTCTTATAGTAATCAGGACCTTTATTTTGCGGAGGTATTTGTAAGAAAGCTAAATCGTGGAGATAAGAATCTGGGTTAGATTGAAATACAAGAAAAATAGATTGTTACCTACCATTTTAAATTGCTCTGATTAAGGGGAAGTTAAAGGGTGGTTTAAAAAATTACATTGTTGTTTAAAGCTGTCATCGAGCCATAAAATTACTCAGGCGTGCCACAGGAGATCAAGAGACTTGTGAGCTGATCTCTAGCGATAATGGTCAATTTCAATTTATGGCCGCTTACAACCCCCTCTTCTTAGGCTTGATCAGAGCTTTTGAAATATTAGATTTACTACTTTACAAGCCGAGATTCTGCTCTTTAGAGATGGGTCGTAGGTCCTTATGCCGTGGTTGATGAATGTTCAGCATTCGTACCAAGTAACGAGGCTCTTGTCGCACTAATAGCCTCATAATCTGATACCATCGGCGCAAACCCCTTCGCTAGATGATTTTTTATGAAACTACTGCGTTCACTTCTATTTATTGTGCTTGCCCTAATGGTGATATCTGCGCTGGCTGCGCCGGGTTTTATCGGCCCCAAAGTAGAGGAAATTTGGAAGCAGCAGTTGGGCCGCTTGCAGGGGGGGAATTCCACGGGTTACGAACGCGGATGGTTTGGTGCTGAAACCAATACTGAAGTGGCATTGCCGGATGGCACTACCCAGCTCAATACCGAGATCCATCATGGGCCGGTGTTGCTTACCTCCAAGGGGCCGCGCCTGGGTGTGGTTTATACCGAGACCCGGCTGGAGCTGGATCAACTACAGACTGAATTGCGCGCTCAATTGGAGTCCATTTATGGCGCTTTACAGGCGAGTCCGGTAGTTCTGGAGACCCTGGTTACCGCCGACAACCGGGTGCTGAATACCCTCCGCTTAGACCCTTTCAAAAATACTGGCCCACTCGGGGAGCTGGAGTTTGACGGTGGGGAGATTGCCGTATCTACGGATTACAGCGGTGCTGTGCTGAACGGTGTCGTGGAGCTGGGAAGCTTGCGCCATATTCGCGAAGGTATCGAAGTACTGTTTACCGAGCCCCTTGAAGGCGAGTTTGAATATATGCCCGGCGAGGGCGGTAATGCGGAGCTGCGCTTGTCGTTGCTGAGGGCAGAATCAGATTCCGGGCCGGTTCAATTGCGCGATGTTACCCTGGACCTGACCTTGGAAGAATTGGCGGCACAGACCCTGAAAGTCATCAGTGACCTGAAGCTCCCCACCGTGGACTCGGCAACACCGATTACCTCTGTGCGCCAGCAGATGACTTTGCCGAGAATTAAGACTGCGGATCTGGGGCACTACCTGCGCGTATTGTTGCCGGCCCCTGAGCGGAATTGGGCCCGTGAAATGAGCCGCCCGCTGCGCCTGGAGCAACAGCTGGCGATTCAATCTCGCAATGGCCCGGTGTTAGTAGATGCTGATATCGATTGGCGGGGTATGCGCAAATCCTCCCGCCGAGGTGCCAGTGAGATCGATCAGTGGCTCAAACCGCTGGTAGGTAGTATGACCGTTAGCGCTGCAGAGCAGGCGCTCTTGCAGTCCCCCCTGGTAGGTCAGGCAATGCTTCTGCGAGATTATGGACTGCTGATCGAAGACAATGGCGAGCTGCAAATGTACCTCAAGGTCAATCGTGGCCAGTTGGAGGTGAATGGAGAGCAGTTGCCGGCAGACCTGTTCGTGATGGCACTTACCGGCAGGTTCTGATTGCCTTGGGGCCTGCTGCAGTGAAAGAAGCAGGCCTCAAATCCCGGTATCATCACAGCTGCCGGGGTGTTTTAACCCGTATTGCGCATGCCCGCTGCAATCCCCGCAATAGTGACCATCAGCGCGCTTTCCAATACCGCATCACTTTCCCGTTCGCGCAAACGTGCCATCAGCTCGGCCTGTAATAGGTGCAAAGGGTCAGTGTAGGGATCGCGCACGCGGATGGACCAGCGCATCACGGGATTGTTATCCAACAAGCTCTCCCGTCCGGTAAGCTGTTTTAGGGCCTCTACGGTGTGGGCCAGTCGATCTCGCAAACTGACACCCAGTTGGATTAGTTCTGCATCCTGGGTGAGTCGCTCTTCGTACCAGGAGGCAACGCGGGGATCGGCTTTGGCCAGTACCATTTCGAGCATATCCACAACGCCTTGGAAAAAGGGCCATTGGCGACTCATATCCCGCAAGATATCAGTTTCATCTGCGTGCTTAAGGGCATTCTCCAAGGCGGCGCCAGTGCCCAGCCAGGCTGGTAGCATCAGTCGTATCTGGGTCCAGGCGAACACCCACGGAATCGCCCGCAGTGATTCGACTCCGCCACCGGGTTTACGCCTTGCCGGGCGACTGCCCAGGGCCAGGCGGCTCAGCTCGGTTTCCGGGGTGACAGTGCGCAAGTAAGCCACTAGGGCTGGATCATCCTGCACGACTTCCCGATAGTTGCCGACGGAGACTTCCGTGAGCCGGTCCATCTCCGCGCGCCACTCCGAACGCGGCTCTGCCGGGGGCATCAGTGTCGCCTCCAGAGTTGCGGCGACATACTGCTCCAGGTTGTAGGCGGCTACAGAGGGACGGCCGTATTTGAAGCGAATCATTTCTCCCTGTTCGGTAACGCGAATACGCCCGGCTATTGATCCCGGTGGCTGCGACAGCAGGGCCATACGAGTAGGAGAGCCGCCCCGGGATATGGAGCCGCCACGGCCGTGAAACAGAGTTAGGGGGATACCGTGGTTGCGGAATATTCCGGTGAGAGCTTCCTGTGTGCGGTACTGGGCCCAGGCGGCGCCCAGGAAGCCGGCGTCCTTGGCGGAGTCCGAGTAGCCGATCATCACTTCCTGGCCATCGAGCACACGCTGCTTGTAGAGGGGGATATTCAGCAGGGTACTCATAGTGGTAGCTGCACCATCGAGATCGTCGAGGGTTTCAAACAGGGGAACCACTCGCATTGGCACCTGCACCCCGGCAATTTTTTGCAGCAGCATTACAGCGAGAACATCGGAAGGTGTGGTCGCCATTGAGATAACGTAGGCACCTAATCCCTCGGGACCCTGTTCGGCAATGACCTTGCAGGTCTGTAAGACTTCACTTACCTCTTCGTCACAGAAATCACTGCGGTAAAAGCTCTCGTCCACCAGTGGGCGGCGGCTGTCCAGCTCGGACACCAGGAACTCCTGTTTCTCCTCTTCACTCCAACTGCTGTAATTGCCCATACCCAGATAGCGGGTAATGGCATCCAGGGTGTCAGCGTGGCGGGTGGATTCCTGTCGTATATCCAAGCGCAATAAAGTGATGCCGAAGCAGTTGAGTCGCCTCAGGGTATCTTTAAGTTGGCCATCGGCGATGGCTGAGAGGCCCACATCGCGCAGGGAGCGGTCGATCAGGCGCAGCTCGTCGGCCAGCTGCTCGCTGCTGGTAAACGCGAGGCCGGAAGGCTCTGCACGTCGACCAATGCGGGCCTCCATTTTTTCCCGGGTTATTTTGAGACGGTCGCGAACCTGGCGCAGCACCAGGCGATAGGGCTCGTGGCTGGGGCCAGTGCGCTGTAAAAGTTCTTCGCTGGCGCGATGCATGGACAAGTCTGCGAGCAGGTTTTCCACATCGCGCAGATAGAGGTCGGCGGCCATCCAGCGGGCTAGGTGCAGGACTTCCCGGGTGACGCTGGCGGTGACATTGGGGTTACCGTCCCGATCTCCCCCCATCCAAGAGGCAAAGTGGATGGGAACCCAGTCAACCGGCAGAGGGGGAAGCTTGGCCAGGGCCAATTCACTGTCTATTTCCCGCATACTCCTCGGAACTGCCTGCCACAGGGATTGTTCGATGGTGGCAAAGCCCCACCTGGCTTCATCAACCGGGGTGGGCCTGGAGCGTCGGATCTCGTCGGTGCTCCAGGCAGAAAGGATCTGCTCTTGTAGGTGGCGACGTAAATCCTGGGATTCTTCTGGGGTCAGGTCGGGCCTGTCCAGTGTGTTGAGCAGGTCTGCAACTCGATCGTATTTGCGAATTAGGGTACGGCGTGTCACTTCGGTGGGATGAGCGGTTAGGACCAGTTCTACGGATAACTCATTAAGTGTCCCGTGGATTTCCTCGGGAGACTTACCCGCTTTGCTTAGCTCTGCCAGTACCTGTCGCAGGCCGCGGTCTGTATCGGGATCTCCGGGAAAGCGCTGGTGTTGGCGGTGCAGTCTCTCGCGATGGCGCTGTTCGGCAATATTAGCCAGGTTTAGAAACTGGCTGAATGCCCGGGCAACTTCCAATAGGGTCGCATCATCCAGGGGGTCGAGTAGCTCTCGCAAGTGATCGGCCTGCATAGCCCCTTTGCTGCGGCTTTCAACGGCCGCCTGACGAATATTCTCAACGGTATCAAATAGTGGCTCGCCAACTTGGTTTCGCAATACTGCGCCGAGCTCGTCACCCAGCAGGCGTACATCTTCCCGCAAGGGGGCATTCTGGTCCTGGTTCACGAATCTATTTCTCCCTGTTAACAACGCGGTGAAAGTCAATCGGATAGGCATATTCGCACACTTTGCGCTGAAGCATGCAATGTTGCAGCTGCAACTTTTGGCGGAAAAATAACGGGAAATATCGGTGCGTTAATGTCCAGCCAGATTGTGGCGGTTTTAAAGTGTCAACATTTCGGACAGTTTACTGAATTCGCTATATTCAGGTACAGATTCGGATTTCAGCCGATAGATCCATAGCTGCATAAGCATCATTGGATCTTTAAGCAGCAATCTATAGCGCCACAGCCACCATGCGGAGCATTGCCCACAAGAGCGATAAGTAATGGCTCAAAACCAGTTTAAGCTGCTCGGTACGCGGCGTTTTCTACCGCTGTTTGTAACCCAGGTTCTTGCAGTTTTCAGTCGTAATATGTACAAGAATGGGTTAATAGTTCTACTCGCATTCCGTATGGCTGAAGAAGAAGCTAACACGCTGATCAATATTGCCTTTAGCCTGATGATTCTGCCCTACTTCCTCTTTTCCTCCTTGGCAGGCCAAATCTCCGATAAGTTCGATAAAAGTAAGCTCATCAGAATCTACAAATTGGCCGAAATAGGCATAGGTATCGTGGGTATTATTGCTATGTTTACCCAGCATTATGCCCTGAGCATGGTGGTCTTTTTCTGCTATGGCACTTCCTCTACACTTTTCAGTGCGGCAAAATTTTCCCTGATACCCCAGCAATTAAATAGAAGTGAGCTACTCGCTGGCAATGCGTTAATCCAAATGGGGTCTTTTATTGGTACCCTGACCGGAACAATTGTCGGTACTATATTGGTCGGATTCACCCATTCCGGCCAACACGGATTGACATTTATCGCGGTCATTTTGGTATTCATGGCCGTCATTGGTTTTCTGGCAAGTTGTGCAATTCCTAAGGCCCCGCCTTCATCTCCAAAACTGCACATCAATTGGAACCCGGTGGCACACGTCGTGCGTGTCATGTACTTGGCATGGCAGACACCTCCAGTGTTTTACTCCATTTTCGCTATTTCCTGGTTCTGGCTGACAATCACCGCATTCCTTGCGCAGATTCCCAACTTTACCCGCGATACTCTTGGTGGAAATGAAGATGTTATCACTTTGTTGTTGAGCAGCCTCACTGTGGGCACTGCCTTGGGGTCGTTGCTGTGCAACTGGCTATCCCGAGGTCGTATCGAATCGGGTTTAGTGCCATTGGGTGCTATTGGCATCACTTGCGCTGGATTGGCGCTGGGTCTCCAATCCAATAGTTTTCATACACTTCCCAACGCAAACCTGACTCAATTTTTTAATCATCATGGTTCCTATTGGATCCTTCTCAATATGGCGCTCCTTGGTATTTTTGGCGGTATTTTTACTGTTCCTTTGTACGCAATGATCCAAGACCGCTCAAGTGTAAAGATCCGCTCGCAGATTATCGCGATCAGCAATATGGTCAATGCACTGTTTATGGTGGCCGCTACTCTCGTGAGTATCACTTTCCTGGATATCCTAAAGATCTCTATCCCCACATATTTCATCATTATCGCTTTACTAAACCTGATTGTGGTCGCCCTGATTTTCGCCAAGCTACCAGAGTTCATCATGCGCGGGCTGCTATTGCTGCCTGCACGAATCCTCTATCGGGTCAGCCTAAAAGGATTGGATCAAATCCCCAGAGAGGGACCCGCCCTCATTATCAGTAACCACATCAGTTTTCTAGATCCAGTAATATTAGCGGACACCATCGAGCGTTATGTGCGCTTTATCGCACACCCTAAAATCTATAAATCCCGCTTACTGCGATGTATATTGCATATGAGCGATGCTATTCCCATAGGTTTGGATCTCGATGATCCAAACAGCCGTGAACGCACTTACAAAACCATAGTGGAGAGTTTTGAAAATGGGGAATTACTCTGTATTTTTCCTGAGGGAAAAATCAGCGAAGATGGCGAGTTGCAGCCATTTCTGAAAGACCTTGAGGAAATTTTAAAGCGCAAGTCTGTTCCGGTTATTCCCATTGCCTTACATGGAGCCGGTTCCCAAGCCGAGAATTCAGTGCAGCAGTTTAAAAAGAAAAGAAAACGACGCTTATTTTCCGAAGTTCTTGTTATCGCAGGGCAACCGGTAGAAAGTATTAATACAGATTCGGAAAGCCTACAAAAACAAATGCGAGATCTTAAGGAAAATTAATAAGGAAGGAACGATGGAAACGAGAATGCGTACAGAGGCTTAGTTATTCTTAGCTCAGAAAATCAATAATTTCTTTATATTACCTGAAGCCAAGTTGTATATTTAACTGACTCATACTCACAGTAGGAAGCTACGCGCGCTCCTTCTATAGCATTCTCATGAGAGAAAGTGCTTTCTAGAGTTCGCCAATTTTCTATGTCTCGATCACTCTCATCACGGTGAAGCTACTTATAAAACTCCTGGGGTGAATCGCTCAAATATCTACATAGGTACCTGACACCAATGCCCTACGGATTAAGGGCTGCCCACGCGAATCTTTCAGAAATACTTCCCACTTTTTAGGGAAGCTTCCTCCTTATATAATTTCTTAACCTATTTTCTTAAACATTTTATCTCATTATCACCATTTTGAGATTGAGATTGAGATTTCGCTGTCTTTGTCATACTTATTCTACGGCTGGGCCTCTCGACCAATTTGCCTTCTCTACTTTCAGTTGATTAATGAGAACTACCACTATAACTTTTAAATCTCTTGTGTATTCAATATACATGTTCTTCACTCTGTATTTTCACCATTTTTTTCCTACCCTATCCAAAAGGTTGGCGTCTACTCAATAGAGATAGATTTCCCACGCCCACGCCATAGCGTTGTAAATGTGGGCTACTAATCCGTTGCCGGGCGCGCACCTGTATCGCGGCTTTTGTATAAAACCTGCAAGAATGGCAATCCCTGCGACATTGGGCCCTGTTCATAGATCCATAGGACTGTGGTGGCCTGTTCGCTGCAGAGGCGGCAGACAAAGTGGAGCCCTGTGTGTGCGCACTACCGTAGAGAGTTGCAGCCAAGCCTCTATCATTGATGTGATCAGTAGCAATGAGAAGCCACACCCAAAGGTAAACCTGCGTAGAAATGGCTAATGACGGCAGTTACTTACCCGCGATAACGAAGCGGAACACAGCCAAGTGTGATAATCCCGTACTAGCCTAAATTACTTTATCGCCGTTAATTCTGAGTTTTATGACGTCAAAATTGGCGCCGACAAGCACCTATATACAACAAGAGTTATAAAAAGATTAGTGAGTCAACTTTTTAAGTAATAAACAGGATGACCAACCTTCATGAAAAAGATTGTGATCATCGGTGGCGGAGCCAGCGGCCTTCATTTAGCAACTCGACTTGGACGCCATTTCAATTCTACTCGGATGTTTGGGCTTAAGCGTAAGGCCCCATCTGCTCAGATCACTTTAGTCGATAAGAATCGCACCCATATCTGGAAGCCCCTAATCTATCAGGTGGCCACTGGCACATTAGATACCAGCATGGATGCTCTTAACTACCAAATTCACGCCAGCTCTAATGGCTATGAATTCCAGCTCGGCTCACTACAATCCCTCGACAGGAAGCGCCAGATTTTGACCCTAGGGGCGGTGCTGAATGACAAAGGCTGCGAACTAATACCTCCGCGCGAGCTAGAGTACGACTATCTAGTGATCTGCGTTGGCAGCATAAGCGATGACTCCAATACACAAGGAGTGCGCGAGCACTGCATTCCTCTCGACAGCATTGAGCAGGCACACAAATTTCACAAGCAACTGCTCGATTACTTTTTATGCCTAGAAACACACCCCGATAGAACATTACAAATTGCCATTATCGGCGGTGGCTGTACTGGGGTGGAACTTTCTGCGGAGCTGATGGCTGCTAGTAGACAGGTTAGTCAATATGGGCGTATCCGAACCGGTGCCATTGACATTACATTAGTCGAGGCCGAGCCTCAGTTACTACCGGGATTACCGGCAAGATTAGGCAACAGCGCCGCGCGAGAACTATCTAAAATGGGGGTTCGTATACTTACCAACTGCCATATTAAGACTGCAAGTGCCAACAGCCTCACTACCGATGACGGCAAAGAGATCCCCGCAGCAATTCGAGCCTGGGTCACCAGGGTTAAGGCACCGGAGTTACTCACTCAGTTGGATGGTCTCTTCACCAACCAACTCAACCAGATAGAGGTGAAAACCACCCTGCAAAGTAAAAATGACCCCCATGTCTTTTCTATAGGGGATTGTGCCAGCTGCATCGACGGTAACAAACGGCGTGTACCATCACGTGCACTCGCCGCACAACAGATGGCCAAGCTCTGTTCCACCAACCTGATCGCCCTGATAGAAAAAAAATCCCTGGGGCACTTCTATTACCGGGATCGTGGTTCGCTGGTTTCTCTTAGTACAAACACTGCTGTAGGAAACTTAAGGGGGTCTTTTGTAAGAAGAAACCTTACTCTTGAGGGCCGTATTGCCAGTTTGGCCTACCACTCCCTTTACCAAATGCACTTGGCGGCAATCCACGGCTGGCCCAAGGCCATACTGCTCTATTTACTTAGTCAAGCCAATCGAGCATTGAATCCCGGTCTTAAAATGCACTGATAAGGATAAATAAAAAACTATCATGACAAAAAGATGACTACACACCGAAGTCGCCCTGTTTAAGGTTAATCCTCACCGGGGGGCACTGAAGTAGTGACAATGCATAGGATACTGAGGCGCGAGCAGGGCAAAAGGTCTTCAGAGATCGGGGAGTTGGCTTATTAGTAATATCGACAGGAAGACAACCTCCCCATGAAAAAAATTATGATTTCTTTCTCCATACACAACTGCTTTACCTCACGTCGCAGGTATTGGTTCCTACAGCCTCTGCAGTCCTAGAAAATGAATATCCTTGCTCAGAGACTAGAGCTCAGACCCCTTTCTTGAATTCCAGCTTGAATTTCCTTCGTGTACTTTTTGTTTTCATACTTAACCTCGCTTGACAGTTTTACTATCTTAGCGAGATACCCGGAAGGGTCGAACCTTATTTTCCTCAGGGTCTACCCAAGGGCCGGCCTGTTTTACAGCCTAAAACTGCGCGAAATTTTTAGGATATGGCAAGCTATTCGAAATAGTTTAGACAGAAAACTAAATTCAAGATAAACCAACTCTAAAATATTGTTTATGGAGAGCCATGTGATACCCCCACAAAATACAAAATCTTGTGGTCAGCGATATAACCATAACCATCTTTAAATATTGAAAGTGCATGCTTAGCAAGCTCACAATTGGCACTCCAAACAGCATCTTCAAAAACATACGTCTTGAAGCGAAATGAAGCACTTTGTGCAGTAGCCAGGACACATATGTGTGTTTCCACACCGACAATAAAAACTGTATCAACCCCTAAACTTAGTAATTCCTCTTCCAGGGAGGTACCAACAAAGCCGTTATAAACATGCTTTTCAACTACAATTACCCCCTCTTCTGCCATCTGCCAAATAGGCTCTATAATTTCCGCACCCCAAGTACCTAACTTACACGGATAGTAACACCTACCTCTATTTTCCTCGCCACGAAGAAAAGAATTAAGATATTTATGATCTGGCTTAATAACTGTCTTTAACAGAAGAATAGGAATCTCTCTCTCTTTGGCAACCCTCATACATAAAATAATATTATTAACTACCTTTTTCAGATCATCACCTTTGCGGATGATCCGCGGACTCCAATCTCTACTTGGTGACGGAGTTTCAAGCTCAATATTACTGGAACCCTGTCGCCTACGGTCGTAATAGCCCCCCGCGCAACAAAAATCGTTTTGCATGTCGACAACAACCAGAGCCGCGCTGATATTCGTTGACAGATAATTTACCACATTGTCATCTCCATCATCAGCCATACTCAAGTCTTAGTTTTTGGGGTTATCGATGAGACAAAACCGTTATAGCAGCCCCACAGAACCACAGCAGTACTATCTTGTAATTCTTAAATCGTAACACTTCGGAAGGCTTTATCCAGCTATAGCCCCGTAGTCACTATACCGCTCATAAATACTGGCAACTTTTCTACATCTTAGACCTAGATCTAAGTCGTTGAAAGTTGTGTCCATGAGACGTTAGGCAATACTCGCCCATAATTCCTACCCATTTCATCTCTTAAAACTGCCCGAAGTATTGAAGTGTGAAAGTGGACTAAATATTCGAAGCGGGGAACTTATTTAAATAACTCAGAATTTTATAAGGGCCCACAATCACTCGGGCCCCAAATTGAAGGCTTACTTTTAATAGGTCGGACGTCTGTCTACCAGCATCAGCCAGCCGCGAATAACCCGATAGATTACCCATACCCAGTTAATTGCCAGAATCAGGTAGCCCAGCCCCAGTACCCAAATGGTTAGGGAGCCAACAATGGTCCACAGCAGCCAAAACCAGAAGGTGCGAATCTGCCAGCGGAAATGGGACTCGGCCAGGGTGCCGCGAACATCGCTGCGCTTAAAGTAGTTGATTAATACCCCGATAAAAAATGGCACTGCGGTAAATAAGCTGATCGCCTGGATCAGGTAAACCATAATGGCCAGGTCGCGCCCGCTTTGTTCTCGGGCTTCCTGACTGCGTTCGGGATACTGCTCTGACATAACTTGTTCTCTCTACTATTCACTCCAATATAGTGTGGTGCAAATAGTGCATTTCAACTTAGCTGCGCTGGGATGTGTTATTTGTGCGGTGGATCGCAGACGCCTCTTCCGCCCCACTACTTCCCAGTAAGAGTACTGTAACTCGAAATCGGGCCACAGTAGGGTGGTTCATTTTAATGCCCACTCAGTGTGAACATTGCGCTCGCGCCAGGCCTTTAGCTGGCGCACAGATTCGCGCATAAGCTGTAACAGCTCTGTGCGCTGTTGGCGACAATGTTCTCTTTCACTATCGATAGAGAGGTTTGCGGCCAGGGTACGTAAGCGAGAAGCTATTGTTTCGAGGCCGACCTCAATAGCTGAGCGAGCCAGTCTTTGTGCCTGCTGTTCTGCATCAAGCCAGTGGCGTCCAGTGATAGCGCTGGTTAATGACGTTATTTGTTTTGGCAGGGTAGCGGTGCGCTCGCTGAGTAATTCGGCAAACGTATGGTGGTCCAATGTATCCCGCAGGCGAAATAGGGTATTGGTATTCAGCAGTCGAGTGGGCTTTGCTCCCTGGGGGCCTGCAATGCCCTGGCTTCGGCGAACAGCCCAGCTCAATAATTGCATCAGCTGTCGGTCGCCGATCGGGTGGGTCAATACCCCGGTAAAGCCTCTGGCCTGGTAGCGCTCCTTATCGCCAGAGCTGGCATTTTGTAAAAGGGCAAAAATAGGTAGTTCTGCACCTCTTTCCCTACGGATTTCCCGCACTGCTTCAACACCATCCATCAACGGAAGATGGGTGTCTGCCAAAATAAGATCGAAGTTTTTTTGCAGTGCAGCGCTGCTCCCATCGATCCCATTGCACTCCCGCTGTACGTTATGGCCCATGGTTTCCAGGGTGGGTTGAAGGGAGTCATGCTTACTGTTTTCAACGAGTAAAACAGAGAGCTGTTTGCCGGGCGCACGATGGCTTTCAGTGGGGAGTTTTAATTCTACTGTCTCAACATTACCGTACTGATGTAAGTTCTCCAGGGATTTAAGGGCGCTGTTTAATTGTCTTTTCCCGATTTCTACCAGGGCGCGCGTATTGTTGTCTTCGCTGCGAGCCAATAAATTCAAAGTGCCGAGAAGTGTATCCAAGGGATGTTGTAAGTGGTGCCGGGTTATGGTGAGGAGATCAGATTTTTCCTGGCGCAATTGTTCAAGCTCACTAAGGGCATCAGCAAGTTGTTTTTCCAGTGCGACAAATTCGCTGTTACGACTGTGTACCTGTTGGAAAAGATTGCTATTTTCCTTGCTCAAATTTTTAAGCCGAGCATTGGTATCGAGGGTTAGTTGGCGTAATTTAACTTGCCTATTTATTGCAAACGCACAAATTAGCAGTACAAGTACAGCGGGTATTCCCACCCAAAAGAGCGGGACCTGACTTTTTAGTGTGGTAATAACATCGGCCTGTGCAGTACTCGATAAAAATACCGAACCCGAGACCAATAGGCCGAGGCATATGGCACGCAAGAATACGTGACGAGAGGGAATCCCCCCAGACAAAGTGGTTTCTATCATCCTTGTAACCAACGTTATTTGAATTGGACTAAATCCTGCAGTCCAAAAAGGGTTTATACGACTTGTTGTAATGAATACCCAGGCACACCGGAGATTTTTGATACTGCAATAAGCCCGCTTTTGGTACAAGAAAAATTTTCCTTCTGCTGTGGGGGGAGCAGAGGCGCTTCAGTTAACTTGCCGATAGAAGAGTTGCCGGCTGGCCCCGTCTGTTCTGCCTTGAGGTTGAGCGGCCGGGTTGCTGGGCATGAAGTTAATCCACAGATTGCATCTGATTACATACAGGGATCTAGCAGCAATTTACTAGGTTGAATGGGTAGTCTAGCGACAGCTTCAGAACAAATTACGCCGGAGCTGTCGCGAGGAAATAGTATTCAGGCAGCCTGGGGAATGCGCTCTTGCAGCAATTGCAACATACGCTCTGAGGGAAGGAAAAGGCGAATGCCATCGCAGTGTGCGAGCAGTTCCCGATAAAAATAATCGAAATGGGTGCAGCCCAAAATCAGGATCTGTACGCCGCTTTTCACCAGTGCCGCGACCAAGTCATCAAGGGCATGTTGGCGAACAATCATTTCTGCGGCGAGGCCGTCCTCGATATCTTCCACAATTTGCAAGTTGCCAATACCGATGACTTTGGCGGTTGTATTGCGCTCGAGTATTTCCCGCTCGATATTGGCGCAGCTCTGGCAGTTGGCGGCCAACAGTCCAAAGTTGCGATAGCGCTGGGTAAGCTCAGCGTAGACCTCAAGAGGGGATACCACCTCAATGGGGGAGGCAGCTTTTACCACCGTCATATCCACAGCACCGGAAAGAGAGTTGCAGTAGATCATGGCCGCTTCTGCACCGGCCTGGTACAGCTGCTCAATGGCTTCGATCAATTGTTGGGTAAGGGCGTCGCGCTCCAGCGCCTGCAATTGAGTCTGGGCCTGGGGAGAGGAAGATAGGGACAGGCCCACGCCACGAAGTTGGCGCGCGGCGAGGAAGTCCAACCCGAAGCGGGTATCTGTGGGGGTGCCGGCGACCACGCCAACGGTCATGGAACTGTTTTCAATGGCGTTATCGGTCAACACAGTCATGTTCCTCTCTCGTAATGCCTAATCGAGTATCGGTGACCCCTCAGGCAGCGCGTTTGCTCCACAGGGGGACAAGCGTATTAATCCATACTCGGCGCACCCAGTCGAGATAAATTCCGTAGGGGCGGCCAAGAGCTCCCGCGATGAGCATAAAAGTAATACTGGCGGTGGCAATTTCGTCCCAGCTGGCCCCACCGAGGCGCATATTGGCCATATATAGCGGGAACTGGAAGCTGAGAAATACAAAGGTGTCTACCAGGTAGGCATTGATAAAGCCGCCACCCCCAAAACGGTTCACAATCCAGTTGCGATACATACTGAATGGGCGGGCGATAAGGGTATTGAATACCAGGGCCATCAGGCGAACTTTCAGGTGTTCGTTCCAACTCATACCCGCCAGAACCAGCTCGATGGGGATCGCTACAGCCCAAGAGAAGCTATTCATGGCGAAGATGTCCAGCATAAAGTCCCAGCGGCGCGCACCAGAAGCCTTTTCATCTGGGGCATCTGGACTGGATGGGGATAGTGCGGGCGCGGACATTGGGCAAACAACCTCGTAGACAGTGGCCGCCTAAACGACTTTGGCGACAAGCCGGCGATTATATCTCCAATTTGCATAAAAGCTAGCCTTACATCTCGACTGTTAGTTTCTGTCGATACATTTGTCCTATTTTTTAATGTTTTATTAATCTAATTATCTTGTTATGAAAACCCGGCAGCTGGTCATAAATGGCTGGCTCCGGTTAATATGCAACTCTTTGCATAAGATGAGTTGGAGTTTTCATGTCTCTGCGCTTTGCCGTTCTCACCTTGCTGGATATTGAGCCCGGCAGTGGATATGACCTTAAGCGGCGCTTTGAGCGCAGCGTCTCCCACTTCTGGAGTGCCAGCCATCAGCAGATGTATCGCGAGCTGCACAAGTTACATGAGGAGGGCCTGCTGGACTGTGAGGAGCAGGCCCAAGAAGGCAAGCCGGACAAGAAGGTCTATAGCCTCACGGATCTAGGCCGCGCCGAGCTGCGTGACTGGGTCATTCAGCCCAGTGCGCCGCAGAAGATTCGCGAGCCTTTTCTGGTGCGTATGTTCGCCGGTCACAACCTGAGCAAGGATGAAATGCGAGATGCTCTGGAGGGCCAACTGCGCCAACATCGCAGCTCTCTGGAAAGTTACCAGGAGCAAAATGAGCGCGTATTAAAGAGTGATACAGCGCTCCAGGAGCGCTACTGGTTGGCACATCAAACCCTGCTTTTGGGTATTGAGGCGGAAAAGACCTGGATCAGTTGGGCGGAAGGTCTGTTGAGTGAGCTTGAAGAGTCCGCAAAAAAATAACTGCTACTCACTTGGAATGACGCGCCCGAATCTGGCCAGCGATGCTGTTTGGTGTTCAGTAACCTCGCTCTTTTAGCAAGTGGGGTGACCTTAGCCATGACTTTTACCGTAACACCTATCCGCGAAGATTTTTTAGAAAAGGTTCGTCAAGCAGGTCTAGATGATCTAGGGCAGCCGGTACGGCAGCTGAGCGCCCAGGGCGGTGAGCCATGTCGTGATGTGCGGCGGCGCGCACGGCCCGGGGAGAAAATCCTCCTGGCCAGCTACTGCCCTTTCTCTTTTGCCGGTCCTTATCGGGAGTACGGGCCTGTATTTGTACTGGCGCAGCCACAGCCGGAACAAAACTTCAGAGTACAGAACAGCTTCCCCCCGCTAAATAATAATGCGGAAGATTATTTCAAGAATGGTGTGCCACTAGTGCTTCGCGCCTATAGCGCTGAAGAGCATATCGTGTCTGCGAAATTGGTGGGCCCTGAACAAATAAAAACAGAAGTGAGTGAATATTTTATGCAGGATCAGATTGATTTCGCTCTGCTGCGCTTCGCTGCTTATGGTTGCTATGCGCTGCGGCTGGATCGCGCATAGTTTTAATAGATATTTGTGAAGGCCAGGTCGCCGGTTAATAAAATCCTGGTGTTAGTGGTAGTGAGAACCACCGGTCTTTTTGGTGGTGGTTTCGGAGTTCAGTATTTATTCCCGAACTCCGAAAATATTTCAAAATTAAATGGAGATTTTTTCCAATACCAAGCTGCCAATAGAATAGCCTGCACCAAAGGAACAGATAATTCCCCGGTCACCGACCTGCAAGTCATCGCTGTGCAAATTAAATGCGATAACTGAGCCGGCACTTGCCGTGTTGGCGTAGCGGTCCAGAACGATGGGCGCGCGTTCAACGCTTGCATTGTCACCCATTAGCTTCTTGGCGATCAGGTTGTTCATATTGATATTGGCCTGATGGAGCCAGTAGCGGCGCACGCTGTGAGGATCGGTGTCTGTCTCTTGCAGGTGGGCCTCAATATGGGACGCCGCCATGGGGCAAACTTCTTTAAATACCTTTCGCCCATTCTGGCGGAACAACTTACCGGGGCCAAAAGGGTCCACATCGGCGGCGCGAGCGGTGTAGCCAAAGTTCGAACGGATATTGTTGGAGAAAACGGTTTTCGCTTTGGTGCCGAGAATTTCCCAGGCGCTTTCGACAGTACAGGTTTCTCTGCGCTCGATAATGCTGGCTACGGCTACATCGCCAAAGATAAAGTGGCTGTCTCGGTCGGTGTAATCCACTTGTGGTGAGGCCAGTTCGGCATTGATGACCAGTACAGTTTTGGCTGAGCCTGAGCAGATCGCATCCACCGCACGCTGAAGTGAGAAGGTGGCTGAGGAGCAGGCCACTTCCATATCAAAGGCAAAACCATCGATACCCAGTGCACCTTGGATTTCAATAGCAATAGCGGGGTAGGCGCGCTGCATATAGGAGGCACCGACAATGACCAAATCAATGTCAGACGCCTGCTTATCGGCTTTCTCCAGAGCTAGTCTGGCGGCCTTTAAGCCCATTTCGGCTTGTACACTCAGCTCGTCATCTGCGCGCTCGGGAATAAGGGGGCGCATGCGCTTCGGATCAAGGATGCCATCGCGGGTCACCACATAGCGGCTCTTGATGCCTGAGGCCTTCTCGATAAATTCTGCAGAAGAGAAAGGTTTTGCCGCGCACTCACCGGCCTCGATCTCTTGAGCATGCTCAAGATTGTACTGCTCGGCATGGGTGTTATAGGCATCTACCAACTCTTCATTGCTAATAGATTCCGGTGGGGTCCACAGGCCTGTGCCGCTGATGACAATGCCCCGTGGCAACTTGTATTCACTCATCGCTGAATTCCTGGCCCGCGACAACAGAAATGCGGGCAATTTAGTCGCTGTTAGAACCTTAGCAGTGCTGGCAGGTGAGGGACTGAGGCGCCAGAACGGCAAGGTAAGCTATTGTGACGTTGGGGTGACTATGGGTCTATTTGTAGTCGCGCCGAACAGTCATGGCGTTCTGGCCAAAACGAAGGCGCTGACCTGTTTTGCCCCGGCTGTGAGTAGCTGGCGAGTGATGATTTCTAGGGTCGCTCCCGTGGTTACAACATCGTCTACCAGGCCGATATGGGCACCCGATATTTCTCCGCGCACGGCAAAGCTGTCAGACAGGTTTTTCAGCCGTTGGTTGCGGCTGAGTTGAGACTGGGTTTTGGTGGAAGTTGTTTTGCGCAGTAGTTGCAGATCTACTGGCAGGCACCAGTTTTGCCCCAGACCACTGGCAATAAGTTGAGCCTGGTTGTAACCGCGTTGCCAATAGCGACGCCAGTGCAGAGGAACCGGGGTAAGTATGTCAGGCATATCCTCTGGAAGCCCCAATTGGCGGGCTGCTAGCTGTATAAGGCTGTGTCCGGCGGCCAGGTCCCGGTGGTATTTGAAATGTTGGATTAAGTGGTTGATCGGGTAAGCGTATTGCCAGGCAGCACTGATCTTCTTTAAGGCGGGTGGCCTCTGTAAACAGGCCGCGCAAATATTATCTTTTGCCGCCGCCAAGGGTAGGGCGCAGTAGCGGCAGCCGCGGCCTAGCGCCGGTAGTTCCTGAGTGCAGGCAGAACAGATTCCAACCTCTCCCGATACTCCGCCGCACAGCAGGCAGCGGGCCAGACTTTGGGCAAGTTTTCTACTGAAAAGCTTGTAAACCATATCGTCTCTTCCGAGTTGACAGCGGTTTGGCCGTGGCTAAACTGGCCAGTCTGGTGGATTGAACGGCAGGCGCTGAATTATAGCTCGCTGATCGATGCCGCTAGAGCCTGCTAACAGGCTGTGAGTATCCGATTTTAATAAGCAACAGAGAGAGTACGCCCTGTGACTGCCGCCCAGCAAATGCCCGCCGCAGAGATCCGCCACGACTGGACCCGCCAGCAGGTACTGGACCTCTTCGCCATGCCGTTTAGCGACTTGATGTTTACCGCGCAGCAAGTGCACAGAGCTTATTTTGATGCCAATCGGGTACAGGTCAGTACCCTTTGCTCTATCAAGACCGGTGCTTGCCCTGAGGACTGTGCCTACTGTCCCCAAAGTGCCCGCTATGACACCGGGCTGGAGCGGGAAAAACTGATGAAGGTTGAAAAGGTGTTGCAGGAGGCAAGGGCAGCTAAGGCCGGCGGTGCTACCCGCTTCTGCATGGGGGCCGCCTGGCGCTCCCCCAAGAAAAAAGACATGCCTTACGTGACCCAGATGGTACGAGAAGTAAAGGCGTTGGGTATGGAAACCTGTATGACCCTGGGCATGCTAAATGATGATCAGGCCCAGGAGTTGGCGGATGCAGGCCTCGATTACTACAACCACAATTTGGATACTTCGCCGGAATATTACGGTGAGATTATTACCACTCGCACTTACCAGGATCGCCTGGAAACCTTGGGGCGAGTGCGCTCAGCGGGAATGAAGGTCTGTGCTGGTGGCATTGTGGGAATGGGTGAAGGCGATAAAGATCGCGCCGGGTTATTGATGCAATTGGCGAACCTGCCGGAGCACCCCGAATCAGTGCCCATCAATATGCTGGTAAAAGTCGCCGGTACCCCGCTGGAAGAACAAAAGGACCTGGACCCCTTCGAATTTATTCGCTGTATTGCTGTGGCCCGTATCATGATGCCGAAATCCCATGTGCGCCTATCCGCCGGTCGCGAGCAGATGAGCGATGAGATGCAGGCAATGGCCTTCCTTGCCGGCGCCAACTCTATTTTCTACGGTGAAAAACTGCTGACAACTGCGAATCCGGAAGCTAACGAAGATATGCAGTTGTTCAGTCGCCTGGGTATTAAGCCAGAAGAGTATCAGCAGTACGCCGATGAGGCTGAGGTGGAAGCGGAATTGAACGCGCAGATCACCGAACAGCAAAATGATGCTTTCTTCTACGACGCGGCCAAATGACCCTGAATGAAGTCCTGCAACAGCGCCTCGCCGAGCGCCGCCAGCAGAATCTGTACCGGGAGCTAAAAACCCTCGATCGCGCACCCGGGCCGCGAGCCCGGGTCGACGGGCGGGAGCTACTGGTATTTAGCAGTAACGACTACCTGGGGCTTGCCAGCCGCGAGGAAGTCATCGCAGCACAGAAGGCGGGAGCAGAGTGTGGTGCAGGCGCCACAGCCTCTCACCTGGTTAATGGTCACCTGGATATTCATCACCGCTTGCAGCAGTGCATCGCCGAAGTAAGCGGGCGAGAAGCGGCGCTGATATTCTCGAGTGGCTACATGGCGAATATCGGCACTATTTGTGCCCTGTTGGGGCGAGCCGACAATATTGTTTCGGACAGGCTTAATCACGCCTCACTGATTGACGGTGCCCGCTTGAGTGGCGCCAACAGTCTGCGCTTTGCCCATAACGATCTCGCTGGCCTTGAACGCCAATTGCAGCGCGCTACTAGCCGGGGTGGCGCTACTTTAGTAGCGGTGGATGGCGTTTACAGCATGGATGGTGATTTGGCCCCTCTGGCTGAGATTGCCACTCTGTGTAAGCAATACAACGCCTGGTTAATGGTTGATGAGGCCCACGGCTTTGGCGTAATGGGTAGTGAAGCATACCCGCTGGCGGGCAGCTGTGCCCTGGCGGGGCTGACCCAGGAACAAGCCCCGGTTGTGATGGGTACCTTGGGTAAAGCGGTTGGCAATGCCGGTGCCTTTATTGCGGGCTCCCGGGCACTGATAGATTTCCTCACCCAGTTTGCGCGGCCCTATATCTATACCACCGGAATGACGCCAGCAGTGGCTGCCGGTGCCTTGGCTGCTATCGAATTGATTCGCGATGAGCCTCAGTTGCAAGGGCGCTTGCGGGTAAATATCGCTTATTTCCGCCGCAGGGCACTACAGCTCGGTCTACCTCTTCAGGCGTCAGCCAGTGCGATACAGCCGCTGGTGTTGGGCTGTGAAAGTACTGTGATGGCGGTTGCCAGAGAATTGCAGGAGCGCGGATTCCTGGTGGGTGCCATTCGCCCGCCTACAGTGCCGCTGGGCACTGCACGCTTGCGCATTACCCTGAGCGCGGCTCACCGGGCCGAGAATATCGATGACCTACTAGGCGCGCTGCAGCAGATTTTGCAGGACGCAGGGGTACTGGATAAGTGATACGGGTTGAACACTTGGTTTTCCTGCACGGGTGGGGCGGGAGTGCAGACCTTTGGCAGCCGCTTATAGAATCCCTGGCGCGTCGTACAGAAGTGCAACTCCACTGTATTGAGTTACCTGGATTTGCTACACAGGGCGCTGAAGACTGGCCCCCACTAGAAGCTTTGCTGCAGAAGCTTTACCAGCAACTTCCCCCTCGCTGTATCCTGGTTGGCCACTCCCTCGGCGGTATGCTGGCCGTTCGCCTGGCTTCTATAGCGAAGCAGGACAAAGTTCTGGGGTTAATGACCATAGCTGCCAATGCCTGCTTTGTGGAACGAGATGGCTGGCCGGGCATGGCCGAGAGCACTTTCAAGGCATTTTTCGATGCTTTTACATCATCTCCGGAGAGTACCTGGGAGCGATTTTGCTCGCTGCAGGCGCGGGGTGATAGCGCCATGCGCTCTTTACTTAAAGACCTTAAGGCACAAACACCTCAAATAAATAGTGATGCCTGGCGGGAAGCATTGTGCTGTCTGGCAGAGTTGGATAATCGCAAATACCTGGAAAATCTGTCCGTGCCGGCACAGCATCTGTTTGGCAGCAAGGATGCCCTGGTTCCCATTGAAGCTGCTCGGTCCATTGAGGCGTGTGGGGACACCGTCAAAGTCATACCCGAGACGGGCCATTTACCCCATTGCACCAAGGCTGACATCGTCGCTGAATATCTATTCGAGCTTCTCGAGTCTATTGGAAATCCCCCGGCTGAGCCGTTTGATAAGGCTGCGGTAGCTCGCTCTTTTACCCGGGCAGCACAGGGCTACGATGATTGCGCTCATCTGCAGCGGGCAGTCTGCCGGCAACTGTTGGCCCAAGCCGATGACAGCTGGGCACCCCGTACGATCCTCGATTTGGGCAGTGGCACCGGATTCGGTACTGAACTGTTGCGGCGGCATTTTCCTAAGGCGCAAATTATTGCCCTGGATCTGGCGGAGGGGATGCTGAAATTTGCCCGGACGCAAAGACCCGAAGCTGATGGTTACGTTGCGGCCGATGCCGAACAGTTACCCCTGGCGGCGGGTAGTATTGATTTGGTGTTTTCAAGTATGGCGCTGCAATGGTGTTACCGTCTGCCGCAATTGTTTGCAGAGTTGCAACGAATACTGGCTCCCGAAGCGCGGTGCCTGGTTGCCACCCTTGGCCCTAAAACCCTGGTGGAATTGAAACAGAGTTGGGCTCAAGTGGATGGGGGTGTACATGTGAATCAGTTCCTGCCCGCCGAGCAGTGGCGTGAAGCGGCGCTGCACAGTGGTCTCAGCGGATTGGTTACGGATGAATTGCGCCTACTGCACTTTGATAGCCTGCGGCAGTTGATGCGGGAGCTTAAGGGAGTGGGTGCACACAATATTAACCGGGCGGCTGATAAAGGTATGACAGGTCGTCGCAAACTGCAGCACTTGTCCGTAGCCTATGAAAATAAGCGGGAAGAGCGTGGATTGCCGGTAACTTACGAGGTGATCTATATGAATCTCACCGCTTGCAGGGCAAAAAAATCCGGCTGACCTGCGCCTATCGCAACGCAGGGAGCCGGGTGCAAGATTGAAGAGATCAGGGGTAGATGTCGATAGGGATTGGCGTCTTCACCAGAGCCCAGATTTCGTCCATTTCACGATTGGAGGCCACGGCGATACATCCATCGGTCCAGTTGGTGCGGCGCAGGTGCCTTTCCATGTAGGACCACTGGGGCTTGATACCGTGGATCATAATGTCACCGCCGGGACTGACCCCCATTTTGGCTGCCCGTGCACGGTCCTGCTTGTTGGGATAGGACACGTGGATTGAACGGTAAAAGCGGCTGTTGGGATTCTTCCAGTCCAGTGTGTAGCGGCCTTCAGGGGTGCGCTCGTCCCCCTGGCGAACTTTGTGTCCCCTGGGGTTATCCCCAAAAGACACGGTATAGCTTTTCACGACACGGCCGTCCCGTATCAGCTGCATGAGTTTCTTGGACTTATAAACTACGACGTGGTCAACGGGATCGACTTTCGCTGAAGCAAAGATTGGCACCAGCAGGAGCAGGGCAAAGGTCAGGTATCGCATGGTCTTTAAGCAGTTCGGGTAGTTGTCGGTTATTTCGCAATGACACCGCATCCCTGCTGTCTGTCCCCTTTAAGAGGGGGTTATTGTGTGAGCGCAACCCCGTGCCTTCTTATCGATGTACGGCTTGATCTGTTCAAAATTTGCGCTACCGGGTTAATTTATCACCATCTGAGTGGCGTGAAAAGTCACGTTATGAAAAAAGTTAACTTTTATTGGAGGAGGGGGTTAGGCCTTGGCAAAAACCTATTTTATCGCCGGTACTGACACCGAGGTCGGCAAGACATATGTGAGCGCCGCACTGCTATCGGCAGCGGCGGAGGCAGGCTTGCAAACGGCGGCAGTGAAGCCTGTGGCATCTGGATGTGAGCACACGGATGATGGCCTGCGCAATGAAGATGCCCTTTTGCTCCAGGAAGCGATGACTCTGAAGCTGCCTTACCAGCAAGTAAACCCCTTTGCCCTGGAGCCCGCTATTGCTCCGCATATAGCGGCCGCAGAGGTGGGTAAGCAGTTAAATGTTGCGCGGATGGCTGGCGTCTGCCGGGGAGTGATGTCTGCAGGGGCCGACCTGGTTTTGATCGAAGGTGCTGGTGGCTGGCGCACCCCGTTGGGCCCAAGAAGCTTTCTGTCCCAGTTGCCCCGGGAACTAAACCTACCGGTCATACTCGTGGTGGGCATGCAACTTGGCTGTATCAACCATGCATTACTCACGGTAGAGGCAATCCGCCGCGATGGGCTTCCGTTAGTGGGTTGGGTAGCCAACTTTGTGCGTGGTGAGGGTATGGCTCGCGCAGAGGAGAATCTGCATACCCTTAAGGCTCTACTGCCGGCTCCTCTTCTAGGCTCCCTTCCATTCGATAGCGCCGCGAACTATCGCAATGCTGCCCAGTACCTGGATATCGATGGGTTAATTGCCCAAGCCGATCACTGATGGGGCGGTAGGGTAAGGAGAAGACGCAGAATGCTGTTCTTACAAGGTGATATTACTAGGCCTGATTATATCTGATTTAAAAAACTAGTTCGTAGGGCGATATCATTTTCCAAAAGTTGGGCGATATTTCGTGTGTCATCGATACCGGAATGCAGTCGCCCTCTAAATGTAAGCCCCGATAATTTAATAGCCTTGGCTAGGTTGACCCGGTGTCCTTTATTGTCAGCGAATATTTGCTTCACATTAATGTGAGGCAGGTACTGTAAGGGGTTTGCTATTTCCTTTCTGCCTGTTTCCATGCGCAATTGCCATGCATCAAAATTTCCCCAGCTGCCCCATGCGGCTAATTCATAGTTGGAAAGCCAATCTTTGAATTTATCCAGTACCCCGGGTAACAACGAGGCCTTATCAACCTGCTCCTGAGTAATACCCGTTAATTCGGTACAAAATAGTGTCAATTTCCTGTGAAGAAAGGGTTTTACGTAAAGCTGCCTTTCATCTAATTGAACAAAAGCTTTTTGTGTCAAACTTCCCACTATCGCACCCAACTCTATGGTTTCGGCTTCCTCTGGAGGGAGGGGTGGCTCGTTATCACAAGTACATTCGAGATCAACCAAAAGGATACAGGTTTGATTCTTCATCGTTAATTGAGAAGCTTTTTGCAAGAATATTCATGACAATGTTTAATTTATAGTCTATGTAGTTATTTGGATAAAGCTGGCGTGATTTTCTCTAATTTTTCATTATTTCCTGACTCGGTTATTGCCGTTATTGGATTTGCGTTATTGATTTATTAAAGGGGGAAACAAAACGCGCAGCAAAAATTTGTATCGTCCAGCAGTAAAAAGTAGATGGATATATTCTTATGGGGATATCTCTTTGATTGGGGTTGGGAAATTGACTACGAATGAGCATACAAATGGCTGGCAACCACCGATTCTTGAAGATCCCAGCAGATACTTGAAACTAGCAAATAATCCTTGGTTTAACTTGCTGGTAGATTTGCAAGACATACTTACTCGAGAGACAGCAATGTTCTGGCGAGGCCAGGGAATTGGAACCGTTCACTTACCTGTTACGACTGGTAGTATTTCGAGCCCAGTTGGGCTGGGAAGTGACTCAATTCCTGTGAGTATTCAATTAAATGGTCAGGAAACATATCTAGCCGACTCCATGCAGTTTCAGCTTGAGTTGTGTTGTCGAATGAAGCCCCGAGGCGCTTATTATCTAATGCCGTCATTTCGTGGGGAGGACTGGGACGCTACACATCTCTGCCAGTTTATGCACAGCGAGGTAGAAATTAGTGGGGACTTGGCTGAGGCTATGTCTTTGGCTGAGGGGTATATCCGCGCGCTCAGCAAAGCGATGCTTAGAGAGCAAGCTGAGTCGATTACACGAGCAGCCGGCAGTCTAAGTCACTTAGAGTCAGTGGCAAACGGAGATTTAACTTTTAATTCTGTTACTTTTGATGAGGCCGCCAAGCTTCTTCAGGACAAGCCTGAGTTTATCGATAAAACTGATTACGGGCGAAATCTTACTAGAGCGGGAGAGCGAGAGCTTATCAGAACTATTGGCCCCTTTGTTTGGGTTACCAAGTGGGATCATGGGGTTGTTCCCTTTTATCAAGCCATGGATAAAAATGGCTATAGCGCATTAAATAGTGATCTCTTATTTGGGTGTGGCGAAGTGGTCGGTTGTGGCGAGAGACATGTTGACGATTTGGCTGTTCTCACAGCTATGAAGGTGCATGGGGTAAATCCAGAATCCTATAAGTGGTATACGAATATGAAGCGGGTTTATCCATTGAGAACTGCTGGGTTTGGCATGGGTGTTGAACGATTTTTAATGTGGGTGCTCCAACACGATGATATTCGAGATCTTCAAATATTGCCTCGCAGAAACGGATTTGAATTGTCACCATGAGTTCTTCCGATAGGGACCCTTCAAGTTACAATATTTCTAATCAGGTAAGAATTAGCTCACTGGGATTAGCTGAAGATAGAGTACCTCAGCACTTACACCCCATACTTTCATTTATCAATTCATGGGCAAATGGACAAGATGCACCAGTGACTATAACTATTGGTGGAAGCATCGCATCTGGCGAAGCCGATGCTTTTAGTGATTTGGATGTCACGGCAGTCTATATGTCGACTAATCCACTCAATAGGGCCAGAGCTGAATTTGAGCAGATGTTCACACAGCATTTTAATATTTGCGTGACATTCTCTGCTGTGCATGCAGGAATTCCAAGTTTACTTGTTTTCTATACTCGACAAGATGACTGGATTGTAAAGTTAGATATAAGTTTTTTGTATTGTGCAGATCCTCCCTGCTGTATCCAAGAACCATTCATCGTCTTGCGTAAAGATATTCCTATCAACCAAAACACCATGCCTGATACGGAATCAATGTCAGTGCAGGATATTATTCCTCGTTATTGTGGATGGCTTTGGTATACATTTGCAAAAATTAAAAGAGGTGAGAGTCTGGCTGCTTGTGACTCTCTCGCCTTTACACGTAAACATGCCATTATCCCACTTATTCAACAGGCTACAGGTGTTAAATTACAGGGGGATCGGCGATTAGAGCAGCGATTGCCGACCGACTGGGTAGAACAACTTCATAACACTCACCCTCGTACTTTGAAGCCTGAGGATCTTTATTTGAGTCAAGCTAGCCTTCATCAAATTTTCCTGCGAGCGGTTAATGAAATAGGAAAGTCTGATTTGTTACTAGAGGAGCAAAAATATAATCAGCTTGTTGATGTGTTACGACGGCAGGGGCTAACCATTGACTGGCCTGAATAATGATGCAATGTCGGTAAACTTTGGGCGCTCTGGGCATAAGCCCAGAGAAACAATGTTCGAAATGAAAAGTTCACGCTATCAATATGAATAACAGGTTTTATCCTAAGTTAATACCGGGAAAGGCGATAGCAATATATTCACCCTCTTCAAATGTAGCAAGTGAATATCCTGACCGATTAATTCGGAGCGTCAAAGCCTTGGAGCGAACCTTGAATACAAAGGTTGTACTGCCGGAGCAGGTGTGCTTTTCAAGAGGATTTACGGCAGGGACTGCATTGGAGCGGGCTCAGGCGTTTGAGAGTTTATTACTCGATCACTCGATTGCGGGAATCATGTGTTCAATTGGAGGATTCAACTCAGCTGAAATATTAGAACACTTGAATCGAGATATTGTTTGCCGATACCCCAAAGTGTTAATTGGCAACAGCGATGCGACAGCCTTGATTTTAGGTATTTTTAGTTTGAGTGGATGGACTACTTATTTTGGCCCCACGCTGTTACCCCAGTTTGGCGAATACCCTCAGCCTTTTGCTTTTACGATCGAGAACCTTTTTTCTGCCATCGGTAATAATGAGACCTTGACAGAGCTAAGAGATCCTGCTGCATGGACTCGTGAATTTACTGACTGGGGTGAAAGTCCGCAACGGCGTCGTTTGATGGGAAAAGACAGTCACCGAATAGTTTATCGAGAAGGGCTGGGTGAGGGGATATTGTTTGGAGGGAATATAGAGACGCTAAATATGCTTGTGGGTACGCCATATCTTAATATCCCCTCAGATATTATTTTTTTCTGGGAGGCCCACGCTGAAGAAGCGCGACTAGAGAGGGTTCGTCGTGCCCTTACCCATTTGCGTCAATCAGGGATACTCTCTCACGTTAGAGGTATGCTTATTGGACGCTCGCCATATTGCACTGATATAGCCGGCGTCACGCTAAAAGATACGGTTCTTGAGGCTTGTGCGGATTTCGACTTTCCAATAGTGGCGAATCTAAGCTTTGGGCACACAGATCCCATGTTGACTTTACCAATCGGTGTTTTGGCTAATGTTTGTGTAATGAAAGGTAGTGAGGCCCGTATCACAATTGTCTAACTTACTTTTATCAAAACAGGGATGCCCATGCGGTTATTGCTTGAGTACCCCGGGGGAGAGGTCGCAATTTATTGTCTGCCAAAATGATGTTGCGACCGCACTAATACCGATACGGCCGAGAATTAGGGGGAATGTGGTGGTGGTGCCTCACGTCTATCATACGGATTTTTCCACATTCAATCAGAGTGAGTTCCGCGATCTATTTAAGTGTGTCAGGGAGTCTACTTTTGCAGTAGAAAACCTCTATGATCCTGATGGCACCAATGTCTGGTGTGATTGGGGGGAAATTACGGGGCGATCCTATCTTCACTTAGTTTGGGAGATTGTCCCCAGGAGTGACAGGAAAGCGGGTAGAAAATATCGCTATACGGATATTTTTTCGTGTCCGCAATGGAGTTCGCCGGAGAGGGCGAAGGAAGCTGCACGTCTACGCGGTGCTCTCAATTTCTCGAAATAACCCCTATTATAAAACGATCATAACTTGTATTGAGTTTGCTGTGCCTTATACGTTTCGAGTTCGAAGGCCGTGCCCGCTATGTACACTGATGCATTCGAATGTTCCGCTGGTAAAGGAGATGAAGCACGCTTGCCTGGCGGTAAATCCGAGGCAGCGCAGTAAAGGCGCATTGTTAGTAATCCCTTCTTGGCACACGAATCATTTTACCGCTTGTGACTCGGCAGTTTTATCAGATGTCAGCAATTTGATCCTAACGGGTGTTGATATTCTGCGAGAGGCATTTCAGCCAGATGGTATTCATACATTCTGCAATTCTGGAGTGTCCGCAGGCCAGTCTGAAGATCACATGCATGTGCAAATCATCCCGCGATATGCAGATGAGCCCTATTCATTTGTACCCAGTGATGAGATTCCACTATTAGCTGAGGATAAGTTAGCCGAACTCGTCAGCGTTCTACTGCGAAGGAGCGCCAATGTAGACTAGCAGCAGTTTTTTCAGCCGGCTCTAGTGAGCGGTACAGCATCCATTCAACAGATTGTTCCCACTCTTTAGAACTGAGTGCTTGTCAGGTTCCTCAAAGCCCGAGACTGTTGACATTAGGGCGCTTCGGCCCTAGATTCAAACGAGCGTTTGAAACACTTGAATGAGGACCGGGAGCATGGCCGACTATAAGGCGCCACTAAGGGAGATGAACTTCCTACTTCACGAGGTATTTGCTGCGGAAAAACTCTGGGCGGAATTGCCCGGGTTGGCTGGAGCGGTAGATCGTGAGACCGCAGATGCGATTCTCGAAGAGATGGCCAAGCTGGCTGCCAACACCCTGGATCCGATCAATCGCACTGGCGACGAAGAGGGCTGCCAGTGGAATGACGGTGTGGTGACCACGCCGAAAGGCTTTAAAGAAGCCTATGCCACCTTCTGTGAAGGCGGCTGGGGTGGACTGCTGGGCAACCCGGAATACGGCGGCATGGGTATGCCGAAAATGCTGGGCGCTCAGGTTGAGGAGATGATCAATGCTTCAAATATCTCTTTTGCACTCTACCCGGTTCTGACTAACGGCGCCTGCCTGGCAATTGATGCCCACGCCAGTGATGCGCTGAAAGAAAAATACCTGCCCAAGATGTATGAGGGAACCTGGGCTGGTGCCATGGGCCTTACCGAGCCTCACGCCGGTACAGACCTGGGTATTATCCGCACCAAGGCCGAGCCCCGTGGCGATGGCAGCTTTAGCATTAGCGGCAGCAAGATCTTTATCACCGGCGGTGATCAGGATCTGTCCGAAAACATAATTCACCTGGTATTGGCAAAATTGCCAGACGCACCCAAGGGACCGAGAGGCATCTCGCTGTTCCTGGTGCCCAAATACAAGGTGAACGAAGACAACAGCATCGGCGAGCACAATGATGTGAACTGTGGCTCGATCGAGCACAAAATGGGTATCAAGGCCTCCGCTACCTGTGCGATGAACTTCGACGGCGCCCAAGGCTGGCTGGTCGGCGAGGAGAACAAAGGACTCGCGGCCATGTTTACCATGATGAACTACGAGCGTCTGGGTGTCGGTATCCAGGGCCTCGGCGCTTCAGATCGCTCCTATCAGAATGCTGTTGAATACGCTCGCGACCGTATCCAAAGCCGCTCTCCAGCGGGCGCCAAGCAGCCGGAGAAAGCCGCAGACCCCATCATTGTGCACCCGGATGTGCGCCGTATGCTGCTTACCCAAAAAGCTTTGGTGAATGGTGGCCGCGCCCTGTCCACTTACGTGGCCAAGTGGTTGGATATTTCCAAGTTCGGCGAGGGTGAAGAGAAAAGGAACGCGGAGAATATGGTTGCCTTGCTGACCCCGGTAGCCAAAGCCTTTACTACCGATATGGGATTGGATTGCACGATCCTCGGTCAGCAGGTCTTCGGTGGCCACGGTTATATCCGCGAATGGGGCCAGGAACAGTTGGTACGCGATGTGCGTATTACCCAGATCTATGAAGGAACCAATGGTATCCAGGCTCTGGATCTGGTGGGCCGTAAGACTGTAGCCACTGGCGGTGCTCTATTCGAATTGTTTGCTGCAGATGTACAGGGCTTTATCGATGCCCAGATTGATCGAGAGGAAATGGCAGAGTTTATCCAGCCGCTCATCGCTGAGATGCAACGCCTGGGTGAAGCAACTGAGAATATGGTTGCCGCCACTCAGCAAGACCCCCACGCACCGGGTGCTGCCTCTGTAGAGTACCTGCACCTGTTCGGCTACGTCGCTTACGCCTTTATGTGGGCGAAAATTGTGTCTGCGGCGCTGCCGAAAGCGGAAGCGGATAGCTTCTACAGCGGCCAGATAAAGACAGCGCGCTTCTACTTTGCTCGCCTGTTGCCACGTACCCAGGCATTGGCCGGCAGTGTCAATGCAGGCAGCGCTAGCTTGATGGACTTGGAGGAAGAGCTGTTCTAACAGCCCCCAAAGAAAGTGTTAAAAAGCCCCGCATCGCGGGGCTTTTTTGTGGAGCTGTAGAAAGCTTTCTCCTAAACTCAGGGCACAAAAATAACGAGCGAAAGTGCCCATGTTAGATCCCTCCGAAAAGAAACTCTCCGATGAAGACCAAGCCAAGGTCGATAAATACCTGCAGTCCGGCATCAACAGTGTCGAACGCAAGCCTTTCCGTCCCTGGGTATTGTTACTAGGCTTGTTAGCGTTATTGACGCTGCTATCGTTGCTGAGCCTGTACATCGCCCAGACAAAAGGTATCGTCTAGCGCGGCGTGGAGCTTCCCAAGTGCTGGAGTAGCTGCCATTCGTCACCGGAAACTGGCTGGATAGACAGGCGCCCCTGTTTTACCAGCACCATCTCTGCTAACTGGGGGATGCCCTTGATTTCTGCGAGGGGCACCGGCCGCTGGAACTCACTTCGCCAGCGAATATCGACGCAGTACCAGCGCGGTTTATCCTCGCTGGACTTGGGGTCAAAGTACTTGCTTTCTGGGTCGAACTGGGCCGGATCGGGGTAGGCAGAGCGAACCACTTCGGCGGAGCCCACAACTGCCGGCACCTTACAGGCACTGTGATAAAACAGCACGCCATCTCCTTCCTTCACCTTATCGCGCAAAAAATTGCGTGCCTGGTAATTGCGGATACCATCCCAGCGACCGCAACCGCTGGATTCGGCAGCGAGGTCCTGAAGGCTGTATTCATCGGGCTCAGATTTAAATAACCAGTACGTCATGCGGCAGTTTGTCTCTTTGCTGCGCCGGGTGGTGTTTCGCCGGCTTTCGGCGCCATTTAGTATGAAGCTGCCGATTAGTGTCAAATCGGCGCATAGATTTTTACCCAATAAGCGGGAGATTATGGGAAGCAAAACACTTCAGTGGCTCTCACAGAAGCTGGCCAGTCGTCGTTCACAATACTGGGCCCTGCAGCTCTCTGGTTGGGGGGGCTATACGCTGTTGACCTTTGTAGGTAGTTTTTTTTGGGTGAATGACCACTGGATTCACTCTGGCTACATCATAGTTGCCACTACTGCGGGAGTTGTTCTCAGCGAGAGCATGCGTTTGGGTTTTCACCGCCTGTGGAGTAAGCCTCCAGCGCTGCGATTAATAGGTTCTTTATTGCTGGTAGTGATGGCGGCGGTGATTTGGGCGGCAATAAAGTTCAGCGGCTCCCTGTGGCTGTATGGTCACGATGGTGATGAGCACCCGGCACTCCTGGCCATCTATTGGTTCACCTATTCATTTCTGATTCTGATGACCTGGGCGGCGCTCTATTACGGCATCAAGTATTACCGCTCCTCTCAGGCGCAGCAGGAGAAGGCGTTGCGGGCGGAATCAATGGCGCATCAGGCTCAATTAAAAATGCTGCGTTACCAGTTGAATCCTCACTTCCTGTTTAACACACTCAACGCAATTTCTACTTTGATCCTCGATAATGACGGGCGTACGGCCAACAATATGGTGACGCGCCTGTCCCAATTCTTGCGCCACTCTCTGGATAATGACCCTATGCAGAAGGTCACCTTGGCGAAGGAAGTTGAGGCGCTGATGTTGTATCTGGACATTGAGAAGGTACGCTTCGCCGATCGTTTAGGGGTGAACCTGGATTTACAGGGGGAGTCGCCCCAGGCTCTGGTGCCGAGCCTGCTACTGCAACCGCTGGTTGAAAACGCGATCAAATACGGGATTTCACAGCTGGAGTGGGGCGGTGAGATTGGCATCAAGTCACGGGTTTTCGCCGGCGAATTGTTATTGGAGGTCAGCGATAACGGCCCCGGCATGTCGGAAGAGGAGCTGCGCCTGATTGGCAAAGGCTACGGAGTGGGTATTCGCAATACCTGTGAGCGCCTTAAGGCCCTTTATGGCGATGACCAGAGAGTGCGTTTCCGCAACCGCCCAGAAGGGGGCTTGTCGGTAAATATTCGTATTCCCTTTGAACAGGAATAAAGAGATGAGTGGAGTAGAGACCCTGAGGGCGATCGTTGTCGATGATGAACCCCTGGCTCGTCGCGGTTTGCGGCTGCGCCTGGAGCAGATGGCTAATATCGAGGTGGTTGCAGAGAGCGGCAATGGTCGCGATGCGTTAGACAAAATACTGGAGCTGAAGCCCGATGTAGCATTTGTGGATATCCAGATGCCTGGCGTAAACGGTTTGCAACTGGTTCAGTTGATTCCGGTGGACTCTCTACCTCATGTCGTTTTTGTCACGGCCTACGACCAGTATGCGGTAGAGGCTTTTGAAATCAATGCGGTGGACTACGTATTAAAACCCATCGAAGAAGAGCGCTTGGAGTTGGCTCTTACCCGAGTCAGGGAACAGAGAGCTAACGCTGATATCGCTAACCAACGAGAGCAATTACTTGAAGCTGTTGCCGATTTGACCAAGGAATCCCCTGAGGTGCTGGAGCAGAAGCTGGTTAGCGGGCAATTTGCCGGCAGTGCCTATCCGGACAAAATTGCAGTGAAAGATGCGGGCAAAATAACTTTGGTGCCCTCCAGTGAAATCGACTGGATCGATGCTGCCGGTGATTATATGTGCGTTCACGCTCGGGGTGAGACCCATGTGATGCGTATCACCATGAAAGAACTGGAGCAGCAGTTGGACCCGAAACTTTTCCAGCGCATACACCGTTCAACCATCGTCAATTTAAGTCGGGTAAGGGAAATACGTGCCCATATTAATGGCGAATACCATCTGGTGTTAGATAGCGGTGAATGTTTAAAAATGAGCCGCAGCTATAAAAATAAAGTCCAGCACTTCCTCTGATTCATAACTTTTATATGGCTCTCGGTTGAGGCAGCAAAGCAGCTGGGTTTTTCAGCTATAGCGCTGCCTCTAAATACATGGATTTCATTTTGTGAATTTGTATTTTATTTCCGGCGAATAAACGGGCTCTTCATGGCCTGATCGAATTTTCCTGGCAACTAGTCGCAATTGCCTTGTAAGGAATTCATATTCCGCTAGCCTTCAGTCCCAATAAAAAACTGGGGCTGAAGTAATGGCATTAACACGCGCCGCTTTAAAAAATCCCGCTGCTGCGGGGGTCGCAGTGGTTATGGCTGTTCTGCTTGGAGCTTTCCTCGCCAGCCAGCTGCCGGTTCAACTTTTCCCCGATATCGACAATCCTCGTATCGCTATCCAGGCAGGCTGGAGAGCGGCCGCACCGAAAGAGGTGGAGGCGGAAATTGTCGAGCCGATCGAATCCGTATTACAGGGCCTCACCGGTCTGGAAATGATGCAAGTCAACGCCGGTCGCGGTGGCGCCTGGGCAAATCTGGAATTTGCCATGGGCACCGATATGAACAAGGTGCTGATTGATGTTATCAGTCGTATGAGCAGCCTGCCGCCATTGCCCCGGGATGCGGAGCCACCGCGAGTAATGCTGGGTGGCTGGGGTGGCGATGCCACAGCACTGACCTATTTCTTTCTGCAAAAATTACCTGATAACCAGAATAACCTGGATGACTACGCTGGCCTGATCGAAGATGTACTGCGCCCGGAGTTGGAGTCGGTGCCCGGGGTTGCCAGTGTCCAGGCCCAGTCTGGGAGTGCGGCACAGGAAGAGTTACAGATTATTTTTGATCCCTGGAAAGCAGCTGAACTGGGAGTAGAGCTGCCTACAGTGAGTCGGCAGCTGGCGTCTGCCAGGGATGTCTCCGGCGGATTTACCGACGTGGGGCGTCGTCGCTATACCCTGCGCTTTGTCGGCGAGTATGAACCCAAAGACTTATCCGAATTAGTGTTGGAATGGCGCAATGGACAGCCGGTGCGCCTGGGCGATATTGCCGAGGTCAAGGTGGGGCCTTCTGAATCCCGCGGTGTCACCACGCAAAATGGCAATCCGGCAGTTTCTCTCCGTATTAACCGTACCAACAATGCCAATATGCTGGCTACTTTGGAGCGGGTTAAGCAAAAAGTCGCTGAGCTGAATGAAACTAAATTGAAAGCTGAGCAGCTTGTGCTGGTGCAATCATTTGATGCATCGGTGTTTGTTTATCGGGCTTTAAATCTGCTCGGCGGTAATATGATTTTAGGCATCGTATTAGCTGTCGGAGTGCTCTGGTGGTTTATGCGGCGCATGCGTGCGACCTTGATCGTTGCCGCAGCGATTCCAATTTCATTACTTTCAACCTTTGTGGTGCTGTCGGCCGCAGGCCGCAGCGTGAATGTAATTTCTCTGGCGGGACTGGCCTTTGCTACCGGTATGGTGCTCGATGCTGCGATAGTAGTGTTGGAGAATATTGTGCGCCTGAGAGAAAAAGGCCGGGGGGCAGAGGAGGCTGCGGAGCAGGGTGCAGGCCAGGTGTGGGGTGCACTGTTGGCCAGTACTGCGACAACCGTTGCGATATTCCTTCCTGTATTTTTCCTTAACAGTGTCGAAGGGCAGGTCTTCGGTGACCTGGCCCTGACTATTGCTGTGGCTGTGGTGTTTTCCCTGTTGGTTGCGGTGGCTGTGGTTCCCCTGGCTGCGCGTCTGTGGCTACCCTCTGTCTCTACTGAAGATCGTCTCTCCCGAGTGTGGGAAAAAATAACTGCGCGGGTAATGGCTTTGACGAGTACCAGGACCCGCCGTTGGCAGGTGATCGGGGGGCTTTTATTAATGCCCATGGTTGCGACTTATTTATTCTTACCAAACCTGGATTATTTACCGCCGGTAAAAAGGGATGCAGTCGATGTGTGGATGAATTTCCCCGCATCCACTAATACCAAAACTTTAGAAACAGAAATCGTCAACGAGTTGGATAAGCGCATGGCACCCTACATGAGTGGTGAGCGCGAGCCAGCCCTAAAGAACTACTACGTGATCACCTGGCCCAATGGCGGCACTATGGGAGTGCGGGTTAAGGATATGGATCAAGCCAAAGAGATGGAGAGAATCCTGCGGGAAGAAATCCTGGTGGATATTCCTGATTTCCAGGGATTCGCCGCGCGGGGTAATCTGTTTGGCCAGTTCGGTGGCGACCGCAACATTGCTTTACATCTGCAATCCCGTGATGCCGAAGCATTGATGCGTGCGGCTGCCCTTGGGGTTGAAGTTGTTGAAGAGGTGATGCCGGGAACGCCGGTGCAGACCAACCCGGGCTTATCTTTATCGGAACCTGAATTGACAGTGCGCCCCAATGATCGCGCAATGCTGGAGCAGGGTTGGAATCGCCAGGATATGGGCGGACTGGTTCGAACGCTGGGCAATGGTCTCTATGTTGGCGAGTATTTTGACGGTGAAAAGCGCCTGGATATTATTTTTAAAGCGCAGCCCTGGAGTACTCCCGAACAACTGCAAAATACGCCTTTGGTAACGCCCCGTGGAGAAGTGGTGCCACTCAGTCAGCTGGCCAGTGTGGAGCGGACTGTGGGGCCGGGCAGTTTGCGCCGGGTCGATGGTCGGCGCACTATTACACTGAATATAGTACCGCCGGAAGATGTGTCCCTCGAAGAGGTGCGCGCACAGCTGGAGGCGGATGTATTGCCGAAGATTCGCGAAGCTCTGCCCGCTGATGGGAGTATTTTGGTGGGAGGGAATGCCAGTGACCTGGATAAGGCGTTGGCTTCGCTTTCCAAGAATTTCCTGTTAGCGCTGCTAATTTTATTCCTGCTGATGAGTGCACTGTTCCGCTCCTTGCGGGATGCCTCTCTGGTATTGCTCACCGTGCCCCTGGCGACAGTGGGCGGCGTGTTGGCGCTACAAATTTTAAACTTGATCGATTTCCAACCACTGGATCTGCTCACCATGATTGGCTTTGTGATACTGCTAGGCCTGGTGGTGAATAATGCTATTTTGCTGGTACACCAGACGCGAGCGGCAGAAATGGCGGGTAGCACTCGGGTCGACGCTGTAGAGCAGGCCTTGCGCCTGCGCTTGCGCCCTATTTTTATGAGTACCTTGACCAGCGTGTTTGGCATGTTGCCACTGTTGGTTGCTCCCGGTGAGGGCAGTGTTATCTACCGTGGCCTGGCCGCAGTGATTGTGGGCGGCATGGCAGTGAGCACGCTCTTTACCCTGGTTTTATTGCCGGCATTACTGCAAACCGGCAGCCTGCCACTACCCAAATTTACGGCTATGCGCGAAAGGTTTGCCCTGAGGAGTTCACAATGAAGAAATTGCTCGCAGGTATCGTTTTATCTCTGGGCGCTAATGGCGTTTGGGCGCAGGGCGATCCTATTGCGGTATTGGTGGATCGGGCCCAAGTTCGGGAAATTGCTCCGAGCCAGTGGTCTGCAGGTGAGGTGGTGAGCCGACGGGATATCCTGGTTTCTTCTGAACTGGATGGTGTGTTGGAATTTGTCGCTGAGCCCGGCAGCTTTATTAAAAAGGGTGAGCGCCTGGCCGAGCTGGACAGTACTCATTGGCGATTACAGCTGCGAAATAGTGACAGCCGTATTGCACAATTGCGTGCGCGGTTGACCTATATGGATGCTCAGTTAAATCGACTGAGTAAGTTGGCGGAAACCAATAGTACCTCCAGAGCCGCATTGGAAGAGCAGCAGGCTGAGCGCGAGGCAATGGCTCAGGACCTGATTGCGGCTCAAATTGAGCGCGACCGCCGGGCCTATGAATTATCTAAAACAGCCATTGATGCAACCTTTGATACTTTAGTGGTGAGCCGCGAATTACAGGCGGGAGAATATGTGCGCACCGGTTCGGAATTACTGCGAGCCCTGGATATGTCACAGATGGAAGTGGAGGCGGATATTCCCTTGACGGCTCTGCCGCTGATTCGCATCGGTGACACAGTGGCGCTGCGCAGTGATTCTGTCTCTCTGCCGGGAGAGGCACGGGTGGATGATCAATTATTTAGCGGCCGGGTACGTCAATTTGTGCCTGTGGCCAGCGATCGCTCCCGGCGAGTTAAGCTGATGGTAACTTTGCCACAGAGTGCGCCGGAGCAGTGGGACTGGATTGTCGGTATGCCGGTACAGGTCTCTGTGCCCATTGCGCAGGCGCAGGCCACCATGTCTGTGCCAAGGGATGCCTTGGTTTTAAGAAATGGCGATACCTTCGTATATCGAGTGGGCGAGGAGGATAAGGCTGAGCGATTATCTGTGCGTATCGGCAGTGGCGATGGTGAATGGGTGTCGGTAAGCGGTGATCTCACCAAGGGCGATCGTGTGATAGTGCGTGGTGCTGAGCGCTTGCAGCCTGGACAGGAAGTTAAAGTGCTGTCGGAAGTGGTGCGAGATAAAGAGCCATTACAGGCGGGCAGTGGCTAATTCCTGATTTTTCCTGAAGGCCTTCTGATCAAATACAGGGTGACTCGCTGCTTGTGATCGCCCTGGCCCTCCTAATCTTTCACCAAGTAATGATGTTCCCTCCCCATCCAAACTATTTGTGGGTACATCGACTAAATAATAATCATTCGCATTGACTGACGTATATTTCTTCAAATATCATCCGCTCCGTTTATGGTGCCCCTGCACCGTTCACTGATTTGGAATGAGGTTTTAGCCGATGAAAATTAACGGCTTAATGAAGAAAAAAGCGCTGTCAGCCTGGATTGCTGCCGCCGTGCTCGCCCCGCTGGGAAGTTCTGCTTGGTCTGCTGAAAGCGAAACTGCTGAAACCATGGAAGAAGTCAGTGTCTACGGAGAGCAGGAAGAGACCAGTACTGCCTCTCGCCTAAGCCTATCTGTTTACGATACTCCGCAAACGGTAACAACTGTATCCCAAGCTCAAATCCAGGACTTTGCCCTACAGGATATTAATGAGCTGCTGAAATATACCCCAGGGGTAACCGTAGAGAACGTAGAGACGGATCGTACTTATTACACCGCTCGCGGCTTTGATATTGTGAACTTCCAATACGATGGAATCGGTGTTCCCTTTTCCTCTGGTTTATCCCATGGGCATCAAGACACCGCGATATTCGACCAGGTTGAAGTGGTGAAGGGCGCAGCAGCTCTGACCACAGGTCTGGCTAACCCCTCAGCGACGGTTAACTTTATCCGCAAGCGTCCGACAGAAGAGTTCAAGGCGGGTGTAGATCTGGTTGTCGGTGAAGAGGGACGTTTGCGCACCCAGGGAGATATCTCAGGTTCTATCAGCGATAACGTCCGAGGACGGTTGGTGGTTGCAGAGGATCAGGCTGACTCTTATCTTGACCGCTACGAAACTGACGGCAGTGTCTACTACGGTATTGTGGAAGCAGATTTGACTGATTTCACCACCCTGACCTTAGGCCACAGCCAAAATCGCAGTGAAGCCGATGGCAGTATGTCTGGTGCCCTGCCACTTTTCTATACCAATGGCAGCGCTACCGATTTCGATGTTTCCACAAGTACGGCACCAGACTGGGCTTTCCGCAATGTAGACAGAATCCAGACTTTTGTTGAACTGAAACAGGATCTTTCCGCAAACTGGTCCGTCACTGCATTACTGACCCAGAATGAAATCGATATGGATGTCGAGGAGATGTATGTCTACGGCACTCCAGACAGAGAGACCGAACTGGGTTTATATGGATATGCGTTTGGCTACAAGTTGGATGAAAAGCAAAAGATTGCGGATGTATTCCTGTCAGGAACCTACAATTTGTTCGGCCGCGATCACGAATTGGTGGTGGGTGCCAACTATGCAGATATCGAACTAACCGGCCAATCTTTCTACAGCTACTCCGATGGCTATCCGGTTCTTGGCAGTGACTGGGCTAATGGCACAACGGCGCGGCCTGACTTTGTCGATACCGATGCTTATTACACTGGCCACTACGACGATCAAGAGCACAAGTCTTTATACTTTGCTACTCGCCTGAACGTTACTGATAGACTGTCCCTGTTGGCCGGTGCGCGCAAAATGGAAGTGGAACAATCCGGCTACAGTTATGGCGTTGATGCTGACACTTCGGCGGATGAAACTGTTCCTTATGTGGGGGCCACTTTTGACCTGAACGATAGTTTCTCCCTCTATGGTAGCTTTACCGAAGTCTTTACTCCGCAGTCTTGGGTTAACCCTGAATTTAAACCACTGGGCGCCGCAGAGGGAGACAGTTCCGAGGTGGGGTTTAAGTACTCCCTTGCGGGTGGACAAGCAACGGCTAGTGTTGGGCTATTTGAATCCAACCTGAATAATCTCGGTGAATACCTAGATAAGGTTGATGGAAAGAATGTTTACGAGAGTGGTGATTTCACTACAAAGGGCGTTGAGCTGGAGCTAATCGGTTCAATTACCGAGAATTTCAATATCAGCTTTGGCTTTACCCACTTAAGTGAAGTAGTCAATAAAGACGGTGAGGAAGATCGCACTTATATTCCGCGCAACACCCTGAAGGTGGCCGTGGCTTACGATTTACCTCAAGTTCAAGGCTTGAAGTTCGGCGGCGGTATCAATTGGCAGGATGATATTTACACTGAGCCTGCCGAGGGTGTTCGTGTAGAGCAGGATAGCTATGCGTTGCTCAGCGCCTTTGCCAAGTACGATATTTCTGATGCTTTAACGGTTGGCCTCAATATTGATAACCTGACCAACGAGAAATATATCAACAGCCTCTATTGGACCCAGGGCTATTACGGCGCTCCGCGTCAGGCACAGTTGAGTGTGAGCTGGCGCTACTAAGGCGCCTAGTTAACTCCGTTGCAGTTTAACCCGGTACTTGTGCCGGGTTTTCTGTTTTTTAGTTTTAGGTAAATGTTATGCGTCAAACCCTGGTTCTTTTACATCGTTACCTGGGGCTTGCTACTGCGGTCTTCCTGATAGTCACCGGGCTAACCGGCGCTATTATCTCCTGGGATCACGAACTGGATGAGTGGCTCAATCCCCACTTATATAAAACTACTTCCAGCGGCGAACCCTTAGCCTCTATCGAGTTGGCAGAACGGCTTGAAGAGTCCTTGCCGCAAGTCCAAATATCCTATTTTGAATTGGTACAGGAGCCTGGGCATACCCAGTATTTCTGGGTAGAGCCTCGAATTGACCCGGCTACCGGTAAATTCTTTGCGGTGGATTACAACCAGGTATTTGTCGATCCGACCAATGGGGAAATTATTGGTAAGCGCGAGTGGGGACGTGTCTGGCCAATAACAACTGAAACCCTGATGTCGTTTTTGTACAAGCTGCATTACAGTTTTCATATACCCGAATTTTGGGGCACTGATCACTGGGGGATTTGGCTGCTGGGCGTTATTGCACTGGTATGGACAATCGATTGCTTTGTGGGGCTAGCGGTGACTTTACCTCGTCGCAAGAAATCCACCCGAAAGCCATCTCGGACTTGGTGGCAGCGATGGAAGCCCGCATGGATGATTAAGGCCGGCGCTGGGCGTGCCAGGCTCACATTTGATTTACATCGTGCGTTCAGCCTGTGGACCTGGGCGTTGCTGCTGACAATTGCATTTACGGCCTTCTCACTGAATCTCTATCGAGAAGTGTTTTTTCCCCTGATGTCGCTGGTATCAGATGTGACTCCGTCGCCCTTGGAAGAGCGCACACCTAACGATCACAGCAATCCAATTACCCCCTCGTTGTCTTTTCGGGATATAGCCGCGATTGGAGAAAACCAAGCTGCGCAGATTGGCTGGCAGCAACCGTTGAATTCCCTATGGTATGCCCAGGAGTGGGGGATATATCGGGCTGAATTTTTTGATGCCAGCGCAGGGCATGGTGCCGGGGGGGTTGGTCACAAGGCTCTATTTTTTGATGGCCACAGCGGCGAATATCTCGGAGACTTTATCCCCTGGGAAGGGACGGCAGCAGACTTATTTGTACAGGCGCAATTCCCAGTGCATTCCGGTAGGATCCTCGGTCTCCCTGGTCGCATACTGATTTCAATTATGGGGGTGGTGATTGCGATGTTGAGTGTGACTGGAGTTTTAATCTGGTTACGTAAACGTCGTGTGGCAGTCAGTAGTCGGATGGATAGCAGGTCTCCCTTGCCGAGTACAGCTGTATAATTCTATTGGTTAGACCAGTGGTAATTGGAGCAATTTAATGGCGCTCTAGTTACCGCTTGGGATAGCCTTGGGGATGACTTGTTCGCACCATACCCTTAGCGGATTGCAATTTGCTGATGACATTAGCCATGCGATCCCTGCTTACCCTATTTCTTGTACTGTTCTGTTCTGTTTCGGAGTCTCAGGTTCGATCGGACCACCTGCCTCCCGGAGCTGAGCCTGTCGAAGTGAATAACCAGACAGTTTTTTATAAAAATGGTTATTTCTACCGCAAAGGCCCCGACGCCTATACCCGGATTGAGCCGCCTCTGGGAGCTCGGGTCTCCCGAGTACCTTTTGGAACCCCCATTAACTTGGGTAACAAGCATTATATGCTTGCGGGTAATGGTACCTTTTTCTTATTAGACCCCAGGGACAATCAATATGTGGTGGTCACGCCCCCTCCCAATTGGCAGCATGTTAATCGCAATCCCCTAGCTCCGAAAAAGAAAATATACCCCCGAGCGTATCCGCCCCGCCATTTGCGGCACCGCTCAGAGGGTAAACGAGTCGATCGTAAGGATTGGGATATTTACTGTGAAGCCCGGGCGGCAAATTTGCTGCGCCGTACGGATGAGCCTGGTAAAACAACCAGGCAGGCTATGCGTGAATATCGCAAGGTATACAGAAAATGTTTGCGTCAAAGTCGGCGCTTCAGGTAAATGCATGGGGCAGGGAAGTCCCTGGGCTACACTGAACAATATGGCCCAGTAGGCGCCTATTTTATTAGTGCCGGATTTTTTCACGGATAGAAGTATTTTATGCCGGGTGCCAGCCTTTTTATCCCTCGTTGTAGTGCCGGCAAAGAATTTTCTTTTCTTCACCTCGCCCTTTCATTTCTCCTTTTCTTTAGTGTCGCCTGTGTCTCTGTTTCCAGTGTCGCCCAGCTTCCCGGTAGTAAACCCAAGGAGTTTAAGCCGGAGGTTCCAGATTTTGCTGACCCCTCTGCCGATTGGTGGACTGGATGGACCAGTGCCTCTCCCGAAGAGCGACGAGAATGGCTTAGCTTGGTCACAAAGAGCTGGGAGGATTGGGAAAAGGATTTGCCGGAGGATGAGGCCTTACAGGAAGGTGCAGAAAAGATTAGCCAAAGTTTACAAGGGATCGCAATTACCTGGAAAAAACGAGAGGAGTACCTGAAAGTCCCTTTAATGCCGGATGTGGATTTTCCAGAGAACCCAACGGTATTGAACTGGGCCAAGGCCGATTCTGCCATCAGCCGTGGCCGACGTAGGTTGAAAGGCGTAGAACTGGAGGCTCGCCAACTTAAATCAACCCAGTCCCAGTCTCTATCTTTACTGCGTAAACAAGTGATTGTACTGCGCGATTCCAGTGGACGAGAGGAGGATGAGGCGGCGCAGGCCCTACTTTTAGCTCAAATAAATCACCTGAATATTATTGAGCAGCTGAGTACCGTTAATACTTTCCTGGGAACCTGGCGGGAAAAGATTAACAGCGCAGAAATTAAATTGCGGAGACTTCTGGATACCCTCGTCTACTCCAGTAAAGATGCAGAGGAAATAGATAAGGATATTGCCGCGAACGAAAAGAAAATCGAACGTATTTCTGCGACCCGCACCAGTATTCAAAGCACTACAGAACCCTCCACTGACCCCACCATCAATATGCAGAAAGACCTCACCCTGATGCAGCTTGAAGTGGACTTGTTGGAGGAGCAGCTGGAAAAACGCAAAAGTGAGTTGCTGCAATCCATCAATGAGGTCCTGAATGAAGAGGGCGAAGAGCGCCCCCTGATTATCAGTCGGGATTTATTGGAAAACGCCAACTCTGTGATTGAAAGTGCGTCGCGGGAGTTGGCGGTGCGCCAGCGTCAAGTGGTGGCCTGGCGCGAAGATGAAGAGAACGAAGACCTGAGTCGCTGGTGGTCTTACTTTGAGCGTATTGGCAGTGGCCTGGCCCGCGCCAATGACCTCGAGCAGGATATTCAGCGCTATGAAAAGGCCCAGCTGGAGGTTTACAAGGAGCGCCAGGGTTGGTGGGCAACAGTGCGCGAACGAGTCGCACTGGGCGCAAGACAAGCTTATAACCGCTGGCGTAAGTTGGCGGATTATCAGCTATTTACTGTTGCCCAGAACCCGATAACCCTGCGGTTGATCGCCAAGATGATTGTGGTCTTGGTGGGGGCCTGGCTATTGTCTGGACTCACCCAGGCCTTCCTGCGCCGGCTTGTGCGCAGGGAGCATGCCAGTGAATCCTCCATGTACAATCTTGGGCGGGTGTTGCATTACATCTTTATTTCCGCGGCCCTGATTGTGGTGCTCAGCATGTTGGGCCTGGATACCTCCAAGTTGGCCCTGGTCGCTGGAGCCCTGTCGGTAGGTATTGGCTTTGGGCTTCAGGCGATCTTCTCGAATTTTATCTCCGGTTTGATTTTGCTGTTTGAGCGCCCTCTCAAAGTGGGTGATCTGGTGGAGCTGGAGTCGGGCGTTTTTGGCCGCATCCGCGATATCAGCGTGCGCTCAACCCGTATTACCACGCGGGACAATGTGGATATCTTGGTGCCCAACACTGAGTTTGTTGCGGGCCGGGTTATTAACCACACACTGGATGATCCTGTGCGCCGTATTCATGTACCCTTTGGTGTGTCTTATGCCTCGGACCCAGATTTGGTGCGGGAAGCTGCCCTGGAAGCTGCTGCTCGAGTCAATATCACCCATACCGACTGGAAGCGAAAAACTGAGGTGTGGCTGATGGGGTTCGGGGATAATGCCCTCGACTTCAAATTGGTGGTGTGGGTCAACAGCAATATGGTGACTTCCCTGGGAGACTCCTATGCCCTGTACAACTTGGAGTTGTTGCGGGAATTTCGCGATAAGGGTATTGAGGTACCTTTCCCTCAAAGAGATCTGCATCTGCGCAGTTGGGATGTTCCGGCGATCATTGGCCGTACCGCCAGGAAGTAAGTGAGGTCCGGCTGGCATGACACCTCCGGGATTTCATAGTATTTTCAGCCTACTGGCCTTTGTGTCGGTGCAAGTTCATTTACCGGTGTTACTGCGTTTTCTCACAGGGCGCTGATGAAATCACAATAAGGGAAGCCCGTGCTGATCATCCCCATCCAAAACAAACCCGACTGGCGCCGGCCGCCATTAATGTGTTTTGCGTTGATTGCCCTTAACTTGCTGATGTTTGTTTTCTATCAAGGGGGGGATGAAGCTCGCTGGCAGGAAGCTGAAGATTACTACTTTGAGAGTGACTTACCGGACCTCGAAGAGCAACGCTTTCTTGTGTATGTCAATGAAATGCACCCAGAGTGGAGAGCGCAGATGGGTGTGGAAGGGGAAGAGTTTTTTTACCGGGAATCCCTCGGTAACCCTGAATTCCACCACTGGCTGTTGCCGAAGCTCGAAGCAGAGGGTGAGACCGAGTGGTTACGACAGAGGCAGGAGTTTGCCCAGCTGCGGGATAGGGTCAGTAGCAACGCACTGGGGCTGATACCGGCAGACCCGAGTATTGCTGGGGCCTTTGGCCATATGTTTCTACACGGAAGCTGGGATCACCTTATCGGCAATATGGTGTTTCTGCTGTTGTTTGGCTTGTCTGTTGAGTTGGCCCTGGGAGGGTTGTGGTTTATAGGGCTCTACCTGGTGGGAGGATTGGCGGCAGCAGGTCTGCATGTACTGGTGGAATCCGGCAGTCATGTACCGATGGTGGGTGCCTCCGGTGCGGTCTCGGCAATTATGGGCATGTTCGTCGCGGTTTACGGTGTGCGCCGGCTACGTTTCTTTTACACCATTGGTTTTATGTTTGGCGAATTTAGTGCACCGGCGCTGCTGGTGTTACCGCTGTGGTTGGGTAAAGAGATTTTCGGTTATTTGTATGGAGATGCCAGCATTGCCTACTGGGCCCATACTGGTGGTTTACTTGCGGGTTTTGCCCTGACTTTGGCGGTGTTGTACTGGCGCCCGATGGTGGAACCTATGCCGGAGGAAGAGGAGGCCCCGTCCCCCCAAAGGGTAGCCTTGGCGCGGATTGATCGTTTTTTGGAAGAGGGAAAAATCCTGGAAGCCACTGAAGCGGCAGCCTCAGCGGTGCGGCAATATCCACAGGCGTTAACACTGATTGAGCGCTATATAGAACTGACCTCGGCGGCGCCAGAGAGTGACGGTTACCACCGGGCCAATCTCGCTTTATTTGCCCAGGCAGGAAATCTGGAGATCGATGGCCATACCCTGGCAAGTGGCTATCGCCGCTACTTGGCGGCAACAAAAAGTCCAAAGGCGCTCACCGGAAAGGCAAACTTATTGATGGCACGGCGTGCAGCGGAGGAAAAGGACTGGCCGTGGCTAGAGGAATTACTGCGCCACTTGAAACAGCAGCGAGTGAATCACCCCTTGATTCCGAAGCTGGGAATGGTTCTGGTCAATTACTATCGTCGCCTGGGTGAGGAAGGCCGCGCGCGCGAGGTGAAAGAGATGACCCAAGATATGGCTGCCTCAGGTTGAAGAACATAATTCGGTATGTCTTATAAATAATTAAGTAATGTATTGGGGGCAGAGTGAGTCGCTATATTTTGACCGGGACCGAAATTGCTGGGATGGAGGGGGAGCGCAAGGTACATTTCCTCAATGCCAATGCGGTGCGTAAAAACAAGTCCCTGGGTGATCTTACCGGCATATCCGGCTTTGGTTTCCATATGATTGAAATCGAGCCAGGTTATGAATCCACAGAATTCCATTGTCACTATTTTGAAGACGAATGTGTTTATATCTTGGAGGGTAGGGCCGAGGTGCGTATTGGTGACGATCACCACCAGGTTTCTGCAGGGGATTTTATTGGCTACCCCGCTGGCGGCCCGGCTCATGTGATGCGCAATGTGGGGGAAGTGACCTTGCGCTGCATAGTTGTAGGCCAGCGACTGCAACATGATGTTGCCGACTACCCAGAAAAAAATCAGCGGATCTACCGAAATAGTGGTTTACCCTGGGAGTTGGTGAATCGGGATGACATTGACCACCCTAAGTAGTTTTCGCTGGTAGAAAAAGAATGGATTTTTAGCTTATGCCTGAAAAGATTCGGGTTTTTTATAATTCTGCTTGTCCAGTTTGTAACGCAGGAATTTCAGCACAAAAGAAAAAGTCCGTCTCCTGCCAAGTGGATTGGGAGGATGTTCATATTGATGAAGATAAAGCGAAGGAACTGAATACAGATTTAGAGTTTGTCCGTGAGCGGTTGCATGTATTGGATGCGGATGGAAATCTGAAAGTAGGCTACGAAGCTTTTATTACAATTTGGGAGAACTCTCCCAAGGAGCAATGGAAGGCTAGGGTGTCGAAGCTAGCCGGCCTTAGGTGGTTTTTGAATAAAGGTTACAACGTTTTTGCGCGAGGTTTGTATCTATGGAATCGGGCGCTAAAGCATTGGTAGCGAATATCGGGCTAGGTTTAGGGTAGCCACTATAGATGGCTACCCATATTTTGCTATTTAGTGAACTTCGGCAGTGCTGTTAAGTACTTTCCACAGGGTATCGATTTCAGAACGCAAAGTACTCTCTGGAAATTTCTGTCGGACAAAGTGCAGTAGTTTTTTTGCCAAGTCTTCTCTACCCAATCCATCCATATACACTTGTGCCAATAACAGATAGGCAGCATCGAGTTGTGGATAGGCCTCTTTATGTAAATTATTGAGCAGCTGTGCTGCCAATTGGTACTTATGCTGTTGGTATAGCACTTTGGCTAGTGCATGGCGTATCTCCGGCTTAGCCACAGGCGGGCTGGGCTCTGTGGCCAAATACAGTTCAGCTGCCTTATGTGGGCGATTTATCTGTACAAATTTTTCTAATAGATGTGGCCCCAGCTCCTGAAGGGCTTTTTTATCGTCAGTAGCAAGTAAAAGGCGGTAGTACCGCTCATTAAGAGTTTCGTCGTTAGGGAAGCGGCGCAACCCTTCAACCAAAGCCTGGCGAGCGCCCTTGAAGTCCCCTTCGCGTAAAAATATTTGCGCTTCAGCCCGAGCGCGCTTACACAGGAATTCATTTTCCTCTAAGTAATTTTCATCATCTTCTTGTATTGAGGCTATTCCCAGTTTTTGCTGTCGAGTTAAGCAGATATACCCCATCACAGCACTTGAGACGATGGAAAAGTAAGAGACAATGGCTGCTGTGGTCGGGAAAATTGCCCAAGCCGGCAGTTTATCGCTGACCACGGCCATTAGTATATTGGGTGCGAAAGAAATGATATTGGTAATAATTAACAGCAACCAATAGGGCCAGCCAATGATTAGGGTAAATTCCAATAATTTGAGTGGGTTGATTGCGGACCTCAAACTATGGGTAAGCGCTAAGGCAATCATTGCAGCCGGCGCTAAAAATGACAGGGCGGCCGCATAAATCATTATGACATTGAGGCTTCCAGTAAATTGTACAAGCTTGTAGCCAACAAAACCGGCGATCAATGTCATTCCAATGACTTTCAGAAATAACATTGCACCATTGCCATCAAGTGCATCTGCCAGCGGAGGGGCTTCCAGTTGGCCTCCTGCGAGTCTTTCGATGACCAAGAGATTGTAGCGGGATACAACAGCTACAATGGCTACCAAAGCGACAAGGGCCAGAAGACCCATTGACGTTATTGCCATACTGCCAGCTGCTGCAACAGCCATGATTGTTAGAGGGCCAGGCTTAAAAGCATAGAGAAAGTAAAATAGTCCCATTTGCCAAAAAGGCTTGGCGTTGTTACTGGCTCCAATATATTCCAGGCTATCGCGGCAGAGCGGGCATTCGGGGCCCTGCCCATGGTAATTGGTACTCGAACCCGGAATACACTCGCCACAGAACTGACGGTTGCAGGGCTGGCACTGCCAGGATGCAGTCTTGCTAGTGTGATAGTGGCAGGAATCAGCCATTTATTCTTCCCTAACGAATTTCTCTACTTAATAGTTATTTTGTCTTGGTTCACAGTTTATCTGTCGACTCGGTGGCGGTGCAATCATCAAGTATTTTTAATGTCCTGTTAGAATGCAGGAGAAATACCGATAAAATTGGTACACAAGTTTCAAAATAGGTGTTGTATGACAAAGGCTATGCATATTCATTTGGTTGAGGGCTTTGCGCCGGAACCCTGGGGAGAATCAGCACTGCTGAGCTTTGATGGTAGCGCTGCCAATATTCATATTAGCGCTGCGAAAGGCGCTGTGTTGGTTGCAGCGCAGCGAGCTGCCCGAAAGCTCGATGGTATGGGGGTCAACGATGTTGTCCTCAAAGGAGAAGGGTGGAGCATTGAAAGCCGCTGGGCATTTTGGGCAGGTTTTTTTAACCCGCGTAAATCCAACAAAATTGACTGGGGGACTGATGACAGCGCCGAGTTAAAAGAACTCGCCGCCCGTGAAAATGCCAGTCGCTGGGTTCGTGAAATTACTAATGGTACTCCTGATGATGTGTCTCCGCGTGTATTGGCGGAGAGCGCTGCAGAAATGCTGCAAAAGCTGGCTCCCAGTGCGGTAACTTACCGTATAGTTGCCGGGGATGACCTGCTGCGTGAAGGGTTTGTCGGTATCCACAACGTTGGGCGTGGTAGTGTACGTGAGCCCGTGATGTTACAAGTGGACTTCAACCCGACGGGTGATGACCAGGCGCCGGTTGATATGTGTTTGGTGGGTAAAGGAATTACTTTTGACTCCGGCGGCTACAGCATTAAGCCGTCCAACAACATGGCCACAATGAAATCCGATATGGGTGGCGCGGCCATGGTAACTGGAGGCTTGGCTCTTGCAATAGCCAGAGGTCTCAACAAGCGGGTTAAACTCTATCTCTGCTGCGCAGAAAACCTGATCTCCGGTCATGCCTTTAAATTGGGCGATATTATTAAATATAAAAACGGAGTGAGTGTAGAAATACTGAATACCGATGCTGAAGGGCGCCTGGTGCTGGCCGATGGTTTAATTGCAGCTTCGGAAGAAGATCCTCGCTGGTTATTGGATGCCGCTACTCTGACCGGTGCAGCAAAGATGGCTGTAGGTCGGGATTTCAACTCTGTCTTTAGTTTTGAAGATGAAGCAGCCCAAAAGGTATTGTCTGCAGCTTCTGAGGAAAATGAAAAGGCGTGGAGACTGCCTTTAGAGCGTTTCCACCTTGAGCAAACCCCGTCCAACTTTGCCGATATCGCCAATGTTGGTATTGAGGGAAGTCCTGGTGCATCTACGGCAGCCTCCTTCCTGGCGCGCTTTGTACGGGATGAAGGGCGCAATTGGGTGCATATGGACCTTTCCGGCTCTTACCAGCCCAGTGGCAATGATCAGTGGGCGCCAGGTGCTAAAGGGCACGGCCTGCGTACAATTGCACGCTTCCTTTTGGATAATTAGCAACCGGCAATTTATGCCAAATTCCCTTCGAAACGCGCCTAATAGTCGGCGCGTTTCTTTTACTTCTCCCTTAATACCTATAAGTCATTAAAAAAATTGTACTCCAGCTGATATTCGGGATATTAGTAGAGTTCTGCTAATTGAGGTATTTCGGTTCTGGTTCGTTAGCAGATACTTGGGCCTGGAAGCTTTTGCCAGGTAAATAAGATAATCAGTGATTCGGTGAGCGGTAATGAGCACTGCAACCTCTACAAATAATTCGGATTATAATCCAAACCATTGTGCCAATTGTCATGCAGAGCTATTGGGGCCCCATTGCTATGCCTGTGGTCAACCGGTTAAAGGCATGGTTCGTCATTTCTCCTCAGTAATTGGAGACTTTTTTGATACCCTGCTTGCATTTGATTCCCGCACATGGAAAACAATACCCCCTCTGTTTTTTAGACCTGGATTTTTAACCGCTGAGTATTTCTCTGGTCGACGGGTCCGTTATGTCAGCCCTGTACGCTTGTTTATCTTTCTATGTATCACCAGCTTCTTTGTAACCCAGATAAATAGTGATTGGGCTATTAATTTTGGAAATGTTGACGTTGAGTCAGTCGATGTTGAAAAAGCGAGCCAAGGTTATAACGACGCCATCGAAGATATTCGAAAAGGCAAAGAAAAGCACGTTAACAATAGTTATGCTGTCGCTGTTTTGGAAGATGTTGAGAAAAATCTGATTAGCGAACAAGAGAAGCTTACCGGTGGTTTGCATAAACTCAATGAAGATTTAAGTGAGATTGATGGAGGCCAGAATGGATCGGAAAACCTTTCTAAAGAGGAACTGGCCTCAGGATTGAATGAGACTATTAGTGAGTTAGATAGAGAGTTTCTTCAAGTTGATTGGCTTCCCAAACCATTAGAAGATTGGGTTAACCGTAAAGTAGAGAACGCCCATAAAAATGTAGAAAGGGTGACCGATGATCCAAATCGTTTCAAAAAAGCATTCTTGGGAGCTCTTCCGTCAACTCTTATAGTCATACTGCCAATATTTGCCATGATGCTGTGGGTGCTTTACGTCTTTAAACGCAGACTTTATATGGAGCACCTGATTGTAGCGTTACACAGCCAGGCTTTTATCTGCCTGAGTATTCTGATTGGCAACCTGTTTTATAGTATAAGTAGTCAACTGGAAGGGTACGCATTTATATCCTCATCTCTTAACAGCTTGATGGCACTATTAATTCTTTGGGTTCCTATATATCTTTTTTGGATGCAAAAGCGTGTATATCAGCAGGGTTGGATCATGACCCTGTTTAAGTATTCTTTTTTGGGTTTAGCCTATCTAGTTTTATTATCTGTTGGTGCGGCTCTTACTGTATTTTGGAGTTTGGCAGAGTTATAAGGATATATCCTAATAGGATTCCAACCATTAAACGCATAAGCGTTTAATGGTTGGTGTTGGTGAAGCTATGCTGCTTGGATGTTAAGTTATTTAAGCTAAAGAGTTTGCTCGCAGCACCGTCTATATTCAGAATATTGTATTGCAAATTTTTATATCCGTAATTCTGTTCAGAAAATTGGACTTTCGATTACTGGTGGTAAGTAGTTTAAGGGAATGTCGAAGGAAGTAGGTCTTGAGTAGTACGACATCAATGGCAAGTGTTTGTAATGAAGATAATAAGTGCGCAAACTGCTGTACACAGTTGTTAGGTCCCCATTGTTATGCTTGTGGTCAGCCCGTTAAAGGTATGGTGCGGCATTTTTCATCTGTAATCGGTGATTTCTTAGATACCTTGTTGGCGTTTGACTCCAGAACATGGAAAACCATACCTGCGCTATTCTTCCGACCAGGATTTTTAACAACAGAGTATTTTTCTGGTCGTCGTGTTCGATATGTAAGCCCTGTACGGCTATTTATTTTTCTCTGTATCACCAGTCTTTTTGTAACCCGTTTGAGTGGAGACTGGACAATCAATTTTATGGGTTCTGATGCTTCAAAAGAAGGACCTCAGTTAGAAGCATCGGGTGTCGACCTCCTTTTGCAGGGGGGTCGGCCAGTACATACTGAAATTCCTGAACAAAAAGGCCTGCTAGGAGAAATTAAGAAGGCTGAAATAAGTCTTACCGAAGCTAAAGAGGTGGTTGAAAAGGGTATTAAAAGAGGTATTAAAAATGAGATTGCTAAAGGCAGTAATGAGGGGCGAATAATTTTCCAAGAGGATTCGGAGCCAGTTTGGCAGTCATCAGCCAATGATCCAGATAATAAATTAATAAGAATGGATATCAAAGGCCTGCCAAAGCCCATGCAAGACTGGATGGATGCAAAGATTGAAAATGCCAACCAGAATATTAAACAAGTTACTGAAAATCCAAATCGGTTCAAGAAAGTATTTCTTAAGACGCTTCCTTATGCACTGTTAATCATGTTGCCAATGTTTGCCATGATGTTATGGGCGCTCTATATCTTTAAGCGTCGACTATATATGGAACACTTAATTGTAGCTTTACATAGTCATGCTTTTATATTTCTAAGTATCCTGATTGGAAATATCTTATACATACTAAGTGTTAACATGGCCGGGTATACTGCTATAACATTAGCTTTAGAGGCCCTGATAACCTTATTGATTTTTTGGGTTCTGGTTTATCTCCTTTGGATGCAAAAGCGTATATATAGGCAAGGCTGGTTTGTAACCTTTTGTAAATATTCAGTATTGGGGATGGCTTACTTGTGTTTATTATCAATTGGGGCGGTTTTTGCCATTGTTTGGAGCTTGGCTGGATTGTAATAACGATTTTAGCGATATAAATTGATGGACATTTAAAGTATACAGTTATATATAGTCGGAAGATATAGTGAGTATTAGAAATCGAAAGGAAACGTCGGTAGAGAGGCAAGATTATTGCTCTAACTGTAATACAATTTTATTGGGGCATTTCTGTTATGGCTGTGGACAGTCAGCAGAAGGTATTGTGAGACGCTTATCAAGTGTAATTAGAGACTTTCTAAATACCCTTGTGGCATTTGATTCACGCTTGTGGAAAACACTGCCGGCTTTATTGTTATCCCCAGGATTTTTAACGATAGAATACTTATCTGGAAGGCGAGCACGATATGTAAGCCCGGTAAAGCTGTTTATCTTTCTTTGCGTAAGCGCCTTTTTTCTGATTCGTATTAGTAGTGATTGGAGTATTGCTCAAGAGCAGCCTATCCGCACTAGCGAGAATGTTGCCGCCAAAGTGGCTCCGTCTTCCACAGGTGATACAGAGAAACAATTTGACTGGGATTTACCTGGTGGCAGGAAATTGAAAATTCGTGGAGCAGAAAATAAGCAAGAAGTATGGTCGATATCTTTTAATTGGGTACTCTCAATTGTTGAAGAAAAAGTCTATGCTGTAGAATTTATGCCACAGGCATGGCGTCATTGGTTTGATGTCGAATTCGAAAAGGCGAGGAGTAATATTGATCGAGTATCGGAAAATCCTACAATCTTTGCCAAGGCTTTTTTCGGATCTCTCCCTACAATGCTATTACTTATGCTGCCAATATATTCAGGTATATTGTGGCTACTTTATGCGTGTAGAGAAAAATTATATATGGAGCATGTTATTGTGTCGCTCCATAGTCATGCCTATGTGAGCCTAACGTTGTTGCTAGGAACTGCTATTTTTCTCTTGCAAGAATCTGTTGAGCCCTTGTTCTGGGCAGAAATTTTATGTTATGGGGTTTTGCTACTGCTTTTCCTTTGGATGCCAATAAACTTACTAGTAATGCAAAAGAATATTTATAAAGAGGGGTGGGTTTCGACCTGTATTAAATGCTCGGTTTTAAGTTTTGTTTATCTGCCACTAATCATGCTCGGTACGGTAATGGCAGCATTTTATAGTTTGGCTGAATTATAAGTTTCTGGTTATTCCAATTTGTTATTCTGGCTCCAGCTGTGTTATTTTGCTATTTATATTTGTATGATAGGTGGCTTTCTATTTTAATTGTTATTAGAAATACATGGTTTGAAGGTGTTTATTTTTTGTTTGCATTCAATAGCAAGCAAAATTAATGCCCGCCAGAATTTTGCTGTCTCCATAGATATTCATTAAGCGCAGTTTACAATCGCTCTGCCCATAAATTCAGTCTCAGTTACATGAAGCTGGAATGGGTAAATTTGCAGGGTGTATTCACTTAAATGGAGGGCGTTATGTTTAAAGTTATATTGCGTGTAGTTATTTTAGGGGTTTTAGCTTCTAGTAGTTATGCAGATCCAATTCAAGATTTAAGTATGCAAAACTATGAAGCGGGTTGGTTTCCAAATTATTGGCAGGGGCAGGGTCCACTGACATGTCGTCGGACTTGTGCAATTTGGGTTGGAGGGGTGCCTGAGTCAGAGGCTGCTACTGACCTGATAGATGATTTTGAATCTACCAGTGTTTGTAAGGTAACTCGCGACCCTGAAATAATCGAGAAACCTGTCAATGACCCATCATCTCACTGGCTCTATGGCAATCAGTTTGACGATAAGTCGGTTTGCTATGTCGGAACTCCTTATGGTGTCAAAGAAGATGATCACTATATGTGTCTGTGTGTATGTAATAAACCTGACCTGATAGTGAGCCAAATCTATGATCCGATCTGGAATCCTGGAACCGGGCAATCCATTATCGTGGTCGATATCACTAATATAGGTGCTCTGGCAGCGCCAATCAGCCAGGCTCGCCTTTTAGATATTGATACACTAGCCAACGATGTACAGGCGACGCCTGCAATTCCAGCAGGTGGCACTGTAAGTATTGTATTTACTTTGGGTTACTGGGTTTTTGATCCGGATGCGGTTTTAGAGGTAACTGCTGACTTTACCAATCTCGTCGATGAGTGTAACGAAAATAACAATACACTGACTTATGCCGAGCAAGGGTAGTAGTAGATAGGGGGAGAGCTCCCGGAACTAAGCCGTAGGGAGCTTTGAGATACTAAATAAGATCAGCTCGAAAGAAACACATTAATAACCTGGCAGCTTTCTTTATCCACCGCAGCATTAGGCTGTTCATTACCGACTGTTTGCTCCCCTGGTATTTTAGGTAGCACGAGGTACATTCGTGGATAGTCTCGGACTATATAATCTTTTTTATCTGCACTCAGCCAAGGGTATTCAGCGGCGATGGCTGTTACTCCACGGAGTAAAGCGATACCATCTGTGCAACTATTAGGAGTAGTAGCTGTGGTGAGCATGGCAAAAGCTAATGAAGAGAAGTTCATAATCTCTGCTATCCCAATGGGTCTTCAGACTGACGTTATGTTTATTCTGGGGACAGTATAGCTGAGCTTGATTATGAGCAACAGATAGCTCTATAAAAGCGGCCAGCCGAAGCTGGCCATCTTCTGCACTATGCGTGCTCTACAGAGGTTTCTTCGACTTTCTCCCAGAGGCGTGTCTCTGTCGGACTAATTAATTTGGACAAAAGATTCGGGGCAACAGAGGTTAGCCCAATAAAACCAACTATCGCACGGAAAATAAATGAGTCAAGCCAGTAGATAAGGCCTATTAACAGTATTGCTATCACAAGTGACGGTAGAGTGGCTTGCAAACGAGACCGCTGAATATGCTGATAATCCATTGTCTCAGGTAGTTGTTTCTCGATACGTTCTAATGCGTGCGCTTTTACTGTTTGATTTAAGAACTCAACAGAATGGGTCTTATCCCCGTGCTTGATAGTTATTACATCTGAATTGTGGTCACTGCTAAGTGAACTTATTTCATTGAGAGGGATTCGTGCTGCGGTATCAGGTTTACACAAATGATATATTTCTTCAGGGGATTTCCCCGCTTGATAGGCGGATTGAGCAGTTAAAGCCTGTTTTTTCGGGATATCAAAATAGACGAGTTCATCTCCTTCTAAGGCGACGAGGTAGTTATCATCAATATCAAGCCAGGACGTCTCAGTATAAAAGCCCTCGGGTAGTGCTTTTTTTGATTCCCTTACAAACAAGAAGCTTAAAATCCAATATAAGACGAGGCAGATACCTATAGTGATAGGTGCTGCTTGAATCAGGTTTCCTACAGGTGTGTTACTTTCGACATCTCTTTGAGCATTCTGCGCCAATACATGACCGTAGATGTCGCCCTCTGGAAACCATACTTCGATAGGTTGACCTTGTTCATATTGACTATAAATTCCTTTTGAAACCTCTGCGGAGGATTCAAAGTCCTCATCTTCATAGTTAAACTGGTAGTCAATATAGTAATTTGTACGATAGCGCTTTTTACCTTTGCGGCCCCGGTACTCTTCTTCCTCCTCTCTTAACGCTACTACTTCAGCATCTAGAGCTTGATGATTTTCGACCCAACTTAATGATTCATTGTTGGCACGAGAATAATAGTTTGACAGAAAGTAAGTCAGAATAAGGAAAACTAAAATACATACTGTACGCACCATTGATTTTCTTTTTTGTCCGGGGGACTTCTGTAACGCCATTTAATACATCCTTACTGTATTTCTTGTGCTTTAGGTATTGGTACTTTTGGAGTAATAAGTTGTTTTTTTTATAGATTGGGAACTTGGTGTGGGTGCAAAATATAACTGCAGTTTGTTTGGTGAATAAAACTGAAGGTTAACTCTAAATTAATTTTTATTACTTGACCGGCATCATGGTTGGTTCATTTGCATATTGAGTATTTTCTTAAAAATTATTTTTTATTAAGTAAAACTTCCTACTTAGGATAAGAGCTGACCAATTTGGTACAAATGATTTAGATAATACGAACCTTACAAATATTGAACAGCTGAATGGTAGAGTTTTAATTGCTGTGGGATTTGGACTGACTAGCTGATCTTCTGCAAGCCTTATGAGATTGGCTGGTTCAGTTTCATGGAGGTAGTTCTATGTTGAGCTAGTTCAGGTGAAGTACCAATGTCGTTTTGTGTCGTAAATGTGTCATAGCAGACGCGCCCACTGGAGTACAATTCCCTGTGTGGAGGAGATGCTATGACCAAGAGGATAGGTTTTTTTGTTGCAGATGGATTCCAGGCGTTAGACCTTTTTGGGCCCTTGGATGCCTTTATGGAGACTAATAGTTTCGTTAGTGAGGCCTATACAAGTCGTTTGATAGGTTTAACCAATGCATCAGTTAAAACCGCGTACGGCCAAGCCCTATCAGTGGATTTTGATATTTACCAGGATAGGGAAATTGATTACCTGGTCATTACTGGCGGTACTGGGATGCGGCAGCTGCGCTTAAGTCCTAAGCAGGTAAATGCGCTGCGTGCAATCGCAGACAAAGCAGAGCGTGTCTTGAGTATCTGTACAGGTGCATTCTTACTAGCAGATATATTTCCGGAACAAAAGCACCGTATTACCACTCACTGGCGGCATTGCCGGCAGCTTGCCGAGCAAGCAGTCAATTATCAGGTTGAGCAGGACCCTTTGTTTATTGAAAGCGGAAAACTGTGGTCTTCAGCGGGAATTCTATCTGGAGTCGACTTGGCCCTGGAAGTGATTCGCCAGGATTATGGCAATACTATTGCGGCCAGTGTGGCTAAAGACCTGGTGGTTTATCTGCAACGCAGGGGAGGGCAGTCCCAGTACTCTGATCTGCTTAAAGTGCAATCCAGTGACAGTATGAGGCTCAATCCTCTATTGGAGTGGCTGTCGGAGAATTACCAGAAATCAATCAGCGTTTCCGATATGGCGGAGCGTATTTCTGTTAGCGATCGCCAGTTAACTCGCTTGTTCAAGCAACATCTTAATAGCACCCCCGGACATTATCTGAACCAACTCCGTTTAAACCGGGCGCGGGATTTAATCACCTGTGAATCAGCAAGTCTTGTTCAGGTGGCTCGGCAGGTAGGGTTTGCAAGCTATGATAGCTTTCGCCGGGCTTTTTATGGCCAATTTGGTGTGTCCCCCTCATATTTCAGTAGGAATCGTTAATCCGCGCTCTCACAAGTGTCTTAGCTTTAAGAGTGCGGCGAGATTGAGAGCTATTCCATTACCACTCGACGCAGATCTTGCCAAAGTGCGACCCGCTGGCCTGGTACTCAAATGCTGCAGCCAGTTCCTCCATAGGGTAAGTCTTATCAATCACTGGCTGTATCTGGTTGGCTTCTAATGCGGTGACATATTCCCGTTGATCCCTACGGCTTCCAACGATCAAGCCCTGTAACCGGGCCTGCTTGGCCATCAACAGTGCAGTGGGCACTTCTCCCGAGCGGCCCGTTAAAACACCAATTAATGAAATATGGCCGCCAACTCTGACTGAATGGATCGATTGCTCTAGTGTACCGGGGCCACCGAGCTCAATAATATGGTCCGCACCTTTGCCTTCCGTAAGCTCCATAACCTTTTTTGACCACTGTGTATGGGTGCGATAGTTGACGCCATGATCGGCGCCTAATTTTTTAGCGCGCTCCAGTTTCTCGTCGGAAGAAGAAGTAACAATAACTTTGGCCCCCAGTATTTTGGCAATCTGAATTACCGTAATAGATACTCCGCCAGTGCCTAGGGTCAATATTGTGTCGCCAGGTTTTACCTTGCCGTTTACTACCAATGCCCGCCAAGCAGTAAGGCCAGCGGTAGTAATGGTTGCTGCCTGAGCGTGGCTCCAGCCTTTTGGGGCAAGGGTAAAAGCGCTCTGATCGCGCACAACAAACTCAGCGGCCATCCCATCGATACCGTCACCAGGCGTATTGGCAAAGTTACCCACGGAAGCCATAGGTGTACCTGCTGGCCACTGTGGGAAAAAGCACGACACAACAGAATCGCCAACCTGAAAATCGGTAACATCCTCACCAACTGCATCCACGATACCGCCGCCATCAGACATCAGAATACGGCCGTCTTCTGTGGGAATACCGCCGTTGGCAACCAAAAGATCGTGGAAGTTGAGGGAGGAGGCTTTAATTGCAACACGGATTTGGCCAGGGCCGGGCGCTCCCGGGTCATCGATGTCGCTAACTGAAATATTTTCTAGTCCGCCTGGTGCTTTTAGTGTCAATGCTTTCATAGTTTTCCTTCCTTTTCTTAATTCATTAATCCTTTAGGGGCTAAATATTTTTAGTATGCTTGATAGATATGGAAAGTGATAAATTTAATTGAAAAAAATACGCCTTTTGACTACTCAATTGAGTTCGCTAGATAATGCTAATTTGAAGGCATCGTTGCTCAAAAATATTAACACGATAAATTTTACAGAATTATAGTTATGTGTATTGTGATATAACTATGTGTTAATTTTGAAATTTATAGGAAGTTGGGGCTGACCATCAGATGGTTCAAAAGTATATTGAGTTTCATTAAGCATTAAGAATGCTCTTAAATAAAGATGGGGTGATAGCTTTCAGTATATCACCCACTTGGAAGGTAAGTGTTAATAGGTTTTTTTGGAGGGGTTGATAATTGCTTGAAGTGGAGGGAGGTCCTCCCCTTTACTTACCTCTTCTTCATATACACCCTTTAACGCTTCTAAAGCTTCGTTGTAGAAAAATAGCAACTCTGAAACGTTCTCCGGGTCCCTCAGCGTTTCAGAATCAAGTAGCGCTTTATAATGGTTTACAGTTTTAAAGACTGCCTGCAATGAGGCAAGTAGAGTTTCATTATCGATAACTGGCATTTTTAATTTTACTTCTCTGTTTTTCAATGTTTATCATTAATTGGTTGAGCAACAGTTTAAAGTTTTGTACTGACATTGGGCGGTCTGGAACTATGGAATAATGAATAGCATCAAATGCGCCATTGTAGTCGTCTTGGATGATAAGGATGCCTAATGGAATTTTTGTGCCTTTTGGAATCTCAATATATTCCCATTTTTTCCCTTTGAATGTGTTTGGTTTATTAAATAAAGATGTACCTTGGGCTTTCCACATACTTGAGGAGTTTTTTTGATAAACTTTAGGAATAATAAAGTCTACGCCATTTTGATTTTCTACTGTAACATCGGCGGGTCTGAATTCCCCACTCCTTATTTCTCTGCGAGTAAAGTCTGGGTAGAGGGGGTTTTCGCAGGGTTGATCAGTGCGTGAAGCTCGCCATAAGAACAATGATAAGTCTTTTTCACTGTCGTAAATTCTTTCTAAAGCGTCAATTTTGGCAAAAAAAGTCTTTACATTGCCATCCCTAATTTTTTGTTCCTTCAAAGTTAATTCCTTTGTCTGTTGGCTGCAGGAAAGTAGTTTGTATACTTTCGTTTAAGGCTGAAGATCTACATTATCCTTCTAGCATTTTAACGAGTAAAGTGAGGGAAATTACAATTTATATCACTTGCCAAAGCGAAGAGGTTGATAAATTGATAATGCCAGAGAGGGAATAAACGACAGGTCAGTCGTTGGTTAAAATCGGGAGTCAAGCTAACTTGAGAAGGTTAGTGAGGCTAATCACATTTAGTTGATGGAAAATGGTGGGCCCTCCGGGACTCGAACCCAGGACCTGCCGATTATGAGTCGGATGCTCTAACCAACTGAGCTAAGGGCCCACACATTGCTTGCGAGGATCGTTGCAAGCGGTTGGGAAAAGTACAAGATTTTCCCTTGCAAATCAATGCCTTTGTTAGCACTCAAAGCCGATATGGGCAAATTCTAGAAATCTTCTTTCCCTATTGCTCAAGCTTTCGCCAACAACTGATCTTTATGGAATAGATACCCACCTTGCGAAAGCTGCCAAATACCTTAATTGGTTCGATAGTATTAATTAGAGATTGTAATTGGTACAGCTGTCTTGTTTATGTGAAATGGAGGCTAAAACCCCATACTAAAGTATTTAAATCGGCAGTTTGGGGATAAGGATACAGCACCAAACCAGGAAAGCAGCGAAGAGGGCGACGGCCACGGCGGCGGAGCCTGTGTCTTTGGCAATCTTGGCCAGCGGGTGTTTCTCGGGGCCGATGCGGTCCACGGTCGCCTCAATAGCGCTGTTGATAAGTTCTATTGGGAGGACAAACATCACGGCTGCAATCAATATGGCGCGCTCAGTAGGTGTCTCCCCGGCCCAGAGTGCGAGAGGCACCATTAGGCAGGCAGCAATTACTTCCTGGCGAAAAGCTTCCTCATTGCGCCATGCAGCGACGAGCCCCTGACTGGAGTAGCTAGTGGCAGCCAGGAGGCGAGCAAACCCCTTCTTGCCGGGCTTGTTGGCAAGCTCGTCAGATTTTTCCTGCTTATTCGCCATTTCTTTTTGCATGCTTATCTCCTGCTTTCACTAAGCCTGCGCGGGGAGGTCATCTTTATGTCACAAAAAAAAGCCCGGTTGAACCGGGCTTTAGTCTAGCGCTTACTCGTCGAGGAAGCTGCGTAAATGCTCCGACCTGGAGGGGTGTCGCAGTTTGCGCAGTGCTTTCGCTTCGATTTGACGGATACGCTCGCGGGTTACGTCAAACTGTTTGCCCACCTCTTCCAGAGTGTGGTCGGTATTCATATCGATACCGAAACGCATACGCAGTACCTTGGCTTCACGGGCGGTGAGGCCGGAGAGTACAGAGCGGGTAGCGTCGTGCAGACCAGTTTGAGTGGCGGTATCCACCGGCGAGGATTGGTTTTGGTCCTCGATAAAGTCACCCAGGTGGGAGTCTTCATCGTCGCCGATGGGCGTCTCCATAGAGATCGGCTCTTTGGCGATTTTGAGGACTTTACGCACCTTGTCTTCCGGCATTTCCATGCGCTCGCCCAGTTCTTCCGGGGTGGGTTCGCGACCCATTTCCTGCAGCATCTGGCGGCTGATACGGTTGAGCTTGTTGATGGTCTCAATCATATGCACCGGGATACGGATGGTGCGGGCCTGGTCCGCAATAGAGCGAGTAATGGCCTGGCGAATCCACCAGGTGGCATAAGTGGAGAATTTGTAACCGCGGCGGTATTCGAACTTATCCACAGCCTTCATCAAGCCGATGTTGCCCTCCTGGATCAGGTCCAGGAATTGCAGGCCGCGGTTGGTGTACTTCTTGGCGATAGAGATAACCAGGCGCAGGTTGGCTTCGACCATCTCTTTCTTGGCGCGGCGTGAACGGGCCTCGCCAATGGACATACGGCGGTTGATCTCTTTGATCTGGCCCACTTCCAACTTGGCGCGCTCCTGGAACTGAGCCAGTTTGCGCTGGGCGCGAACAACTTCGTCTACGACGTGGCGCAGGGCATCGGAGTAATCGCGCTTTTTCTTGATGATTGCGGGAATCCAATCATCATTGGTCTCGTTGCCGGGGAATTCCTTGATAAAGGTCTTGCGCGGCATGCGGGCGCGTTTGATACACATGGCCATAACCACGCGTTCTTGCTCGCGTACGCTGTCGAGTACGTAACGAACTTCACCATAGAGTGGTTCGAACTGGCGGGGAGCCAGTTTAAAGAAGCGGAATACATCGCCAACGGCTTCGAGGGCCTGGCCAGCTTCTTTGGAGTCGCGGCCGTGGGCGGCGATGGCTTCGTCGGCAGCTTTCTGTGCGGCGATCAGCGCGTTCATGCGTTCGGCGAGCTCTTCGGGGTCGATACCGCCGGTAGCTTCCTCTTCCTCGTCGCTGCTGTCGTCTTCGTTATCGTCGTCTTCGGCGTCGTCATCGGAATCTGATGACTCCGGCGCGCTGGCAGCGGCGGCGGCTTGGCCGGCCTGGGCTCCGGGCGGAACCTCGTCGGCGGGGTCGAGCCAACCGGAGATAATATCGGGGATGCGGCGCTCTTCTTTCTCGATCAGAGCGTACTCATCGATGATCTGCTGCACTGCACCCGGCCAGTAGGCCAGGGCGGCCATCAGTTCGCGCAGGCCCTCTTCGATACGCTTGGCAATGGCGATCTCGCCTTCGCGCGTGAGCAGCTCTACGGTGCCCATTTCGCGCATATACATGCGTACTGGATCGGTGGTTCGGCCTACGTCGGACTCTACGGCTGCCAGGGCAGCGGCAGCTTCGGCTGCGGCGATTTCATCAGCGGAGCTGTCGCCTTCAGCCATCAACAACTCTTCGGCATCCGGTGCGGTTTCAAACACCTTGATGCCCATGTCGTTGATCATGCCAATAATGTCTTCCACCTGATCGGGATCGGAAATATCTTCCGGTAGGTGGTCATTTACCTCGGCATAGGTCAGATAGCCCTGCTCTTTACCGCGGGCGATCAGTTCCTTAATGCGGGACTGTTGCTGGGTTTTGTCGGTCATGCACAACCCTGAATTCTGGGAATGAAAATACGGGACAAAGACGCGGGATTATAGCGTATTTGCACTAGCAATAACCACTCTAGCTGTCAAGTAACGGCATAGGTGCGATGTTTAGGGTGCTGGGGTTCCCGATCCCGCCCGGCGGGGTGAGTGAATATAGTGCTGAGCCCGCAGTTTTCAAGGGGTTGGCGCTTATTAATTCTGCTTTTTTCGCCAATTGGCTAATAGAGCCAGTTGTTCTTCGGGGCTCAACTGGGCGCTGTTCCTGAGTTGATCGAGTAAATCGCGGTTGCGCTGTTTGTCTGCAGCTTGTTTCAGGCGCAGCAGACAGTCGTTAAATTCGGTGTGCGGATCGTATTCCAGGTTGCTGTCATCCTGGGCGAGTTGCCGCGCGACCGATACCAGTGGAGAAATAGCGAGCTTGGCCAGGGTATCGCAAGATTCTGCGCTGTGGTGTGCACGCCAGTGGCCGATCAATTGATAGAAATTTAATTGGGGGCGGCTTTTGTACAGCTCTACCAGCTGGACAAACAATGCCAGGTCTGCATTGCCGTCGATGGGGAATTGCTGTGGATTTTCGATTTGTGCTGCCAGCTCCGGGTGGTGCAATAGCAGGGCGATCAGCATGCGCTCTGGCGGCAGGAGATATTGGCTCTGGCGGCGCGGACTGTCGTAACTCGGTGCTGCACTTTCACTGAAGTTGCTTTCGCGCTGCCAGGGTTCCGGCGATGTGCGGTGCTCCAGCTCCTCGTGAGGGGAGGGTGCTTGGTTTGGCTCTCCCGGTGCAGCTGTAGGTTGTGGGTGAGGCTGCTGCGGCGTGCGAGCTTTTTCTGTACGGATAACCTCTTGCAGGGTTTCCTTATCGAGCCCGGTGCGCGAGGCCAGTTGTTGGAACATCAGCTGGCGGTAGACGCCATCGGGCAGCAGGTCCAGCAGGGGAGCGGCGAGCTTGGACAGGCGCGCGCGGCCGTCCATGGTCTGCAGGTTGATATCTTCGCTCAGTAGGTCGAAGAGAAAATCTTCCAGCGGTAGGGACTGCTCCTTAATTAACTGCTGGAAACGTTCACCGCCCAGTTGGCGTACCAGGGTGTCCGGGTCCTCGCCTTCCGGCAGCAGCAGGAAGCGCAGGCTGCGCCCGTCCTGCATCTGCGGCAGGGCCGACTCCAGAGCGCGGCGGGCGGCAGCGCGGCCTGCGCGGTCGCCGTCGAAGCAAAACAGCAGTTCCGTGGTGTGGCGGAAGGCGAGTTGAATGTGGTCTTCGCCACAAGCGGTGCCCAGGGTGGCGACGGCGCAGCGGATATCGAACTGGGCCAGGGCCACCACATCCATATAGCCTTCAACCACAATCAGGCGCTCTAAATTGCGGTTGGCCTGGCGCGCTTCCCACAGGCCGTAGAGTTCGCGGCTCTTGTGGAAAATCGGGGTTTCCGGGGAGTTCAGGTACTTGGGTTTGTCGTCGCCCAGTACCCGCCCGCCAAAGGCGATGGCGCGCCCGCGCTGGTCGCGGATCGGGAAAATAATACGGTTGCGGAAGCGGTCGTAGTGATGGCGCGCGTTGGGCTTGGTGTTGCCATCACTGTCCTGGCGGCGAATGGCCAGGCCTGCCAGTTCCAGTTGATCCGCTTTCTCGGGAGTATCGGCTAATGCATTGAGCAGGTTGTCCCAGCCCGGGGGTGCAAGGCCGATACCAAAGTCCCGGGCAATCTCACCGGAGAGACCGCGATTGCGCAGGTAGGCTACCGCATTGCCTGCGGCGGGGTGGTTGCGCAGCTGTTCACGGTAGTAGTCGGCGGCTTTCTCTGTGAGCTGGTAGAGAGATTGACTCTCCCGCTGGCGCTTTTCTTGCCCCGGTGCCAGTTGTTCCCTGGGGACTTCCAGTCCACGGGTGGCCGCGAGTTTTTCCACCGCTTCTGGGAAGGGCAGACGGTCGTACTCCATGAGGAAGCCGATGGCATTGCCATTGGCGCCGCAGCCGAAGCAGTAATAAAACTGCTTGTCCGCACTCACGGTAAACGATGGGGTTTTCTCGTCGTGGAAGGGGCAGCAGGCAGAGTAGTTTTTGCCGGTTTTACGCAGCTTGACCCGGCTGTCCACCAGCTCGACGATATCTGCCCTTGCGAGCAGATCGTCAATAAAGTGCTGGGGTATCTTGCCGGCCATGGGGATTCGCTCAGCTTAGGCCAATTGGGCCTTCACCAGTTTGCTCACCGCGCCCATATCTGCACGGCCCTGCACCTGGGGTTTAACCTGGGCGATGACTTTGCCCATATCCGCCATGCTGTTGGCACCGGTGTCTTTGACGGCGGAGGCAACGATATCGGTGATCTCAGCTTCGCTCAGCTGCTTCGGCAGGAATTCCTGGATAACTTCAATTTCTGCCTGCTCTACTGCTGCCAGTTCAGCCCGGCCAGCTTTCTCGTACTGGGTAATGGAGTCGCGGCGCTGCTTGGTCATTTTGTCCAGCAGGGCGAGGATGCGGGCGTCATCCAGGTCGATGCGCTCGTCGACTTCAACGCGTTTGATCTCGGCGTTGATCAGGCGCAGGGTGGCCAGGCGCTCTTTGTCTCGCGCTTTCATTGCGTCTTTAGTGGCTTGGGTCAGGGTTTCCTTGAGAGTGCTCATAATGAGTGTTCCGGGATTGTTGGCAATGAATTTGGGATCAGGGGCTTAGGATAGCTTGTCTGCTGGGCGGGGGAAATGCGTTAGCCCAAACGAAAAACGGCGTGCGAGTATGGCTCGCACGCCGTTCTTTATAGCTCCGCTACGGGCTAAGCCCGTCCGGCCGCCTCGCTGCGACAGGCTTATGCAGCCTGCGGCTCTTAGTAGAGACGCTGGAACTTGCGGTTTTCGCGCTGAAGCTTTTTAGCGTGACGCTTAACAGCGGCAGCAGCTTTGCGCTTACGAACAGCGGTGGGCTTCTCGTAGAACTCGCGACGACGTACTTCAGACAGTACGCCTGCTTTTTCACAGGAGCGCTTGAAACGGCGCAGGGCGATATCGAAAGGTTCGTTGTCTTTGATTCGTACAGAGGGCATTAGGATACCTGTTAAAATTCGTTTCTCTCGGCCATTCCGGCAATGCTCTCGCAGTTGCATCCGGTGGCCGGTTCACAGCGAGGGCGCAAATTCTAAACACTCCTATACGGGATCGCAACCCCATTTTCCAGTATGATAACCGCCCCTCGAAGAAGTCACGAGAATGAAATCAAGTGCGCGTCCTTGGTATAGAAACTTCCTGCGATGAAACTGGCGTCGCTATTTACGATTCTGAGTCCGGTTTGCTCAGCCATGCCCTGTTCAGTCAAGTGGACCTGCATGCCGATTATGGCGGTGTAGTCCCCGAGCTGGCGAGCCGCGATCATGTGCGCAAACTCTTGCCGCTGATTCGCCAGGTAATGAAGAAGGCCGAGACCAGCCCTTCAGACCTCAATGGTATCGCCTATACCGCGGGCCCCGGTCTGGTGGGAGCGCTGATGGTCGGGGCCTGCGCGGCCCGTGCACTGGCCTATGGCTGGGATATCCCGGCGGTGGCGGTGCACCATATGGAAGGCCACCTGCTGGCCCCAATGTTGGAGGATAATCCGCCCGCCTTTCCTTTTGTGGCCCTGCTGGTTTCCGGCGGACACACCCAGCTGGTGGAGGTGCGGGGGCTCGGTGATTACGAACTGATGGGTGAATCCCTGGATGACGCAGCCGGCGAAGCCTTTGATAAGGCCGCCAAAATGCTCGACCTGGATTATCCCGGTGGCCCGCGTTTGGCTGCCCTGGCGGAGAAAGGAGATCCCAAACGTTTTACTTTCCCGCGTCCTATGACTGATCGACCGGGCTTGGATTTCAGTTTTTCAGGCCTAAAAACCTTCACCCTGACGACGGTGCGCAAGCACGCCCTGGAGGATGGTTTGCCGGACGAGCAGACTTGCGCAGATATTGCTGCGGCTTTCCAGGAGGCGGTAGTGGATACCCTGGTGATTAAATGCCGTCGCGCTATTAAGGCTTCTGGCTATAAAACCCTGGTGATTGCCGGTGGAGTTTCCGCAAATAAATTATTGCGTGAGCGTTTGGAAACGAGCCTGCGAAAGGATAACGCCAGCGTCTACTATCCCCGCCATGAATTCTGCACTGATAACGGCGCCATGATCGCCTACGCCGGTAGTTTACGTTTAAAAGCAGGGGAGCAGACGAGCCTTGCGGTGGATGTGCGCCCGCGCTGGCCCATGACAGAGTTGCCCAAGACCGAACTTAAAAAATCCCAGGGATAGCCTGGCATTAAAAAGAAAAGAGCCGATAAATGGATATTGTTTATATACGGGATTTAAAGGTGAATACCATTATTGGTATTTACGATTGGGAGCGGGAAGTGCGCCAGACGGTTAGTCTCGATTTGGAGATGGCCTTCGATATTAGTGAGGCGGCGCGCACAGACAATATCGAGTACACACTTAACTATAAAGCGGTGGCCAAGCGCTTGATCGCTTTTATTGAAAGCAGTGAGTTTCTGTTGGTGGAGACCATGGCAGAGCAGGCTGCGGCAATTGTTAGGGAAGAGTTTTCTGTAAGCTGGCTGCGACTGCGCTTGTCCAAGCCGGGTGCGGTCAGAGGGTCCAGGGATGTGGGTGTCATTATTGAGCGCGGCGAGAGGCCGGCAAAAGGTGCAGCAGCGATGTCTGCGGGAGTGTAAACGTGGCTCAGGTGTATCTCAGCCTCGGCAGTAATATCAATCGTGCGCAATATATCCGCGCAGCGCTGGATGCCCTGGCAGGGCGGTTTGGCGAATTACAGGTGTCCCGGGTCTTCGAAAGTGAAGCGGTGGGTTTCCAGGGTGATAATTTTTACAACCTGGTGGTGGGGTTGGAAACTGACTTGCCGGTAGGGCAGCTGGCCCTGTGTCTGCGCGGTATCGAAGATGCCAATGGCCGCTTGCGCTCCGGGCCCAAGTTCAGCGCACGAACCCTGGATATTGATATTCTCACCTATGATCACCTGATTGGCACTGTCGACGGGGTGAAATTACCGCGAGGTGAGATTGTAAAAAATGCCTTTGTTTTACAGCCCCTGGCAGAGATAGCACCGGAAGTATTGCATCCGGTCGAGCAGAAAACTTACCGTCAACTGTGGAATGAGTACGACCAGGACTCGCAAAAATTGTGGCCGGTAGAATTTATTTGGCCGTGATTCCAATAAATTTTTAAAAAATGTAGATAAAAAGCAGCCCTTTGAGGCTGCTTTTTTGTTGGGAATAATTAACTTAGGCTCATTAGCGCCTCTTTGGTGAACGGAGTGATTTCCTCCGCGCGATCTTCCCGCACCTTGGCGAACCAGTGTGGGTCTTGTAATAGCGCGCGGCCAACGGCAATCAGGTCGAACTCCTGGTTGCCCATACGGCGGGTCAGTTCGCCTAAATCGGTAGGATTGGCCGTGCCACCCATGCCCTGGTTATTGCCGCCGATAAAATCATCGTCAAGGCCGACACTGCCGACAGAAATTACCGGTTTTCCCGTCAATTCCTTGGTCCAGCCTGCCAGGTTGAGATCAGAACCCTCAAATTCTGGCACCCAGAAGCGTCTTGTAGAGGCGTGGAAAATATCAACGCCGGCTTCAACTAGCGGTGTTAGGAAGCGTTTCAGTTCTTCCGGGTTTTGCGCCAACTTGGCTTCGTAATCCTGCTGCTTCCATTGGGAGTAGCGCAGCACTATGGCGAAATCTTCGCCTACGGCTTCACGTACCGCTTTGATAATTTCCACTGCAAAGCGGGTGCGATTTTCGATGGAGCCACCGTACTCGTCATCGCGTTGGTTGGTACCTTCCCAGAAAAACTGGTCGATCAGGTAGCCGTGGGCGCCGTGAATCTCTACACCGTCAAACCCAATTTCCTTGGCTGCTTTGGCTGCGTCTGCAAAAGCTTGTATAACTTCCTGGATGTCCTCTTTGCTCATCGCCTGGCCATTGGGCTTGCCGGGTTTGAACAGGCCTGAGGGGGAGTAGCCGGGCACTGATTTATCCGGGCCTATGCCCTCTTTGCGCACGGAGCCTACGTGCCATAACTGCGGGATAATCTGGCCACCGGCAGCGTGTACTTCGTCTACCACTTTTTTCCAGCCGGCGAGAGCGGCCTCACCGTAGATTGCCGGAACATTCTCGTAGCCGTTTGCGGCTTTATGATTAACGAAGGTGCCTTCGGTAATAATTAGTCCCACTTCGCCCTCGGCGCGGCGGCGGTAATAGCCGGCCACTTGGTCATTGGGGGCGTAGCCCGGTGACATAGTGCGGGTCATGGGGGCCATTGCGACCCGGTTGCGCAGCTTTAGGGATTTATGCTCGAAAGGACGCAGTAGGTTGTCCAGGGAACCACTCATATTTCTCTCCTGAATGTCTCGATTCAACACTGGGACTTATTGGTCCCGCTCGGTCACAATTAAAATGGTTGCGTTATAAGACCTTATTTTGAAGTTGAGTTCAATATTTGGTTTCGTATTGAAACCTTTTTGCCGGTATACTGGTCTAGGGAGCCTCTGAATAACTCCGTAATGCCTCTGCGGGCCATGAAGGCTACAGATGTTAGGCGCAGCTCGCCGCGAATGGCTCAGTCCTTTGCAAGAGCTGCAACGCAGCAGCTGTGGCCTTCAAGGCCCGCCCTTCGGGGCTTGCAGAGCGATTCACACTCCGCGTTGCGACTTCTTGAAAGGTCTAGACATTCCTGCGAAGCCGCGCCTTGATTGTGAACCGCTCTGCATGCCAGAGGTATCACGGAGTTATTTAGAGGCTCCCTATATGTCACGTAAACGCTTTGATGATCTCAATTGCTCCCTGGCTTGCGCTCTGAATGAAGTGGGGGACTGGTGGTCCCTGCTGATAATTAAGCAGGCGATGCTGGGTACCCGCCGTTTTGTGGATTTCCAAAGAGACCTGGGAATTGCCAAAAATATCCTTGTGGATCGGTTATCACGTCTGGTGGATAACGAGGTGCTGGTACGCTTTGATGCGGGTGAACACGGTACTCGCTACGAGTACCGCTTAACGGAAAAAGGCCGGGACCTGTTTACGGTGGTAATCGCCCTGCGCCAGTGGAATCTGCGCTGGAACGGCAATAAAGATGGGATGCATCTGGTCGATAAAAACAGTGGTGAGCCTATCTCCGAAGTGGCTGTTCAGAATGCCCAGGGACAAAAACTCAGTATTCGCGATGTATTATTTGTGGATGAAAATGGCCAGCCCCTAGAGCAGGCTGGCTAGCTGGCTTTTTGAGGGGCTCTATCAATCCTGGCTCTTGGACAGCAGTCTGATTATGTCCAGAGCCCTGCCCGGCTCCCAACGCATAACAGAGACAACGCCGTGCATGGCCAGTAGGCGCTGGTCTATTTCCCCTTTCTCCTGCAGCTTGTGTAATTTCTCTGTGGCCTCGGTAAAGCCGCGCTGCTCATAAGTGAGTAGTAATTTGACGGTCTGCTCCGCCGGAGTGATTTGGCGTGGAACAGGGGTATACCCCATCGCGCTTACCATACTCTCTGCCGCCAGCCAGGTGGACCAGGGGTTTTGCCCGGTAATAAGCTGGCCATCCACACTGACTTGTTCCAGGTAAGTGGGCCCAGCCTGAAAAAACGCGCCTTGCTCACGTAAGCGATCCTCAAGCAGGAATGGAAATCGTTGCTCGGCATCAGGGATAAGAAAAAGCTCCTCTTCGTTAGTAAAAGCACTGATCTGCCGATCGGCGATTAAGGGCTTGCCATTATCCAGGGTGACATTGGCAAGGGCTGCTGGCCCGTGGCATACCGCTCCGATAATTTTGCCGCTGCTATAGATTTCCCGCACCAGGGACTGGATATGGGGATTGTCGGGGAAATCGAACATGGTGCCTTTACCGCCGACAAAAAATACGGCCTGGTAATCCTCTGCTGATACTTGATCGATAGGAATACTGTTGTTGACCTTTTGTTGTGCCTCCGGGTCATTGAGAAAGGCATAATCGAAAGGCCCCAGATCATCTTTATCGATCACCGCAGGCGGTTTGCCGCCTTTGGGGCTGGCAATATCGACAATAAATCCGTTGGCTGAAAAGATGTAATAGGGGCGTGCCAGTTCAGTTAATTCATAACCAGTTGCCTTGCCACTACCTCCCATCGTTTCAGTACTGGTGACAACAGCTAAGATTTTTCCTCGGCTTTCCCTGGGTAATTGTTGTAAATACGGCAAGTCACTTACTGTCGTAGTGGAAAAGTCCTGCTCTTGGGGTGGAATTAGGCCCTTAATCCAAATAATAAAACCAAAAAATACGGACAAAGTCAGTGCCAGGGAAATAACAATTTTCTTCAACATATTAATCTCCAAAATTGCAGTAGCAGACGGAAAATCTTCAAGTGAGTTCGTAGGAGAATAAGGGATGGAAGGTGAAATTCAGGTGAGATTGTAATTGCTATTTGGGAAGAAAGAAAAAGCTGCACTCGAGATTGTATAAGGTATGGATGCCGATTCACTATGCATCTCGAGCACATACGGTAAAAATTTGAATCTTAGAACGCTACTATGTAAAAGATAGAGCGCACTGATAAATATTGTTCCGACATTGGATAGAGATGGTCCAATTTAAGGCTTCACAGATTCTCTTGGCCAGGAAAAGGCCTTGACCAATACCGTCACTGCCTTCCCTTTTTTGGCCGGGTAAGAGGGAGGTTTCTAGATCTAATTGGTTGTCTGTGGCGTTCTCAAAAAAGAGTGTGTCCCCCTTATAGGTAATAACCAATTCAGGGCTGGTAGCGTGCTGTAATGCATTGCTGATCAAGTTGTCGAAGAGCAGACTTACCAGGTGTCGATTGGCCAGGACTCCGACTTTGTGCCCTAACTTTAAATCAACATTAAAATGCTTTTGTACAATTAACTGGTGTTGAGCTAAAAGACGTTCCTCTAGTAAAGCGCACAATGGGATATCTTCCGACTGTAGAGACTCAGAGCGGGCGAGGGCTAATAGTGTCTTAACGGTTTTTTCCATACCGGTAACAGTTTCTAATAGCTCATTTTTCTCAGCTAAAGTCATTTCCCGATTTTGACTGAGAGCCAGTGTGCTTTTCAGAATGGTTAGCCCGGTGCGCAACTCATGGCTCGTATCCCGGGTAAACTCAGTTTCCCTGCGCAATGTTAGCTTGAGCTGGTTAAGTGTATCTTGCAACGTACTTGCGAGATAACCGATTTCATCTTGTTCATTGTTATAGGGCAGGGAAATTTGAGAATCGCAGTTTCTCTGCTGCTGAACTGCTTTAGCAAGGGTTACTACAGGAGCGATGGTTTTACGGGAAATACGAAAAGCACAATAGAGGGCTAAGAGTAGGGTCAAGATACAGGCGCTGGCAAAGAGCCAAAGAAGTTTTGAAGATTGTCGCGTAACAGTGAGCAATTCACTGACTTCAGCTACGAGAACGGCGGAATGGTTGTCCGGAAAATGTACTCTGCGTAAATGGAAGTGATGTTCAGTATCACTAAACCACTCAGCCTTTTCTGCATAGCTTGGTAGGGCAGTGCGCAGTTCGGCCGGAATTATTTTGCTTTCAGTGTATAGCGTTAAATAGGGTAGGCGTGGCTCTGGGGTCGTATTAGTCAGTCTTGCCTGCTGTTCGAGGTAGCGGACTTCTCCGGCCAATAAGTTATCGAGTAAATGGTCTTCAACTACATAGGCGACCATCATACAAATGGCAAAAAACACCAAGCATAACAGCAGGGTAAAACTGCCAAAAATAGCGAAGACCTTCCTCTGTAAATTACTGGTTTCGCGCATTGGGAGTTTCCAACTGATAACCGAGATTGGTGATGGTTTTTAACATAGGGGCCTGGAAAGGCTTATCCAGTGTTTGGCGAAGACTATAAATGTGGGATTTTAAGGCGTCTGTTTCTGGGGGTTCATCACCCCAAATATGGTGGATTATTGCCGAGCGGCTTACTGGTGCTGGCGACGCCTGGGCGAGCATAGTGAGAATGCGAAAACCGATAGTTGTCAGGGGCAGAGGTTGTTTATCCCGGTAGGCCGTTTGCTGGCGCTGGTTTATCTGTAAATCACCGACCTTAATTTCTTCACTGGTATGCAGCTGGTGTCTACGTGCCAGGGCGCGGCATCTCAGTATCAGTTCCCTTGGTTCGAAGGGCTTACATAAGTAGTCATCGGCACCGATACCAAATCCGCGTTCTTTATCTGCGAGAGCATCTCGGGCAGTTAACATCAGAATTGGCATGTTAACTGGCGCTTGTGCCTTGATCTTTTCGCAGACCTCTAAGCCGTCCATATCCGGCAGGCCCAGGTCGAGAATAATCAGGTCGAAGATTTGTTCCAGGGCCAGCTGTAAGCCCTGGCGGCCCCGCTGGGCATAATCTATCTGCCAGCCCTCAGCGTGCAGGAATTCGGCAAGCTGGCGGGCGATAGTGGGGTTATCTTCAATCAACAATATCTTCAGTGAGTGCACCGGCAAATCTCTTTTGGCAGAGGAAGTTACAAAGCATTCTGACAGAGTGCCGGTGAAATTGAAGTGAAGCCCCGTTGTTGGACTGTTTTAGATATTGAGGTTGCGGCCGCCGTCAACAGCAATAACCTGGCCGTTGATATAGGGGGCGTCACAGACCAGGAAGCGCACAGTTTTGGCGATATCGCTGGGGTCACCGGTTCGGGCCAAAGGAATACGATGGGTGATTTGTGCTTTCTTGGCTTCGTTAGTTGCCTCTTGCTCCGGCCAAAGAATGGCACCGGGGGCGACTGCATTGACCCGGACCTGGGGAGACAGCTCCAGAGCGAGGCTTTTTGACAGCATTACCAGCCCAGCCTTGGCGGCGCAGTAAATAGTGTGCTCGGGCATCGGGCGCTCGGCGTGAATATCCGCCATATTAACAACGCAACCCTGTTGTTGGCTGAGTGTTTCTTTCAGGGCCTGAGTGAGAAAGAAGGGGGCTTTGAGGTTACTGCCTACCAGCCGATCCCAGTCCTCCTCGGTCGCCTTCCCCACAGGCGTGGGGTGAAATGCTGAGGCATTGTTGATCAAAACATCAATACCGCCCCAGGCCTCTTGTGCACGTTGGGCCAGATTGGAACAGGCTTCGGCGCTATTCAACTCACTGTGCAACGCTATGGCAGAGTTGGGACGACGTTGGTTCAGCTCGTTTGCCAGTGCCTTGGCAGCATCAGCCGAGTTGCGATAGTGAATAACAACTCTGTGATCTCTATGTAGTTCTTCAGCAATAGCACGACCCAGGCGTGCAGCGGCACCGGTAATTAGCACATTACGCAATGTAGTCATCCTTTACTTTGGCGATTGCCTTGATGCGCTCCCGGTCCAGTGCTTGCCCGAGTTTCGCACCCTGGTAGCCCTGTTTAATCAACTCCTCAGCAGTTACTGCCGCTGCCCCATCTCGAGCGGCGCGCAAAAAGTCCACCTGTGGATAATCTCGATTCTCCAGTCCCTCACGACCTCGGGCATCAGCCTCACAGGCGCGAAGAAAGTTTTCAAATCGCTCGGGACGTCGCAAGGCATCCAGACTGCGGATCATCTTCATAATGGTCTGTGGGCGCAATTCGAAGGCTCTGTGGCAATGCAGGTGATATTCGCAGACCCCGACAGCTAGTGCTGTCAGGTCTTTTGGGGTACGCCAGCGCTCACAGACGGCCTTTACAAGAGGTACGCCTGCGGCCTCGTGGCCGTGGTGGCTGGGGAGAATCTCCTCGGGAGTCAGTCCTTTGCCCAGGTCGTGTAGCAGTACTGCAAAACGCAAGGGGAGCTCTGCCGGTGCGGCGCGCAGGGCTAGTAGTACGTGTTCTCCAGTGTCCACTTCGGGATGGTGTTTGGGCGGCTGAGGAACACCAAACAAATTCTCTAACTCTGGTAAAAGTACTGATAGGGCGCCGCAGTCTCGCAGTACCCGAATAAAAATATCGGGGTCTGGCTCGGTAAGTGCCCGGCTTACCTCTTTCCAGACCCTCTCGGCCACCAGATATTCCACTTCACCTGCTTCTACCATGTGGCGCATGAGTATCATGGTCTCAGGAGCAACGCTAAAGCCGAGGTGATGGTAGCGGGCGGCAAAGCGGGCCACTCGCAGTACTCTTAGGGGGTCTTCTGCAAAAGCAGGGGAAACATGGCGCAAAAGCCGAGCTCCAAGATCTTCCTGCCCACCGTAGGGGTCAATTAGATTGCCGTTGGTGTCTTCTGCAATGGCATTAATAGTGAGATCTCGCCTCAGAAGATCCTCTTCCAGGGTGATATTGGCATCGGCATTAACGGTAAATCCGCCATAGCCGTGTCCGCTCTTTCTTTCGGTGCGAGCGAGCGCGTATTCTTCACCGGTCTCAGGGTGTAGGAATACTGGAAAATCTTTGCCGACTGGGCTGTATCCGAGGTCCTGCATTCTATCTGCATCTGCCCCAACCACTACCCAGTCACGCTCGGTGACTGGGCGATTCAAAAGGCTGTCGCGCACTGCGCCGCCAACAAGGTAGATCTTCAAAGCATTTGCTCCAGAGCTGGAGGGACCAGTGATCTGATAGGTGATTGTACTGCCATAAGTCCATTTGTTCCGGCGTTGTTCCAGGTTTGTCTGCTGGACGGAGGATGAGCGGTAGGAGTGTAAGAAGCTTCGGCAAGATAAAAAAAAGGCCCCGAAAAAACAAGGGGGCCCAGGGTCTTAGGGTATTCGCTTAGCAAACATTTTTTTGCCAACTGTGGGGGCTCTGACTTAACGGCCACACCACTGGAAAGGATCCCGTGACAAGTCCCAAGTCACGAATCTAGTGTCATTCTAAGAAACCTGTCTTACCTGTCAACTATATCTATTAGTATTTTTTGAGGGGGTTGTTCCGCTGTTCGTTAATAAATTACATGGACCGAATTTCGGGCTGGGTTTGCAGCATTAAACAGCATAATTTATAGGGGCGGTTCAGCTGGGCAGGATAATTTCACGTGTAACTCTGTGGGGCAGAGGATACTTTCGGGAAGTTGACTGTTCTTCTTTTTAATCGCAGTTGTTGGGGAGAATAAAGATGAGCGAATTACATGTGCTAACCACCGGGGAAGCAGCCAGGTACTGCGGTGTTAACTTCCGAACGGTGATTCGCTGGATTGAGCGTGGCCAGCTCAAGGCATACAAACTTCCAGGGCGTGGTGACCACCGTATCTGTGTTGAGGATTTCGTGGGCTTCCTGCGGGACAACTCAATGCCAGTTCCGAACGACCTGGCAGTTCCCAGTCGAAAAGTGCTTTTGTTAACGACTGATCCTGAGCTGACTTCAGGTGGACGCCAGGCGCTTCAGCAGATGGGGTGTGAAGTAGAAGTAGCTAGTGATAGTTTTTCCGCCGGTATCTTGATGGCGAGTGCCAAGCCGGCGTTGTTAGTGGTTGACACTGGGTTGCTTGGGGAGAGTGGGTTTCAGGTGCTGGACTACCTCAGATCCCGCAGTGAATATTCAAATTTGAGCATTCTGGTTGTGCCTTCTGATGACGATGGCGAGAAAGCCCGTTGGCTGGATGCTGGAGCTGATGCTCTTTTAACTCACCGTTCTGAGCACGGTGAACTTTCTGCAAAGGCCAAGCTTTTGTTGGAAGCTGATGCCTAAGTAGCGCGATTCGCTAGTGGGTATTATTTCCCCATTCTGTGCGGGGCTGGTATTTCAACAGTTCCCGCGCTGAAACCTAAATGGGTTTTGGTATTAACATAGACTCTTCTTCACCCTCCGGTCGGTCCCGACCTTGCTCCGGGCAGTGACAACTGGCCGTTATTTGATCCCCGTTCAAACTATTCAGGTGAACATCGAAGCCCCATAGCCGGTGAAGATGCCTTAATACCTCTGCTGTATCTTTACCAAGAGGGCGACGGCGGTGCTGTGTGTGGTGCAGGGTCAGTGAACGGTCACCACGGGTATCTACTGAATATACCTGGATGTTCGGTTCCCGATTGCCCAGGTTGTACTGTCCCGCAAGGTTCTCTCTTAACTGGCGATAACCGCTCTCATCGTGAATTGCGCTGACAATGATATCGTTCTCTTTATCGTTGTCGCTGATACAAAACAGTTTCATGTCTCGCATAACCTTGGGAGACAGGAATTGTAAAATAAAACTTTCATCTTTGAAGTCGCGCATGGCGAATTGAAGGGTTTCACGCCAATTACTTCCAGCAATGTCTGGGAACCAGCGGCGATCCTCTTCAGTGGGGCTTTCACAGATACGCCGTAAGTCAGTAAAAATACTGAAGCCTAGGGTATAGGGATTGATACCGCTGTAGTGAGGGCTGTCAAAAGAGGGTTGGTAGATAACATTGGTGTGGCTTTGTAGAAACTCCATCATAAAGCCTTCAGTCACCCGCCCGCGCTTGTACAGCTCGGTTAAGAGAGTGTAGTGCCAGAAGGTAGCCCAGCCCTCATTCATTACTTGGGTTTGCCGCTGTGGATAAAAATATTGGGCCAGCTTACGTACAATACGCACCAGCTCCCGTTGCCAGTTTTCCAGTAGAGGGGCATTTTTCTCCACAAAGTACAGGATATTTTCCTGAGGCTCTTCGGGGAAACGTTTCTCCTTTGTCTCCTCTATACCGTCACCGAGTTTTGGGATGGTCCTCCATAAATCATTGAGCTGTCTCTGGCGGTACTCTTCTCGCTCTTGCTGTTGGCGTTCTTCTTCAATAGCCGAGATTGGGTAAGGGCGTTTATAGCGATCTACACCGTAGTTCATTAGGGCATGACAGGAGTCGAGAATGGCCTCGACTTCATCAAGCCCGTAGCGCTCTTCACAGCGGGAAATATAATTTTTGGCAAAGATCAGATAGTCAATAATACTGCTGGCATCTGTCCAGGAGCGAAACAGGTAATTCCCTTTAAAGAAAGAATTGTGCCCATAGGAGGCGTGAGCAATCACCAAAGCCTGCATTGTCATGGTATTTTCTTCCATGAGGTAAGCGATGCAGGGATTAGAATTAATGACTATTTCATAAGCCAGCCCCATCAATCCGCGCTGGTAATTATTTTCCACGCTGATAAATTGCTTGCCAAAAGACCAGTGGTGATAACCCACTGGCATTCCTACCGAGGAGTAGGCATCCATCATCTGCTCTGAGCAGATAACCTCAATCTGATTTGGGTAAGTATCTAACCCAAACTCTTCTGCCAGTGCGCCGATGGCGCGATCATATTCCTGAATTAATTCAAAAGTCCATTCTGAGCTTGTTGATATGGGCTGACGCGACTCAGATTCAGATGCTTCAGCGCCACTGGCAAATTTGTCGAGCATCAGGCAGTCACCTTTTGGCGGAACAGTTGTCGGAACACCGGATAAATATCCTGTACATCGACAATCTGCTCCATAGCAAAGTGATCGGGGAATAAAGTGCGGACACTTTCATACTCTTCCCACAGGGCCTGGTGATCTCTGGGAGTAATTTCCACATAAGAGTAATACTGCACATGGGGCATAATATCGTCGATAAGGATTCGGTGGCAGGTACTGGAGTCGTCGTTCCAGTTATCACCATCTGAGGCCTGGGCTCCATAGATATTCCATTCGCTGGCGGGGTAGCGATCTCTTATAATACGTCGCATTAATTTGAGCGCGCTTGAGACAATGGTGCCGCCAGTTTCCCGTGAATAGAAAAACTCCTCTTCATCAACTTCTTTAGCGCTAGTGTGGTGTCGAATAAAAACGACTTCTGTATATTCATAACTGCGCTGTAGGAACAAATATAAAAGTAAGAAGAAGCGTTTGGCCATATCCTTTGTGGCTTGGTTCATCGAGCCGGATACATCCATCAGGCAAAACATCACCGCCCTAGATCGAGGTTTTGGTTGTCGAATCAGCAGGTTATATTTCAGGTCGAAATCATCGAGGAAAGGGACTCGATTGATACGGCTGCGAAGTTCGGCGATTTGGTTTTTAAGAGCCTCAATTTTGCGCTGGTCTCGCAGAGCAGTATCTTTGTTTTCTTCCTGGGATAGGTCTTCCTCTAAATTGCGCAGGTTTCTTCGCTTATTACTGGTCAAGGCGATGCGTCTTGCATGGGCAGCCCTGAGTGAGCGGATCACATTGAGACGACCTGGAGTTCCTTCATTACTAATTCCGGCACGTACTATTTGAAAAGACTCGTTGCCGGCCAGGCGTTGCTTGATCATATTGGGCAGCTGGAGCCCCTCAAACATAAAGTCCAGAAACTCTTCTTGTGATATCTGGAAGACAAATTCATCAACCCCTTCCCCGCTATCGCTGGCACCACCACCATTTCCATCACCGCCTCGCTGACCTTGACGAGGGATACGATCACCAGCAGTAAATTGCTTGTTTCCGGGTAAAACTCGCTCTACGTGCCCACCGCTACCGTGAGAAAATAAGGGTTCGCTGATATCCCGAGTAGGGATACTGATTTGCTCTCCCTTATCCATGTCCATAATAGAGCGGCTATTCATGGCGTCGCCGACAGCTTTCTTAATGTGAGCCTTATAGCGCCTTAAGAATCGCTGCCGATTAACGGTACTCTTTTTCTTTCCATTCAAGCGGCGGTCGATGATATAGCTCATATTTCTGCCTTTGTTCTGAATAAAGCTCACAGGCATCCATCGCCATAAATCTATTCAGAATATTTCCTGCTGAATCCACCAAACACAATTATTGGTATCTTCACTATAGCGAGCCACTGAGAGTTCCGATGAGATGCTGTGAAATCATTCAAGTGCTCACTAAAAGTTAATGATCTAATCAGTATCCGGGTTTGGCTTCCTCGTGTTTTTCCTGTGACCTTAATGGAGGAAAATCTTACTATTGAGATTTTCTCACGCGTAGATACCATTCGGATAACAGTCTAACCTGCTTCTCGGTATAGCCCCGTTCAACCATACGCGCAACGAAGTCTGCATGCTTGCGTTTATCATCTGCTGACGCCTTGGTATTAAAGGATATAACTGGCAGAAGATCTTCCGTATTGGAGAACATTTTTTTCTCGATAACGGCACGTAGTTTCTCGTAAGATCTCCAGTCGGGGTTTTTTCCTTGATTGTTAGCCCTGGCGCGGAGAACAAAATTGACTATTTCATTGCGGAAATCTTTTGGATTGGAAATTCCTGCAGGTTTTTCTGTCTTTTCAAGCTCTTCATTAAGGGCGCCGCGATCCAGTATTTCACCGGTTTCGGGATCGCGATATTCCTGGTCCTGTATCCAAAAATCAGCGTAAGTGACATAGCGATCAAACAAGTTTTGGCCGTATTCAGCGTAGGATTCCAGGTAAGCTGTTTGGATTTCCTTACCGATAAATTCTACGTATCTTGGAGCTAAATATTCCTTGATAAACCCGAGGTAAGTCTCTTGCACTTCTGGTGGAAATTGCTCCTGCTCTATTTGTTGTTCCAGAACATAGAGTAGGTGGACTGGATTTGCCGCCACCTCAGTAGCATCGAAATTAAAAACTTTTGAGAGGATCTTAAAGGAGAAACGGGTGGATAGTCCGTTCATGCCTTCGTCTACCCCTGCATTATCCCTGTACTCCTGAATGGTTTTTGCTTTGGGGTCGGTATCCTTTAGGTTTTCACCATCATAGATACGCATCTTTGAATAAAGGCTGGAGTTCTCAGGGTTTTTAACTCTCGATAATACAGAGAATTGCGCCAACATCCGCAGGGTGTCTGGTGCACAGGGCGCTTTTGACAAGGAGCTATTTTCTAGCAGTTTCTGATAGATTCGTATTTCTTCCTGCACTCTTACACAGTAGGGCACCTTGACGATATAAATACGATCCAGGAAAGCCTCATTGTTGCGATTATTGCGGAAGGATTGCCATTCTGATTCATTGGAATGAGCGAGGATTGTACCGTTGAACGGAATTGACCCCAATCCCTCTGTACTGTTGTAATTTCCTTCTTGTGTTGCAGTTAGTAGGGGGTGAAGCACCTTGATAGGCGCTTTGAACATCTCGACAAACTCCATCAGTCCCTGGTTGGCCCTACATAAACTACCAGAAAAACTATAGGCATCAGGGTCATTCTGGGGGAAATCCTCAAGCTTACGAATGTCGATCTTGCCAACTAGTGATGAAATATCCTGGTTATTTTCATCACCGGGCTCTGTTTTTGAGATGGCAACTTGATCGAGAATAGATGGACGAATTTTTACGACACGGAATTTACTGATGTCCCCTTTAAATTCATGCAATCGCTTAACAGACCAGGGAGACATAATAGTGTTGACGTATCGACGTGCAATGCCGTAGTCCTCTTCAAGGATGCGGCCATCCTCAGTAGGAGAGAAAAGGCTCAAGGGAGATTCAAATACTGGCGATCCCTTAATTGCATAGATGGGCACCTGCTCCATCAAGGCTTTTAGCCGCTCTGCAAGGGATGACTTTCCGCCGCCAACAGGACCTAGCAAGTACAGGATTTGCTTCTTCTCTTCCAGACCCTGTGCGGCATGTCGGAAGAAAGAGACAATTTGCTCTATGGCTTCCTCCATACCATAGAATTCACTGAAGGCCTTGTATCGCTTAATAACCTTATTACAGAAAATACGTGACAGGCGCGGGTCCCGTGAGGTGTCTACCAGTTCGGCCTCGCCGATGGCCATCAGCATCCTCTCGGCTGGTGACGCATAGGCACTGCGGTCTGTCTTACACAGCTCCAGGTATTCCTGAATACTGAGTTCCTCGTCTTGGATAGATTCGTATCTTTCCAAGTAGTGATTGAAAATTGTCATGGTGTCTACCTCCCTGTAGCCTACTGGATTTAGCTCAGTTTCCTGCTTTGGTTAGGATGTCGTACGCCCTTGGCTTCTCTTGCCCAAATGTGACGAGCGATGTATGAGCTGTAAAGTCCAGATCGTGTTTGGGATACGCTTGGCGTGAAGCACTATCGTTATTGCCGTTGTGAACCTTGTTCTTTGCTGGAGTAAGTGTTGAATGCTCTCCAGCTTTTCCAGCATAGCTTTCCCTTTGAATGAGACAGTGGAATGTCACTTATATAGGTTGAATTGGGCGGCTGTTTTACGCTTTACTACAGCCCATATTGGGTATTAGAGAAATATTGAGGAACATAAATGGCGATTTTGGTGACTGGAGGTGCCGGATATATTGGCAGTCATACCTGTATCGAGTTGCTTGCTGCCGGCTTTGAGCCTGTAGTTGTGGATAACCTATCGAACAGCAGTGAGGAAGCCCTACGGAGGGTCGAGTTAATTGCTGGCAAAAATATCCCTTTTCACCATCTGGATATTAGTGATAAGGAAGGTTTACGCAAAGTATTCTCTGATCATAAGATTGACGCCGTAATTCACTTCGCGGGGTTGAAAGCAGTTGGTGAATCTGTTGCGCAGCCTCTGCGCTATTACCAGAATAATGTAGCTGGGACCTTAACTTTATGTGAGGTGATGGAGGAGTTTGGAGTTCACCGCCTGATCTTCAGTTCGTCGGCAACGGTCTATGGTGATCCTGAAACAGTACCAATTAAAGAAGATTTTCCTACTGGCGCAACCAACCCCTATGGCTCAAGTAAGTTGATTGTGGAAAACATGTTGCGAGATCTTTGTGCTGCGCCGAACAGCCAGTGGAAAGTGAGCTTGTTGCGTTATTTCAATCCGATTGGGGCCCATGAAAGTGGGACTATTGGTGAAGATCCCAGTGGTATCCCCAATAACTTACTACCCTATGTTTCCCAAGTGGCAGTAGGTAGATTGGAGCAGCTACAGGTTTTTGGTGGTGATTATGATACCGTCGATGGTACTGGGGTTCGAGATTATATACATGTAGTTGATCTGGCTCGCGGACACTTGGCGGCGCTAAACTTAATATGTAAAGAAGAAATTTCTGAGGGTTGTTATACCCATAATCTGGGAACGGGACAGGGCAGTTCTGTTTTACAAGTCGTTCGTGCTTTCGAGAGTGTCAGCGGGAAGGAAATTCCCTATAACATTGCTCCGCGGAGACCCGGAGATATTGCAGAGTGTTACGCAGATCCAGAGCTGGCTGAAACAGAGCTGGGGTGGAAAGCTGAGTATGATTTAGTACGTATGGTGAAAGATACCTGGCGTTGGCAGTATAAAAATCCTAAAGGGTACAGTGCAGATTAGGCAAAATTAAGTTAAGGAAATTTGATCCTATTTTTTGCCTCACAGAGGGTTAGGTTTTTCTATCAACCTGATAATGCTCATTGCTTGCGCAGCTCCATGCGGATATTGCAGGCAATGAGTTTCTTTCATGTTCTAAATAAAATTATATCAACAGTACCTGCGTTAAGGGGCCATTATACTACCGATAGATACAATCCTGTTGATTGACTTGAACGTTTCTGATTAGCGAAGAATAAGAATTATTTGTCTGTCTGGTTGTATGTATAACGCTCTATTGATAGTTATCAATATATGGAAGCATTTATTACTTCAATTTTTGTTTATTTTTCTCAATCTAAAAGGAGTTAAGATTGAAATATATTCAGTTTTTACTGTTAGTTTTAACTGGTTTTTCAGCTTTAGCTGAAGATATATCTGGGGTGGATATCGCGATTGAGAAGCAGGGCGATAAGCTCTGGAAGCTTACCTATCAAATGGATAGGCCGGCAAGCCGGATTAGCTTTGTACGTAACCCGGATGCCTCTCGTATAAAACGCTGGAAGCCTGTGTCACCAGAATTTGAATTAGTTTCTATGGATGGTGAAGAGTTTCTGGTTAGAAAAGATAGAAGTTCATTCGAACACATTGAAATTTATTTGACGCCTAGCTATATATCTCTTCCCAAAGACTATGCACCTTTCTCCCCCTATTCAGATGGTGGAAGCCTGATATACACAGGCCGCTTTTTTGCTTGTATTGACAACTGTGATGATAAAGTAAAAGCCTGGCGAATAACTATGCAAGTTCCCCCAGGTGAGCATATGATCATTAACGGGAAGATAAATGTTGGGACCGACAGCTGGATTGATCGTGATAATGGAATGAATGTCTATGTTGGAACTCAAGAACCTATAAATACAGCTAGTGTTGTAGCTGTTATTGATAACGGTTTGCCAGAAAAATTGAGATTGTCTTTAGAATCAGATATTCCCAGGTTAATGAGTTATTTTGAGCAAAGGCTTGGGGCACTAAGTGGAACAAAGCCTGCTTTGTATGCATCATATGCGAATGTCGATGATAACTCTTGGCAGGGGGGGGCTTGCCACATCAGGTTTTTATGCATTGGAATATGAATGAACTTGATGGGAAATTTTCCGACCCTAACTTTATTAATGAAACCATTTGGTTTTTTGCTCATGAGGTCGCACATTTATACCAGCAGGGTAGTGAAACAGGATTGTATGGTGATGCAAATGAATCGTGGTTACATGAAGGGAATGCGGATTGGTTGGCCGCGCTGGCTTTATTAGATTTGTATCCCGAGTCATCAAAATATGTCTCTAATAAAATTAAGGCTTTTAAGGAAAGTTGCACAAAAGGTGTAAAAGAGATTCCTTTGGTTGAGGCTGCTAACAGGGGCAGGTTTGATCTGTATTATAGCTGTGGTCTGCTCATACATCGAGCAATTGACCTGTTTCTGCAAGGTGAAAATACTGATCCGTCAAATATTTTTTCAATGTGGAGCAGTTTTCGTCAAGAGGTCGAGGGCGGCGGAGAAAAAGGCGTTGATACTTTCTTGGTGCTTCTCAGCCAGAGGGAAGGAGCAGCGGAACTTGTTAACTCTATTGAGCTTTTACTTGATGGGAAACCGTCGAGTGTAGGAGTTGCTTTGGATCAATTAACTTATGGCTTATAAGGTTATTCAAGCTAGGTAAACTGACAGTTACACTCCCAGGTGATAACTGTCAGTTTATTTTTTTAGATTCGGTCGGTTTAAATTCTTCTTTTAGGCTTCAGGGCGAAGTGATTTTTATAAGCTGCAGTCTGTACAAAAAAATTCTTCATCACTTAATCGCATTGCAGTCAGGTACCCTCCCCAAACGCAACCTGTGTCTAGAGCATAGATATTCTCAGTATCTGCGCGGCCTTCCAGGGCAGCCCAATGCCCAAAAATAACCTTGTCATTTCTGGTTTTTCGATTGGGAAAGCTAAACCATGGCTGGTATTCACCGTGAGAGGCCTGGACCCCCTTTTTATTGATTAGATCCAGAGTGCCATCAGCCTTACAAAATCGCATTCTTGTGAAGTAATTGGTAATGGACCGCAGGCGTTCGATGCCGATCAAATGATCATCCCAACAGTGTGGCTCATTACCGTACATGCCATAAAAAAATGCCTTTGCCATAGCTTCGTCGGCGAGGGCCTTATGCACTTCAGTGGCGAGCTTTTGCGCTTTAGTAACGCTCCAAATGGGAGGGATACCCGCATGCACCATGGTGTACCCCTTCTTATGTACTAGAAGGGGTAGGCTTTGTAGCCACTCCAGTAACTTATCAGAATCTTTTGCTTTTAAAACCTTGGCAAGGTCGTGCTCTTTTTCAGACAGAGATTTAGCGCCATGGGCGATCGCCAGTAAATGGAGATCATGGTTGCCCAACACTGCTGTAACCTGCTGGCGGTGCTCATAGAGATAGCGAAGGGTGCTCAGGCTATCCTCACCCCGGTGAACCAAGTCTCCGGCAAGCCAGAGTTTGTCACGGTCAGCACTAAAATTGATTTTCTTGAGAAGGCTTTGAAAAGCTGCAAAGCATCCTTGAATATCTCCGATGGCGTAAGTTGCCAAGATTTCCCCCAAAAATATGAAAAATAATTATTGTTGTTGCAAGTTTGTACAGTAGTCGGCTAGCTTAACAAAGTCCTCGACGCTTAAGGTTTCTGGTCGGCGGCCGGCATCAATGGGTAGCAGCTCGGGGTCGAGATCCGGGAATAGGGGTTTTAAAGCATTGCGCAGGGTCTTACGGCGCTGCTGGAAGGCTATATTGACGATTCTTTCCAATAATCCTTCATCTTTTGCGGTAAATGGCAGAGTGCTGTAGGGAACCAATCTCACGATGGCAGAATCCACCTTAGGGGCGGGCCGGAAAGACTGCGGGGGTACAGGGAATAGGCCCTGTACGCGACAGTAATATTGAACCATCACGCTAAGTCGCCCATAAGATTTAGTCGAAGGCGTTGCGCTGAGCCGATCTACCACCTCTTTCTGCAGCATAAAATGCATATCCTGGACTTGCCCGCGAAAACTGAGCAGATGGAACAGTAACGGTGTGGATATGTTATATGGAAGGTTACCGACAATGCGTAGCTGCTTATCTCCAGCAAAAGTGCCAAAGTCAAATTTCAGTGCGTCCTTTTCAATGATGCTAAATTCCGGGTATTCCCTGAATTTAAATTCCAGCATTGGAATCAGGTCGCGATCCAGTTCGACAGCGGTTAGAGATGGGCACCGTTTTAGTAGTAATTCTGTAATTGCCCCTTGGCCCGGGCCAATTTCTACTAGTGTATCTGATTCTTTAGGGCCTACCGCACGAACAATGCGCTCGATAATATTTTCATCGACGAGAAAGTTTTGTCCAAAGCGTTTGCGGGCTTTGTGTTGAAAGAAGTTATCCATTGATATATCTGTAACCTGGATGATTAATTTTGCGGTTAAGCCTTGGGGTGCTAGTGAGCATTTCAGTTGGATACCCTTTAGGGCCTTTCACCGCGCTCACGTGGTGAGGGCATGGTTTACACTTTCTCCAAGCAAGTTTTAGGCACGGGTTAGGAACTGCGCAATTTAGCTATCGCCACAGCCTGAGACAGTGCGGCTTTGAGGCTGCCGCAGTCTGCAATGCCTGTGCCCGCGATATTGAGAGCTGTGCCGTGGTCTACTGAAGTGCGGATAAAGGGTAGCCCCAAAGTGATATTGACGGCGTGGCCAAAACCCTTGAATTTTAACACTGGAAGCCCCTGATCGTGATACATAGCTAAAACGGCGTCACATTCCGACAAATGCGGCGGGGTAAAAAGAGTGTCTGCGGGAAGTGGACCTTTCAGTGATATACCTTGGTGGCGCAAGTGTTCGAGTGTGGGTTCAATTATTTCTATTTCCTCATGGCCTAAGTGTCCCCCCTCTCCAGCATGGGGGTTGAGGCCGCAAACGCTAATACGAGGATTGGAGATGCAGAAATGTTCCCGCAAACTGGCGTCGAGGATGGTAATAATCTGCTCTAGAAGCGGGGGGGTGATAGCAGCGCTCACCTCTTTGAGGGGCAGGTGAGTTGTCACTAGAGCAACTCGAAGGTCCTCTGCTGCTAGCATCATAACGACACGCTCAACATCGGCTTTTTCAGCAAAGAACTCTGTATGGCCGCTAAATGGAGTACCGGCATCATTGATAATGCCTTTGTGTACGGGCCCTGTAACCACGGCATCAAACTGGCCGGCCAGGCACCCCTCTGCCGCAACTGTAAGAGTTTCCAATACATAGGGTGCATTGACTGCATTCAGTAGGCCTGGTTTAGCAGGCTCGGCTATGGGGACCGGTAGTATGTAGAGAGCACCGGCAGGTGTCCCCTCTGTGCCTGCTGTGGACAGAGGAAGGAGCTGAAGAGGCAACCCCAATGCCGCAGCGGTCTCTGTCAGTAGCTGGGGATCAGCAATTGCGACAATCTGTGCTGGAGAACTCTCTTGTGCAATCTTCACAGCGAGCTCAGGGCCAATACCTGCAGGTTCTCCGGGGGTGAAGGCAATTTTAGGAGCCATTGCTATATAACTTTCCTGTAGCTACAAAAAAAAACCGGGCACAGGGCCCGGTCTTTCCCGCTGAAAAAGCGGCTTACTATTGGTTTCCTGAGTCCTCGGTGGTCTCAGAGTCCGGCAATTTGATCTCAACGTATGCCTGGTCGCGAATCTCACGGCGCCAGTTTTGCAGTTCCTCTTCATAGCGGCGGTTGCGCAGCAAATTGGCTGCCTGATTGCGGATATATTTGTCGGTCATATCCTGTTTGCGCCGATCTTCAACCTGCAGGATATGCCAGCCGAACTGGCTGCGGAAAGGCAGGCTAATGCTGCCAATCTCAGTTGCATCCATAGCCTGGGTAAACTCTGGCACAAACTGCCCGGGCATAGACCAGCCAAGGTCGCCACCGGATAGCATAGAACCTATATCCTCTGAGTTTTCGCGCGCGAGCTCGCTAAAGTTATCGCTGGCCATGGCCTCTTCACGCAGCTCAATCAGCTTATTGTAAGCTTGGTCATCGGTAAGAATAGCGGATGGCTTAAGCAGGATATGGCGAACTTTTGTCTGTTCTACCAACTGCTCACTAGCACCTTTCTGTGCATGAATCTTTAACAGGTGAAAGCCTGCATCACTGCGGAAAGGCTCGGTAACATCGCCGGCTTTTAAGTCGGTGAGGGCATCAGCAAAAAGAGTCGGAAGCTCGACGGTCTTGCGCCAACCCAGGTCACCACCGGAGAGGGCATTCTGGCCGGCAGAGTTTGCGATTGCCAGGCGGCGGAAGTCAGCGCCTTCTTTGGCCTGTTTAGCTAGGTCTTCAGCCTTTTCCCGTGCCTGGGTAACTTCGCTGCTGGGAGCGCTGGAACTCACGGGGATCAGGATATGACCCAGCTCAAATTGAGGGGACTTCCAAAACTCACCTTCCTTGGAGCGCAGGAAGTTATCGATATCCTGGTCGGTAATCTGGATCCGACGGTTAACGCTGCCTTGCTCGACCCGGCGAATCATCAGTTCCTGGCGAATTTGCTGACGAAAGCTCTTCATGCTCATACCGTCAGCGAGCAGGCGTTGGCGGAATTCTTCGGGGCTGACTCCGGCATTTTGCTGGACACGAGCGATAGCTTGGTCCAGTTCTGATTCAGAGACGGTGACCCCTGCGCGAGAGGCCATCTGCAGCTGCAAACGCTCGATAATCAGTTGTTCGAGGACCTGGCGACGCAAAATATCCACAGGAGGAGCTTGAACCTGTTGTGATTGGATTTGGCTGGCGATGGTATTCATGCGCTGGGCCAGTTCACTGGCCATTACAACATCGTCGTCAACAACAGCGACTACCCGGTCAAGGGTTCTGACTTGTGCTGTGGCAGTGGCGGCGATCAGAGCACCAGCTGCCAGTACGGGTGCCAGGCCCAGTTTCGGTACGAATTTCTTAATTATTCTCATCACTGTTTCAGCTCTTCTCTCTGATCAAAGTTGGCAATCCCCTGGGTCAGCATTTCTGTCACGGTTGAACCAAAGCCTGCTAATCCTTTGAGTTCGACTTCAAGATAGATGCCCTCGTCGTATTCAAGGTCTTCAGCAGATACAACCCCTGCGAGATCGTTGTCCAGTGTGCGTCGCCATACCAGTCGGGTACGGTAGCAGCAGTCGTCATATTCGATTCCTGCTAAGTATTCCAGTTCCCGATTCAAAGTAAGATCATAGCTGGCACCAGCCATGAGTGAGGTATGAGTACCAAGTGGGAGGACAGTTGAGGCATTTAGTTGACTCACGGTTTCATCTTCATCTTCGTCCTCATCCTCATCATCCGTCGAGTCTGGGCGCTCGTAGTAATAGCTTAAATTAAAGATGCGGTAGTCGTCGTCAAGATAGCGCAGGCTGAAATTACCGCGATTAATATTGTGCTCACTATCTTCATAGACCAGCTCAGTCCCCAAGCGAAGGGATTCGAAAGGGCGACTCTCGATTCGTGCAGCCAGTTCTGACCGTTGGGTATCCTCAATGTAAGCGGTGCGGCCAATTTGCCTGTCACTGGAGTAGTAGACCTGTCCGACACTGGCTGAGAAGAGATCCCGGCCACTGATTGGATCTAGAAAGCGGGTTGTCAGGCCAAGGGCAAGTCTGTCTGCATCGTCGATTCGGTCATTTCCAGCAAAGCGGCTATCTCGGAATAGCTGGTCGTAACTGAAAGTATAAAGGGACGTGTCGTACAGCAGGTTGTTACTGTCAGGGTCGATCCTAACTTCAGGATTGTCTTCGTTGGCACGACCGCTGATATCAAAGAAATCACTTTGATCGGCATTGCTGCTAATCAGGGTAAACAGCCGTGGCTCCAAAGTCTGGATAAAGTCTCGGCCGAATAGGTGGCTATCCCGCTCAAAATAGAGCCCAGTGTCCAGAATAAACTGGGCAGCAGCAGCATCCGGGGTGTCATTGGCATCCTCGGGTAGGAATAGATCGCTGACGCTATATGCCAGGTAGCGCCCTGCTATTCCCGGCTTGAAATATCCCCAGAGCCACTCTTTATCCCAGTAGAACTCATAGTCGAGGCGCAATCGATCTGCGGTAATAAAGTCCTCTGTTCGAGTCTCGACACTATCGGGATCGTCAGTATCTCTAATGTACCTGATGGTCTGCGTATCGCTGTGATCCCAACTGGTGACTTCGTTCTGCATGGTCAGCAGCCAATCATCCCAACGATAAGCTCCGTCAACATCAAAACGAGGGTACTGGGCAAACTCATCGAAGGCGTCGTTTTCGAGTATTTGGTAGTCTTGGGTGCGCAGAGTAGCTTGCCAATGTTCATTGCGCAGTAGCCCTTGGAATTTTTGGCCGACTTGAGTTTCCGCATTGATATCGAGGTTGGCCGTGCTTAAATCACGGAAATAGTCCGGATCGCTGACCTTGGTGTAGTCGATATCGGTACGCCAGACACTGTCGCTGTAACCGCCTTGCTGCTCTAGACTGATCAGCCAGCGGTCTTCGCCTTTATAGGGGAGCACCAGGTCCTCGGGGAAGCCCTCATCAATCAGGTCCTGGGCAAGGTCATTATTGCCGCCATCGTCGTCGGGGAGATCGGCCAGACGGATTTCAGTACTAAACATTTCTGCCAGATGCCGGAACTCAACCTCTAACCCGGCTCCGCGATATTGGATGTAACGCGGGGAAATGGTGGCGTCCATCTGCGGGGCAATATTCCAATAATAGGGAATGGCGAGGTCCCAGCCATTCTTATCGCTGTTGCTGAGTGTGGGAAACAGGAAGCCGGACATGCGCGCATCGCCCACAGGAAAGCGAAAATACGGCAGGTATAAGATAGGTACGTCCAGAATCTTCAGGCGCACATCCCGTGCAGTACCCTGGCTTTCTACTTCATCAATATTGATCTCGCGGCCCGTGAGTTGCCAGAACTCACGGCCGGGCTCACAGCGGGTATATGTCCCTTCGGTCAGGGTTAACTCACCACTGGTTTGACGCGCTACTAGCTGGGCCCCGCCGTGGATAAAAGCATCGTGCACCACATAGGTGGCATCCTCTACAGAGGCTGCTTCGCTCTCGGTATGAACTTCGGCGGAGGAACCACGGATCAGCAAACCGGGCTCTCGAAGCTCAATCGCACCATCTAAAGTAGCGATATTTTCCGGGCGATTCAGTTTGACCTGGTCGGCGAAGAGCTGTCGGTAACCTTGGGTAATATGTACATTCCCGCTCAGCTCGGCTGAACCATCTTCCAGCCACTGGGATTTCTCAGCAGTGGCTCTGAGCGGGGCCTCCCCAGGGGGCAGGTCAGAACCAGGATAGTTACGCGGAGGGGCCACAAAGGCGCCAGAGCACACCGCCGGTAAATTGGCTAGCTCCTCCGGGGTTAGCTCAGAGCGGGGCAACCAGTCCAAGTACAAATAGGGGTTGTAGTCGGGATCAGGATACGGTTCGCCCTGATTGGCTTGCGCCCACAAGGGCTGAGCAGCGATCAGGCCGAGAGCGATGGAGCGGGCTTGGGAGTTATTAGCAATCGCCAGAGCGAGGCGACGCCACCGGGAGACTTCAAGCATCAAACGATATGTTCCAGCTATCTTTTAGTGTTTCTTTATCGATGGATACGTGCGACAGCTTTCGAGCCGGGGCGCGCAAAATCATCGTCCGATTCTACTTGAATGTAGATGTGGTTAATAGCCGTACTGAAGTCGTAATGTTTAGCTAAAGGCTCAGCTTCGAAACGCAAATTACCTGGAACTCGTGTTCTGTTTTTAGCTGAGGCAAAGTAGGGGCTCCAATAAATAGTGATGGCGTCTCTGGACGCAGAGAGGCTCGGGGTTAAAATGCAGCTAGAAACAGTTGGAATATAAGATGAGCCTAAGATCGAGCAGTGAAGTTGAGCAAGGGTGCGAGATCGACACCGATCCCAGACGCAATGCCTTGAGTGAGTGGGTTGGCGTGGCCCTGGGTATGGAGGCTCCGGCTGATTTATCGAGCCTGGCGGGAGATGCTGGATTTCGCCGTTATTTTCGCACTCTAACCGAGCCGTCACTGATAGCGGTAGATACTCCCCCCCAATTGACTAACCCCGCCCGCTTTGTGGCTCTGGCTGATTACTTGCGCCGCAACGGTATCCATACGCCGATGGTGGTTGCTGCAGACACCGCAGAGGGGTACCTGCTGCTGGAAGATTTGGGGGATACCCAGTTATATAGCGTGCTCAACAGCGACAGTGTTGAGGGACTCTACGCAGAGGTAATGAGTGAACTTTTATGCCTGCAGCAAATCCCTTTTGAGGAACAATTATTCCCAACTTATAGTCGGGAACTACTTCTTAAGGAAATGCAGGTTATGCCTGAGTGGCTGGTGCGAGAGCTACTTGGCTACCAGCTTTCAGAGCGGGAAGAAAAGCTGCTGGAGCAAACCTTTGAATTGTTGCTTAACAGTGCGGAGGAGCAGCCTCACACTATTGTTCACCGGGATTACCACAGTCGCAACCTGATGATCCGCGACGGGGAAAGGCCGGGGATTGTCGATTTTCAAGACGCAGTGTGGGGGCCCGCCACCTACGATCTGGTGTCTCTGCTCAAAGATTGCTATATCCGTTGGCCCCGCGAGCGGGTAGAGCGCTGGGTGCTGGCTTACGTCGCGACTGCTGAAGCGGCGGGTGTTATGCAGCCTGTGGACCCACAACTTTATCTTCGTTGGTTCGACTGGATGGGGTTACAGCGTCATATTAAAGTGCTGGGTCTGTTCCCGCGCCTCAGTCTGCGTGATGGAAAGCAGGGATACTTGCAGCACCTGCCGCTGGTGATTCGCTATGTTTTGGAAACCTCTGAGCGCTACCCAGAGCTGGAGCCGTTTACTGATTGGTTCAGCGGCACCCTGCTGCCGCAGATAGAGCCTTTGCCCTGGTACACCGATTACCGCTGTGCCGGTGACCAGCCGAAGTAGGCCGTACGAAAACTGTACAGATTAATTTAATGAGCAAACCCAAAGAGAATTCCCCTTTGACTGCCATGGTATTGGCAGCAGGTTTTGGGCGCCGTATGCGCCCACTGACGGATCAAACTCCAAAGCCTCTGTTGCCGATTGCCGGTAAGCCCCTGATTGAATATGCAATTGAGCGCTTGGCAGCTATTGGTGTGCAAAAGGTCGTGATTAACCTGGGCTACTTGGGACCCAAGATTCGTCAACAGCTCGGTTCTGGTTCCCGTTGGGGGGTGGATATTCACTACTCCGTCGAGCATGAGGAGGAGCCACTGGAAACTGCCGGTGGGATTCTCAAGGCACTGCCACTGATCGGCGATTCATCGTTTTTGGTGGTTAATGGTGATGTCTGGTGTGACTATGACCTGTCGCAATGGATCGAGAGGCCGCTGCCGGAGTCTTGCCCTGGGCGTCTTTTGATGGTCCCTAATCCTCCCCATAACCCCGATGGAGATTTTGGCATAGAAGGTGGCTTGCTGTCGGGTACAGCCAAGCCCCGCTATACCTTTGCGGGTATTAGCTGGCTGCGAGCTGAAACCCTAACTGAATACCCTAAGCGTCGCGAATGCTTTGGGCTTGGGGAAGTGTTCACCTTTAATGAGGATAAGCTACAAGTTGAACTCTATGAGGGGGACTGGTGCGATGTGGGAACCCCCGAGCGCCTGGAAAATTTAGATCGCCGACTGACTGGCGAAAGTTGAGTTACCAAAGGATATTTTGATGTCAGATTACAAGATCGCCCCCTCTATTCTCTCCGCAGATTTCGCACGTTTGGGTGAGGAAGTGGACAATGTGTTGGCAGCCGGAGCGGACTGGGTGCATTTTGATGTGATGGACAATCACTATGTGCCAAATCTCACGATTGGCCCTATGGTATGCCAGGCCCTGCGCAAACACGGTGTTGAGGCTCCGATTGATGTGCACCTGATGGTGGAGCCGGTGGATGAAATGATTCGCATGTTCGCCGATGCCGGAGCCACCTATATTACGTTCCACCCAGAAGCCTCTCGTCACCCGGACCGCTCCCTACAATTGATCCGCAGTCTCGGCTGTAAAGCCGGGCTGGTGTTCAATCCAGCCAGTGGCCTCGATGCGGCCAAATATGTAATGGATAAGCTGGATATGATCCTGCTGATGTCGGTGAACCCGGGCTTTGGTGGGCAGAAGTTTATCCCCAATACCCTGACCAAGTTAAAAGAAGCCCGCAAGTTGATTGATGAGTCTGGGTTTGATATTCGCCTTGAGATCGACGGCGGTGTTAATCGCGACAATATTGCCGAAATTGCTGCAGCTGGAGCAGATACCTTTGTCGCTGGGTCTGCCATATTCAATACTCCGGACTACGCTGAAGTGATTGCAGCTATGCGTAAGAGTTTGGCTTAATTTACAAAACTGGCGGGCAATCTCTTGCCCGCCATAGACGGGATTTGTTAACTTGTGCGCCTGCACTGAGGGAATTTCCGTGAACCACTCTTTCTCCCTGACAAACAGTTGGCGATGGCGCCACTGACCTGCTGAAGCCCAATCGAGTTTGGCGATTGAGGCACCTTTCCCGTGGGCGCTGCTTATACTCTGGCGCCAATCATAAAGAATGAAAAATTGATCGGAGTCTCCATGACCCCTACTGAATACGCTCAACTTGCGTCTGAGGGTTATAACCGTATCCCCCTGGTAAGGCGCGTACTGGCGGATATTGAAACGCCACTGTCCACCTATTTGAAACTGGCCGGAGGCCGTTACAGCTATTTGCTGGAATCGGTTCAGGGCGGGGAGAAATGGGGACGCTATTCCATTATTGGTTTACCTGCGCGGACTCTGCTCAGGGTTAAGGGCACTGACATCACCGTGGAAACTGATGGTGAGGTTGTAGAGAGCCACAGCGCCGCCGACCCTCTGGAGTTTGTTGAACAGTTTCAGCAGCGCTATCAGGTGCCTGAATTAGTGGATCTGCCCCGTTTTAACGGCGGGTTGGTGGGCTATTTTGGCTATGACTGCGTGCGCTATATCGAACCGCGTCTGGCCGTCAGTACTCCGCCGGATACCCTGGGAAACCCGGATATCCTGTTGATGGTCAGCGATGAATTAGTGGTTTTTGACAATCTTGCCGGTGCGGTAATTCTGATTGTCCACGCAAATACCGCTGAAGAAGCAGCCTATAAAAAAGCCCAGCAGCGTCTGGACCAATTGGTTGGCCAGTTGGCACAACCGCTGCCGGATACTGTACCCCTCGATTTGCATGGGCGCGGCATTGATGAGAGCGAATTCCAGTCCCACTTTGGCGAGGACAACTTTAAGCGCGCAGTAGACCGGGTTAAAGAGTATGTGCTTGCCGGCGATGTGATGCAGGTGGTGCCCTCCCAGCGCCTGTCTGCGCCTTTCGAGGCGCCGCCACTCAATTTTTACCGCGCTTTACGCAGTTTGAACCCTTCGCCGTATATGTATTTCCTCGATCTGGGTGACCACCATGTCGTGGGCTCCAGCCCAGAAATTTTGGTGCATTTAGAAGAGGGAGAAATGACTGTGAGACCTCTGGCGGGAACCCGCCATCGGGGAGCCACTGAGGAGGAGGATCTTGCCCTGGAGGAAGAGCTGTTGGCAGATCCCAAAGAACTCGCCGAACATCTGATGCTGATTGACCTGGGGCGCAATGATATCGGCAGGGTGGCTGATACTGGCAGTGTTAAAGTCACCGACCAAATGTTTGTCGAGCGCTATTCCCACGTGATGCATATCACCTCCAATGTTGTCGGCCGGTTAAAGCCGGGCCTCACCGCAATGGATGCTCTGCGCGCGGCACTGCCGGCCGGTACCCTGTCGGGCGCCCCCAAGATTCGCGCTATGGAAATTATCGATGAGCTGGAGCCAGAAAAGCGTGGCATTTACGGTGGGGCGGTTGGCTACCTGGCTTGGAATGGCAATATGGATACCGCGATCGCCATTCGTACCGCAGTTATCAAGGATGGCCGACTATATGTGCAGGCGGGGGCTGGCCTGGTGGCGGACTCAGATCCACAGTCAGAGTGGAATGAAACAATGAATAAGGCCCGAGCGCTTTTTCGCGCTGCCGGTATGGCGCTGGCCAAGAGTAGTGACCCTTTAAAGATCGAGCAAGATGAGCGAAGTTAGTATTTCTCAAAAGTTGACCCTGGCTGAACGCTGCGAGCGAGTCGTCGCAGCGCCGTTATTTAACCAAATCATTATCGGAATGATTCTGCTCAATGCTGTCGCTGTTGGGTTGGAGACTTCCTCTTGGGTGACGGAGCGCTTTGGTACGCTGCTGGGCGCTATTAATCAACTGATTCTCGCCTCATTTGTTATTGAGGCGCTGGTTAAAATTTTTGCCCATGGGGCCCGTCCCTGGCGTTACTTTGCCAGTGGTTGGAATTGCTTTGATTTTACTATTATTGCACTGAGTTTGATTCCTGCTACAGGGCCGCTAGCTACCCTGGCGCGCTTGGTGCGGGTATTAAGGGTTTTGCGGCTGGTGTCTGCATTCCCGGAACTCCGCACACTGGTGGACACGCTTTTGCGCAGTTTGCCAAGCATGATGCACATTGCTTTGTTGATGAGCATCATTTTCTATATCTATGGTGTAGCGGGTTATTTCCTATTTCACGATATTGATCCAACTCACTGGCGCACTTTACCCATCGCATTTTTGAGTTTATTCCGCATAGTCACCTTTGAGGACTGGACGGATATTATGTATACAGCGATGGATTCGATGCCTTGGGCCTGGCTTTACTTCGTCAGCTTTGTGGTCATGGGGGCGTTCGTAATGATTAACCTCTTTATCGGTGTAGTCTTGAATAATCTGGAAGAGGCCAAATTGCGACGAATGGATGAAATGTGTCTGCCTCCAAGCCAGACCGAAATCCTGCGCGAACTCCGCGCAACCCAGGCCTCTCTCGCACGCCTACAAAAAAGAATGGAAGAATCCACTTATCAACCAGAGGCTAAGGGGGCCGCACAATGATTTTAATGATCGATAACTACGACTCCTTTACCTGGAATGTAGTGCAGTACCTGGAAGAGCTGGGTGCAAAAGTGGTGGTAAAACGCAACGACGAAATTACCCTGGATGAAATCGAGGCAATGGCGCCAGAGAAAATTGTGATTTCGCCGGGTCCCTGTACCCCCAATGAGGCGGGTATTTCGCTCGATACCATTCGCCGTTTTGCCGGCAGTATCCCTATTTTGGGTATTTGTCTGGGGCACCAGAGTATTGGACAGGTCTTCGGTGGCAGGGTAGTTCGTGCCCGGCAGGTTATGCACGGCAAAACATCTCCTGTAGTGCACAACAATTTGGGGGTGTTTCACGGTTTGTCCAACCCATTTGAGGCGACTCGCTATCACTCATTGGTAGTGGAGAAAAGCAGTTTACCGGAATGTCTGGAGGTCACCGCCTGGACTGAGACAGAGGATGGTGAAATTGACGAGATCATGGGCGTGAAGCACCGGGAATTAGCGGTAGAAGGGGTGCAATTTCATCCTGAGTCGATTCTCACCATGCACGGTCACGATATGTTGAGAAACTTTATCGAGTCTTGAGGACTGGAAGAGCAAGTGTGCGGCGGGCAGGCCCCGCCAGAATCAATAACCAGAGCGGGGCAAAGGGGGAAAAATGAATATTCAACAGGCCATTGCCAAACTGGTGGATGGCGAACACCTTACTCGTGAAGAAATGCGCGAAACCGTGGGCCAGATTATGTGTGGCGAAGCGCTGGAGTCACAGATAGGCGCACTCCTTATAGCACTGCGCATTCGCGGAGAGACAGTCGATGAAATTGTCGGCGCTGTGGAAACCATGCGTGAGCTGGCGGTAAAGGTTGAGCTCGATCTGGAAAACACGGTTGATATTGTCGGCACCGGCGGTGATGGCGCCAATCTGTTTAACGTGTCCAGTGCGAGCAGCTTTGTGGCAGCTGCCGCCGGAGCTAAGGTAGCCAAGCATGGCAATCGCTCGGTGTCGTCCAGTAGTGGTTCTGCGGACCTGCTTGAGCACGCCGGCGTATTTTTGGAATTGAGTCCCTCGCAGATGGCGCGATGTGTAGAGACTATCGGTATTGGCTTTATGTTTGCGCCCAGCTTTCACAATGCGATGCGCCACGTTGGCCCATCGCGCAAGGCGCTGGGACTGCGTACCATCTTCAATTTACTCGGGCCGATGACAAATCCGGCGGGGGTAAAGCGAAAAGTAATCGGTGTGTATGACAAGCGCTACTGCCGCTTATTGGCTGAAGTTTTGCAAAAGCTCGGTTCAGAGCATGTGCTGGTTTTACATAGTGATGACGGGCTCGATGAAGCCAGTATTGCTGCGGATACCTTTGCTGTGGAATTAAAGGATGGTGCCTTGCAGGAATATACCCTCAAACCTGAAGACTTTGGTTTGCTGCGCCGTGACCTCTCTGATCTTAGTGTTTCTGGTTCCGAGGACTCCCTGGCCCTGATTCGCGATGCGCTGGGTAAGCGCAATACTGAGGCGGGGCAAAAAGCCGCGGATATTATTGCGCTTAACGCAGGCCTGGCAATTTATGTCAGCGGCGTTGCGCACTCTGCAGAGCAAGGTGTCGCTATGGCACAAGATGCTATCGACAGCGGTCTCGCCGGAGAGAAAATTAACGATCTTGCCGCGTTTACCAGTGCGTTTCGCCCAGAGGAAATTCAATCGTGAGTACACCGACCATTTTAAAAACAATTGTCGAGCGCAAGTGGCAAGAGGTTGCTGAGCGCAAGGCTGAGTGCTCCACCGACGAAGTTCGCCTTCGCGCCAGGGATCAGGAACCGGTGAGAGGCTTTGTCGATGCAGTGGATCGCAAGATTTCCACTGGTGAGGCTGCAGTAATTGCCGAAATTAAAAAAGCCTCTCCCAGTAAAGGCGTGATTCGCGAGGATTTCCTTCCTGCAGAAATTGCTACCAGCTATGAAAAAGGTGGCGCGGCTTGTCTGTCAGTACTAACCGATGTCGACTTTTTTCAGGGTGCAGATAATTACTTGCAGCAGGCCCGAGATGCCGTACGCCTACCGGTGCTGCGCAAGGACTTTACCGTTGATCCCTACCAAATCTATGAAGCTCGCGCGATTGGGGCCGACTGTATTTTGCTGATTGCAGCCTGCCTGGAAGATCCACAGATGGCGGATCTCAACGGGCTCGCTTTGGAGTTGGGTTTGGATGTCTTGGTGGAAGTGCATAACCACAAGGAGTTGGAGAGGGCCCTGGCATTACCTAACCGCTTAATCGGCATCAATAATCGCAATCTGCACACTTTCGATGTGCAGCTGGAAAATACCTTTAAGTTACTGGACTTGATCCCCGACGACCGTCTTGTGGTCACGGAAAGTGGTATTCATACCACAGATGATGTTGCGGCGATGCGTGGTCATAACGTCAATGCTTTCCTGGTGGGAGAGGCCTTTATGCGGGAGGAGGAGCCGGGCAGAAAATTGATGGAAATGTTTAACTGACCGCTTACTCCAGTAGTAGAAATAAAAAAGGGCGATGTAAAAATCGCCCTTTTTTTATGCGGTGTATTTATTCGGTTACTAGCGGGTACCGTACACCACCATGGTTTTACCTTTAACGGAAACCAGGCCCTGTTCTTCCAGGGTTTTTAATACGCGGCCCACCATTTCCCGGGAGCAGCCGACGATACGGCCAATTTCCTGGCGGGTGATTTTTATTTGCATGCCCTCGGGGTGAGTCATTGCATCCGGCTCATTGCAGAGGTCGAGCAGGGTGCGAGCGACACGCCCGGTGACATCCAGGAAGGCGAGATCACCAACTTTGCGTGTGGTGTTGCGCAGGCGGCCTGCCATTTGGGTGGCCAGGGCAAAAAGAAACTCTGGGTGCTGGCGAGTGAGTTCCTGGAACTTGGTGTAGGAGATTTCTGCCACCTCACACTCGGTTTTGGTGCGGACCCAGGCACTGCGGGTGTCCTGATCGAACAGGCCCATCTCACCGAAAAAGTCTCCGTCGTTGAGGTAGGCAACGATCATCTCGCGGCCTTCATCGTCCTCAATCAGAACTGTAACGGAACCGCGCATAATGAAATAAAGGGATTCACAGCGGTCGCCAGCATAGATAATTGTGCTCTTGGCCGGGTAGCGACGCCGGTGGCAGTGGGCCAGAAAGTCTTCAATATTGCCGATAGTCATGGGGTCTTCGATAGCAACCGTCACGGATTTATTCCTCATTTTTTGTCTTGTGCTCTATCCCGGCTTTAGCAGCTGAGCACTATTGAATTATCGCGCGAAAACAAAATCCCCAACAGGGGCTGACCGCGGCAAAGTTCCGCAGTGTGACCTGTGACACTATGGCACTGGGTCGCTTGGACTTCATAAACCACGATGCGTTCATAGAAAAAGCATTTGATCATGCGTCATTCGGCTTTCGCGCGGAGGCGTACCAGACACTATACCGGAAACATACAGGTGCCGGGATAGACTTCGCCAATATGCTAAGCTTCGCCGCTGAAGTTTTAATGGGAGTGGAGTGATGCAGGGGAAAGTAACCTGGGTAAATGATTTAACCTTTGTCGGTGAAGCCGGCAGTGGTAATTCGGTAGTGATGGAAGGCGGCCGCACAAATAATGGTGTGCGCCCGATGGAAATGATTTTGCTGGGCGTCGGTGGCTGCGCGGCTTACGATGTGGTGAGTATTTTACAGAAGGCGAGACAAGACATTATTTCCTGTCATTGTGAACTGGAAGGTGTGCGCCCGGATACAACCCCATCGCCGTTTGAGCGAATTGAAATGAAGTTTGTAGTGCGCGGTCGCGGATTGAAGGAATCCCATGTTGCCCGTGCAGTGGAACTCTCCGCAGAGAAATACTGCTCAGGCTCCATCATGTTGCGCAATGCGGGTGTCGAGATTGTGCACAGCTACAGCGTTGAAGAAGCTTGAAGAGAAATTAGCTGGGAAGGGAGGGAGGATACTGGGCGTAACCTCCCTAAAATCCAAGTCGTTTTAATGAGTGAAGAGTAACGGTCAGATTTTATAACTGGCCGAGGTCATCACTTTGGATACCAGAGACATCACTCCTTTTACCGGAGCGGGGAAGCGGGCACCACCGGCGGCCAGTGCGGCGTGGGCGTGCTCGTCTTCGTCAATTAACATCTGTTCCACTACCGCACGGCTTCTCTTGTCGTCGGCGGGAAGCTTTTCGAGGTGGCTCTCAAGATGTTTACACACCTGGTCTTCCGTAGCGGCCACAAAACCGAGGCTGATTCGGTCGCTGATTTTCCCGGCGGCGGCGCCGAGCCCAAAGGACATGCCATACCAAAGCGGGTTGAGTAGGCTGGGGCGGCTGTCCAATTCCTTCAAGCGTTGTTCACACCAGGCCAGATGGTCGATCTCCTCATCGGCAGCGCGCTCCATTTCCCCCCGCACCTCGGGCAGCTTGGCGGTCAGGGCCTGGCCCTGGTAGAGCGCCTGGGCGCAGACTTCACCGCTATGGTTGACCCGCATAAGGCCAGCGGCGTGTTTGCGTTCGCTATCGGTGAGGTCTGTCTCGGCTTCACCCTTCGCCGGGGATGCCCGGCCGTGGCAGGGTTCGCCGGGACTCAGGGTGCGCAGAGCCCGATCCGCTTGAATTAACAGGCGGTCGAGTCCACTGAGGCTGCGTTTACTCATAGTAATCTGCTCCCTGTGGGAGGCGACCGCTGATGAGCGGCCGCCGATGCCAGCTGTTAGTCCTGCTGCTCTGCAGAAACCTTTTCTCTTTCGACAGCGCGGTAGCCGATATCTTTCCGGAAGAACACGCCGTCCCAGTAGATAGCCCGAGCTGATTCATAGGCATTTTCCTGAGCTTCAGCGACGGTATCCCCCAATGCTGTGGCGCACAACACCCGGCCACCATTGGTGACTACGCGCTCACCATCCAGTGCGGTACCGGCGTGGAAGACCTTGGCGTTGTCACTGTCTGCTTTGTCCAGGCCGCTGATGGCGTCGCCTTTGCGGTAGCTGCCGGGATAGCCGTGCGCGGCAAGTACCACACCCAGGGCTGGGCGGGGATCCCACTCAGCAGTGACAGTGTCCAGTTTCTTGTCCAGAGCAGCCATGCACAGGTCGACCAGGTCTGATTTCAGGCGAATCATAATTGGCTGGGTTTCCGGATCGCCAAAGCGACAATTGTACTCGATAACCTTCGGAGTACCGTCGCTGTCGATCATCAGGCCGGCGTAGAGGAAACCGGTGTAGGGCGTACCCTCAGAGGCCAGGCCTTTAACGGTGGGTTCGATTACCTCTTGCATAATGCGCTGGTAAATGGTGTCAGTCACCACCGGTGCAGGGGAGTAGGCACCCATACCGCCCGTATTAGGGCCGGTATCGCCATCGCCAACGCGCTTGTGATCCTGGCTGGTGGCCATCGGCAGGATATTTTCACCATCCACCATCACGATAAAGCTCGCTTCCTCACCCTGGAGGAACTCCTCGATAACCACGCGGCAGCCGGCTTCACCAAAGGCGTTTCCAGACAGCATATCGCGTACAGCGAGCTCAGCCTGCTCTTCGGTTTCGGCAACGATTACACCCTTGCCCGCAGCCAAGCCGTCGGCTTTAACCACGATGGGCGCGCCGCGCTCGCGAATGTAGGCAACCGCCGGCTCCACTTCGGTGAAATTGCGGTAGGCAGCGGTGGGGATTTTGTGGCGCTCGAGAAAGTCCTTGGTAAAGGCTTTGGAGCCCTCCAGTTGGGAGGCGCCTTTGCTGGGGCCAAAAATGGCGAGGCCACGGGCATTAAAGAAATCGACAACGCCGTCTACTAGCGGTGCTTCCGGGCCGACAATAGTTAGTTCTACGCCGTTTTCTTCGGCGAAATCTGCCAGGGCGGCGAAGTTATCCACACCGATCGCGATATTTTCCAGCTTGGGTTCGCGGGCAGTGCCGGCGTTGCCTGGGGCAACATAGACGGTGCCGACATTTGGGTTTTGCGCTGCTTTCCACGCCAGAGCGTGCTCGCGGCCACCTGATCCGATAACCAATACGTTCATTCTTAAATCCCCCTAAGTCGACCGATCCGGTCCATTGCACAGGTTATAGGTGTGCTAGTTTAACGTGGAATTGATTCTGAGGCCTGAGTCTCGCCCCTGGATTCCAATGATTTGTGCGGGCTGGGAAGTATCGATACTTCCCAGCCCGCTGATCATAGCCCGCAACAGTATGCATTTGCGGGCGCACAATCTTAGTGGCGGAAGTGGCGCATGCCGGTAAATACCATGGCCATATTGTGCTCGTCCGCTGCGGCGATCACTTCTTCATCGCGCATGGAACCGCCGGGCTGGATGACCGCCTGGATTCCCACAGCGGCAGCATTATCGATGCCGTCGCGGAAGGGGAAGAAGGCATCGGAAGCCATAACGGACCCTGCAACGGCGAGGCCGGCGTGCTCGGCCTTGATCGCGGCGATACGAGCGGAGTTTACGCGGCTCATCTGGCCGGCGCCTACGCCCACAGTGCGACCGTCTTTGCCGTATACGATGGCATTGGATTTTACGAACTTGGCCACTTTCCAGGTAAACAGCAGATCGCGGATTTCTTCTTCAGTGGGCTGGCGCTTGGAGACCACCTTCAGGTCGGCAGCGGTGATCAGGCCGTCGTCGCGGTCCTGAACCAGCAGGCCGCCATTTACGCGCTTGTAGTCCAGTGCCGGGGTGCGCTCGCTGCTCCACTGGCCACATACCAGCAGGCGCAGGTTCTTCTTTTCGGCAACGGCCTGTTTGGCCTCTTCGGAGACTGACGGTGCGATGATGACTTCAACAAACTGTCGCTCGACGATAGCGCGGGCAGTGGTGCCATCCAGCTCTCGGTTAAAGGCGATGATACCGCCAAAGGCCGATTCGCTGTCGGTAGCGAAGGCCAGGTCGTAGGCCTTATGAATATCTTCAGCGATCGCCACACCGCAGGGATTGGCGTGTTTTACGATCACGCAAGCGGGTTGCTCGAAGGACTTAACGCACTCCAGTGCGGCATCGGTATCGGCGATATTGTTGTAGGACAGCTCTTTGCCCTGCAGCTGGGTGGCAGTGGAAATACTGGCCTCAGCTGGGTTGGCTTCGGTATAGAAAGCGGATTTCTGATGCGGGTTCTCACCGTAGCGCAGGTCCAGTTTCTTGATAAATTGGCTGTTGTAGGTACGCGGGAACAGCTGCTTTTCTTCGCCTTTAATGGTGCCCAGGTAATTGGCAATAGCGCCGTCATAGCCCGCCGTGTGCTCAAAGGCTTTTACCGCAAGGTCAAAGCGGCTGGCGTGGCTCAAGGTGCCATCGTTAGCTTTCATCTCCTCGATGATATTGCCGTAATCGCTGGCATTGACCACGATAGTGACATCTTTGTGGTTCTTGGCGGCAGCGCGAACCATGGTGGGGCCGCCGATATCGATATTCTCGATAGCGTCTTCGAGGGAACAGTCGGGCTTGGCAACGGTTTGAGCGAAGGGGTAGAGGTTAACCACCACCATATCGATCGGGGTGATACCGTGCTCGCCCATGATGGCATCATCGGTACCGCGGCGCCCTAGAATGCCACCGTGTACTTTCGGGTGCAGAGTTTTGACACGGCCGTCCATCATTTCGGGGAAGCCGGTGTAGTCGGAAACTTCTACCACGGGAATACCCGCTTCCTTGAGCTGGCGGTGGGTTCCGCCGGTGGAAAGAATCTCAACCCCCATTGCGGAGAGCTGTTGAGCGAACTCTACAATGCCACTCTTGTCAGAGACACTAATTAGAGCGCGGCGGATGGAAACCTTGTCTGTCATTGCACTTGATCCAACTGGTTTTCGAAAAGGATGTTTAAAGGGTTTTAGCGGTTGTCCACTGTGGCAACAAAAACGCTGCCGGGAAAATAGCGAAGGGGGATGAGTTACCTCATCCCCCTTCAAAATTTCGCTCGGTGGGAAGCTTACAGTAGGCCGTAGCGCTTCAGCTTCTTGCGCAAGGTGCCACGGTTGAGACCCAGTAATTGCGCGGCGCGGGTCTGGTTGTGACGGGTGTATTTCATCACCACTTCGAGCATGGGCGCTTCGATCTCCGACAGCACCATGTCGTAGACATCGGTTACCATCTGGCCATCCAGGTGGCGGAAGTAGTTCTCCATTGCATGCTCGACGGCATCGCGCAGGGACTGCTGCTGTGGCTGAGCCAGTTGAGTCTGTCCCCTGGAGGATACTTCTTCATTGCCAGTATCCGGAATTAATACTTCGTTGTTCATGCCGCTTGTGCCCCTCTCGTTATTCGGCGTTCAAACCACTCGTGAACGCTGGCATGTTGTACTTCTGCACTCTCTATTTGGAAAAAGGTCTTGCGGAAGGACTCGCTATCCGCGAGCGTCTTCAAGTACCAGCCCACATGTTTGCGAGCGATACGGACCCCCATCACCTCACCGTAGAATCGGTGTAGCTCGCCCAAATGGGCGAGCAAAATATTCCTGACTTCATCCAATGTCGGTTCGGGTAGCCGCTCGCCAGTGGCGAGATAGTGGGCTATTTCCCGAAAAATCCATGGTCGTCCCTGTGCTGCACGGCCAATCATGACCGCCGATGCGCCAGTGTAATCGAGCACCTCTCGGGCTCTCTCAGCACTGCAGATGTCGCCATTGGCAAAAACCGGGATTTCTACCCTGGATACAATTTCGGCAATGGTATCGAATTCAGCCTGTCCGTGGTAGCCACAGGCGCGAGTGCGACCGTGAACCGCCAGTGCAGCGATCCCGGAATCCTCGGCCATTTTGGCTACAGTGACGCCATTGCGGGAATCCGGGCACCAGCCGGTGCGGATCTTTAGCGTCACCGGGACGGAAACAGACTGGACCACGGCTTGAAGAATATCCGCTACCAGCTTTTCATCCCGCAGCAGGGCGGAGCCCGCTGCTTTCTTACACACCTTTTTTGCCGGGCAACCCATATTAATATCGATGATTTGCGCGCCGCGACGAGCATTCTCCCGAGCGGCTTCCGCCATCATCTCAGGATCACCGCCGGCGATCTGCACCGATATGGGCGCCGCTTCGCCACCGTGATCCAGGCGCAAGCGGGACTTGCGGCTGTTCCACAGGCGAGTGTCCGAGGTCACCATCTCCGAAACCACCAATCCGGCGCCGAGTTCTCGGCACAGCTGGCGGAAGGGGCGGTCGGTGACACCGGCCATGGGCGCCAGAATTACCGGGTTGTCGATAATATAGGGGCCAATGGCAGTAGACACGGTAGCTCCATTTGGGCTGTAGGAAGGGCAATCTGTGCCCCGGCAAAACAGCCGCCTATGATAGCGGCTGGCCCGTTAATGGCAAAGCGAAAAAGCGGGCAATTTGATCGAACACTGTTCATTTAGCCTGCTGAATGCGCAGGTTTGGTTGTTTATGGCGCCAAATCCCCTTTGCTAAAAACTTGCCCGGGGTGCTTGTGTGCGCTCAGTGAGTGATGTTCAGCTCGTAGTTTACCGCTTCTGCACCGGGGTCAACCACCTCAATCGCGATATGAATGGGGCTGTCCTGGGGCATTAGTTTGCGTCCAGCCAACTCCCCCTGTAGGTACTCGTTCGGGGTAAACCGGCGACTGGCCACAGCCTTGTCCTTCAGGTCGCTGAAGTTCAGCAACAGGTTGGGGAAGGGTTGTGCGTAGGGAGCGGTATTTAGTAGCACTGCATCCACTACCAGGGCGCCCTGCAGCTGCGGGTGGGTACGCACCATTAAGTTTGTGGCCTGGATCGCCCGGGTATCTTTTAGTTGGGGTAAAGTGCAGCCGAATAGTGGGCAGGCGGCAGCATAGAAGTCGCGCCAGGGCTGTTTGCGGCTGAGGCTATCGAACTGGAAGTATGCAACCTGAATCACTATGCCGAGGATCGATAGGGGAATCAATGCACGCCACAGCCAGGGAGAGGCTGTGCGTTTCTTTTTGGGGATTCCCCACGACATCTCCACAGGCGCGGGCTGGATGGCTGAGATCAATTGCTCCCGCTGCGGCTCTTCGGCAGTGGTAGATTCGCCACCGAAGTAAGGCTCCTGGCGGCTTTCCTCAGTGGGGGGAGGTGTATCTACAGACTCGGTTGATACTGCAGGCTCATTGTTGTCCCAAGACGATTTCTCAGCGAGGGAGCTAGAAGTTTCAAACTCCGGTACTTCAGGTTGGCCGTTGTACTCGGGCGAAGGGTCAGAATCAAAATCAGGAAGTTCTTCCCAGTCCGGCTTGAGGATTTTATCCAGGTCCTCTTCGGGTTCCGCTTCCTCTTCAGTGTGAGATGCTTCCAGCTCCTGCCACTCATGGTCGCCAAAGGCGTCACCAATTAATTCCTGCGCTGCTGCACTATATTCTTTGGGTTCAGATTTGGGCGCGCTGTCAGGTGCACTCTCATTGGTTGCACTCTCCCGACCGGCAGTTTGATCCACAGCTGGTGGAGATGGCGGGGTGGCGGGTTCGTCCTCGTCGAGCTCGATATCGTCGTGAATCAGGAAGTCATCGTCTTCCAGCAAAGCTTCCAAATCATTGCGGCTCTCGCTATCACTTTCTGAGAAAACGATATTTTCGTCTGCGCGAAACACCTGCAGGCAAGACCCACAGCGAACGGCGCCGCGGGCAGCGCGCAGTTGCTGGTCATTAATATGAAATGATGTGCTGCAATGAGGGCAGCGGGTTACCAGTTGAGACATTCGACTAGAGCGCAGTTTATTTAGCAGCCAAGTTTATCAGCCCAAAGGGGTCCCGCGTAGTGCTCGGGAGCGCATTTAGCGCACCCGCTTGCCTGTCAGTCTGACCCATCCCTCGTGTTCGCCGTCAGGATCGAACTCAATCCATTCGCTGTAAGCATTTTTCACCTGCTCTGCCTGGGAGCTGAGGATGCCGGACAGACAGATTTTTCCGCCCAATTGAGTGAGCTGTATCAGTTGAGGGGCGAGTTCTACCAGGGGACCGGCGAGGATATTGGCCAACATAACATCGGCGGCTTCGCTCGGCATTTGTTCTGGCAGGTAGACCGGGAAGCGATCGGGGTCTATGCCGTTGCGCTGGGCATTGTCGCGGCTGGCGAGCAATGCCTGGGGATCGATATCGGTGCCGAGAACTCGCTCTGCTCCCAGTAGAAGTGCGCTAATCCCCAGAATACCCGAGCCGCAACCGAAGTCGATGGCACTCTTACCTGCAAGCTCCTGCTGTGCCAACCATTGCAGACATAGGAAAGTAGTTGGGTGCGTGCCAGTGCCGAAGGCTAGGCCCGGATCGAGCAGCAGGTTCACGGCGTCCGGTTGTGGTGGCTCACACCAACTGGGGCAGATCCACAAATTGGGGCCGCACTGGATGGGTTTGTAGTGGGTCATCCACTCCCGCTCCCAATCCTTGTCCTCAAGTTGCTCCCAGCGGGCATTGGGCAACATTTCGCATAGGAAGGAAGCTGCCTTTGCCTCGGTAACCGCGGTGTCGACTTCCGCATCGAACAACCCGGTAACCCGTGTTTGCTCCCATAGGGGCACCTCTCCGAGTCCGGGCTCAAGGATCGGTTGGTCAGCGTTGTCTTGCAGGGTGACAGATACGGCACCGGCAAAAAGCAGTGCGTCTTCGATTTTTTCCGCGTGATCACGGTCGGTGTCCACGCGGAGTTGTAGCCAGGGCATAATTATTCCGGAATTGTTATAGCGATGTTTACGGCATTGTTGCGGCTGGGCCGCACTCAGATAACGACGGTTGCCACGCCATCCTTGGCAAGGTTCAGTGTCGTTATGTTTGCCGCAATTCTCGCTAACTTTGCCCCGGCTGGCGAGCGCTTAAAGACCTAACTTCTTCTCCAGGTAGTGGATATTGACCCCACCCTTGGCAAAGTTTTCATCTCGTACCAACTCTTCCTGTAGGGGAATGTTGGTTTTGATACCGTCCACCACCAGTTCCGACAGAGCTACACGCATACGCGCCAACGCGGTTTCACGATCTTCCGCATGGGTGATCAGCTTGGCGATCATGGAATCGTAGTTGGGGGGTACCGAGTATCCGGAGTAGAGATGGGAGTCGACTCGCACACCCAAGCCGCCAGGCATATGGAAGTTGTTTACCTTGCCGGGGCTGGGGAAGAAGGTCTGCGGATCTTCGGCATTGATACGGCACTCAAAGGCGTGACCTTTGATTACGATATCTTCCTGCTTCAGGGATAGCTTCTCACCGGCACAAACCCGAATTTGCTCTTTGATCAGGTCGACGCCGGTTACCATTTCGGTAACGGGGTGCTCCACCTGGATACGGGTGTTCATTTCGATAAAGTAGAAGCGCTCATTTTCATACAGGAATTCAAAAGTACCCGCGCCGCGATAGCCGATATCGATACAGGCTTGTACACAGGACTCATGTACCTGCTCGCGCACCTTATCGGGAATACCTGGAGCTGGGGCTTCTTCCAAAACCTTTTGATGGCGGCGCTGCAGGGAGCAGTCGCGATCGCCGAGATGGATGGCGTTGCCCTGGCCATCGGCCATTACCTGGATCTCAACATGGCGGGGATTTTGCAGGAATTTTTCCATGTAGACGGTGCCGTCACCGAAGGCCGCTTGGGCTTCGGACTTGGTCACGGCAATCGCGTTCACCAGCTCCTCTTCCTTTTCCACCACACGCATGCCGCGACCACCGCCACCGGCGGCAGCTTTAATGATGACCGGATAACCGATGCTGCGGCCGATCTCCATGCAGCGCTCGCTATTATCGGGCAGTGGGCCGTCAGAGCCTGGAACGGTGGGAACGCCAGCCTTTTTCATGGCGGCAATTGCAGACACCTTGTCACCCATCAGGCGGATCACATCGGGATCAGGGCCGATAAAGGTGAAGCCGCTCTTTTGCACCTGTTCGGCGAAGTCGGCGTTCTCTGCAAGAAAGCCGTAGCCGGGGTGCACGGCTACTGCATCGGTGATTTCCATGGCGGAGATCAGGGCCGGCACATTTAGGTAGCTCTGCGGGGATGGGTTGGGGCCGATACATACAGATTCGTCGGCCAGGCGTACATGCTTGAGATTGCGGTCTACCAAAGAGTGCACCGCCACAGTGGCGATGCCCATCTCTTTACAGGCGCGCAAAATCCGCAATGCGATTTCGCCGCGGTTGGCGATTAGGATTTTGTCGAACATTGTGACTTACCCCACTCAGACGATGGTCACGAGGGGCTGGTCAAACTCAACCGGTTGGCCGTCTTCCAGCAGGATCGACTCAATGGTACCGGCCTTGTCGGCTTCGATCTGGTTCATCATTTTCATCGCTTCGACGATGCACACAACATCGCCAACTTTGACCTGCTGGCCCACCTTCACGAATGCCTCGGCGCCAGGGCTGGGGGCAGCGTAATAGGTGCCTACCATCGGGGACTTCACCGCGTGTCCGCTGATAGCCGGTTTGGACTCTTTTTCAGCTGGGGCAGCAGGAGCGCTGGGCGCCGGAGCAGCGGGGGCGGCAACCGGTGCGGGAGGCGCGCTGTAAATCGGTGCAACGGGTTGGGCTGCGCTGCTGACGCCGCGACTGATGCGCACGGACTCTTCGCCTTCTTTGATTTCCAGCTCGCCGATATCCGATTCTTCGAGCAGCTCAATCAATTTTTTAATTTTGCGGATATCCATAGTTATTTACTCGCAGTTTGATTCATTGTTGTGCAGGTGTGGCATCCAGTTGATGGATGGCTGCCTGTAGAGCCAGGGTGTAGCTGTTGGCGCCAAAGCCACAGATTACGCCGCAGGCCAGATCTGAAAGATAGGAATGGTGTCGGAAAGCTTCCCTGGCGTGGGGATTGGACAGGTGAAGCTCAATAAACGGGATGGCAACGGCTGCCAGGGCATCGCGCAAGGCGACACTGGTATGGGTGAACGCAGCGGGATTGATCACGATAAAGTCGACCCCACTGGTCGCCGCCAAGTGGATTCGTTCGAGCAGGGCTGATTCACTATTGCTCTGCAGGACTTCCAGTTCGTGGCCGGCGGCGTCGCACTGGCGCTCGGCGGCTTTATTGATATCCGCCAGGGTGGTAGACCCGTAGATGTGCGGTTCGCGACTGCCTAAAAGATTTAGGTTGGGGCCGTGAAGGAGAAGAAGTTTAGCCATAATTCGCCCTGAAGAAAGTTGCCGAAAACCCATATAAAGTGGGTTAAAATTGGCTATCTTGCGGGCAAACTCGAAATTTCGGCCTAGCTGCCCGAACTCATTAACCGAGTCTGCCGCAAAAGTGACTCCCTGTCCATGCCAGACTCGGAGTTTATCGAAGTTAGCAGCAGTTCGGCGATATTGGGCAAAAAATTAGTTCAAAATATCCGGGCTGTGGCCTGTTTACCTTGGGTTATTGGCTACAAAGGCGTCAAAAACTTTACTGAGTCACCCCAGTGCTCAAAGGGGAGTCCACAGCGTTCTCCAATTCCTGTAGTAAATCATCTTGAGAAAGTATTTGCGGCAGTATTTTTGCGTCGCCCCCATCGGCGGGATAGAGGAGATACAGCGGCACACTGGTACGCCCGTATTTGGCCAATAATTCGCTGATTCGCGGATCCTGGTTGGTCCAATCTCCTTTCAGCGCGACCACGTTGAGGCGCTCCAAAGCATCACTGACCTCGGTGCTCGACAGCACAGCTTTCTCATTCATCAGGCAGGTGATGCACCAGGCCGCTGTCATATTGGCCAGAACTGCACGCCCCTCACTGCGTGCAGTCTCCAGTCTCTCTGCCGAATAGGGCTCCCAGTAATCGCTGCTGGACAATTGTTCAGACTGATTGATGGTTTTCAGTTGCGGAAGTAGAAAAACGGCCAAGGCCAGGGAGGCCAGGGCCAGGGAACCGCGCAGCCAGTGCCATTGCGGACGCGGCCAAAGCCACAGGGAAAATGCAATGGCTACAGCACCAGCCAGTACCAGGGCAACTCCATCCCCCCCGGCTTGTCGGCCCAGAACCCACAGTAGCCATACCGCAGTGAGATACATCGGGAATGCCAACAACTGCTTTAGGCGATCCATCCAGGGGCCGGGTTTGGGCAGCTTTTCCGCCAGAGCGGGGATATAGGTCAACAACAGGAAGGGGGCCGCCATACCGGCGCCAAGGGCGGCAAAAACACTTAGCGCAATTAGCGCGGGCTGCGTAACAGCAAACCCCAGTGCGGAGCCCATCAGCGGTGCAGTACAGGGGCTGGCCACCAGGGTTGCCAGCGCGCCGGATGCCACAGAGCCCGACAATCCCTGACGTTTATTCAGGTTGCCGCCAATACCCATCAGGTTACTGCCGAGCTCGGTCATTCCGGACAGACTCAACCCCATGATAAAAAACAGGTAGGCGAGTGCTGCCACCAACCAGGGGGATTGAAGCTGGAAGCCCCAGCCGACAGCTTCTCCGCCGGCGCGAAGGGCGAGCATCACAGCGGCGATAGCCACAAAGCTCAAAACTACGCCCAGTGTATAAGCCCAGCCGTGGTGGTGCCTTTGGCTTGCATTTTGTGCCGCCTGGCTCACTGCCAGTAATTTAATCGACAGTACTGGGAAGACACAGGGCATCAGGTTCAGGATCAGGCCACCGGCAAATGCGAGAAGCAGCGCCAGTGATAAGGTGACATTGCTACTGCCTGCGGCACCGCCAGCACTCGCTGGCGGAGTGGGCGCGCCTGTAATTAAGGCGCTGTCCTGCGGTTCTATATCCTGACTGGCAAAATCCACACTGTAGTATCGGGTCTGAGGTGGATAGCAAAGGCCAGCATCTGCGCAGCCTTGATAGTGGAGCTCCAGTTGGGTGGAACCGCTGGTTTCAGGGATATCCAGGGCAAATTCGAGCTGGCCTCGGTAGACCTCAGTCTCTTTCTCGAAATAGTCGTCCCAAATGACTTCACCGGTTGGCAGGTTCAGGGGGATGGGAGTTTTTTCACCATTATCGACTCTGTACAGCGCCAGTTTTTCGCGATAGAGGTAGTACTCTGGGGCAATCTGGAAGAGTGCACTGAGGCCGTTGGCATCAAAGAGCAGATCCTGCTGATAAGCTTCATCGACCGGCAGGAAAGAGTTTTCCTGGGCGCTGCTCAGCGAGGCAAAAGGGTTATCGGAATTCTGCGCTGCAGCTCCAATGCTGGTTATGGCCAGCAGGATTGTCAGCAGAACGAGGAAATTTTTTCGGAAACTTTTGGTCATCACAGCCATAGATGAAAAAATTCATTATAGTCGGGCGCATAGTTCAGACTGCTGCACCAGACGGGGGTTCAGTCGCCGCAGCAGTATAGCGACGCCAGTGGTACAAAAAAACAACAATAGGGGATTGTTTTGCCGTCATTTGAACGCCTTCACAGCCTTGGGGTTTTACTGCTACTGGCATTTTGCCTGGGGGCCTGCTCATCCAATAAGCCCGCACCTAAAACGGTTGTCCCTCCTCCCGCCCCTAAAAAGACGCCATCCCAAGACCAGGTTCGGCGCAACAATATTTCCTTTTTTTTGAGTCGTGCGGAACAGGCGCTACGCAAAGGGCATCTAACCCAGCCTGCCGGTGCCAGTGCCTACGACTATTACCTGCGTGTATTGCAACTGCAACCGGATAACAGCAAGGCAGAAACCGGTATTCAAACCATTGTGGTCACCTATGTTGAGCGGGCGCGGGACGCCCTGCGTCGCAGGGATTTTGGGGCGGTGAATACCCTGTTGAAACGGGCCGAGATGTTGGCCCCGGCCAATCCGCTGGTGGCTGAAGTGCGTACACAGTTGGTCCGCGAGCGGGGGAGAGCGCAGCTCGATTTACCACAAGGGGAGGTGATAGGTCTGCCAGCCGGTGAACTCGCAACAAGGTCTGCCGGGTTGGTGGAACAGTTGCAGCGAGTAGCGGGCAGGATTCGCAGCGAGCAGCTGCGCGTCATTATCGTAGCGCGCACTGATGCTGAGGGCCGTTGGGTTTATCAGCAACTGCGCGAGGCTGTACCCGGGTATCGGGTGCGTGGAGATATCAAAGTCGGGAATCCGGCGAAACTGATTCTGATTAAGCCCAGCGGAGGGGCACCATGAAAAAAGTATTGGCATTTGCCTTTTTAATCACCGCACTCCTTGTGTCTAAAGGCGCCTATTCCATAGGAATTACAGCGGAGGGGTATGCCCGGGAAACTCCTCCGGGACCTTCGATGAGCGCTGCCTTTGTGTCGCTGCACAACACTGGTGATTCGAGTCAGGTACTCACGGGTGTGGAGTTGCCGGGTGTTGAACAGGCTTCGGCAGACCTGCATACCACAATATCGGAGAATGGAATAAACCGGATGCGCCCGCTGGATCAGCTGACGATTGCCGCCGGGGCAAGTGTAGATATGGCTCCCGGTGGAGTTCACTTAATGATTAAAGGTCTGCGCTTGCAGGCGGGGGAAGAGTTGCCGTTGCGACTGCTTTTTGCCGATGGCAGCAGTGTAGATATTCTTGTGCCAATAGTTCGGATGAGTGATGAGGGGGAGCACCACCACCATCACCATGGCTGAATTGGCAGTTTTTTTGAAGTGAGGGGGAATTAAACATGAAGAAGTTATTGGTTTTTGCCGGTGCGCTGCTACTCAGCGCTTGTGCTCACAGCCCGCTGCAAATTTGGCTGCAGCCTCAGGTTCAGGTTGCTCCTGAAGCGATAGGCGAAGGCTTTAGTATGAGTGTGATGGGAGTTAATGAACTGCCCTCTGGCGGCTTGGGATCATTGGGTGGTGTTTATGCGGATACTGCTCAGGTAAGTATTGGCAATGACGCTGGTGAGGCTATTGCGGCGGGATTGCGTGAGGGTTTTTCAAATTGGTCATTCCGAATTACCGATAGCGCGCCGGAAGTTCAGGTGATCGCAAAATTGGTAAAACTCACCTACAACAGTCCAAATACGGTTTATACCACCGAGATTGACACCTCTGCTGAAATTCACCTGGAAGTGAAAATTGGTCCTCGCACTTATTTCGGCACTTACAGCGCTTCCGGCAAAGATCGGAACCTGGTTAAGCCCAGCCGTGAAGAAGTCCAAAGCCGTGTGAATGGACTGCTCAGCACAACTCTACAACGAGTATTTGAAGACGAGAAATTAAAAAATTTCTTGCGCAGCAATCTGTGAATGTGCAATTTATACATTTGTAGAAAAAACTCGGCTGGGAGGCTGGATAATTGAATAAAATCGGCGATCGTGGGCGATGATGTCGGTAACCTTTTTCGGTTATGGCCTGTCGCAAGGCACCTCCCCGCTACTGGGAAAGGTTTGCGCTTTGCTCTGTTGTGTTTTGAGTGAGTTTTCCCGTGACGCTGTTTAATCCAGAGGCCGCAAGTTACCTCGGCCCCCTCGCCCAGTTGGAAGAGGGGCTGCGCCCCTGTGAGCAGATCAGTTTACAGGCGGCGGAGGCGGCTCTCGGTGAAGTTGCCGATGGTGTCATTGTCACCGATGCTGCGGGTACGGTGGTTTACACCAACCCCCTGGTCAACGAAATGACTGGGGACCTGGTTGGACTGCTGCCCGGCCAGCCACTCAGCGAAGGTTTGCGCCTGTGCAATAGCCGGGGCGATGCGATAGAGCCGATACTGCCGGCATCCAGTGACCTGGGTGAAGTACCCAGAACCAGAGAGTTTAATGCCTGTATTGAGCGCCCAGGGGAAGAGCATGTCCCGCTTGAAGTGACCGTGCAGGTAATGGCTCTTTGGGATATGGGGGTGCTAAAAAATTATGTTTTGGTGCTGCGGGATACCTCTGCCGCGCGCCGGGTTTCCACCCGCCTTATGTGGCAGAGCAGCCACGACGCCTTAACCCGACTGCCCAACCGACAATTCTTTGAGAGTGAGCTGCAAAGTCAACTCAGCCTCTGTGTCGATAAACGCCAGCACCATGTATTGCTCTACCTGGATGTTTATCAATTCAAAGTTATTAACGACACACTGGGCTTTGTTGCCGGGGACCAGTTGTTGGTTCAGTTGGTGGAGTTAATCAAGCGCTGCCTCTCCAGCGACGATCTGTTTGCCCGAGTCGGTAGTGATGAGTTTGCGATACTATTGCGCGACTGCACCCTGGAAGAGGGTGGTCGTGTGGTGGCTCGGCTGCGCGACTCTGTGCAGAACTTCAGTTTTTTCTGGGAGGGGAATGACAACCGGGTCGCGGTGTCGATTGGTGTTGTTGGTGTCGATCACTTTACCCCCAGTGCCAGTCAGTTACTGGCGTCGGCCAATGATGCCTGTTGCAGTGCCCGGGAGCAGGGCAGAAATCGCGTTAAGCTGTTTGGTGACTCCCGCAAGGTATTGGAGAAGCGTCGCGAGACCACCTGGGTTGCGGAAATTCACGCGGCTTTGCGGGAAGATCGCCTGATGTTGTACCGACAGCCAGTGGTTTCACTAAAGGGGGACCGCAATGTCCACCACTATGAAATCCTGGTGCGGATGCGCGGCCGTGATGGTGGAGTGATTTCACCGGGGCTGTTTTTGCCAGCCGCAGAGCGCTACGGCTTGATCGAGGAAGTGGACCGCTGGGTAATTCGCCGGGTCTTTGACTATATGGCCCAGGAGCAGCGCCTGGGGATGGTCGGAATTAATTATGCGGTCAATATTTCCGGTATCAGCCTGGGGGATGAGACCTTTGCTGATTTTGTGCTGCAGTCTCTGTCCGATGCCGGTGTAACGCCTTCACGGGTTCAATTTGAAATTACAGAAACTAGCGCCATCAATAATCTTGAACGAGCCCTGATATTTATCCACAAGCTGAGAGCCGCCGGTTGCAGCTTTGCCCTGGATGACTTTGGTCGCGGTGTTTCCTCCCTGGCTTATCTGCGTCAGCTACCGGTAGATTTTCTTAAAATCGACGGAAGCTTTGTGCGGAATATGCTCGAGGATGAAATTGATAGCGCAATGGTGAGCACTATTGATCACTTGGCGAAGAGAATGGGTATCAGCACTATCGCCGAGTATGTAGAGAGCCCGGAGTTAATGGAAAAGTTGAGCCAGATGGGAGTGGACTATGCCCAGGGGTTCGGTATTTCCGCAGCGACGGGGCTGCCGGAGCTGGATAGCTACCCGGGGATGCTCCACCATTCCAGAGGGCCCAAGCCTTAGGGGCCCCTGGAAATCATGTGCCTATAGATAACTGCTATTAGGCAATTGCTATTAAACAACCGGTGCGAGTAATTCGGAGTGCTGCTCGGCTTCTAGTCGCGGGCCGTATTGGCTCACCACCTGGGCGGCAGCGCGGCAAGCGAGTTCGCCGGCTTCGGTAAAACTCATTTCGCGGTTGATACCGTAGAGGAAAGCACCGGCAAACATATCGCCTGCGCCGTTGGTATCGATGGCGCGGACTTCGGGACTCTCTATGCGGTGAACGTCGTTGCCGTCCCATAGCAGTGCACCGTCGGCGCCCAGGGTAATCGCGAAACTGCGGCAGTAATCGCGCAGCGCTTCAACGGCGTCCTCCACAGAGTCGGTACCGGTAAAGCCCAGAGCCTCATCCCGGTTGCAGAACAGCATATCCACACCGCCGCCAATCATTTCCCGCAGCCCTTCGCCGAAGAACTGAACCATAGCCGGGTCAGACAGGCTGAGAGCGGTTTTAACTCCGTGGGCTTCGGCTTCTTCGCGAAGCTTGATCGCTGCGGCACGGCCCGTTTCAGAGGAAACTAGGTAGCCTTCGATATAGGCCCACTTGGAGGCGGACAGTGCATCGCTATCCAGCTCAGCGACTGAGAGCTGTTCACTCATTCCCAGATAGGTGTTCATACTGCGTTCGGCATCCGGGGTGATAAGCACCAGGCATTTGCCGGTAGTGCCCTCATCAGCTTGCTTCAGTGTTTCGGGGTAGTCGACCCCGGCGCTGTTAAGGTTGTTTCTGTAGAAATCACCATTCTCGTCAGCGGCAACTTTGCACGAATAGAAGGTGCGGAGACCGAAATAGCTGGCAGCAATGACCGTATTGGCACCGGAGCCGCCGCAGGCCAATTTGGCAGTGACCATATGGTTTTGAAGGTCGTCTACCAGCTGTTGCTGACGGGCGTCATCTACCAGGGTCATGATTCCCTTTTCCACGCCAAGGCTGCTCAAATCCTGGTCCGACACTTCGATTTCTGTATCGAGTAGGGCGGCACCTATGCCGTAGAGATCGTATTGCTGCATATCATTCCTATTCGGGCTTATTGTCTACATTTCCGCCGCATTATGGACGTGATTTTGCCAAGTGCAAGGCATTGGGGAGGGCTGGCGACAGCAAACCCTCACATAGGCGCTTGTTACATCTTGGTGAACTTATAGGCGGTTGCTGCGGTCAATCCTCGCACAGGTGTAAATAGCACCTTCACGTAAACCGCCAGGTGATAGATACTGCCAAGCCTGGATTTTAGCCCGCTAATTGAGTGGGCCCGCCAGTGCTGAAAGGCACTGGCAGCAAGATACCAGCGGAGCTGCCACCTGCTGGTACCCTGCCTTCGACTCTTCGATTGGGGCTGGTTAGGTCTCATGAGTCGCTTGATGTACTGAGTTGGCAGCGGGACTGAATCCTCATATGGCATCAACGAAACGCCGGCGCGTCAGAGCGTCAAAGCCCAAACGACGATATCGCTGGCTCAAGCTGCTAGTGCTTTTAGCCCTGGTGGGCTCCCTGGCGCTGGCAGCGTATATGGCTTACCTGGATGTGCAGCTGCGCGAGCGACTGGATAGCCGTCAATACCAACTCCCCGCCCGAGTCTACGCTCGTCCGCTGGTGCTGCGCGAGGGTATGGCAATGCATCCGGATGAGTTGGAGTCCGAATTTGCTGCCTTGAATTACCGCAAGCAGGGCACTCTGAGTGAGCCTGGTTCCTGGGTTCAGGACGGAATGAATTACAAGGTCTGGCGCCGGGACTTTATCCATGCCAATGGCCGCCAGCCTGCTGCGGTGGTCTCCTTCCGTCTGCGCAATGATCAAATCAGCGGCCTGCGTGATGACAATGGCCGAAGCCTGGCAGAGTTTCGCCTGGACGCAGCTAATATCGGCTCTCTACTAGGGGGAGGTGACGACCGCAATCCAGTGCGTTTCGATGATATTCCTCCCTTGGTAGCCAATACCCTGATTGCTGTTGAGGACCAGGACTTTCTCAATCACTTTGGTGTTTCCCCTCGCGGTATCGCCCGGGCCATGGTGGCCAACGCAAAAGCCGGACGATTGGTACAGGGTGGCTCCACAATTACTCAGCAGTTGGTCAAAAATATCTTTTTTGACCATAAGCCCAGCCTGAGGCGTAAATTCAACGAGGCCCTGATGGCCATCCTGATGGAGGTGCACTACGACAAGCGCTATATCCTGCAGGAATACATCAACGAAGTATGGTTGGGTCAGCAGGGTGCCAGAGGTATTTATGGCTTTGGGTTGGCCTCTGAATTCTATTTCCAGCAGCCCCTGGACACCTTGGAACCCCATCAGGTAGCGCTGTTGGTGGGGCTGGCGAAAGGTGCGTCTTACTACAACCCCTGGCGCAATCCCGAGAGAGCACTGCAAAGGCGCAATACCGTGCTGGAATTGATGCTGGAGCAGGGGCTGATTACTCAGGAGGAGTTCCAGAAGTATTCCGCCAAGCCTCTGGGGGTGGTCAAGGGTGGTGTCGGTGCGCAGAATCCTTACCCGGCCTTTACTGAGCGGCTGTTGATTGAATTGCGTCCCTACTACTCCTACGAGGAATTGCGCACTTCGGGTTTACGGGTTTACACCACCTTGGCCCCTTCGGTGCAGAAGTTGGCGGAGGAGTCCATCAGTCAGGGCGTTAGCCAGCTGGAGAAAGACCGAGGGATCAAAGCCAATTCACTCCAGGCCGCGACAGTATTGTTGGATAATCGCAACGGCAATGTGCTCGCCATGGTGGGAGATCGGAACCCGGACTACCCAGGCTTCAACCGGGCGCTGGAAGCCCGCCGCCAGGTGGGCTCCCTGATTAAGCCGGCTGTGTTTCTCACTGCTCTAGAGCGACCGGAAGAGTACAACCTGGCCACCCTGATCGATGATGCCCCGGTGAGAATTGAAGAGGCGGATGGCGATGTATGGATGCCGCAGAACTTCGATAAGCGCGCTCACGGACAGATACCGCTATATATCGCTCTGGCCAAGTCCTATAACCTGGCGACGGCCCATTTGGGATTGGATCTCGGCCTGCAGAATGTGCGCCAGACGATTCGCCGCCTGGGTGTTGAATCCAGGCTCCCCCGAGTGCCGGCGATGTTGCTTGGTGCTGTGGAGATGACCCCGTTCGAAGTTGCCGGTATGTACCAGACCATCGCGAACAATGGTGAGACGGTACAGCCGCGCACACTGCTGGCGGTTTCCGATGCCCAGGGCGGCCGTGTACAGCACTTCCGCCGCAAGGCTAATCGCGGTGTCGACCCCGTTCCAGCTTACCTGTTGCGCTGGGGGCTGGAGCAGGCCATGCGTGAGGGTACCGGACGCCGCTCTGCCAAGCGCTTGCCAAGTAGCATCGCCTTTGCCGGGAAAACCGGAACCACTAACAATAACCGCGATAGTTGGTTTGCGGGCTTCTCGCCGGAAGTAACCGCTGTAGTCTGGCTCGGGCGCGACGACAATGAGCGCACGCGCCTAACTGGCTCCACCGGCGCACTGCCGATCTGGACGGAGATTATGCGCAAGCTGCCCCATCAACATGGACCGGCAGAGATGCCCCGAGGAGTGGAGCTTAAGTCAGTGAACTCCCGGGGGCAGTTTATGGACCCGGATTACTGTCGCGGTGGTTATGAGATTCCTTTCTCCTACGAGAGCCAGCTGCAACCGGCGCCGGAATGTCGGGGGCAGAACCGCTGGCGCTGGTTCCGCAATCTATTTGGCAATGGTCGCGACGAAGCGGCTCCCAGAGAGGAGATGAGTCCCGGTTGGGGGGTGGATACCAGTGAGCAGCAGATGCGCGATCAGCGCCGCCAACAATTGCAGGAACAACTTCGAGGTGACGATGCGGAAGAGTTTGGTGTAGATCCCGAGTATGGCTCCGATTATGAAGAGGAGCCCCTGGAGCTGCCAAGAGATAATACTTTTGGCGGGAGGGCTCACAGCGTACCGGTAGAGGAAGCCCAGCCGGTGGGGCCTGACCTGGAAGATCAGTGGCCCTAGGGAAGGTAGCGCGCGATTGAATCGCGCGCTTTATCGCCGGCTATCAGTCTTGCAGCAACTGTGCGGCTTCTTCGGCGAAATAGGTGAGGATGCCGTCGGCACCGGCGCGCTTAAAGGCCAGTAAGGACTCCAGAATAACCGCCTCTCGCTTCAACCAGCCATTTTCAAAGGCGGCGCAGTGCATCGCATACTCCCCGCTCACCTGATAGGCGAAAGTGGGAACCCGCAATTCTTCTTTTACCCGACGCACTATATCCAGGTAGGGCATACCGGGTTTCACCATCACCATATCTGCGCCCTCTTGCAGATCCAGGGCGCACTCGTGCAATGCCTCATCGGTATTGGCGGGGTCCATTTGGTAGCTTGCTTTATTGCCACCTTTCAAGTTCCCGGCAGAGCCCACTGCATCGCGGAAGGGGCCGTAGTAAGCGGAGGCATATTTAGCGGCGTAGGACATAATCAGGGTATTGCTGTGGCCCGCGCCTTCGAGAGCATCGCGAATGGCTCCGATACGGCCATCCATCATATCCGAGGGGGCCACCATATCGGCACCGGCTGCAGCGTGTGACAGGGCCTGCTGTACCAATACCTCAACGGTTTCGTCGTTGACGATATAACCGCTGTGGTCCATCAGCCCGTCCTGGCCGTGGCTGGTAAAGGGGTCCAGGGCTACATCGGTGATAACTCCCAATTCCGGTACCGCATTTTTCAGCTCGCGAACAGCCCTTTGTGCCAAGCCATCGGCGTCGTGGGCGGCACTGGCGCAATCGGACTTTGCCGACGGGTCGACTACCGGAAACAGGGCTATTGCGGGGATTCCCAACTCTTGAACTGTCTTCGCTTTCTTGGCCAACAGGTCTACGCTCAGGCGTTCAACACCCGGCATTGAGGCGACTTTTTGGGTTTCGTTACGCCCCTCAATAACAAACAGTGGCAGGATCAAGTCGTCACTGCTCAACTGGGTTTCCCGCACCAGTCGACGGGAAAAATCCTTTGCACGCAGGCGACGCAGGCGAGTGTTGGGGTAGGCACCACGGCCGAATCTTTGGCTCATCGGGAAATTACTCCGGCTATCCATAGGGCCGCAGAAACCCCGCAGCCGCAATTGGCAGCCATCATATCAAATTGCCGCAGTGGGTGATTTTCGATTGCTGAGGGAAAGCGGTTTAAAAATGGGGCTGATGTAAGTGCCTTACCAATAGTTTGCCGGCGGCTTCTATATGCTTTGCCAGCAGTGCGGCGGCTTGGTCCCCGTTTCCCTCTTGGAGTGCATTGAGTATTGCAAAGTGCTCGTCCTGACTGTTGTCCTGGTAATTCAGACCGTGGGATTGGTAACCGATATAACGCTCACATTGCCGGTGCAGTTGCTCGACGGTACTAAATAGCGTGGGTCTTGCAGCTGCCCGGTAAATACAGGCATGGAACTCCCAATTCATTTTTCCGATCTGCTCGGCGGAGAGTTCAGGTTTGGCTTGCATGGATTCCAGAATATCTCTGGCCCGCCCCAGAATCTCTCTATTAAGGTTTTCCAGTGCCAGGGATTGCAGCAGCGGCTCCAGGCGCATGCGCATCAGGTAGAGGTCTTCCACTTCAATAGGGTCAAACTGCGGCACTGCGACGCCGCGTTTTCCGTGTCCGGTTAACCAGCCCTCATTTTTCAATCTTTGTAGAGCGTCCCTAACCGGAATACGGCTCACGGCGTAAAGCTCTGCCAGTTCGGCTTGCTTTAGCACCTGGCCGGCGGCGAAGCGCCCATGCTGCAAGTCCGACTTAATTTTTTCGTAGAGGCCCATTGATGTTTATTAATTCCTGCGCTTGAAAAACCAGTAACACATCAGTCCCCCCAGCAGGCCCCAAAAGGCAGAGCTAATGCCGAAGAGGCTGATACCGGAAGCACTGATCAGAAAAGTGATAATTCCGGCTTCGCGACTGTCGGCCTCGGCTGTTGCTCCAGCCAGGCTGCTACCAATGACGCCAATCAGTGCCAAGCCGGCGAGGCCAGCAATCAGTGCCTGGGGAAAGGCACTGAATAATGCCACAACGCTAGAGCCGCAGAGGCCCACCAGCAGATAAAAAATACCGGCGGCAATGCCGGCGGTATAGCGTTTGTCGGGGTTGGGATGGGCTTCCGGGCCGGTGCAAATAGCAGCGGTAATAGCCGCCAGATTAAATGCAAAGCCACCAAACGGTGTCAGCAATAAAGAGGTGAGGCCGGTGCCACTAATAACAGGAGATATAGGCACTCTACTGTAGCCACTGGCGGCCAGGGTTGCCGCTCCGGGCAGGTTCTGAGAGGTCATAGTGACGATAAAAAGAGGAAGGCCAATGCCAATTAAAGTGGAGAGGCGGAATTCTGGCGTTACCCAAACAGGGTGTGCCGCTTGCCAGCCGATCTGGGCCGATGCAATGAGTTGCAACTTCCAGCAAGTCACCACTCCAGCCGCTAGTACCAAAATAATGGCATAGCGAGGCGCCCAACGGCGCCCGACTAGATAGGTCAGTAACATGATGCCGACCAATAGCGGTTGTGCCTGCAGAGAAGTAAATACTGAGAGACCAAATTGCAGCAGTATGCCTGCGAGCATAGCGCTGGCAATCGGTGCCGGCACCATTCGCGCTACCCGCTCAAAGGCTCCGGACAAGCCCACGAGGAGTGTTAACAGGGCGCTAAACGCAAAAGCACCAATCGCCTCTGCAATGGGGATGCCACTTAAACTGGTGGCCAAAAGTGCAGCACCTGGAGTCGACCAGGCAGTGATTACCGGGGCGCGGTAATACCAAGAGAAGGCAATACAGGTAATGCCCATTCCCAGGCCCAGGGCGCCAATCCAGGAGGTGATCATTGCTTCACTTGCGCCAGCTGCACGCGCGGCTTCAAAGACTATGGCGGCGGAACTGGCTACTCCAACCAGCACGGCGACAAAGCCTGCGCTGATGGCGGACAAGCTGGTATCTGAAAACGTTGAGCTTTTCAAAATGTATACCTTTTATATTTTGTATACATTTTTAGCTGTTAGCTTTTTTCAGCGCAATAACTTTGCGGTGAAGCGACTGGGGCTTTATTGGAGGGGGTAAAGTAAAACGTGTATAGAAGCAGCACCCGCAGGCTGCGGGTGCTGGAGAGAGGCGGGCAATTAGCCGAGGCGGGCGAAGACGCGTTCAGCGGCAGTGATTGTGGCCTCAATATCCTCATCGGTATGAGCTGCGGACATAAACCCTGCCTCATAGGAGGCCGGTGCCAGGTAGACACCTTCTTCCAGCATGCCGTGGAAGAAACGGTTAAAGCGCTCGTTATCGCAGGCCATTACCTGTTGATAGTTAGTTACTTTAGGTTCTTCGGTGAAGAAGAATCCGAACATGGTGCCGGCCTTATTGGCGGTGATTGGGATACCTGCGGCTTTACCAGCCGCCAGGATGCCCTCCACCAAACGGTCAGTTTTGGCAATTAAAGGCTCGTAGAAGGCGGGTTCTTCCACCAAACGCAGGGTTTCCAAGCCCGCGACCATAGCTACAGGGTTACCGGACAGGGTGCCCGCCTGGTAAACGGGACCCAGGGGTGCAATTTGTTCCATGATCTCGCGTTTACCGCCAAAGGCGCCAACGGGCATACCGCCGCCGATGACTTTGCCGAGGGTGGTGATATCCGCTTCGATACCGTAGAAGCCCTGGGCCCCGGTCAAGCTCACCCGGAAGCCGGTCATCACCTCATCGAGAATCAACAGGGCACCGTGCTGGTCGCAAACTTCGCGCAGGGTTTCCAGGAAGCCGGGTACCGGCGGAATGCAGTTCATATTGCCGGCAACAGGCTCGACGATGATACAGGCGATTTGATCGCCCAGCTCATCGAAGCAGCTGCGCACACTATCAGCATCGTTGTAGCTCAAGGTGATGGTGTGATCTGCCAGGGCGGCGGGAACGCCGGGAGAGGAGGGTACACCCATGGTCAGGGCCCCGGAGCCGGCCTTAACCAGCAGGGAGTCGGAGTGGCCGTGGTAGCAGCCCTCGAACTTCACAATCTTGTCGCGCCCGGTAAATCCACGGGCCAGGCGAATCGCGCTCATGGTGGCTTCGGTACCGGAATTGACGAAGCGCACCAGGTCCATATTCGGCCACAGGCGGCAGAGTTCTTCGGCCAGTTCGGTTTCCAATTCAGTTGGCGCACCGAAGCTCAGTCCCGATTGGGCCTGTTCCACCACGGCTTCAATAACTTCCGGGTGTGCGTGGCCCAGCACCATGGGGCCCCAGGACTGTACGTAGTCGATGTAGCGTTTCTCGTCTGCATCGTAGAGGTAGGCGCCCTCGGCACGGCGGATAAACACCGGGGTACCGCCGACTGCGCGAAAAGCCCGTACCGGAGAGTTAACGCCGCCGGGAATGTACTGCTGTGCTTCTGCGAAGAGCTGCTCGGATTTACTCATAAACTTATATTCAGGTTCTGCATAAAGGGCCTGGGGAGCATTATCGCGGGGGTGGCGCCTGAGGACAATGTGTAGATTGGCGACGACCGGTCACAGACTGTGTAGACAGAAGATCTCACCGTCATGGGGACGGTGAGACTGATCGGGGCAGGGGCGAAATTTGTGTCAGCAGCTCCAGGTTTAGCGTTCGCACCAGAACAGCCGGTTGGGAATCGGCCTTCCCATGCCCAGGCGCCGGCTGTCTTTGATCGCACTCCAGGCGTATTGCTGACTGCGGGTAACCGCTTCGATAATGGTCAGCCCGTGGGCGATATGGCAGGCAATGGCAGTAGCGAGGGTGCCGCAGACGCCATAGGCCGCTGGCTGCAAGCGCTCCCACTTGAACTCTCGCATGAGGCCGCGCTCATCGTAGAGCCGGTTCTGTAATTGTTGCTCGTGGGGCACGCCAGTCAGCAACAGGTAGCGACAGCCGGATTCGAGGATTTCCTGGGCCATGGCGTCGAGGACATCGGCCTCCACAGCCATGGCGCGAGCTTCCCTGCGGTTGGGGCACACCATGGTTGCCTTGGGCAACAACAGCGACACCATAGCCTCCCACAGAGGCGGGGCGAGTACGCTATCTTTGTCAGCCAGTGTGGCATCGGGGTCGATAACGACGGGAATATCCGGGTAGTCGTGGAGTACGCTGTGAAGCGCGCGCACATTCTCCACAGAGCCCAGGTAGCCGACCTTGATCGCGGCGATCGGCATGTCTTCCAAAACGGCTCGGGTTTGTTCAATTAGCAGGCTGTCGTCGACTGGGGCGACACCCAGCAATTCACCGGTATTACACACGCTGATGGCGGTAACTGCCGAGGCCGCATGGCAGCCGAGACTGACCGCTGTCTCAGTATCTGCGGCAATTCCGGCGCTGCCGCTGGGGTCGTGGTGAGTAACGGTCAGAATAACGGGCTGAGGTGTATCCATAAGTGCTCTACATGACGGCCATTAGCTGTGCGCCTAATTCTAGTTGCTGAGCGCCTTTGACAAGGAATGAATACGCGCCAAATTAAAATGGCTTTACGACAACCAAAATGACGATGGCGACAAGTGCAACTGCTGGGAACTCATTAAATATTAGGAAGTAGCGGCGGCTGCGGGTAACGGTTCCCCGGGCAAACTTGCGAACATAGGCGCCACAGATATGGTGATAGCCCAGGAGGAGAACAACAAAAGTCAGTTTTGCGTGCATCCAGCCAGCGGAGGTGTAGTAGGCCGGGTTCAAACTGTAGAGCCAAATGCCCAAGGCAACGGTGGCCAGCATGGAAGGAATGGCAATACCGCGATAAAGGCGGCGTTCCATAATACAGAAGCGGTCGCGACTAACGGCATCAGTGGCATCGACATGGTAGACAAACAGTCGTGGCAGATAAAAAAGTGCGGCAAACCAGCACACCATCGCAATAATGTGAAAAGCCTTGATCCACAGCATTGAAAGTCCCCTTAAAAGAAACGGGAAGAAAAATTACTTCCGGTAAAAGTTGTTAATTTGTAGCGGCAGAATAATGCCCGCCGTGCGATTGTCCAGCGAACCGCTTTTATGACGGCAGACATATAGGCCATCCGCGCCACTTCTCTCCAGCTTTTGCGAGGCCTCCAGCATTGTCGCTCGCCAGCTTAGGGACGCCAGCTGTTTGCGTTCGCCGGGTAGTCTCAATAAATCGATCATTTCTCCCGGGTCTAGTAATTTATCTGATGCGGAGGAAACTTGTTTTTCGCTCTCGGCCGCCTCTTTCGCACCACCGCGAAGAAAAGTTGCCAAGTCTGCTGCACGCAGTAGTTGCGGTGCCGGCTCCTTGGGTAAGTCGATAAGAATCCACTCGGGATGTTGATTAATTAATTCTGTTGCCGCGGCGCGGGTAATTTCCCTAGGAGTCACAACAAAGCTCTGATTCATTTCGCTGGCAACTCCGACACTGCTCAGCATTTGCTGTCGCCAACTCGGCATTCCCGCTTTATTCAGGGCTCGCAGCGTTTCGTGATAGAGACCGATAGTGGAAAAGAGTTGGCGGCTTACTAATGTGGCCACCACGATCATCATCATTCCAGGGAATAAAATATGTGGGTTATAGGTAAGTTCCAAGATAGCGAGTAGCGCAGCTAGAGGCGCATTGAGCATGGCAGCCATCATTGCCGCCATACCCACCATGGCATAAAAGCCGGGGCTCGCGGTGTGCTCACCCAGCCACAAGTTAGCCAGGCCACCGGCAATACCACCGATACAGGCACCGATAATCAGGCTGGGGCCTATTACCCCACCGGGAATTCCGAGCCCTGCCCCCAAAGCGGTTGCGACTAATTTCGCGGCGACAATAGCAATGAGTGTCGCTACCCCCAACTCCCCCAGCATTGCCATCTGCAAAGTGTCATATCCACCGCCCAGGATTTCCGGTACCCAGATACCCAAGGTGCCAGTAACAAGGCCAACTAAGAGAAATCGAAGAAGTGGGGAATAACGCTGCTGGGGAATCAAAATACGCTGGGAGCGGATAAATAATCCGGCGAGAACCCCAATAACCAGTGCGCAAACGAAAAGTAGCGGCAGCTCGGCAAGGGAATTGAGTTGAATCGCGGGTACATTAAAGTCAGGCTGGCTACCGAAAGTCAGCTGGGTAATGGCGCTACCGGCAACAGCCGCGAGAATTATCGGTAAAAAACCTGCCACAGTATATTCCAGCATCACGACTTCCATCGCGAATACCACGCCCGCCAGCGGGGTATTAAAGGAGGCCGCAATTGCTGCGGCTACACCACACCCCAGTAGGTTGCGACCGGAATTATTGGGGAGCTTCAGCGCCCTAGCTAACCAGCTGCCACTGGCTGCTCCCAGGTGTACAGCTGGGCCTTCCCGCCCCACCGAGTGGCCGCTAATTAAAATTATTGCGCCGGCAAAAAACTGTAGCAGGGCATTTTGCATTGGCATTTGCCCCTGGTGGTTGTAGAGCCGGTCCAGGACATGGACCACTCCCACCTGGCGGCGTCTGGGATTTAGAAATAAATAGATACATCCCACTACCAGAGAGCCGATGACTGGCAATGCGAAGCGCCAGAATGGGGAAAGGGATTCGTAATTTTGTGGGATTGATAAAAACAGCGTGGTCGGCCACTCCATCGCCAGCCGAAAAAGTACAGTTACCCCTCCGGCCAGGATGCCGGTGATCAGGGCCATCCCCAGCAAAGGCGCCAGCGCGTCTTTGGAGGAAAGCTGCAAGCGTATATTTTCGAGGCTGCCAGGCCTAACTAAATAACGCGAAAATGACTTTTTTAGCGAGTTCCTTGGGGGCTGTGACACCGCACATCCTTAAAATGCTGGGGCTTGTGGTAGAGTGCCTGTCTGGTTTTACGATTATCGTCTCAGTTGGCGGATATACCGGAGATTTTAGCAAGGTGATAAAAGTAGCGATTGTCGGGGGCACCGGCTATACAGGGGTGGAATTACTTCGGCTTCTCTCAACACATCCACAAGCGGAAGTTACCGCAATCACCTCCCGTTCGTTGAATGGTACCCCGGTTGCCGAGCTTTTCCCTAGCCTGAGAGGGCACTCGCAGCTGTCTTTCTGTAGCCCCAATCTCGAACAGCTGGCGGATTGTGACGTTGTATTCTTCGCTACACCTCATGGCGTTGCCCAGGCCCAGGTACCGGCACTTATTGAACGCGGAGTTCGAGTGATCGATTTGTCCGCCGATTTCCGTTTGAAAGATATACCTACCTGGGAGCAGTGGTACGGTCAGGCCCACGCCGCTCCGGAATTAGCTCAAAGCGCTGTTTATGGTTTGCCAGAAGTTAATCGGGAACAGATTGCCAATGCGCAGTTGATAGCCTGCCCGGGCTGTTATCCCACCGCGATTCAATTGGGATGGATACCGCTTTTGGAAAAGGGCCTGGTAGAACCTGGTGAGCTGATCGCCAGTGCTGCCAGTGGTATCAGTGGTGCGGGGCGACAGGGTAAGACTGACTTGATTATGGCTGAGAATAGCGACAACTTCCGCGCATATTCTGCCGCCGGGCACCGTCATTTACCCGAGATTGAACAGGGGCTTTGTCGAGTGCAGGCCACTGAATCCTCTCCCGCGCAGGTGACTTTTGTACCGCATTTACTTCCCATGATTCGCGGTATCCACGCTACTTTATTTGCCCGGTCAGTGGGGAAGGTTGATGCCGATGAGCTTCAACAGATCTTTGAAAACCGCTATAAAAATGAGCCTTTTGTAGATGTGATGCCGGCGGGCAGCCACCCTCAGACTCGTACGGTTAGAGGGACCAATATGTGCCGCATCTCGGTATTGCAACCCCAGGAGCGGGATACGGTACTGGTATTATCGGCCATTGATAACCTGGCCAAAGGCGCGTCCGCCCAGGCAATCCAGAATATGAATATTATGTTTGGCTTAACTGAGACGTTGGGCCTGGATAGCCCGGCACTGCTGCCTTAGAATCGGGTGTTTCCCGACAATCGATAAATCCCGGATAAGACTTAGCAGATTTCATGGTGCTCAAAGTTAAAGGCAGCAAGCAGTACCGCATGAAAGTGGTGCCTCATAAACCCTTCTCTGGTGTCATTGCCGTAGTGGGGGTCGTTTTTTTGGTATTAGTGACCTCGGCCGGGTCCTATTTCGCCGGGCAGTATCAGCTGCGCCAGAGCCTCGATCGCAAGACACTGGAGCATACTCAAGTACTCGATCGTGTTACCGCGCTTCAGAGTGAGAATGAATCCCTGCGAATGAGGGTTGCCACTGCAGAGCAGTCGCTGACTATCGGTGAGCAGGCGAGTGAGTCGGTGCGTGCGGAACTGGTGCAGAAAGAGAGCCAGATCGCAGAGCTAAAGCAGGAAATTTCTTTCTATCGCGGCGTCATGGCCCCTGAAGATGGGGGTGAGGGGGTGTCCATTGGACGCTTTATCCTCTCGCAGACCGGCGATCCAAAAAGTTACCAGTACAAGTTACAGATCAAACAGTCCGCAGCGCGTCGGGATGTTGTAAAAGGCACGGCCACATTTACCGTAGTGGGCCGTCAGGATGGGGAACCGAAGAGTTACCCTCTGAAGGAACTGTCGGAGCAGGTGGATAGTGAGTCGATTCAGCTGCGTTTTAAATATTTTCAGAATATCGAGGGAGAGCTGCGCTTGCCGGAGGGATTTGTGCCCGAAGGTGTGGAGTTGTCACTTAAATCTTCTGGGCGCAAGGGCTTTAATATTGAGCAGCGCTACGGTTGGTTAGTACAGGAAAGTTAGCATAGGTGCCAAAGGCACGAGGTTTTGGGGATTATGTTAAGAAAAAAAGAGAAACAGATAACTATGGCCAATACCGGTAGTAACCACACGACTTTGATCGCTCGTCAGACTGAGATCAGCGGTGATATCCACTTCCGTGGCAACCTGGTCATCGAAGGTAAGGTGCGTGGCAATGTTACCGCTCACAGTGATAGTGATGCGCGCCTGCAAATTGTGGATGGCGGCATCATTGAGGGTGAAATTCGTGTGCCTCAGGTAGTGATCAATGGCAATGTCAAAGGGGATGTGTTTGCTGCGCGCCACCTGGAGCTCGCTTCCAAGGCAATGGTAGAAGGCAATGTACACTATAAGCTGATCGAGATGCTGAAAGGTGCCCAGGTAAACGGTGCCCTGGTATCCAGTGCCGACTTGAGTAGCGCGGGTGAGCCCCATATGCTCGGCTATTCCGAAGATGAAACTGTCATTGAAGCCTCTTAAGTCCGGGTAGTATTGGCTGGCGCTGGTACTTTGTTGTACCGGCCCACCTGCCGGTTAATACTTGACTGAATTGCTGGGTTTAAGCAAGATGACGCCCCCGGGGCTGCACTCGTTATAACTTTTATACGAGCGGTGAATGTCCCGATGAGTTGAGAGAGACTTATGTCAGAAGCTGTATCCTTTTCTCCCGCGCCACTCGTGGTCACAGACAAGGCTGTGGCCAAGGTAAAAAGCCTGTTGGAAGAGGAGGGCAACCCGGAGCTGAAACTCAGGGTGTTCGTGACCGGAGGCGGCTGTTCCGGTTTCCAATACGGTTTTACCTTTGATGAATTGGTTGCCGAAGATGATGCCATCATAGAAAAGGATGGCATTCAGGTCTTGGTGGATGCGATGAGCTACCCCTACCTGGTTGGCGCCAATGTTGATTACGAAGAAGGCCTTTCGGGGTCGCGCTTCGTAGTACAAAATCCCAATGCGTCCGCTACCTGTGGCTGCGGCTCCTCTTTCTCTATTTGAGAAATCCTAACCCGTCCTATTGATCAGGGCGGGTAAATAGCCCCTAGAACCGCCTCTTTCTGCGCGCCAGTCACTCCCGGGCAATTACCGGGCAGCCCTCTCAATGTCTGGCGGGCCAACCAAGCAAATCCAACGGCTTCGAGCCAGTCTGCGTCAATACCGTAACTGCCCGTGTCAGTAATAGACCAGGTGGGCAAGCGGCGCTGTAATCGTGTAACCAAGTCCTTGTTTTTTGCCCCGCCCCCGCAAGTGAGCAGCTCGCCGCCTTCGGCAAAATTATGCACGGCGTCGGCGATACTGGCTGCGGTCACTTCAGACAGGGTCGCCTGCACATCTACCGGCGCCACTTCCAAACCGGCGCAGGCCTGTTCGAGCCAGCTGGGGTTAAAAGTTTCACGGCCAGTACTCTTGGGTGGCTCGGCGGAGAAATAGGGATCTGAAAGCAGGCGGTTGAGAAGTTCAGCATTGGCGCGACCGCTCGCGGCCCAGTCTCCATTTCTATCGTAGGGCTGGTTTTTGTGTAGGTTCACCCAGTAGTCGAGTAATGCATTACCTGGACCTGTGTCATAGCCGTAAACCTGGCCATCTGCCGTCAGCTCAGTGATATTGGCCATCCCCCCAATATTGACCACAGCACGGCTTCCATCAGTTTTGAAAGCGGCCTGGTGAAACGCCGGCATTAAAGGCGCTCCTTGACCACCGAGAGCGATATCCCGGCGACGGAAATCCGCAACGGTGCAGATGCCCGTCAGTGCTGAGATGGTGTTGGGGTCACCGAGTTGCAAAGTAAAGGGAGAAGTCACTGTGCCTGGGGGGCGGTGGCGTACGGTTTGGCCGTGACTGCCAATGGCGGTAACAGACTGACCCTCAACACCGGCTCGGGCTAGCAGGGTATTGGTGGCTTCGGCAAAAACCTGTCCCAGTTGCCGGTCTAACTGTCCGGCGCGATCCAACTCTGAAGGGCCGGGGGCACAGAGGCTGAGGATAGCCTCGCGCAGGCCGCTGTGAATCGGGTGGGCTAGCGCAGCCAGGATACGGGTGTTTATTTTTTCTTCATCGCCAAAATCGACCAGCACCGCGTCAATGGAGTCAACGCTGGTGCCGGACATCAGGCCGATAAACAGATCGGGCATATTCGTTGGCGCTTGTTAGGGGCTTTCTTCATCCAGTTGAGCCAGAGCCGGCCCCTGGAAGTTTTCTAGTTTCGCCAGAAGTGGCTGGGTCTGGTTTTTAAAACGGATCATCTCAGAAGTCGGTACCGACTTTGCCTTGGGCAATTTGCGCACAATGGTGGCGGGGTTGCGATGTCTACCATCCACCAGGAATTCGTAGTGCAAGTGCGGGCCGGTGGCATAACCGGTAGACCCCACAGTGCCAATAACCTGGCGCTGCTTAACGCGCTGGCCCTTTTTGACTTTGCGCTTGGTCAGGTGGAGATAGCGGGTTACATACCGTTCGCCGTGCTGGATAAATACGTAGTTGCCATTGGGCTTGCTATAGCCGGACGCGATAACCCGACCATCGCCAGTAGAGTAAACGGGGGTGCCTCTTGGAGCGGCATAGTCGGTGCCATTATGAGGTCGGCGTGACTTGAATACTGGGTGCAGGCGGCTCGGGTTGAAGTGAGAGCTGATGCGGACTATGTCCAGTGGTGTGCGGATAAATGCCTTGCGCATACTTTTGCCTTCAGGCGTGTAGTAATTGGCATCACCACTGTTATCCACATAGCGTACAGCGCTAAAAGTTCTTCCTTGGTTGGTAAAACTGACCGCAAGGATAGGACCGTTGCCAATTTTCTCCCCATCCAGGAACAACTCTTCGAACATCACACTAAAGTTGTCGCCCTTGCGAATATCGAGGGCAAAGTCGATATCGGAGCTGAATACATCCGCCATCTCCATTATCAGGCTGTCACTCAGCCCAGCATCGCTACCGGCCAGGAATAGGGAACTATCGATCTGGGCCTGTCGGTAAGCCGGATGGCTGTCGGGCTCACGAGTTATCAGTGCGTGTTCAAACTTATCTGCATTTGTGCGGGTAAACTCAATTTGATTGAGTCGATCTCGCTGCAATTTCAGGGACTGCAGCTGGCCATCATTATTTGTTTGAAAGGTCAGCTCTTCGCCCGGAGTTAGACGTGCCAGCTGTTTTGCCTCTTTGCCGCTACCCAGAAGCTGGTACATCTCTTTGGCGCTGATTTTTGCACGTTGAAATAGGTCTGACAGGGTATCCCCGTTACGTACTTCAAGGCTCAACGACTTGACCGCCTCGACACTGACGTTAAGCAGTGGCGTTTCCGCCGGCGTATAAGTGAGAGCAGGTTTGGCTTCAGTGCTGTCGCCGCTTGTGACCTCTGAAAGTTTGACTGGTAGGGATGTGCGCTTAGAGGAAATCTCCGGTGAAGGAATCAGAACGGCCAGTATAAGGACAAAGGCTGCGATGCCAGCGGTCAGCGCATGAACGCGGGGAAAATGCTTGGGTAAGCCGCCAATACGGAGGCCTGTACTCGATTTACGATGGTTTTGCATGGCGTTAGCGGATGGTACTGGCGGTCGTTGTTATTTGCGCTTGAAAAACTGAGTGTCTAAAAAACAGGCATTGGAGGGGCTTTATAGCAAAAAAGCCGCCTTGGTTCACGAGATAATTGACACGTCTTTGCACGGTTTGGTTCCTCATGAATTTTGTTTTTAGTGCGGATGCTGGGCTGCTGCACGCTTGTATTTGCCGCAAACTTCGGTAATGTTGCAGCGCATTTTGCCGCCGCTTGGTGGCGCTAATTTCAAGCCTATATATGAGGGGAAAGCATGGCTGGGGTCGACATGACACTGCTTGAAGACTTGGACCGTCGCGGATTAATTAATCAAGCGACTGGTGACGGCGAACTGACGCAGCATTTGTCGGAGAGTCGAACCCTGTATTGCGGTTTTGATCCCACTGCAGACTCCCTTCATATAGGCAGTCTAGTACCGTTGCTGACCTTGAAGAGGTTTCAGGCGGCAGGGCATAAACCAATTGCACTGGTTGGCGGTGCCACGGGGCTGATTGGTGACCCCTCTTTTAAGGCTCAGGAGCGCAGTTTGAATACCCCCGATATTGTTGCGGGTTGGGTAGACAAGCTGAAAAGCCAGGTTTCCCAATTTATCAATTTCGATTGTGGGGAAAATAGTGCCATTGTCGCCAATAACCTCGACTGGACTCGCGACCTCAATGTGCTCGATTTCCTGCGCGATGTCGGTAAGCATTTCTCTGTTAACAATATGGTTAACAAAGAGTCCGTTAAGCAGCGTATCCAGCGTGAAGGTGAAGGTATTTCCTTTACTGAGTTTTCCTACATGTTGCTCCAATCGATGGACTTTTC
>NZ_CP174303.1:0-15000 GCF_052467225.1 Microbulbifer maximicatervae (SeqCode) | reverse complement strand
AGCTCTTGATCGAAGCCCCGGTAAACGGCGGCCGTAACTATAACGGTCCTAAGGTAGCGAAATTCCTTGTCGGGTAAGTTCCGACCTGCACGAATGGCGTAACGATGGCCACGCTGTCTCCACCAGAGACTCAGTGAAATTGAAATCGCTGTTAAGATGCAGTGTACCCGCGGCTAGACGGAAAGACCCCGTGAACCTTTACTACAGCTTTGCACTGAACTTTGAGCCTATTTGTGTAGGATAGGTGGGAGGCTTTGAAGCAGCGACGCTAGTTGTTGTGGAGCCGTCCTTGAAATACCACCCTGGTATGTTTGAGGTTCTAACTCTGGTCCGTTATCCGGATCGAGGACAGTGTATGGTGGGTAGTTTGACTGGGGCGGTCTCCTCCCAAAGAGTAACGGAGGAGTACGAAGGTGCACTCAGCATGGTCGGAAATCATGCAATGAGCATAATGGTATAAGTGCGCTTGACTGCGAGACAGACATGTCGAGCAGGTACGAAAGTAGGTCATAGTGATCCGGTGGTTCTGTATGGAAGGGCCATCGCTCAACGGATAAAAGGTACTCCGGGGATAACAGGCTGATACCGCCCAAGAGTTCACATCGACGGCGGTGTTTGGCACCTCGATGTCGGCTCATCACATCCTGGGGCTGAAGCCGGTCCCAAGGGTATGGCTGTTCGCCATTTAAAGTGGTACGCGAGCTGGGTTTAGAACGTCGTGAGACAGTTCGGTCCCTATCTGCCGTGGGCGTTGGAGATTTGAGAAGAGTTGCTCCTAGTACGAGAGGACCGGAGTGAACGAACCTCTGGTGTTCCGGTTGTCACGCCAGTGGCATTGCCGGGTAGCTATGTTCGGACGGGATAACCGCTGAAAGCATCTAAGCGGGAAGCCTCCTTCAAGATAAGATCTCCCTGAGGCCTTGAGCCTCCTGAAGGGCCGTGGAAGACTACCACGTTGATAGGCTGGGTGTGGAAGCGTTGTGAGGCGTTGAGCTAACCAGTACTAATTGCCCGTGCGGCTTGACCATACAACAGAGATGGTTACTAACGACTAGCTAAGCTAGCGGATTGTGAGTTAGAGACATACGATCGCTTGCGGTGTATTACTACAGATTGTTTTACCGACTTATTTGGGGTTATCGCCGGTCAATAACATGACCGAGGCAAACAGCGATAACGCGGCAGGCCAAGCACTTTGCTTATAAGACCAACGCCAACCCAAGCCAGTTTGCCTGACGACAATAGAGTTGTGGAACCACCTGATCCCTTGCCGAACTCAGAAGTGAAACGCAACATCGCCGATGGTAGTGTGGGGCTTCCCCATGTGAGAGTAGGTCATCGTCAGGCTTCTAATCCGAAAAGGGCCACCCAATAGGGTGGCCCTTTTTTTATGACTGAAAAATATTTTAAAAAAACAAAAACAAAAACAAAAACAAAAAAACTAAGAAAGGGAAGGAAGAAAGGGGAAGCAGGAATTACTTAGTCGAAATTAAATAGAAAAAATAAAATAGTTCTGAAAACTTTAATGCTCAACCTTCTATTTAAAAGTCCGTCAGTAAATAAAAAAGAAAAAGCTAAAATTATCAAAGTGCCTTAAAAAGCCTATAAAAATAGCTCTTTACCGTTCTTCTCTCCAAACGCCTTTACACTCACTCAAAAAATAATCCAACAAAAATAACTCGCGTAAAACTCAGAAAAGTACCCATACCACTCCCGCCAAAAATTAAAATTAGCCCATAAAAATATCGGTGATTTTTTAGTCTCTGCAGTAATCCCCTGTAACCACGGGGCCTGTAGCCCGTTTATTAAAGTTATACACAACTCTATCCAGACTTTCTGTTAGTAACACCTGGCTGTGGAAATCCGCGCAAAAAGTGCTGCTTTTTTACCCGCCTTCAATAGAGCCAAGCAATCACGGGGCTGGCCGGGGATATCCCGGAGTTATACACAGCTCTATCCATGGTTTCTGTTGGTAACAAAGACGCCATAAAACGGACATCAGTTATTAACAGTGTTATGAGCGATAAATCTGTGGATTACTGCGGCTGATTGGTACGCCAGTATGTGAGAGAAGAAAAATTTGGGGATAAAAAAAGCCCCACCAGGTGGGGCTTGGGTGGGCTAGTAAGCAAAGGCGTTATCTGGAACGAGGTCAAAGTTCATATCATTCAAACTGAGGTCTTCTAGTGGAACCAGCTCGGCAGGGAGAGCAAAGCGTCGTGCGGCATTGTTCTGGTGCCAATCCAATACTTCAATGTCTGCTGACTCTTCTTGCTGTAGGTCTTGTAAAAAGGTCTTCAGCTCAGTGGTGCTCGCAGTAATTAGCGACTGGTAGTCGTAGGTTCCCAGTAGTTTAACGAAGCGGTATTCATCTGTGGCATCTTCAATACGCAGCCAGGCCTGCCCATTGGAATTACCATCCTCGCCGAGAATAACCGGGCCGTGATCATCGTCGAACACTGGAACGAGCTGATAATCGGGAACAGGTAGTATTGTCCCAACCCAAACCCAACCAGAGAGGCTGGTGCGGCTTAATTGCCATTCACAGAGCCATACCGTCTGATCATCGTCTATGCGAAATTCCCGGTACTCCCTTTGGCTTAAATAGTTGTCAAAGCTCACTTCGGCATTGGGGTTATCTTTACGAAAACTATGAAGCTGTTGTGTCATTTCATAGTTTACTTCCCAATGCTTTTTCAAGCGCCACTGCATTGGGTATTGGCCCCACTCAACGATATATTCTTCGTGCTCGCGAACAGTTTCGACTACGCGCCAAAAGGCTCCGTCAATAAGAATGCAGGTATCCCCGAGCTTACAGCCCGGTGCAATGATGCTGCATTCAGGTGAGGCTTCGGATGCACTCACTAAGTGTTCGCTACGCCCTTCAATAACGTCATACCAGGGAAATCCGTGACGCAATGGTGGCGGGAATGCCAATGGCGGCCGACCGCCAAGTAATCGTCGGAAGAGAACCGATTTTTCAATTTCAAGATCAGAAAGTGTATAGCCTTCCTGTTGTGTGATTTGGCCCCAGGCAAAGGCGGCTCGGATTAGGTGTTTTTCTCGGTCTGAAAAGCTCATGGGTGCAATCATGGGCAAGTAAATAAGAAACCATACCACTGTGCAGGGGTGGGCGCTAATGCAAATGCAATTATCTGCCTTTTGTTGGATGACGACACCTTAGGAGCAGTTCGATACACTGGTTGGGATAAATTCGTTGGATAGGGGGTTGGCAGTGGTTTGGATACAGAGGTTTGCGATCTTCGCGATCAGCTTGTTTATAGGGCTATCTCCAGCAGTTGCAGAAGAGAGAGAAGAGAATAACTTCGAGTCCTGCTACCTGGACGGCTGGAGCCATGCTCTGCACTGTACAACGATACCGGTTGGTGGAGGAGAAGCTGCAGTAGATCTAGCGGTAATGATAGCCCCAGCAGTTAATGACATTGGACTGGAGCCACTTTATTTACTGGCCGGTGGCCCCGGTCAGGCAGCCAGTTATCTGACCCCGATTCTAAATGCCTTATATAAAGTCAATCAGAGTAGGGCGATCGTTCTTGTCGATAGGCGCGGCTCGGGTTACTCGGCTGCATTTGACTGTGGGATCGACGGAGAAGTCCATATGGATCTGGAGGCGGTCACCGATCAATTCTCAACTTGCTACCTTGAAAACTCCTCCTTTGCGAAAGCGCTGCATAGCCGTCAAGCGGTTGATGATCTGGAGGAAGTGCGCCTCCAGTTGAGACATAAAAAAATTGCTTTGTGGGGAGGTTCTTGGGGAACTCGTACCGCGCTTCTTTACCAGCAATGGTATCCCGAAAGTTTAAGTGTCCTGATCCTGGATGCCGTAGCCCCGATTGATTCAAAAGTTTTTCTTACTGCGCAAGCTGCTGAAAAGGCGCTGCTAAAATTGGAGAAAGACTGCAGTCAGGATCCGGTGTGCTCCGAATTTGGCGATTGGAGATCTGACCTGGATAGCTTGCTTAGGGACTGGGATGGAAGAGCATCGAACTTCCCGGACCCCCACTCTGGTCGCACAATGGAAACAAGTGTTCCCCGTAGCTTCATACAAAACCTGATAAGGACCGCGCTCTACGCACCTGAAACGGCAGCGCAGTTACCATACGCTATTAGCCAGGCTGAGGAGGGTAATTATTTACCGCTATCGGGGTTGGTTGGACTTTTATCTGATGATGGAAGTATGTCTATGGGGCTCACCTTATCAGTTGCTTGCGCTGAAGAATTAAATCGCACTACAGAGGAAGAGCTGGCTGCAGATATTCGCGATAGCTTTTTAGGTGATGCTTTTTTTGAGATTTTTGCTGAGGGTTGCAAGGTGTGGCCCGTATCTCCTATCACTTACGAAGTCCCGGAAGAAAGAAATCATCCTGTGTTAATTATTTCCGGAGAGGCTGACCCTATTACCCCACATTATTATGCGGAACAAAGCTTGGGGTATCTTTCAGAATTAAAACAGGTAGTGGTTCCAGGTGGTGGACATATCAATAGTATGCGCGGTTGTATACCAAAGCTAATAGATGATTTTCTAAAATCTCCACTTGCTTCTTTAGATAGTGATTGTATTGCGGATATTCAAAGACCACCTTTTATGGCGGGTGCTTTTGGACCTGAAATTGATAAAGCGGTATCCAGTGAGTTGCTATCGAGCCAAGGGGATAACAAATGATTGCTGTTAAATCTATTCACAAGCAATTCTCTGGAAAGAAAGTACTCAAAGACCTGAATTTCAATATACCTGATGGCCAAATAACCGCTTTGCTGGGGGTCAATGGAGCCGGTAAAACTACTTGCCTGAGAATTATAACGGGGTTGGTAAAACCGGATGAAGGTACAGTATTTGTTAGTGGGTTTAATGTGGCCGAAAATCCATTAGAAATAAAGCGGCAATTGGGCGTTGTCGGCGATCGTGAAGGCTTGTATGAACGACTTACTGTAGCGGAGTACTTATCATTTTTTGCCAGTGCGCAGGGATTATTTGGGGCAGAGCTTAAGCGCGCATTGAATTCTGTTCGAGAAGAGCTGGAATTAGAAGATTTGTGGCAACGTCGGACAAAAGGCTTTTCCCAGGGGGAGAGAATGAAAGTGTCGCTGGCGCGGGCACTAGTCCACCGGCCTACGCATTTGATACTCGATGAACCGACGCGCGGGCTTGATGTTCTTGCAGCGAGACTGCTGCGGAAAACACTTCTGCGGTTGCGCTCTGAGGGCGTAGCCATTTTATTTTCCAGCCATATTATGGCTGAAGTTACTGAGTTGTCAGATAGAGTATTGGTGATGGCTAACGGTGCTATTGTCGATAGTGGTACCCCCGATGAGCTTGTAGAACGCACAGGCTGTAAAAACCTGGAAGATAGTTTCGTCACTCTGGCTTACGGGGTTAAAGGGGAGGTGATGGCATGAAATTTTTAAACCTATTATTTACTCCCGCCATGTCTGCTCTTCTGAAGAAGGAGTCTTTAGAGGTTTGGCGTGACCGGCGAGCACTGTATTTATCTTTGCTGTTTGCCATTTCATTTCCCGGAATGATCGCATCGATGACTCTGTTTATGTTTAAGTCCCAAGGGGAGAGGACATTTCAGCTAGCGTTGTTAGGCGGGCAGGATTTACCAGTATTAGAGCAGCAGCTGAGTAAAGGGCGGGTGGAACTGGATAGCCTGTCAGAAGGGGACCCGATAGCTTTACTTGATGAAGGTTACGATGCAGTTGTGAAAATTGATGAAGGTTTTTCTACCGATTATCGCAATTTCCGCAGCCCCAAGGTTTATTTGTATGTTGATAGCTCCGATCGTTTCAGCGGGCAAGGCGCGAGTCATGTTCAACAAAAGCTGGGTGAGCTACAACAGCTCATTGTTCAACAAAGAATGGTCGCTAGGGGAGTCCCACTAAAAACAATAGCACCCTGGCAAGTCCAGGTCAGGGATGTCAGTACCCCGTCTACCCGCAGTGCCTGGATTGTTGGTTCAATACCGACACTCTTGATAATGACGCTGTTTATAGGTTGCCTGTCCTCGTCCATTGATGCCTCTGCCGGTGAGCGGGAGAGAATGAGTTTTGAGGTATTACTGCAACAACCTCTGGCCGCCTGGCAGGTGGTCCTGGCCAAGGTGCTCGCTGTAGCCAGTATCAGTTGGTTATCTTCAATTCTTGCGTTAGTTTCGCTAATGGCTGTTTTTCCATTTTTGCCCTTGGCTGAAATGGGGATACAACATGCAACTACGCTGAGTGGCATGGTTGCTATGGCGCTAGCCCTGCTCCCACTGGCTCTATTGGTTGCCGTACTGCAAATATTGTTAGCGTTGCGTTCCCAGTCATTTAAAGATGCCCAAACTCAATTGAGTATTTTGCAGATTTTACCTGTCACTATGTTGTTAATATTGGATATGTCATCCATAGAGCTAGAGGAGCCTGCCTGGCAGTTGGTCCCGCTGGTCGCGCAACAGCAGTGGTTTAAGGCTCTACTGGTTGGGGATACGGTCTCCATATCACTGATGATCGCTGGCTCACTGGTCAGCCTTTTATTGGTTGTTGGGTGTATATTAGGCGGTGCCCGAGCGCTGCAGCGAGAGAGTCTGCTCGGAGCTACCTAGCTTACTGATTTAGAGAGTTGTACTGGTATGAGTGACTTTCGTGAAGGGTTATTAAGTATCAACCTGAGGTCAATAGCAGATAACTATCAGGATCTGGCTAATCGCTTGAAAGCCGGCGCCCGGTGCGGTGCTGTGGTTAAAGCGGATGCTTACGGCTTGGGAATGGCTCATGTTGCACCAGCGCTATACGCTCAGGGATGCCGCGATTTCTTTGTGGCCACCCAAGTCGAGGGGGAGCGCTTGCGCAGTGACCTCGGCAACGATGTGAATATAGTCATTTTTACCGGTGTCAGGCCTGGTGCTGAACTAGAGTGCGCTCGCGCGGGTTTGATCCCCACATTGTTTACTCTGGATCAATTGAAGAACTGGGTCGAAATCTGCGAGAAAGCTCAGTTAGAGGCCCCTTGCGCCGTAAAAATTGATACCGGCATGACTCGGCTGGGCTTGACCCCGGATGAGTTCGAATTACTGCTCAAGGACCGCCCTCTCTTGGAGTCCGCCGATGTTCGGATGTTCTTCAGTCATCTTGCCTGTGCAGATCAGCCCCAGCATCCGCATAATAAGCTTCAGTTGAACGAGTTTAAGACCGCTGGCGATCGCTTGCGGGAACTGTGCCCGGATATTCAGCTCAGCCTTGCGAACTCATCCGGCATCTTTTTGGGTGAGGACTATCACTTTGATATTGCCCGACCGGGCTCCGCACTATACGGCCTTAACCCTGTCCCTGAGGCTGAAAACCCGATGCGTCCAACGGTGACTTTGGGCTTGCCAATTGTCCAAAAGCGCTATGTCAGTCAGTCCCGGTCTGTGGGGTATGGTGCGACCCAGGAAGTTCCCGGAGATAGTTGGCTTGCGGTAGCTCGGGGTGGATATGCCGATGGCATTATACGAGCCCAAGGGGGGCGGGGGCGCGGATGGGGGCACGGTCGCCCGCTACCAATTGTCGGGCGTATATCAATGGACTCTACCACTTTCGATATTTCGGGTCTCAGCGAAGAGGAGCGGGACTCCCTTCAGTCGATCGAGATTCTCAATGACCAGCTTACGGTGGATGAGGTCGCTGGGTATGCCGGGACTATTGGTTATGAAGTCCTGACGAGCCTCGGGCATCGCTATGGCCGCCATTATGTAAAAGGTTGAACAAATTGCAGGACGTCGCCGTAAAAACACCATTAGAACAGCTTCGCCCGGTGCTGGAGCTGCTGGCGGATGGGGAAATACACTCGGGAGAATCCCTCGGGAATGCGCTTGGTGTCAGCCGAGCCGCTGTTTGGAAACAACTACAAAAGCTCGAGAGCTACGGCCTGACGCTTGAGTCTGCTAAGGGGCGAGGTTATCGCTTGCCGGGAGGTCTCGACTTGCTATCTGAGCAGACTGTTACCAATCAGCTGGATGATTCAGCCCGAGCGCTACTGCGCGAGTTGCGGGTTTTTGATGAGTTGAATTCAACGAACTCCCTGTTACTGGAACGTTTTGAACAAGGTAAGGGGCATGCTGTAGCAATTCTCGCCGAGCGGCAAAGTGCCGGCCGGGGCCGCCGTGGTCGCAACTGGGTCAGCCCCTATGCCACAAGTATCAGCCTCTCAGTGGGCTGGGAGTTTAATGGCGGTGTACAAAGCCTGGAGGGGTTGAGTCTTGCCGTCGGTGTTGCTGTGGCAAAAGCGCTCGAGCGTTTTTCTGTACCGGGCGTGCGCCTGAAGTGGCCAAATGATGTGTGGTGCCAGGGCCGTAAATTGGCCGGTGTATTACTTGAGCTAAAAGGGGATTTAACCGACCGCTGTTCAGTGGTTATCGGTATCGGGTTGAATAATGGTCTCAACGCAAAGACAGCAGAGGAGATTGATCAACCATGGGCAGATCTCCAGCAAGTCCGTCCTGGTATTGGCCGCAGTGAATTAACTGCGGCGATACTCAGCGAGCTGTTACCGATGCTGGAAACTTACCCGGAAGGGGGGTTCGCCACTTACCGGGAATCGTGGTCAACCCTAGACCAGTTTGCCGGGCAGCCAGTTCAGTTGCGGTCAGGTAATTTGAGCTGGGAAGGTGTTGCGGCCGGTGTCGATGAAAAAGGAGCCTTGTTACTCGACACTGATAAAGGGCAAAAGTCATTTCATGGGGGGGAAATCTCGTTGCGGGGGCAGGTGTGATTCTAGAGCTGGATGTCGGCAATACACGGGGTAAGTGGCGCTACCTGGTCGAAGGCGAGGTGATAGCCCGTGGTGATATCGAAACTGGGCAGTTGCGCCAGCAGGTTTTGCCTGAGGGTTGGGCAGACTTAACCCCCTACCGTTTTCGGGTAGTGAATGTCGCCGGTCCCGTTGTTGCTGAATTCTTGAGTCAGGTGGCCCGAGACCTGTTCACACTGGAGGCTGAATTCTCTGCAGTGGCACCTCAATGTGCCGGCGTTATCTGTGGGTATGAAGACCACTCCGCCCTGGGGGTGGATCGGTGGCTGGCAATGTTGGCGGCCTACCAGCAATCTCCCCGAGCATCATTAATTGTGGATTGCGGCAGTGCGGTCACCTTAGATTTGCTGGACAATAGCGGGCGCCACATTGGGGGATATATCGTTCCCGGTTTCGGATTGATGAATCGCGTTCTCAGTGTCGATACCCATGCAGCAAAGAGTCGTGAGGCACTGGCCCTGACAAAAACATTGGGCGCGGGACGCAATACCAATGAGGCGATAAACCGTGGCCTCTTGCTGATGGTGTTGGGTGCGGTTGATCGAGCAATGGAAGAATTGCAGGTCCACTCCGGTTCCCTCCCTTTATTGTGGTTAACCGGTGGAGATGCGCAGTTGCTCTCCGCAGTTTACCAGCACGAACATCGCCTGGTTCCTGATTTGGTGATGGATGGGTTGGCCCTTAGTAATCCATAAAAATTTACTCTGTTATGCGCTGGATAGCCCTTTCTTTAGTTGCCCTGAACGCTGTGCTTTTTGCCTGGTATATGTTGGTAGCGCCATCTCCGCAGTTAAGTAGCGGCAAGAGCCCGATCCCTCACGAGTCGGAGGGAAAGAAAATTACCCTCGTTAGCGAAATATCCCCTGAAGAGCTGCCTGCTCCAGAGAAGGCTGGGGCACTGAGTAAGGAGTCCTTTGAGGTTGAGCAGCATTGTACGCTGTTGGGGCCTTTCGCGGAGGAGTACCAGGGCGAGGATCTCTTGCAGCGAATCCGGTCCCTTCAGGTTAAAGCCGAACTGCGTGATATAGAAATGCAGGGGCAGATGCGCTACTGGGTATATCTGCCGCCACTGAGTTCGAGGCGGGAGGCCTATAACCGCTTGCGTGAACTACAGTCTCAGGGGATCGACAGCTATGTCATTCCCAAAGGCGCATTGGAAAATGGCATTTCATTTGGGATTTTCAGTGAGCGAGCCCGAGCTGAGTCCCATACCGCCGTTTTGAAGGAGAGGGGGGTTGCCGCGCAGTTCAAGGAGGAGCCGCAAACCTATATGGAGCGGTGGATAGTTATGCCCCCTGGCAGCACAGAAAGTCTTGCAGAAGAATTTTGGCGACAACTGCAAAGTGAATACCCGGATCTGGATCGGCGCCCAAATCTTTGTTCTGAAGTACTTGGCTAACAAAAAAGCAGATTTATCAGAAAATCATCAGGTGGCGTCTCGAATCGCTGTTTTTTTCAACAAGTTGGAATAGGCGACATAAAAAATATGATTTATCTGCAAAAAGGGTGTTGCGTGTCGAGATAAGTTCCCATAGAATCCCGCCTCCATTGACGAGGGTGACTTAACAACTTCGGCAATGAACGGGATAGGGCTGGCGTAGCTCAGTTGGTAGAGCAGCTGACTTGTAATCAGCCGGTCGGGGGTTCGACTCCTCTCGCCAGCTCCATTTTCATCCCGTTGCTGTCAAAATTAGGTTTCGCTGCTAAGTATGTGAAATTTAAAGAAAAATTGTTGACAGCGCAGCGAGATGTGTAGACAATGCACACCGCTTTGAGCAGGGGTTCCCGAGTGGCCAAAGGGATCAGACTGTAAATCTGACGCGAAAGCTTCGGTGGTTCGAATCCACCCCCCTGCACCATATTACACCTTAGGGTGTTGCGCGAAATCGAATGGTTTCGCATGGAGGTCCCGAAAGCGGGCATAGTTCAATGGTAGAACCTCAGCCTTCCAAGCTGATGATGCGGGTTCGATCCCCGCTGCCCGCTCCAAGTTTTGGGGTTGGCTGGAATGCTCTCCAGGGTGCAACATTTTAAGATGCCGTTATCGGCAAGGTTTTAGCTCATGTAGCTCAGGGGTAGAGCACACCCTTGGTAAGGGTGAGGTCGGCGGTTCAAATCCGCCCATGAGCTCCATTTTATATGACCGCAAGGGTGAAAGCTCTTGCGGTTGTTTGTGTCCGGGGTCGGATTTTCCGGGTCGGATGTGCATGTTCTGGACGTGGGTGGTGCCGTTATCGGCTCGCCTATATATAGGAGGCTGCAATGGCAAAAGAAAAGTTTGAACGTTCCAAGCCCCACGTGAACGTGGGCACCATCGGTCACGTTGACCACGGTAAAACCACCCTGACCGCTGCTCTGACCCGCGTATGTGCGGAAGTTTGGGGCGGTGACGCTGTTGCTTTCGACGGTATCGACAATGCACCGGAAGAGCGTGAGCGCGGTATCACCATCGCTACTTCTCACGTTGAGTACGAGTCCCCGACTCGCCACTACGCGCACGTAGATTGCCCGGGACACGCCGACTACGTTAAGAACATGATCACCGGTGCTGCTCAGATGGACGGCGCTATCCTGGTATGTTCCGCAGCTGACGGCCCCATGCCGCAGACTCGTGAGCACATCCTGCTTTCCCGTCAGGTAGGTGTACCTTACATCGTTGTATTCCTGAACAAAGCGGACATGGTAGACGACGAAGAGCTGCTCGAGCTGGTAGAAATGGAAGTTCGCGAACTTCTGGACCAGTACGAGTTCCCAGGTGACGACACTCCGATCATCGTTGGTTCCGCTCTGATGGCCCTGAACGGCGAAGACGACAACGAAATGGGTACTACCGCTGTTAAGAAGCTGGTAGAGACTCTGGACGAGTACATCCCTGAGCCAGAGCGCGCTGTAGATCAGCCGTTCCTGATGCCGATCGAAGACGTATTCTCTATCTCTGGCCGTGGTACTGTTGTAACTGGTCGTGTAGAGCGCGGTGTGATCAACACTGGCGACGAGATCGAAATCGTTGGTATCAAAGAAACCACCACTACTACCTGTACTGGTGTTGAAATGTTCCGCAAGCTGCTCGACGAAGGTCGTGCTGGTGAGAACATCGGCGCACTGCTGCGCGGCACCAAGCGTGACGAAGTAGAGCGTGGTCAGGTACTGGCTAAGCCGGGCTCCATCACTCCGCACACCAAGTTCGAAGCGGAAGTGTATGTACTGTCCAAGGACGAAGGTGGTCGTCACACCCCGTTCTTCAAAGGCTACCGTCCTCAGTTCTACTTCCGTACTACCGACGTAACTGGTGCGGTAGAGCTGCCGGAAGGCACTGAAATGGTAATGCCGGGCGACAACATTCAAATGGTTGTTACCCTGATCGCTCCGATCGCCATGGAAGACGGCCTGCGCTTCGCTATCCGCGAAGGTGGTCGTACCGTAGGTGCGGGCGTTGTTGCTAAGATCATTGAGTAATCTTTGATTTCTGCATCACAATATCCTATGTGGTGCACCAGGTGGGAGAGTTCCTGTAGCTCTCTCATCTTTGAGTGCGAAAGTGCTCACACTGTACAGGCCAGTAGTTCAATTGGTAGAGCACCGGTCTCCAAAACCGGGTGTTGGGGGTTCGAGTCCCTCCTGGCCTGCCATTTTTAATCACTCCGCTTAGATAAGCTTAGGGGTGTCGCAAAACCCTACTTGTCAGTGGGGCTTTTGTGTTTATGAGCGCTAAAAGATTATCTATAGTGCGCTAAGGGCTTCTTATATGAATGCTAAAACAGAAGCGAAAACCTTTCGTCTTGACGGTCTGAAGTGGTTGTTAATAGTGCTGCTGGTGGGCGGTGCTGTTGCAGGCAATTCATATTACGCCGAATTCCCTTTGTTTTACCGAGTGTTGGCAGTAACTGCCATCTGTCTGGTAGCTCTGGTTGTGGCTGTAAATACCGCCAAAGGCAATGCGTTGTGGCAACTGTTGCGCGAAGCGCAAACTGAAGTCAGGCGTGTGGTTTGGCCGACCCGCCAAGAAGCAACCCAGACCACAGCGATTGTGGTTGTTTTCGTGTTGATTATGGCGCTTATCTTGTGGGCGCTTGATTCGGCTCTGGGTTGGGCGGCTTCCAAATTTATCGGCTAAAGGTTGATACATGTCAAAGAATTGGTATGTGGTCCAGGCTTACTCGGGCTATGAGAAGCGTGTCGCCAGCTCCCTGAAAGAGCGCATTGAGCTGAACGAAATGGACCACCTGTTTGGTGAAGTCCTGGTTCCCACGGAAGAAGTGGTTGAGATGCGCGCAGGGCAAAAGCGCAAGAGTGAACGCAAGTTTTTCCCGGGCTATGTCCTGGTAGAAATGGAATTGAATGACGATACCTGGCACTTGGTGAAAGAAACTCCCCGAGTACTGGGTTTTATCGGCGGTAAGGCGGATAAGCCAGCCCCGATTACTGACCGCGAAGCGCAGGCTATCCTGAATCGCATTGACGATTCCGCCGATAAGCCCAAGCCCAAGACTCTGTTTGAGCCCGGTGAAATGGTTCGAGTTATCGACGGTCCGTTTAATGATTTCAACGGTGTGGTTGAAGAGGTTAACTACGAGAAGAGTCGCTTGCGAGTGGCTGTGTTGATCTTCGGGCGTTCCACCCCGGTTGAACTGGAGTTCAGTCAGGTAGAGAAGACCTGATTCCAGTATAAATTTTTTGCCCCCTTTCGCCGCGAGGTGGAAGGGGGTTTTCGCGTCCCCGAAAAATGAGTTTTCATTTCGGGGTTCGGGGAGCTTGCCCTTAAACCTTATGGCTGAGTGGCGGGCGTTAATACCCAACTAGAGGAGAGCTGTAATGGCTAAGAAAGTAGAAGCTTATATCAAGCTGCAAGTTAAGGCCGGTCAGGCCAACCCGAGTCCGCCCGTTGGTCCCGCACTGGGTCAGCACGGTGTGAACATCATGGAATTCTGTAAGGCGTTCAACGCCCAGACCCAGAGCCTCGAGCCAGGTCTGCCAGTTCCAGTTGTAATCTCTGTATACAACGACCGCTCCTTCACCTTCATCATGAAGTCGCCGCCCGCCGCTGTACTGCTGCGCAAGGCTGCCAAGATCAAGAGCGGTTCCGGTCGTCCGAACACTGAGAAAGTGGGTAAAGTAACCCGCGCTCAGCTGGAAGAGATCGTAGAAATGAAGAAAGCAGACCTGACTGCATCCGACTTGGACGCGGCCGTGCGCACTATCGCTGGTTCCGCTCGCAGCGCCGGTATCGAAGTGGAGGGTCTCTAAGTGGCTAAATTGAGCAAGCGTCAGCGCGTAATCGCTGAGAAGGTTGAAGCTGGTAAGGCTTACGGTATCGAAGAAGCCGTAGCTCTGCTGAAAGAGCTGTCCAACGTTAAGTTTGCAGAAACTGTAGACGCTTCTGTAAACCTGGGCATCGACCCACGTAAATCCGACCAGGCTGTTCGCGGTGCAACTACTCTGCCGCACGGTACTGGTAAAGAAGTTCGCGTAGCTGTTTTCACCCAGGGTGCTAACGCTGACGCCGCTAAAGAAGCGGGCGCTGACTTGATCGGTATGGACGAGCTGGCTGCCGACGTTAAAGCAGGCAAGATGGACTTCGACGTAGTAATCGCTTCCCCCGATGCGATGCGCGTTGTAGGTCAGCTGGGTCAAATCCTCGGCCCGCGCGGCCTGATGCCGAACCCGAAGACTGGCACCGTAACTCCAGACGTTGCTACTGCGGTTAAAAATGCCAAAGCGGGTCAGGTGCGTTTCCGCGCTGACAAAGGCGGCATTATCCACGGTGGTATCGGTAAAGTTGCTTTCGATGCGAACTCTCTGAAAGAGAACCTGGAAGCTCTGGTTGCCGACCTGAAGAAAGCCAAGCCGGCTTCTGCAAAAGGTGTATATCTGAAGAAGATCACCCTGAGCACCACTATGGGCCCGGGTCTGGTTATCGATCAGTCTTCCCTGAACATCTAAATATCACTGCGGGGTGTGATCACCTCTCAGTAAATCGAACTTTGGGGTCCACCTGAATGCTTCGGCACAAGGTGGGCCGTCAAAGACCGTAGGTGTCAGGTGCGTTGAGGTTTAACGTGCCTGGCTTAATCCGAACTTCGGCCAGGTTGGCCATTGCGAGGTTCGAGCCTACGCAGACGGTGTCGCCCAAACCAGTATTTTTACTGGATTTGAGCTTTATGCACCGGAACGGATCGGACGTTTAAGTCCGGTTTTTTTCAAATCCAGGA